>CAZYDF010000013.1:0-65322 GCA_964645855.1 uncultured Occallatibacter sp.
GAAACGTGAATCCATCCTCACGCCTCTGAACGAAACATACAAGGGACGGTGCGAACCTCCGTACAAAGGTGTGGTGAGCATCGCGAAGCGGGCTGCCGCACCGCAGGTGCCGAAGCGGGCTGGCGCATCGCAGGTGCATTCAGCCCCTGAGGTTACGCAAGAACCGTAAAGAGGAGAAACCATGGGCGTGAAGGAAGATCTGGAACAGGTAACTCTGCAGGAGCGCGAGCTGCGCTTCCAACACTTTGATGCGCAGGTGGCATGGGAGCTGGGAACCCGGCTGCGCGCCGCCGCCGTCGAGCGCGAGCAGGCCGTGGTCATCGATGTCCGCCGCTTCGGCCAGCCCTTGTTTTATGCGGCTCTGGAGGGCACCACGCCCGACAATGTGGAGTGGGTGCGGCGCAAGAACAACCTCCTCGCGCGCTACCATCGCAGCTCCTACGGCATGGGCTTGCAGATGAAGCTGAAGGGCGAAACGCTGGAGTCGCGCGGCCACGCCCTTGCCGACTTTGCCGCGCATGGTGGCGCGTTTCCCATTACTGTCGTGGGCGCGGGGATTGTGGGCTCAGTAACGATCTCTGGACTGCCCCAGCGCCAGGATCACGAGCTTGTGATCGAAGTCCTTTGCAGCTTGCTCGGCAAGGATTACGCCGCGCTCAAACTCGGGTTGGAGAGTTAGCCGATGACCACTTTTCAGAGGGTCTCGATTGCAGTCGGGGGTATTGCCGTTGCGGTCTGCCTCTGCATGCTCGCTAACCACTGGCTCAAGCCGCGCATTTTTTCTGGCCAGGGCACCGAGCAGGCAAAGGCCATGCAACACGCGGTGGCTACAGTCGACAGGGTGGAGCGCGGCGCGAGCACAACCACGGTCTGCTACAGCATTGCTTCGTTCAACGAGTTACCTGCGGCGGATCGAAGCTTTTACGAAACCACCGAGGCCGCGCGCACTGCAGGCCACGGCCCACGCTGCGTCGCCACCCACAATCCTGCCGTAGCAGCGCTCACCCCGGGCTCGAAGCTCGATGTCTATTTCACTTTGGAGAATGGTGGCAAGATCGCCATCACACGTGTTGCAGCCGGCGGCAGAGAGTTATAGCGCAGTTCTACTATGCGGAAGAAATTAACTCTGGTTGGGAAGAAGAATGTTGGGTTTCCCAGGTCTCGTTTTTGAGACCTGGGAAACCGATCCGGCTCGTTCACGGTTCCATCAGCAAAGACTCCTCCGCCTCAGTCAACCCGTTCCAGCAGCGCCACAAAGAATCCATCCGTGGGCGAGGCACCCGGCATCAGCCGCAGCGCGCCCTCCGGCGTGAGCGAACCGGTCAGCCGCTCGGCAGCTCCCGGAGCCAGCAGGCCGCCCGCTTCCAGCGCATCAATCGCCGCGCTCAAGGGAATCTGTCGCGCCGTGGGATGCGCCGCCAGCACCGCCGCCAGCACATCGTCGTTCTCTTCGCGCTCCAGCGAGCAGGTGGAGTACATCACCCGCCCACCCTTGCGCACCGCACTGAGCGAGGCACTTAAAATCGCGCGCTGCCGTTCCACCTGGCGCGGCAGATCCTCCAGACGCAGCCGATGACGAATCTCCGGATTGCGTCCCAGCGTTCCGGTGCCGCTGCAGGGCGCATCCACAAGCACCAGATCGAAGTCTTCGGTTGCCGCCAGCAGCGATGCATCCATGGTCCTGCACTCCACGCGCTTGCCTAACTGGGCAAGTCGCTTGGCTAACTCTTCAGCGCGCGGCGCGCTCAACTCACAGGCCACAATGCGCGCCTGCGTCAGCCGTTCGGCAAGAATCAGCGTCTTGCCGCCGGGAGCAGCGCAGGCATCGCAGATCTTCTTGGCCGGCTTGGCCAGACATGCTCCCGCCAACTCCGCCACTAGCTGTGAACCTTCATCTTGAATGCGTACCCGGCCCTCGCTGAAGGCTTCGGTGTGCACAATGTCGCCGGCCAGCAACGTGCGCGCGTCCGCCAGCAAGGCGCCGCGTCCAATCTTGAAGCCCTCCGCGGCAAGCTCATCTTCCGCAGCACTGAAGGCCAGGCGCAGATGGATGGCGGATTGCTGTTGGCCATGGGCGCAAATCTCGCGCGCAACTTCCGGCCCGTGCTGTGCCACCCATCGCTCCACCAGCCATGCCGGATGCGCAAATTCCAGCGCCAGCTCGGCAGCCGTCGAAGACGCAGGTTTCGCGGCTGCGGGCTCTGCGCTAACTAATTCTGGCGCGCTGGCATTGGCATGCTTGGCTGCCATCTTGCGCAGCACCGCATTCACCATGCGCGCGGCAAAGCTGTGGCCTTTGGCCTTCACCAGCTCCACGCTGTCAGTAATTGCCGCATGCGCGGGAATGCGCTCCATGCGCAGCAACTGCAACGCGCCAAGGCGCAGCGCAATGCGCACCTCCACGTCCAGCTTGGCGTTGGGCTTGGCCAGAAACTCTTTCACGGCGTGGTCCAAACTTACCTGCCAGCGCAGCACGCCCAGCGTGAGCGCGGTGGCAAGGTTGCGGTCCACCGGCGTCATGCGATTCACAGAGCGCGTGCGCAGTAACTCGTCGGAGTGGGCCTGGCCCTTTTCAACTTCAAGCAGAATGCGGTAAGCCGCAAGCCGTGCAGGGGAAACATTGATCATCGACTAACCTAGCTGCGCGCCCGCGGCAAGCGGCGTGCCTCGTAAAAAATCAGTGGACCTCATGCGCTTCTTGCCTTCCAGTTGAATCTCCACTAACTCCAGCCAACTGTTTTGCGCGCAGCATGCGTAAAGCCTGCCTTGATGCACGTGGAGCGCGGCAGGCGCGGCGTGGACAGGCGCGTCAATCGCTGCCCCATCCACCACCGCCAGCGCATGCACAATCAGCTTCTTTTCGTGGAGTTTCGTGAAGGCGCCGGGCCACGGTTGGAAGCCACGCCAGCGATCGTAGAGTTGTTGCGCGGTGTGCGCAGTGAAGTCCATCTGCGCGTCTTCGCGGGTAAGAATCGGCGCCAGCGTGGCCTGTGTGTGGTCCTGCGCTTGTGGCCGAAGGGTGCCCGCGTCGAGGCCGGCGAGGGTTTCAAGCACCAGCGGCGCGCCCTGCACGGCCAGCGTCACAAACATGTCGGCAGCGGTTGCGCTGGGGCCAACGGGTACCGTTTGTTGCAACAGGATGGGACCGGTGTCGAGACCTTCTTCCAGCAGCATAGTGGTATTGCCGGTGACGGCATCACCCATGGCCACAGCCCACTGGATCGGTGCGGCTCCGCGATACTTGGGCAGCAGCGAGGCATGCAGATTGATACAACCCAGTCGGGGCAATGCCAGCATCCACGGCGGAATGATGCGTCCATAGGCCACCACCAGAATCGCGTCCGGCGCAAGGCCTTCCAGCCGTGCGCGGAACGCTTCGTTGGCACGGATCTTCTCTGGCTGTGTAACTTCGAGGTTATGCGCCAGCGCCGCCTGCTTTACCGGAGGCGCGGTCAGCGTGCGGTCGCGGCCCACCGGCCGGTCCGGCTGCGAGACCACCAGAGGCACCGTGTGGCCCGCGGCCAGCACGGCTTCCAGCGTGGGTACGGCGAATTGGGGAGTACCGCAGAAGACGATCTTCATGGTGAGAGCTTCCTGTCTGGGTTCTACATCCCAGCTCCCCCAACGCGAGGGATCTGGTGCACCCGATCAATCTTGGCGCGGAACCCGCGGGCGGAGCTCTACCACTCGCCGTCCCTTTGCATCTTGCGGATGCGCCGTAGGCACATGCTGCGCTTGAGCGGTGTCATCCGTTCCAGAAACAACACCCCATCCACATGGTCAATCTCATGCTGAAAACAGCGCGACAGCAGATCGTCGCCTTCCATCTCAAACCAGTCGCCCTTGATGTCCTGCGCACGCACGCGCACCATGGCGTGGCGCACCACCTTTTCGCGAATATCGGGGAAGCTCAGGCAGCCTTCCTCTTCGTAGATCCGGCCTTGGTGCGAGACGATCTCGGGGTTAACGAGAACCAGTTTCTCCTTGGGGCCATCGGCTATGGCCAGGTCCATCACAATCAAGCGTTTTGACACGGCCACCTGCGGTGCGGCCAGGCCGATGCCCTGGCCCGCGTACATGGTCTCGAACATGTCGTCCACCAGTTTGCGCAGGTCGCTGTTGAACTCGGTCACTGGCTCACCGGGCCGCGAGAGAACGGGTTCGGGATATTTCACAATTTTCAGAATCATGGGCAGTTCTAATAGCTCCGTATCTGTTCGATGTAGCCGCGGAAATTTCGTTGCAATTCCAGCACCGAATCGCCGCCAAATTTGGTTTGTACGGCCTGCGCCAGGGTCAGCGCCACCATGGCCTCGCCCACCACGCCGGCCGCCGGAACCACGCTCACGTCGGAGCGCTCGTAGCTGGCGCTGGTGGCTTCGCGGTCCGCAAAGGTCACGGACGCCAACGGCTTGCGCAATGTGGAGATGGGTTTCAGGTAGCCGCGCACCACCATCTCTTCGCCGTTGGTCAGCCCGCCCTCGATGCCGCCCGCGTTGTTTGTGGGCCGCGTAAAGCGCGTAGGGGTTTGGCCCGGATCGGTCGCCCAAAGGATGGGATCGTGTACCTGGGAGCCAAAGCTGGCAGCCGCCACAACCCCGCGGCCAATCTCCACCGCCTTCACGGCCTGGATGCTCATCACCGACTGCGCCAACAGGCCGTCCAGCTTCTCGTCCCAGTTCACATGCGTGCCCAGCCCGGCAGGAACCCCGTGCGCCACCACCTCAAAAACACCGTTCACCGTGTCGCCGGTGCGTGAGGCGTGTTCGACTTCTTCCTTCATGCGGGCTTCGGCGGCCTCGTCCACGCAACCCAGAACCACTTCGTCGCGTGCGGCCAGGGCCACAATCTCTTCCCAGCTCGCCGGCCGGTCAAGCTCCGCCCGTCCCACCCGGATCACGTGGCTCAGAACCTCAATCCCCAGCGTGCGCAGGTAGAGTTTGGCAAAGGCGCCGGCGGCCACGCGGCTGGTGGTCTCGCGGGCGCTGGAGCGCTCCAGAATGTAACGCGCGTCGGGAAAGTTGTACTTCAAAGCGCCAGCCAGGTCCGCGTGACCGGGGCGCGGCGAGGTCACGGCCTGATGCTTGGCCGGGTCACCCGGCTCCACCGGGAGCTTTTCCTCCCAGTTCTTCCAGTCGCGGTTCACCATCTCAATGGCAATAGGGGAGCCGATGGTCTTGCCATGACGCACACCGGAAAGCACATGCGCCTTGTCGGTTTCAATCTTCATGCGCCCGCCGCGGCCATAGCCCTGCTGCCGACGCCAAAGCTCGCGGTTCACAAACTCAAGGTCAACGGGAACTCCGGACGGAAGTCCAGAGACCAGCGCGGTAAGGGCTTCGCCGTGGGATTCGCCTGCGGTGGAGAAACGGATCATATCCTCTTGATTGTACCGGAGGGGGACGGAAGGGACTCGGGACTGAGAGTGCCTTGGTGAGCGGGCTGGGTGCTGGCCAAGGCGCAGCGTAATCAGGAACAGGTGCCCTGGAGGGGCACAACGAAAATAGCCCCGGGTGGACCCTGAGCGAATGCGAAGGGGGAACCCGGGGAAAGCACCCCACCAAGCCGCCGCGCCCCGGAGGGGCGCACGAATGGCAAGATGGGTGTGTTGGTCTGGGTGCTGGATCGCCTCATTCGGTGCCGAGCTGGGCTGCGACGCGAACTTCCCGGTCTACTGGCTATACTGGCGACCGGGAGATCGGCGCCCTATTCCCTACTCCCTATTCCCTAGATCCCGTCAGGAATCTGTAAAAACTCCGCCGGCGCGAGCGCCTTTGGGGTCATGCGGGCCAGGAGAACTGCACCCTTGAAGGGCGAAATCCGGTTTACGCGCATGCCCACCGAGGTGCGGCCGGGCAGATGTGGCTGGTAGGCAATGGTCCCTGCGCCCTGCAGAGCGTCGCCCACGTAAGCGCGCACCTCAGTGCCGTCAAAAACCAGCGTGGCGCGGTACCACTTGCCCAGTGGGAACAGCTTTTCGCGGTCGATGATGGTCAGCCCGTTTTCGCCGCTCTTCACAAAGCCGTCCAGACACCACTGGTCGCCGATCACGCGCAGCTCAAAGAGCATGCGGCCGTCGCCGTCCTCGCCGGTGGCGGGATTGGTCTCCTGCAGGTGGAAGAAGCGCTGCTCCTCGTCGCCGCCATCGGGCCGGAAGACGATCTCCCAGGTAAAGGTGCTCGCGCCGGCCAGTGGATGCACAGGCAGGTAGATTACGTCGGTAGCACCGTTGAAAAGAATCGCCTTGCCGGCCGGTGTTTCAATGAGTTGCGGTGCACCGACCACCTCAACCGGTTGCCCGGCGATGGTCTCAAGACTGTCAAACTTCCAGATTATGGTGGAATTCATGGTTTCCTTGGACGCATCGTAGCCAGAGGCACTTGCCATCCGGCGTCATGCGAAGTGATTTCTTCCAGTGTCGAACATTTGGCGGGGAAGGACAAATGCTCGAAGGGACTAGGGACTAGGGAATAGGGAACGAGAGAGCAGGGGTACAGCAAACATCCTGCAGGGAATCAGAGGAACTGCGTACAAGGCAAAACAAAGCGGGCCGCAAGGCCCGCCCAGTCACGTAGTCACCTAGTCTCTTAGTCCCCAGTCCCTATTTCTTCCCCGGCATCTGCAAAAATTCGCTCGGCTTCAATACCGCAGGCGTCATGCGAGCCACCAGCACCGCGCCTTTGAACGGGAAAACCTTGTTGATGCGGATGCCCACCGAGGTGCGCCCCGGCGACTGCGGCTTCAGGTCCAGTGTGCCCTCGCCTTGCAGCACGTTGCCAATGTAGTTGTGCAGCTGGTGGCCGTCATACACCGCCGTCACGCGATACCACTGGCCCAGCGGGTAAAGGTGGTCGGCCTCGCAGTTCAGCAGCGTGCGGTTGCTCATGCCGGAGCTGGCAAAGCTGTCCAGGCACCATTTGCCCTCGCGGATGCGGATCTCAAACAGCATACGGTTGCCGGTATCTTTGCCGGTGGCCGGGTCCTGCTCCTGCAGGTGGAAGAAACGTTGCGCCTCGGGGCCGTCCGAATCCGGCCGGAAGATGATCTCCCAGGTGTAGGCGGAGGCGCCGGCCAGCGGATGGGTCTGCAGGAAGATCCCATCGTTTGCGCCATCGAACTGGACAGCCTTGCCGTACGGGCTCTCCACAATCTGCGGATGCCCCAGCAGCTCCACTGGGTGCCCGCCAATGGCCTGCAAATTGTCAAAGCGCCAGGTTTCAGCGGTTGGCGTTTGGGCCAGTCCGGGCAGGGTAACAAGGAGCAAAGAGGCGCTCAAAACAGCAAACTGCAGGCGGCGGATCGGCATGGCGGCAGGGTTCTCCAGGGTTGGGGTCGAACGGGGCAACATCCCCGTCCGTATCGCAGCTATCCTACCCCCCGCTTGAGCCGTGGAACAAGCATAGAGTGACTTCTGCGTGCTGCTCCAACCCCGCTCGCCGCCACGATTCCCATCCCGCTGCCGTCGGCACAACCCGCAATTCCACATGCCGTAAGGGGCCCGAAAGCGAGCAATGGTAACCATACCGGCCTCCAGGGCTGTGCGTGTGCCAAGGCGCGGTATACACTGCTTTTGAGATGGAAACCAAAGGTTTGGGTACAGCATTGGTGACGCCCTTCGGGGCGGATGGGCTAGTGGACGAAGCGGCGTTGCAGTCGCTGGTGAACTGGCAGATCGATTCGGGCGTGGACTTTCTAGTGGTCTGCGGCTCGACGGGCGAAGCGGCAACCCTCGACGAAGACGAGTGGCTGCGCGTGGTAGAGCTGGTGGTGGCCGCCGTCGCAGAGCGCGTGCCGGTGTGGGCAGGCTGCACGCACAACTCCACCAAGGCGCTGGTGCGCCAGGCCTCGTTGCTCAAACAGATCCCGGGGCTGGCCACGGTGCTTTCTGCCAATCCCTACTACAACAAGCCCTCGCAGGAGGGCCAATTCCAGCACTTCCTGGCGCTGGCGCAAACCGTGGCTCCGCTGCCGGTGTGTTTGTACAACGTGCCCGGCCGCACCTGCGCCAACCTGGAGCCGGAGACGGTGGCTCGTCTGGCCGCCGCCGCGCCCAACATCCAGGCCATCAAGGAAGCCAGCGGCAAACTGCCCCAGATAGCGGAGCTGATCCACACCCTGCCGCGCACATTTAAAATTTTTTCGGGCGACGACAACCTGGCCCTGGCCGCCATCGGCGTGGGCGCGCACGGGCTCATCAGCGTGGCCTCCAACGAGATTCCCAACGAAGTCAGCCGCATGGTGCACGCCGCCCTGCAGAACTACTGGCCGGAGGCGCGCGAGCTCGAACGCCGCTTCGGCCGGCTCTTCGAAGCCAACTTCTGGGAGTCGAACCCTGGACCTGTAAAGACCGTCCTCAACCTCATGGGCCGGTGTACGGAGACCGTTCGCCTGCCCCTGGTCACTCCTACCCCGGCCACGCGCGCGCGGCTGGAGCGGCTGGCCGGCGAACTGGGCCTGCTCAAGCACGTGGTGCCCCAGGCGGGGCTGCGGGCGGAAGTTTACTAAACAGGGACCAAGGGACTGTAGCGCCGACCTCCTAGTCGGCTGGTGCGTGGACCTCCCGGTCCACGCCCGTTAGCAGATGCAAGGAATCCTAAGCAGCGGGCGACAAGGATGTCGCCCGTACAGCCGACCGGGAGGTCGGCGCTACAGATTCTCGCCGCTACCTGCCGCGAGTAAAAATCCAGCTGCTTGGACCGCGCTTCAATCTGGACCAACCGGCAGCAACCGACGACAATGGAGTGCGTGAGAGCGCGGACAACTTCCAGCCACCCGGCCGGAATGCGATCCGCGCTCTCTTCTGTTTTTGGGAGACACACCATGAAAAACGCACGCGTTCTGCTCTGCCTGTTGGCTGTGGCGTCCAGTCTGGCCGCCGCACAAACCGTTCCAACCACGCTGGATCGCGAGGCGCTCAAGAAGCTGCCGCCCAACATCTCCGGCCAGCGCAACGGCGCCTTTATTGAGCCGGACCCCATGGACTGGGCCGACCACGCCGGTTACACTTCGCTGTTCGACGGCAAAACCCTGCAGGGTTGGGACGGACAGCCCGGCGTCTGGAGCGTGGAAGACGGCGTGATTGTGGGCGTCTCCACCCCCGAACACGTGGCGGGCAACACCTTCCTCGTCTACCACGGCGCTGAGGCGCACGACTTCGATCTGAAGCTCGAAATCAAGGTGGAGTGGGGCGGGGGAAGCGGCATTCAGTACCGTTCCAGCACCGGAATTCCGGCAGGCCGCACAGCCGGCAAAGGCGAGCCGCCGCTCGATCCGCGCTGGGTGATGATCGGCCCGCAGGCCGACTTCTGGTTCCCGGAGAGCGCGCGGGCCAAGGATTACACCGGTCAGCTCTACTCGCAGAACACCGGCCTGGGCATCGAGGTCTGGCGCGGGCAGGTGGTGCAGATGGAGCCGGGCAAGTTTCAGCGCATTGTGGGAGCCATCGGCGAGCGCGCGCAGTTGGGTACGGTGGTCAAAGACGGCCAATGGAATCAGTACACCATCATCGCCCGCGGCGGCGTGGTGATGCACATCCTGAACGGACAACTGCTGGCCGTACTCCTTGACGACGACCCCAAGAGCTCCAACAACGTCTCCGGCCTCTTCGGCCTGCAGATTGAGAAGACGCCCTGCAAGGTCAGCTTCCGCAACCTCTGGCTCAAGAAGCTCAACTAGCACCTGCGGTGCGGCCAACTGCGCTTCGCGCTCCGCTGGTGAGCCCTGCTCCCTATTCCCTATTCCCTACTCCCTGTTCCCTTGCTTTCTTTGCCCCAGGTCCAGTAGAGTCCCAGGTAGGTGTAGTTCTCGGTCTGCCCGGCCACGGTGTGCCCATAGGCCGCCAGCAGTTGGTGGTCAGGGTTCTTGAAGTGGTAGTACATGCCGATGTCGGCCATAGTTGCCGCCTTGGTTTGCGCGGCGGCTTCGCCCTCCGCGCCGTGCGAGAAGATCTCAGTGCCCAACTCCAGGCGTTTGGAAAGTACGCGCTTGACCAGCCAGCCCGTGTAGACGTAGTTGCGATAGCCGGTTTGGGGCACCACCGTGTAACCCGCGCCGCCATCGAAGAGCCAGGGCCCGGCGTTCTTCTGCAGCCACACCGGCAGCTTGAACCAAGCCTTACCCACGCCCAGGCCTTTGGTGTCGTCGCCTGTGGGCAGTTCGAACATGGTGAAGGTGCCCAACTGCGGAAAGTGCTTGCTCTCCTTGAGAATGGCGATCTTGGCGCCCACTTCCATGTCCGTCAGCCCAAAGGTCAGCGGTCCCGCGCCATCCGGGGCGTACACCCGGCTGTTCATCGGTGCGGAGGCCCCAAAGGGCAGAATGGCGTGGAGCTGCACGCGTGGCAGCGCGCCCCAGTTGAACTCAAAGGCTGGCCCGGCGGAGCCCAACGCCACCGGCGTTCCATCCACCGCGCCAAACACGTAGAACTCATAGTGCCCAAAGTCGACTGGCACCGGATCGTCGGTCTGGAAGGGCGGACCTTGGGCAAACAGGCGCGGTGCGGTTGCAAGCAAAACGAACAAAGCAAGCTGGATGCATCGGAGGGGGAATCTCATCGGTGCTCCTGGGATTAGAAATGGCTCTTGCTGTTCGATGTGCGAACACGCATATCGATACGGAGATTCTTATCCAGCCAGCGCCTTCTTCACCAGATCGCTCACGGTGCGGCCTTCGGCGCGGGTACCGCTGGCGGCTAGAGCGGCCTGCACGGCCTTCATCACCAGGCCCATCTCCTTGGGGCTGGGCTTGCGGCCCAGATCGGCTTCAACGCCAGCCACCGCGTTGGCAACCAGAGCGGCCAGCCCGGCCTCGTCCAGAGCCTTGGGCAGGAACTCCTCAATCACCACAATCTCGGCGGCTTCTTTCGCTGCCAGCTCCGGCCTGTCGCCCTTGGTAAACATGTCAATCGAGTCGCGGCGCTGCTTGATCATGGTAGCCAGCGCCTGCTCGCCCTCGGCCGGGGTCAAGGGTGCGCGCTTTTCAATCGACTTGTTCTTGAGCGCGGTCATGATCAGCCGCAGTGTGCCCGTGCGCTCGGCGTCGTGTGCCTTCAGGGCCGTCACCATTTGCTTTGAGACCAATGCTTCCAGTTCGCCTGCGTCGCGCATAAATTACCTTCCTTGCGGTTCAATGGGGTTCAGTTCGATGGCTACGGCATCTTGGCCCGGCCAGGTGTGTTCCCCATGGCTAGCGGTGGCAGGCGCTTTGCGACCCTGCTCTTGCAGCCACACACAAGATTACCAATTCTTGCTTGCCCTCACATGCCAAACGTCGCCCCGAGCGTGGGTGCCTGGGTCAGCCCAGTTGCTTGGGCGCGCTTCGATCTCTGGGTATTCATGGATTTCAATCGCCAGCTGTGGGGCTCTGCCACTCCAAAGAAATCCCAAATCGATCCCTTCCCTCAAATCCACAGAAAATTTCCACTTTTTCGATCACATAATCCACAAACTTGTGTATTCTGTGAGTGAGCATAGAGCCCGCAACTCAGGCTCCTGCCAGAAATCTGCTCCAAAACGAGGGAAAAATGATTCGGAAGACGCGCCTTTTCACACCCGGCCCAACGCCTCTGCTCCCCGCCGCCCAGTTCGCCATGGCCGCTGCCGACATTCATCACCGCACCCCTGAGTTCAAGGCCCTGTTCTCGAAGGTTGTTGGGCAGCTCAAGGTTTTTGTGGGTACCCAGAACGACGTCCTGCTCCTCTCTTGCTCCGGCACCGGCGCCATGGAGGCTTCGGTCTCCAACCTCACCTCGCCCGGCGACAAGGTCCTGGTGCTCACCGCCGGCAAGTTCGGCGAGCGCTGGGTGGATCTGGTCAAGGCCTTTGGCTGCGACGTGGACGTGCTCCAGAAGCCCTACGGCCAGACCTTCACCATCGACGAAGTCAAGGCTGCTCTCAAGCCCGAGCACAAGGCCGTCTTCATGCAGGCCTCTGAGACCTCCACCTGTGCCAATCACCCGGTGGAAGGTGTGGCCAAGCTGCTCCAGGGCACTCAGACCATGCTGGTCGTCGACGCCATCACCGGCCTCGGCACCCAGACCATCGACGTGGACGGCTGGGGCATCGATGTTCTCATCGGTGGCTCGCAGAAGTCGCTCATGATTCCTCCGGGCCTGGCTTATCTTTCGGTGAGCGAGCGCGCCTGGAAGGCGATGGAAGCCTCCAAGAATCCCCGCTACTACTTTGACCTCCGCAAGGAGCGCAAGAACCAGGCCAAGGGCGAAACTGCCTACACCCCGGCTGTTGCGCTGGTGGCGGCCATGGGCGCGGCTCTGGACTACATTGCCGGTCAAGCCGATGGCGATCTGGAAAAGGGCCGCATCGCGCTCATCCACAACGCCCAGGTCAACGCCAAGGCCACCCGCGCCGGACTGGTCGCGCTCGGCTTCACGCTCTACGCTCCGGATTCCCCGTCGGCTGCCGCAACTGCTGTCGCGGTTCCTGAAGGCATGGACTCGGGTGCGGTGGTCAAGACGCTCAAGTCGCGCTTCAAACTGGTCACGGCCAACGGTCAAGGCGCCATGCAGGGCAAGATCTTCCGCGTTGCCCACTTGGGCTTCTTCGATTACCTCGACACCGTGGCCATGCTCGGCGCCATGGAGCACATCGCCAAGGACGCGCTCGGCTTGCCGGTGGTCTTCGGCTCGGCTGTAGCTGCTGCCCAGAAGGTCTTTGTCGAAGAGGCGGGACAGTAAGTACAGCTTTCAGTCATCAGCTCTCAGCTTTCAGCTTGATTCTGCTGGAGGCTGGGAGCTGCCGCTGAAACTGAGGTTTAAGTTTTTGCTGATAGCTGACAGCTAAAAGCTGAAAGCTGTTAGCTAGGAGCTGCCATTCATGGCCGAACTTTCATTTGCCGAGAAGCTGCTGATCGCCCGCAAGCAACTCGGACTTTATCAGTACCAGATGGCGGAGCGGCTGGGCGTACATGCCAACTCGCTCACCAAGTACGAAAAGGGCGAGGGCAAGCCGCACACCGCTGTGGTGCGCATGTTCGATCTGCTCTGCGAGCAGGAAAGCATTCGTTTCGACGCGTACGAAAGCGCGGAAAAGGTCAAGGGAGAGAAGATGAAGATTATTCTTGCGGAGAAGGTTTCCCCGGCAACTCTGGCTGTGTTTCAGGCCGAGCCGGGATGGGAAGTTTTGACGCACGACCAGCTGCCCAACGGCCTGGAGGCCGAGTTGGCCGATGCCGATGGCCTGGTGGTTCGCTCGGCCGTGCAGGCCACCGATGCGCTGATGGAGTTTGCGCCCAAGCTGCGTGTGATTGGCCGCGCCGGCGTAGGTGTGGACAACATTGATGCCGAGGCCGCCACCCGCCGCGGTGTGGTGGTGATGAACACCCCCGGCGCCAACGCCATTGCGGTTGCGGAGCTCACCATCGGCCTGATGCTGGCCATGGGCCGCCAGTTGGTCAAGGCCAATGCCACCATGCACGCCGGGCAATGGGAAAAGAAGAATCTGCCGGGCTCCGAGCTGCGCGCCAAGACCCTCGGCATCCTGGGCCTGGGCCGCATCGGCATGGAAGTAGCCAAGCGCGCCCGCGCCTTTGGCATGGAGCTGATCGGGAGCGATCCCTTTGTTCCCGCCGCGGTTGCCCGCGAAAACGGCATCACCCTTGTTACCGTGGAAGAGCTCTTCGCCAAGGCCGACTATCTGACCCTGCACGTGGGCCTCACCCCCCAGACCCTGGGCATTGTGAACGCCAAGAACATCGCCAAGATGAAGAAGGGCGTCCGCATTGTGAACTGCGCCCGTGGCGAGCTGATTGAAGACGCGGCTCTGGTGGAGGCTTTGAAGAGCGGCCAGGTAGCCGGTGCGGCACTGGACGTCTTTGCTAAGGAGCCGGCCAAGGAAACGCCTTATCACGGTCTGGAGAACGTGATTCTCACTCCGCACATTGCCGGTTCCACGGCCGAAGCGCAGGAGGCCGTCGGTATCCAGATTGCCCGCCAGGTGGTGGACTATCTCAAGCTGGGCGTGGTGCAGAATGCCGTCAATCTGCCTTCGCTCACGCATGAAGAGTACGTGGTCCTCGCGCCGTACATCGATCTGGCTGGGCGCATGGGTTCCTTCCTGGCCCAGGCTGGCAAGACCGGCATTGAGACCATCGACCTGATCTACAGCGGCCGCCTGACCGAGACCAAGACCGACCTGGTGCGCAACGCCGCCATCGCCGGCCTGCTCGAAGGCCTGGAGAACGTGAACCGCATCAACGCCACCAGCGTGGCTGCCGAGCGCGGCATCCGCATCCACGAGGAGAAGGAAGAGAGCCATCGCGGTGGCGCGGCTTCCACGCTCACCATCGTGCTGCACACGGCCAAGGGCCCCAGCCGCGCTACGGGCACGGTGATCCACGGCGTACAGCCTCGCCTGCTGGCCTTTGAAGGCATCGACATCGAGACGCCGCTGGAAGGCAACCTGCTGGTTTGCCGCAACCTGGACGTACCCGGAGTCATCGGCAAGATCGGCACCACCCTGGGCGAGTACGGCGTCAACATCGCCAACTTTGCACTGGGCCGCGAGCGCAAGGCAACGGCTCCCATCAAGGCTCTGGCCGTGGTGCAGATCGATGCCCTGGTCTCCGACGCCGCACTTGAGGCGCTCTCCAAGATAGAAGCGCTGATCGAAGCCAGGCCCGTCAAGCTGCCGGAGTAGGTGGCTATGTGGCTAAGTGCCCCGCGGCTGAGTTGCCAACCACCTAGTCACCTAGCCACCCCGTCACCTGTTGCCAAGACAGCGTAGTTCGTGCTCCTTCCGCAAAGGAGCACCGGCCGCGCTTCAACAGAAAAGCCACCGCGGTTGCGGTGGCTTTTTTGTCTTCTGGAAGGCTGGTCCGGTTTACGCACGGCTCATGTAGGTGCCTTCGCTGGTGTCGACGCGGATTTTTTCGCCTTCGTTGATGAAGGGAGGAACCTGCACCATCAGACCGGTCTCCATCTTGGCCGGCTTGGTCACGGACGAGGCGGTGGCCGACTTCAGGCCCGGCTCGGTCTCCACCACGGTCAGCTCCACAAACGTGGGCAGCTCCAGGCCTACCGCGACGCCGTCGTGGTAGCTCACCTTGATCTGCAGGTTCGGGGTCAGGTACTCCACGGCATCGCCCAGGGTGTCGATCTTGAGCACGGTCTGCTCGTAGTCCACGGGATTCATGAAGTAGTAGTCGTCGCCGTCGTTGTAGAGAAACTCCATGGAGACTTCGTCCACGATGACTTTCTCAAGGGCGTCGGCGGAGCGGAAGCGGTGCTCAAACATGGCGCCCGTCTTCAGGTTGCGCAGCTTGGCCTGAATAAAGGCGCGGAGATTGCCGGGGGTGCGATGCTCTACCTTGAAAACCAGATGAAGAGCGTCGTTGTGCTTGATCACCATGCCGGGACGAAGTTGCGTGGCGGGAATCGCCATAAGGGTGAAGCTCCTTGCGGGACGCTCTAAAGAGCGTGGAAGAGTCTGGGATAGCCCATCTATCATTGTAGCCCACCTAGAGATGAAAGCGCTTGCCCAAGCGCTGCCCCTCTGCCCGCAGCTTGCCTCCGGCCCAGGTTAAAGTCCGGCTAAACTTCGATTCCGGGGCGGAAACCGTTGCGGGAATCCTCCGCAGCGCGTTGTATATTAACGATGTGTGAGCCCCGGCGGGCCGGATTCCTCCTTGAGTGCCACCCTCCTGAGAAAGAAAGTGAAGGAGTTGAAGCCAGCTATGTCCGATTCCGTTTCAATCTGTGTGATTGGTTCCGGTTATGTGGGGTTGGTGGTCGCCGCATGTTTTGCGGAGATGGGCCACAAGGTTACCTGCGTCGACAACGATGAGGCGCGGGTGAAGACTCTGCTGGAAGGCGGCGTGCCCATCTTTGAGGAGCATCTGCCGGGGCTGCTGGACCTGCACCGCGGCGGCAATGTGCAGTTCACCACCGATCTGGCCGCCTCCGTCAACCAGTGCGAGGCCATCTTCATTGCCGTTGGCACGCCGCAGGGCGATAGTGGCGCTGCCGACCTCTCGTATGTGGAAGCGGTCGTCAGTGAGATTGCCCGCTCCGTCAGCGGCTACAAAGTCATTGTGGAAAAGAGCACCGTCCCGGTCTACACCAATGAATGGATTCGCCGCGTGCTTTACCGCCACGGCGTGGCCGCGCAGAACTTTGACGTAGCCTCCAACCCCGAGTTCCTGCGCGAAGGCACGGCGGTGATGGACTTTCTTCACCCCGACCGGATCGTCGTGGGCACCGGCAGCGAGCGCTCCCGTGAACTGCTGGCGCGGATCTATGCACCGCTTACCTCTGGAAGCTATTACCGCCAGAGCGGTTCTCTCCAGGGCAGCTGCAAGGCCGGCAATCTGCCGCCCATTCTGTTCACCTCCGCGCAGAGTGCGGAGATCATCAAGCACGCTTCCAACGCGTTCCTGGCGTTGAAGATCTCCTTCATCAACGCTGTGTCCAATTTGGCGGAGAGCGTCGACGCCGATATTGAAGACATTGCCACCGGAATGGGGCTGGACTCGCGCATCGGGCCCAAGTTCCTGCACGCCGGCCTTGGCTACGGCGGATCCTGCTTCCCCAAGGATGTGGCGGCCTTTGCCTGGGTGGCGCAGGAGCGGGGGGTTAACTTTCAACTGCTTTCCGAGGTCCGCAAGATCAACGAGATGCAAAAGGAAGTCTTCTTCAACAAGGTACGCTCCGCCCTCTGGACCCTGCGCGGCAAACGCATCGCCGCCTTGGGCCTGGCCTTCAAGGGCAATACCGACGACATTCGCGAGTCGCCTGCCGTGGACGTGATTGAGATGCTACTGGCCGCTGGCGCCACCGTGGTAGCTTACGATCCAGCCGCCATGGAGCGCGCTCAAGCCGACCTGCCGCCCTCCGAGAAGATGATCTATGCCGCCGACGCCTACCTGGCGGCGCAGGATGCCGACGCCCTGCTCATCCTGACCGACTGGAAGGAGTTTGGCCAACTGGATCTGGTCCGCCTCAACCAGGCGCTGCGCTTTCCCATCGTGATCGACGGGCGCAACCTCTACCCGCCTCAGCAGATGCTTGAGTCCGGTTTTACCTACGTGAGCATGGGCCGTCCTGGCACTTATCAGGCATTGCAGGGCAAGCCGCGAAATGTTCTGGCGTAGAATCGACTTGCCGGGCATCTGGGCGCTTCCGCCCAGTGCCCCAACGATGCTGGCGTCGGAGATCGCACGGAATGCGCGTACTTGTTGCCGGTGCTGCCGGCTTTCTTGGCTCCCACCTCACGGACAGGCTTCTGGCCGACGGTTACTCCGTCCACGGCGTGGACAACCTGTGCACCGGTTCGCGCGAAAACCTTGCCCACCTGAGCAGCAACCCCGGCTTCAGCTTGCTGGAGCAGGATATTTGCGTTCCCTTTGATCCGGGCCCCATCGATTACGTCTTCAATCTGGCCTCGCCGGCCAGCCCGCCAGAGTACATGCGTCTGGGCATTGAAACCCTCCGCGTGGGCTCCGTGGGTACGGAGAACATGCTGCGGGTGGCGGAAAAGTATGGCGCCGGATTCCTCCATGCCTCCACCTCCGAGTGCTATGGCGATCCGGCCGTCCATCCCCAACCGGAGAGCTATTGGGGCAATGTGAACCCGGTCGGTCCGCGCTCGGTCTACGACGAGGCCAAGCGCTTCAGTGAGGCGATGACGATGGCCTACTGCCGCACCCGCGGCGTCAACACCCACCTGGTGCGCATCTTCAACACCTACGGGCCACGGCTCCATCCCAGCGACGGCCGCGTCATCTCCAACTTCATCGCCCAGGCCCTCTGCGGTGAGCCGCTCACCATCTATGGCGACGGCAGCCAGACCCGCAGTTTCTGTTATGTGGACGATCTCATCGAGGGCATCCTCCGCCTCTCGGCCTCTGCGGAACACATGCCGGTCAACATCGGCAACCCTACGGAGTTCACCATTCTGGAGTGTGCGCAGGCGGTGCTGGAGGTGACCGGTTCCAACAGCGTCCTGGTCTTCAGTGAGCTGCCCGTGGACGATCCCACCCGCCGCCAGCCCGACATTACCCGCGCCCAGCAGTTGCTCGGTTGGGAACCAAAGATCGATTTGCGGGAAGGTTTGCGCCGTTGCCTCAGTTTTTCTCAGGGCCGGGCCGGGAATCTGTAGATCTTCAAGCTGCTTTCCAGCCTGCTGGTGCATCCATTCGTGTCGAGATACGAATGGAACCATCCCAGGGTCTGCCGGGATTCATCCCCGGCGCGCAACCGGTGAGCACTGGATCACCATCGCTTCATTGATCCGGCCTTCCAACAAAAGCACCGTGCCCCATCCATTTCCGCGTTCTTTGCGGAAATGGGTGGGAAACCCATGCAATTAAGGTCTACACCCTTTCAGAAGATTCTCTGGAAAGCGCGCGGGTGAGGTCGGAACCGCTCGTTAATGGGCGGCGGCCCGCAGCATCGCGGCCAGGCTCCGCTCCACATCCTCTTCGGTGGTGGCCCAGCTTGATATGCTGATGCGCATCGCCGTCCGCCCCTGCCACACCGTGGACCCGCACCAGCAGGTACCGTCCTGCTGGATTTTTCTTATGGTTTCGAGAGTCTTCTCAGGAGAACCAAAGCTGACCAGCACCTGGTTGATGGCTACTTCGTTCAAAACTTCATAGCCTGCCGCCCGAAGGGCTTCCGCAAAGCGCTGTGCATGACCGGAGGTGTTCTCCACAATCTCCGCCATTCCGGCCCTGCCCAACTGCTTGAGCGTGGCCCACAGCTCGACCCCGCGCGCGCGGCGGCTGAGCTCCGGGTTGTAGTCGGTGGGTTCGCGATGCTCGCCCAGGGCCAGATACTCGGCCCGGATGGCCATGGCTGCACGGAGCGCGGCCGACTCGCGCACCAGCGCAATGCCGCAGTCGTAGCCAGCGTTGGGCCACTTGTGGCCGTCGGTAGCCCAACTATCGCCCAGTTCAAATCCCGCTACAAGGTGACGATACTTTTCCGACGTTTTGGCCCACAGCCCGAAAGCCCCATCCACATGCACCCAGGCTCCAGCCGCTTTGGCCTGGGGAATGATCTCCGCCGCCGGATCGAAGCAGCCCGTATTCACGTTGCCGGCCTGGACGATCAGAATCGTGTGCTCGTCCAGAGGGGGCAGGGAATCGGCGCGCATGCGGCCCTGGCTGTCGACGGGAACGCGCACCACACGCTTGCGTCCCAGGCCGAGCAGGCCCAGAGCCTTGATGACCGAGGCGTGCACCTCGTCGCCCACGACAACCTTGATCTCCGGCGCGCCGTAGAGGCCGTCCTCTTCCACGTTCCAGCCCTGGCGGGCGAGCAACTGGTGGCGGGCGGCGGCCAAAGCCGTGAAGCTGGCCATGGTGGCTCCGGTGACAACCGCGCCGCCGGTGCCCTCCGGTAACCCCAGCAGCTCCCGCACCCAGGCTAGCGCAATCTCTTCGAGGGTGATGGCGGCGGGAGATTGCACAAAAAACGATGCATTCTGGTCCCACGCGCTCACCAGCCAACTGGCGGCAAGAGCGGCAGGAAGGCATCCGCCGTTTACAAAGCCGAAGTTACGGCCCGCGGTCTTGCTTACGGTGGCGGGCTGCGCCAGGTGCTCCAGCAGGCTGAGCACCTCGGCGGCGTCGGTCGGCCCCTCGGGAACGGGTTCCTGGAAGCGGGCGAGCGCCGCTACAGCCTCATCCGGGGGCGCAACCGGGCGCGCGTCCTCGCCGTCCAGATAGGCAACCGAGGCTTCTGCCGCGGCTTGAAGGAGCCTGCGGCGATCCTGGTTGAAGTTGGCGTCGGAGGTCTTGGGAAGGGCAGTCATGATGGGATGGCAAGCAGGCATACGTCTGAGTTCAAGTCTAGCAGCCACCTGCGGTGGGGCAGACGGCTTCGCCTCCTCCGTGGAAGGTCTCTGCGGCAGGCTCGTGCGCCCCTCCGGGGCGCGGCATCCTCGATGGTGTGCACCGTTTGCCTTCGTCGAATTACCGTGGGCAGCGAAACGTAGCAAAATCTGTACCTTGGTTACTCTCTTCGTTCTATTCTGGGTTGTCTTTCGTTTCTTCGAAAGGATGTGCATGAAGCTCCGCCTTCGATTTGTCTGTTTTCTCTTGCTGCTTGGGGTGCCGAGCCTCTTTGCTCAGACCCCGTCTAAGCCGACCCTAAAACCTGCAGAGAAGTACTCCGGTAACATCCTCAGCGAACTCGCTCCGAATGACAACATTCCTCTCAAGTTACATCTGCAACCAAAGGAGCGGGTGCGGGCTATTTATCTACTGCGTGAGGTCAAGCACGAGTATGTGCAGGCGTCAGACCGCCGGCGGCTTGCTCTCTATCTGCTTGCCACGCTCGGCTACGACTACAGCGCCAACCGCGATGAGTTGCTGCGCGCTTGGCGTGAAAGCGACGACGACGGCGTGATGGAACTGCTGAACGATCTCTATAAACAAGGCCACAAAGAGTGCCTGCTGCCGCTGATGCGCGACGACACGGGGTACAACGTGTCGACCAGCGAAGGGATTGGAGAGGTCTACTCGGACGCTTTGACGCGCCATCAGGACGAGTTTCTGGCAGCCCTGGTCACCTTGCCGGAGAAACGTCAGTCCGAGGTTTGCTGGTTAATGGGTAATGGCGGTGGCGGGGGAATTGGGAGCGAAGAGGCTGCCAGACTTGGCAGGATTCTCGGCCGGGCCGGGGACCCGCTGGCTCTGCGCTGTGCCCGACAGATCCGCGATGCGAACCGTGAGGCTGAGGAGGAAGAGGCACATTATGCGCATACCCCGCATCGTTGATCTCAGCTGTGCGGTAGCCGACGGTCCGATTGCACAACGGATCTGTATTAGCTAATATAAGTTAGCAGAAGGAGAAAAAGCATGATCCACGCCACCATCTTCGAGGCAAAGACAACCCTCTCCCACCTGCTCAAGCGGGCGCAGAAGGGCGAGCAAGTTGTGATTACTTCTGGCCGGGAGAAGACGCCGGTGGCTCGACTTGTTCCCATGGCTGCTCCTGAAAAGAAACGTCTTGGAGCGCTGGAAACCCCTGGATTTATGCTGACGCGCGAGTTCTTTGAGCCGTTGGCGGCCGACGAACTTACGCTTTGGGAGGGCGGCGCGTGAGGCTGCTGCTCGATACCTGCACCGTGCTCTGGGCCACGCTCTCCCCGGCAGCGCTCAGCGACGAAGCGCAGCGGCTGATCGCCGACCCCGCCAACATGATTCTGGTTTCTTCAGCCTCAGCCTGGGAGATTGCCACCAAGGTGCGTCTGGGCAAGCTGCCGGGGGCGGAGCGGTTGGAGAGCAGCTACCCTGAGGTGATGGAGAACGCGGGCTACACGCAGCTGGCCATCGATACAGAGTCAGCGCTCCGCGCCGGCCGGATGACGGCGGCGCATCGCGATCCCTTCGACCGCATCCTGGCCGCACAGGCCATCGGGCTCGACATTCCGATCATCACCCCCGACGTGCAGTTCGATTCGCTTGGTGTGCGCCGCATCTGGTAGGTGTGTGGCCCGCCTTCCGCAGATCAAAAGAAGGCGATCCTCAGCTCCCGCGTAGGCACGAAGTTGGTCAGATGGACGCGGAAGTGGTTGGCATCGAGCTTTTCCGGATCGGTACTGTTGGGTGAGCAGAAGCTGATGGGGCCGCCGCCTGAGCCATCCTTTGCCGGGGTTCGGTCGACGATCAGGGTGAAGTCCTCAATAGGTTTCTTCCAGGCGTTGGCCGTGGTCAGGATGAAGTCCACCCACTGTGGGCTGGCGTAACCCCAGTTCTGCTTGGGAAGCGTCGCGCTCCGCCGCAGCACGCCGCGTAGGAAGGACTTATCGGCGCAAAAGCTCTCCAGTCGATCCAGACCGAGCTTCTGGTTCTGGGTGGCGGAGGTGCCGGTATTTCCCTCGGCATAGGCCAGCTCCAGGCGGATGTCCCCCAGGGGGATGATCTCGTAGCCAGTCAGGGGGGTATATTCGTGGCGGATGTGGGTGGTGGAGTGCGCCGGGAAGCGCTGGGTCCAGTGGTATTGCAACTGGACATCATAGTTGGCTTCGGCGCCGTCCTTGTCCAGATCAAAAATGCCCAGCGCGATCAAGCGATTGCGTTCCTCCGCAGGCAGGCGCATCAGGTCAGGAATGGTGACACGATAGACGCCGCCCTGGCCCTCGTCCAGATGGCCGAAGCTCGCAATGTCAATGTGATCCGTTTCCAGAATCTGCGTAACTTCCTTCTGCTTGCTGAACGCTTTGGCCTGGACGGCGAAGGCGACGGCCTTTCCATCGACCTGGAGCAGGAAATCGGAAAACGCAGCCATTTTGACGGGCAAGCTGAGCGGGCCGTGGCCATACGGCGGCACGGGAAATGCGACTTCGGTGGTCACGTCCTCGTCGGTGTCGTTGCGGAAGTCGTAATCCACCACAATTTTTGACGTGGAGATCGCCAGCACCTCTTTGGCCATGACGATGCGGGTTTCCTGTCGGGGGACAAGGCCGCCGGTGGCGATGGCGACGGCAGTGTCGTCGGCACGGCTGAGGGCGGGGGCCAGGAGCCCAGCCAGGCACACAAACGCCAACCACTTTAAAGAGAGCTTTAAAGAGAGCTTGGGAATCATGGCCCCAAGTATCGCAAAGCCCGGCCCAGTTGCGCACTGAATTACGGGCTCGAATTGGCTGAAGCTCCTGATTTACGTTGAATTCGCGCCCATTTCGCGGTATTCTGTTGGCGCAGACGCGTTTGTCCGCCAGTGTAATCCCGTGTGCGCACCGGCTGGCGGAGAGATGAGTGGGCTTAGAGCCCACTTTTTATTTGCGGCAATTTTCCGGGGGGAACAAGCCCCCACTCAGCCGCCTTTTCTGGAGCGATCTAGCGCATAGGTCATCTTGATTCAGGCGGTTGGAAGCAAAGGTGCGATGGCAGTCAAGCTCGAAGAAATCCGTGCGGCAGCAAACAGAGTGGCCCAGAGCCATGGGCTTGAGGTTGTGGACTTCGAGCTGGTAGGGCCGGCCAAGGAACGCACGCTGAGAATTTTTCTCGAGCGCAACGCCGAGGGCAGGGCGCGTCTCAAAGCGGAACTGGAAGCCGGTGCCGTGGAAGATTTACCCTCCCGGCTGGCCTCCGGCAAATTGAATGCCGACCAGCTTTCTGGCGTAACGCACGAAGATTGCACCGTTTTCAGCCGCGACTTTGGCACGCTGCTCGACGTTGAGGACCTGGTCCCCGGCGATGCCTACACGCTTGAGTCCAGCTCTCCCGGTCTTGATCGCAAGCTTTCCCGGCCGGACGATTTTCGCCGTTTTATGGGCGCGCTGATCAAGGTGCAGACCTTTGAGGCGATTCGCAACAACCGTCACTGGCAAGGCCGGATTACGGCTACCAATGAAGAGACGATGGAGCTGGACCTGAGTGCGGTCCGGCAGAACAGCAAGAGCCGGAAGACCGGCGTTGCCACCGTGGAGATCGCCTTCTCGAACGTTGAAAAGGCCAACTTGGTGCCAGAGATTTAGGTGACTGAGTCAGTCACCTAGCCACTTAGGCACTTGGTCACTTAGCAACTTGTTTTTAACCCCTGGCTGCGTTTTTCAACGCCGCCGCATTTGCACGAAGAGAGTCAGCAAACTATGGCCACCAGCGCTTTGTATCAGACCATCGAGCTCCTCAGCCAGGAAAAGGGCATCGACGCCGACATTATTGTTGGCGCCGTTGAAGAAGCCATTGCCCTGGCTACACGCAAGTTCTACAAAACCCAGGAAAACATGCGCGGCGAGCTCAATAAAGAGACCGGCGAAATCACGGCCTATGTCTACAAAACCATTGTGGCCACAGCCGAAGAGGTGGAGGACCCCGTCAACCAGATCACCCTGGAAGAGGCCAACGAACTGGCCCCAGGCGTGGAAGTGGGCAGTGAGATCCGGTTGTACAAGGACACCAATCCTCTGGGGCGCATTGCCGCCCAGTTGGCCAAGCAGGTCATCTTCCAGAAAGTCCGCGAAGCGGAGCGCGACACCGTTTTCCAGGAGTACGCGCACCGCGAAAAGGAAGTTCTGAACGCCACCGTGAAGCGGATCGAGGGCCAGGATATTGTGTTCGACCTGGGCAAGGCGGAAGCCCGTTGCCCCAAGCGCGAGCAGTCGCGGCTGGAGTCGTTCACCATTGGCGAGCGCGTCCGCGTGGTGCTGCTGAAGGTGGATCGCGCCGCCAAGGGACCGCAGGTGATTGTCAGCCGCGCGGCTCCGGAGCTGGTCTCCAATCTCTTCCAGTCGGAAGTGCCGGAGATCTACGACAACACCGTGGTGATCCGCGCCATTGCCCGCGAAGCTGGCGAGCGCACCAAGATTGCCGTGCAGTCGCGCGACAAGGATGTGGACCCGGTGGGCGCCTGCGTGGGCATGAAGGGCATGCGTGTGCAGTCCATCATCCGCGAGCTGCGGGGCGAAAAGATCGACATCATCGAGTACTCGGATGAGATCACCACCTTTGCCGAGAAGGCGTTGCAGCCGGCCAAGGTCAGCCGCGTCTCCATTGCGGATCTGGGTGAAAAGCAGTTGGAAGTGATTGTCGACGATACCCAGTTGTCGTTGGCGATTGGCAAGAAGGGCCAGAACGTCCGCCTTGCCGCCAAGTTGCTCTGCTGGAAGATCGACATCAAGAGCGAGGAAGAGAAGCGTCAGGAAGTGGAGCAGCAGATGGTGGCTCTCACCGGCGGTCCCAATACGCCGATTGAGCAGGTTACCGAGTTGGGCGACTCCATTGTGCAGAAGCTGGTGGCCGCCGGTGTGACCACGGTGGAAGCCCTGGCCGACATGACCCCCGAGCAGCTGGAAGAGATTCCGGGCATCGGCGAAAAGACGCTTGAAAAGATCTCCGTGGCTGTGCGCCACTACTTTGGCCATTTTGATGAGGCCGAAGCAGACGACGCAGCGAAGCTTGAGCCGGAAGACGGCGAACTGGAGATGGAAAACGCCGATGCGGTTGAGGGCGATGCCGAAGCCGAGGCTGAAAATGCAGCCGAAGTTCTGGAAGAGCTCGACAGCGTCGAGGCCGTTGAAACCGGAGCCGATCCTGAGAGCCCCGAAGAGATAGCGGTCGAGGACGTGCCTGTAGCGGAAGATCGCCAGGAAGAGATTGCAGAGGGATTGGAAGAAGAAGCAACCGGGGAGCAGGGCGCTTAAATGCGCCCCCGCTCCGGTTTTTTGCACGTTCACGGGAATTTGACACAAAATCCGGGTCACGAGGCGCTTATGAGCATCTGACGGCCCCGGCAGCAGGTATTGAAAAGAGGCGGATGAGTAAGGTTCGTATCAACGATCTCGCGCGCGAGATGGAAGTCAAGAGTAAGAGAATTCTTGACATATTGACAGAGCTGGGTCTGGCTTCCGGCAAGACCCATTCCAGTTCTCTGGAGGGAGACGAGGCGGAGAAGGTACGCGCATTTGCACAGCGCGGATCGCACTCCAGCAGCTCGGCTCGCTCTTCCCAGTCGATCGCTCCCAAGATCGACCTCTCGCATATCTCCAAGCCGGGTGATGTCTTGAAGGCGATCCTCGCCAAGAAGCAGGAAGAGGAAGAGGCTGCGCGTCCGCATCCTCAGCCGCGGCCCCCGGTAGCAGTAGCGCCTCCGCCCACCCCTGTTCGCCCCGCTGTGCCGCATGCTCCGACGTATGTTGCCGCTCCGCCAGCGGCCCGTCCGGAGCCGCGGAGGATTGTTCCGCAGCCGCGTCAAGCGCCTCCCATCGTGCATCCTGTCGCTCCCGCCATCGCCTCGCGGCCTCCGGCCACCCCCGTGGTTGCCCGGCCTCCGGCTGGCGCGGCTGCGCCGGTACGCCCCGTGGTCGTGGTGGCTCCGCCGCCTGCCGCCGCAGCCATCAAGCATCCCGTGGCTCCGCCCGTGGTGGTTGTGGCTCCGCCGCCCGCTCCGGTTGCACCTGCTGCTGAGGTTGTAGCGCCTGTGGTGGTCGTCAAGCCTGCTGCTCCGGTCGAGTCCGCGCAGGTTGCGCAGCCTTCCGTGGCCGTGGCTCCGCCGTCCGTCCCGGTTGCTGCCGCAGCTGAGGTTGAAGCGCCTGCCAAGCCCGCAGTTCAGGCTGAGCCCGTGGCTGCCGCCGCTCCTGTTGAGCCAGCTGCGCCCGTGGCTGCCGGTGCCCCGGATGTTGATGCTGCCGCCGTGCCTGTCGCCGCTGTTGCTCCGGGCGCTCACGCTGCTCCAGCTCCGCATGGCCGCGCGCACGTCGGCGCCCATGCCGGTGCGCACACCGGCACTCACACTCATCCCATTCAGCCCGGCCAGCCCGCACGTCCCGGCCAACCGCCGCGCCGCATGGTGATGCCGCAAACCGGACCTCGTCCGGTCTACAAGGCTCCGCCGCCGCCGCCGCCGCCGCCGCCCAGTGCAGCTCCGGCCAACGTCGGCATTCAGCGCGGCCGTCCCATCTTCGATCGCCGTCCTGGCGGTCCCGTAGGCTCTGGTGGCCCAACGGGAGGCCCTGGTGGCTTCCAGCAGCGTACTCCGGGTGCTCCCGGTCAGTTCCCCGGCGGTCCGCGTCCCAAGCATCCCACGCGTACCTCTCCGGGCGGCTATACCCCTGGTGGTCCTGGTGCACGTCCCGGCTTCGGTGCGCGTCCTGGTGGCTTTGCCGGTCCGCGTCCGGGTGGTTTTGGTGGTCCCCGTCCCGGTGGTGCGCCTGGTACTTCGTCGCCGCCTGAGGCTGGGCGTCCGCAGCGCGCTCCTTCCCGTGGCCGTGGCCGTGGGCAGCAGCAGTATCCCAAGACGAAGGAAGGCCCTATGAAGGGCTTTGTGCCGCCGCCTCGTTTTGGTGGTGGCGCACAGTACTCCAACGAGCCGGTGCCAATTACCCGTGAGTTCACGGTCACTGAGGGCATCACCGTCAAGGATCTGGCGGAGAAGCTGGAAATCCGCGCCAAGGACCTGATCGCTACGCTGCTCATGCGCGGTGTGATGGTCACCGTGAACCAATCGCTCGACGCTGACATGATCAAGGATCTCTCCGGCCGCTTCGGCGCTGGCGCTACCGTGATCAGCTACGAAGAGGAACTGGAGAACGAGGCCATCGAGGACGTTCTCGACGCCGATAACACCAACGTGATCGAGGTGGAGCGTGCTCCCGTGGTCACCGTCATGGGTCACGTGGATCATGGCAAGACCAGCCTGCTCGACGCCATCCGCGAAACCGATGTGGTCAGCGGCGAAGCCGGCGGCATCACCCAGCACATCGGCGCCTACAAGGTGAAGTTCACCAAGGAAGGTTCGCCGGCCAGTGGCCGCGAGATCGTCTTCCTGGATACGCCGGGTCACGAAGCCTTTACCCGCATGCGCGCCCGTGGCGCCAAGGTGACGGATATCGTGGTCATCGTGGTGGCTGCCGACGACGGTGTGATGCCCCAGACGCTGGAAGCCATTGACCACGCTCGCGCGGCCGATGTGCCGATCATCGTTGCGGTGAACAAGATCGACAAGCCCGAAGCCAATCCGGAGCGGGTCAAGAAGCAGCTTGCCGATCGCGGCCTGATTCCTGAAGAGTGGGCAGGCGGTGGCGCCAGTTCGACGGTCTTCGTCGAAGTGTCGGCCAAGAAGCGGCTCAACCTCGATCTGCTGTTGGAGATGATCTGCCTCGTGAGCGATATCAAGGCTCCCAAGGCTACCCCTGGCCGCAAGGCTGTGGGTTCGGTCATTGAAGCCAAGCTGGATCGCGGTCGTGGCGCGGTGGCTTCGGTCCTGATTCAGGACGGAACCCTCAAGCTCAATGACAGCTACATTGTGGGCAACACCTTCGGCAAGGTTCGCGCCATGTTCGACGATCGTGGTCGTCCCATCACCGAAGCTGGTCCCTCCACCCCGGTTGAAGTCCTCGGTCTTGAGGCCATTCCGGACGCGGGCGACACCTTCCTGGTGGTCGGCGATCGTGACAAGGCCAAGGGCATTGCCACCTACCGCAAGATGAAGACCCGTGAGGCGCAGCTCTCCAAGAGCAGCCGCGTCTCGCTGGAAGGTCTGGCCGAACAGATTCGTCTGGCTGGCGTCAAGGACCTGCCCCTCATCATCAAGGGCGATGTGACCGGCTCGGTTGAAGTGTTGGCCGACTCGCTGGTCCAGATGTCCACGGAGAAGGTGCGCATCAAGGTCATCCGCTCCGGCGTGGGTTCGATCACCGAGAGCGACGTGCTCCTGGCGGCCGCCTCCAATGCCATCGTCATCGGTTTCAACGTGCGCCCCGAGCGCAAGGGAGCCGATCTGGCGCAACAAGAACGGGTGGACATCCGCCTGCACTCCATCATCTACGAGCTTCAGGATGAGATCCAGAAGGCCATGCTCGGCTTGCTTGAGCCGGTCTTCAAGGAGAACTACCTGGGACGCGCGCAGGTGCTCAACGTCTTCCACATTCCCAAGGTGGGCACCATCGCCGGTTGCAGCGTCAAGGACGGCGTCATCCGCCGCGACTGCGAGATCAAGGTCATGCGCGGCGGCGAACAGGTGTTCAAGGGCAAGGTGGTTTCGCTCAAGCGCTACAAGGACGATGCCAAGGAAGTTACCAACGGCATGGAGTGCGGTATCGGGCTCTCCGGCTTTGGCAACGAACTGAAGGAAGGCGACCTCATCGAAGCCTACACCACGGAGAAGCTCGCCGCCGATCTGGGCGCGCTCACCACCGTCAAGGCATAGTCCTCAACCAAGAAACACCCAGAGCCCGCAGCCATCCAGCTGCGGGCTTTTTTCTGCACTTTTCTCTTGATCACGCTTGTCGTTCTGTTCGTCATGATCAACTGCGTGACGAACTGCATTGGATGGCAAGTGTGGCCAAAGATTATCCGGGCGAAGAGAGCAGTGCGAAGACTTCTGAAATCGCGAGTGCAAGGCGCAAGAGTGCATAGCATGGGCGCTATATGCGCCCCTTGGGGGCGTTGTGCCAATAGCCCAGCACGGAGCCGAGCGACGTGCTGGGACGAGTCAAAGAAGAGACCCCGCGCCCCCTGGGGGCGCTGTGCAGGCTCCGCAGAGTCCCCTCTCCAGGCCCACACGTTCCCAGCCAACATCGAAGGCTGCCTTGTTCCACCCCACCTTTTCACGATAGCCTGCGAAAAGGTGGGGCACAGTGCTTCTGTTGGAGGGTCGGCTCAATAGTGCGTGTCCAGGCGTAAAGTGGAGAAGACTTCGATGAGCCTTCCTTTCCAGCTGCGAACTCTCGTCCTGCTTGCCCTCAGCCTGCTTGCCCCCGCACTCCGCGCGGCAGAGCCGCAACGGGTGTGCGTGGAGGGCAGCGGCAGCTTCAAAGCCAAGCTGCGCAACGATGTGGTGGTGACAGTGGGCGCCGCCCACGCGGGCGGATTTGCCCAGCGCTCTTGCCAGGCGCACCTTAGCTGGAAGAATCACACCGTGGAGGTGGCCAGCGGCGCGGCCGACATTGATGCCGACGCGCTGGATGTGGATCTTGGTCTGGGCCAAAACGTTGCCGCCTTTCAGATTCACGCCCAATCCACCGACCGCGCGCGCAGCTACTCCATCTACTCGCTCCAATCTCCCGTGCACCTGCTTCGTACCCTCACGGGTGGCGAAGATTACGCCGCGGCTGACACCGATCTGGATGGCCGGGTGGAGATCTGGACCTCGGACGCAGCGGCCTTCGACGGCCTGGACGGGCTGCGCCTGGTGGCCTTTGATTTTGCACCGCCCATTGTCCTGCGCTTTGAGAAGCAGAAACTGGTTGACGTGAGCGCGGAGTTCCTTCCGGATTACGACCAGCGCATCGCCAGCCTGCGCGGCAGCATTGATCCGGAGGCGCTGACCCTGTTCCTGGCCTCCGATGGTCGAATGGCGAAGCTGCGCACCGACCAGTACATGGTCCTCCGAGAGCTGCTGACCACCAAGGTGAAAGCGCTGGAGATTGTGGCCTGTTACCTGTGGAGCGGGCGCGATGCCCAGGCCGACCAGGCGCTGGCGGAGCTGTGGCCGGCGGTGGATCGTGACCGCATCCGCGCCCAGCTTGTGAACGCCCACGAGCAGGGGGTGCGCAAGCAGGTGGATGCGGTCTCAGCGGGGCTCACCAAACCGGTTCGGCGCGCGCCGGTCTACATGCCTCATCCGGATCGCAAAAGCTCCATGCTGCCCATCGGCCTGATAGGGCAATCGCGCGTTGGCATCAGCACCGTGGAGAGCAGCGACCATCCGGTGGCTGGTGAAGCGGACGTTGCGCCCATTCCCATCCAGATGTCAATTCCCTTTCCTATCGGCGAGGCTGCTCCCCGCACCATTGAGATGGAAGTGACGATGAGCTTGCTGGTTGACTCTGCCGGGAAGGTGCGCGAGGCGCATGCCCTGAGCGGCGGCCATGCCGATCTGGAAGTCGCAACCCGCGACTGGAAGTTTATTCCCGCCGTCAAGAACCGTGTACCAGTTGCCGCGTGGATGGTGCTCTCGGTCAGCCCCCAGCTCTAGCTCTCTGACCGGATGAGTGCCCCGTGGCCATCCTCGCGACGCTTTGTTTGTAGGAGGATCAGGCTACGGCACGACAACTATCCCAGAAGGCAGCTTGGGTGGGTTTTTCACCGCTCCTTCGCGCGCGCACAAGTGCGCAGGCGCCTTCAGCCCTGCCTCTCGCAACTTTCAAGCCCAGTCTCAGTAGAGGATCCGCACTTCGGCAATCACGTTGTGATTGAAGTTATGAAAGTGGCTGGTGGCGTTCTGAAAGCCGCCATTCACAACCAGCGCCGCGTGCTCTGGCTTCCATGCCTTGCGCCGGATCATGTAGTAGGCCGCCGGGGTCAACATGTTCTGGGTCTGGCCATCGGCTGGGCTGCCCAAGATGCGGGTATAGTTGTTTTCCACGTCAAACCAGGCGTGCTGGCCCACATGCACCTGTTCGGTCACCGACCAGGTCACGGCGCGGCCTTGCACGTCGGTCTTGGCGGTGGGCAGCCAGCCGCCAAGCTGGGAGATGGTGGCAAAGCGCCCCAAAGCCTTGCCGGCCACCAGCGAAGGCTCGTAGTAGGAACTCAGTGCGCCGTTCTGGAGCGCGCGCGGACCAAAGCCATGCGCCACAATGGCGGAAAGCGCATAGTTGCCGTGCTGGGCGTTGCCGCTGGCCAGTCGCACCTTCACCTGCGCGCTCAGATTGGCAAAGCCATCCGGCATGGCAGCCGCGTGGTTGCGATAAAAGGGCGGGGGATCCAGCTCCAACTGCAATCTGCGCGCAAACACCATGGTCGCGCCGTGGTTGTTGCCGTAGCTGATGGGGTGCGCGCCGGGCTGGGTCCAGTTGGCCACCGAGAGCCGCACGGCCTGCGTCAGCCGCGCGTCCGACTGCGTGAGCGGGCCCATCCAGGTGGGCTGCACCTCGGTCATGCGGGTGTTGTGCGCGCGTAGGTTTTCGTAGAACGATTGTTGCGCGCTCAGCGGGCAGACAGAGAGCAGGGCGGCCAGGGCCGTCAAAGCAAGTTTCAAAGGATGCATTCTTGGGTGAACCTGATTCTGATGTATCTCTAGTGTACCGGGCAGACCGGCTGCACAGTTCAACCAGCTCTAACCACCACCTGCGGTGGGGCCAACTGCCTTCGGCTCTTTCGTGGATGCGTCGTAACTGAGCCGAAGGCCTCTGCAGCATGCAACACCTCCTGCGGGCATTGCATGCTGCGGACTTCTGGAGCCTTTCCGACAGAAGCAAAGGCATTGCATGCTGCAGAGTTTCGCGGCTTTCTCGTCCTCCGGAAGGAGCAGAGGCCTTCAGACCTCTGAAAACCGCCCTCCCAACAATTTCGAGGGCTTCAGCCCCGGAGGGAGATCGGAACTTCCGGGGCTGAAGCCCTCGAACTCGTCGCGATGGGTTGCCCGAACAGGGACCTCAAGGTCCCTGCTCCTTCCGTGGATCGCTCCATCTGCGATGCTTTTGAAGGGCCAGTTACCATCCCAAGCTCACAACCTTCGCCGTATACTGGCTGCCATGAACGCCCGCTGTTTTTTCCTGTCTTTTCTGCTCATTGCCACGCAACTTCCCGCGCAAAGCCCATCCGCGCCGCCAGCCGCCCCAGTCGCTGAGGTCTGGCAGATGCAGGCGTCCGGCTCAACCGCCAGCCTGCGCGGGATTCTTTCCGTGGACGGGAACGTGGCCTGGGCCAGCGGAACCGGGGGCACGGTGCTGCGCACCCTCGATGGCGGCCAGCACTGGCTGCCCTGCGCCACGCCCGATGGTAACAAGGACGGAGCCACGCTCGACTTCCGCGGCGTGCAGGCCTGGGATGCGGAGACCGCCATCGTCATGGCCTCCGGCCCCGGCTCGAAATCCCGGCTCTACAAAACTGCCGATGGATGTGGGACGTGGAAGCTGCTGCTCAGGAATCCAGACAAGGACGGGTTTTGGGATGCCGTGCGTTTCTTTGATCGGAATAAGGGTGTAATTGTGGGAGATCCCGTAAACGGTAAACTCTATGCTCGGATGACCTTTGACGGCGGTGAAACCTGGCATCCATTCGCGGACGACAGCCAACTTATGATCGGAAAGGAAAGTGGGGGCTTCTTCGCGGCAAGCAATTCATGCGTCATACTGCGCTCTGATCAGCCAAATTTCATCGAAGCGGTCGCGAATGTTGGGGGAGTTGCAAGCGAGTACTGGGCTGATTTTGGTTCCACCTGCGAGCAAGCAAACTCCGGTATCGCACCTCGGTGCCGTGACGAATGGAGATGGGAGATCCCAAGCGACCTGCAGATTCCAAGCAACAGCGGTAGCAACGGGGTCTTTGCCTTGGGTTGGGCGATGAAACGAAATGGTGGAATCAGGGCTGAAATCGCGGTAGGAGGTGACTACTCCAACCCAAATGAGACGCAAGGAACTGCCGCTTACCTGGCACAAAGCTCGGAAGATTGGCAGCTCGCGGCGCACCCTCCCCACGGCTACCGCAGCACGGTCCAATGGTTCCAGCCCGAAAAGCTCTGGATCACGGCCGGCACCAATGGCTCCGACTTCAGTCTGGACGATGGCCGCACCTGGCAGCCGCTCGACAACGGCGACTGGAATGCCCTTTCGCTGCCTTTTGTGGTGGGGCCCAAGGGACGGATTGCCCGCATCGATCCCGATGCCCTGCGGGCGCGGGTGAAGGCGCAGAAGTAGCGCATTGCATGCAGCTGACTTCTGGAGCAATCTCGTCCTTCGGAAGGAGCAGAGGCCTTCAGGCCTCTGAAAGCGACATCCAAAAAAGTACCTGGGCTTTAGCCCCGGAAGATCCATCAACTCGCGGGGCGGAAGCCCTGATCTCATTCCATGAAGGGGCTCATGTTCAGGAACTTGCTGGTCCCTGCTCCTTCCGGCGGGTTGGGTTCGGGGTACCCCATCAGGGGGACGGTGCCAATCGAGCATTTTCTACAGAGAGACAAGCGCGGGCCGGGATGACCCCGCAACGGCCAACCAGGAGGTCGGCGCTACGGTTTCATCGCCCGTGGGTCGGCAGCGCCGGAGGGAGACCAGAGCGCTTTTCCAATCGCTCTACCCCGAAACCACAACCGCCGAATAGCGTTTTTCTTAAGAAAAAGCGGCCTCGCACGATCTCTGCAAAGGCTACATCTATTGGAGAAACGCTCTAGTACCCCAACGTCTTGTCGCGGGAGCGGAGCGAGATCAGCACGCATGTAATGCAGATCAGGAACATGGACGACAACGCCACCAGTGTTTGCTCGTACTTGTGTCGATGGGGTTGGGCGCCGTCTTCGCCCTTGATGGTCGCGATTTTACCTTTCACGTACTTTGGAAAAAAACCCTCGGCCAGGTCGGGCGCAGGGCCTTGGGCGGCGGCCGGCGGAGCCGCTGGCGGCTTGTTGGGCAGGCAGGGTTGATTGGGTGGGAGGGAGGTCGGCGGTAGCGGGAAGGTCTCAATCTCGCTGGTTTTTTCCAGGGTACGATGTTCGGCCTCCCGCACCAGGTTGGCCTCAAAGGCCCAGCGCGAAGGCAGCGCGTAGCTGAGCGTCAGTGCGGCCGAAGGCATCTGGTAACTGGGTTTGAGTCCGCCGCCCAATCCGATCATGGGCAACAGCACGATGGGCATCAGGGCAATGGCGCTCTCCGTGGTCTTGCAGAAGGGAGCTGAAGAGATGAGCAGGCCAATGGAAGCCCCTACCAGCGAAGCCATCCACAGGACCAGGAAGTTGTATTCAAAGCCCCCACGGAGGCCGCAGGCCGGATAGACAATGGCCAGCATCATGGCGCATTGGGCCAGGCAGATGGCGTTCAGGACCACCAGCTTGGAAAAGACATAGGAGAACAACCCCAGGCAGATCTTGCGTTCGCGCTTGTAGATTAGCCACTCGCCCACCACGTCGCGCACCGCGTTGTTGCAGCCAAACCAGATGGCGGCCACCACCAGAAGGAAGTGAATCCCGATGGAGTTGGCGACGATGTCGGTGGGCTGGCCGGGGGGATGGGGAAAGGGCGCAGCCAGTTTGCCGTAGATGCCCCAAATCAGGGCCGCAAAGATGGGTGCTTGCAGCGCCATGATGGCCACTTGACTCATGTCGCGGAAGCGCACCGTCACGTTGCGCTGCACCAGGGTGATCCACTGGCCCCAATCGATGCGGCTGGCCTTGTTGGTGGAGTTGTGGCCATCGGGCCGGGTGGTTTGGCCGGAGCGGTCCTGCACATACTGCTTGTAGTAACGGGTCTGCAGGTAGCGGCTCAGCCAGCGGGCCGATGTGTTCTCCGGATCGGGATGATCCTTGTCCTGCTGCAGGGTCTTCATCATACGGTCGGGAGTCTGCTGCTTGGTCGTGTCGTCCACCGGACGGCTGCCGCCCCAGGTGGCAACAAAATCCAGCGAACCGGGGTTGGCCGGGCCGTAGTAGATCATCTGCCCCGGAAGCTCCGGAGTTCCGTCGGGAACCACGTCCTTGGTGAGCAGAATGACGCTGTCAAACATCTTGTAGGCTTCCAGGCTGGGCGCGTGGATGGTGGCAATGATGGTTTTGCCGCTCTCCTTGGCCAGCTTGCGAAGGTTCTCCACCACGTCTTCGGCGTCGGCGGACGACAGGCCGGAGGTGGGTTCGTCCAGGAAGAGCACCGGGGTGTCGCAGATCAGCTCCAGGGCAATGTTGACGCGCTTGCGCTGGCCGCCGGACAAAATCTTGTTCTCCGCTGAGCCGATCACCTTGCCGTACTGCTTGGACAGCCCCAGCGCCTCGGCCACCTGCCGGCTCTTGGCGTCGATTTCGGCCGGGCTGTAGTCGGTGCGCAGCTGGGCGGAGTACTTCAGCGCCTCGCCCACTTTCAGCCGCTCGTGCACAATGTCGTCCTGCGGCACATAGCCAATCAGATTGGCGTGTTCGTCATAGTTCTGGTAAAGATTCTTGCCGTTGTAAAGCACCTCGCCATTGCTGGGCGGGGTGTAGCCGTTCAGCACCTTCAGCAGCGTGGTCTTGCCCGCGCCCGAGGTGCCCATCAGGGCAATCAGCTCCCCAGGATAGGCAGTAAAGGAGACGGGCGCCAGAATCTGCTTGCCGTCCCTGGCGTGGAAGGTGACGTTGCGCGCCTCAATGGTGTAGCCGGTATCGCGGTGCTGGACAATCTGGCCGGATTCCAGCAGTTTGAAGCGATAGCTTCCCAGACCGATCTCCTGGCCGGGATTCACCAACGTCTTGGACGTGATGCGCTTGCCGTCCACGAAGGTGCCGTTGCGCGACTTCAGGTCCTCAACGTAGATGCCGCTGGTGGTGCGCGTGATCCGGGCGTGATGCCAGCTCACCACCGGAAAGTCAATCGGGTGCTCGCAGTCGGGATCGCGGCCAAGGGTCATGGCGTCGCCGGCAAACTCCAGCGGCTTGAGCTCCTGCTGGCCGATGAAGGTGGGCAAAGACGCGCCAAACTTGGAGAACAGGTCAGCCGCGGGAACGCGATAGGAACCGAAGAAGACCTCGTCGGTGGCGCGGATCGCGGTGGGTGCGACAATGCGGTTTTCAACGGTGTTGATGTAGACGCCGTTCAGCGAGTTGGTGTCCTCGACAAAGTACTCGCCGTCTTTGCGGAAGACGCGGGCATGGTGGCCAGAGACGATCTCGGCGCTGAGCACGTAGTCGTTGTCGGGGGCGCGGCCCACGGTAATGGAATCGCGGGAGAGCGAGATGGTTTGCCCGGGGCCTGACCGGTGTCCCACAATATGCTCCCAGGGAAACTCCACGCTGGAGGATAGGGTGACCTTTTGCAGGCTGGTGACGGTCACCGGCTGGTAGGGCGTCAACTTCTGCCCATCCACCCAGGTTCCGTTGGTCGAACCCAGGTCCACCAGCTCAAAGCCCTGGCTGGAGGTGGTGATCCGGCAATGCATGCTGGAAACTGTGGGCGCATTCAGCACAATATCGCAGTTGGCTGCGCTGCCGATCAGCCAGGACGATGGGGAGGACGGGTTCTGCATCGTTATTTGCCGCCTGAGAGGAAGGAATCCTCGACAAGTATGCCCGTGAAGACAGGTTGTAAACTTGGGGTCATTCTAGTGGATTGGCCGAGGAGGAGAAATAAAAAGATCGGGGAGGAAGAAAAAACCGTGCGCGGATGCGCAGTTCGAGCGTAGATTTTCGCTAACAGGTTTAGATGCCCGAGATTTGGCCGGAAAGCTGGATGCGGTGAGCGCTCCACTGGCCGTAGCGGGATTCTGAAGTTTGCCCAGGAGGGGCATGCCGACAATGAGTTTCGCCTCCAGCTCGTTCGAATCGCGTCGCAACTTCCTTCGGGTATCCGCGGGCACGCTGGCCGGGGTCCTGGCCGGGGCCACCCGTCTTCTGGCTGAAGAGCCGCAGCCGGTCCAGATGCCCTACAACAATCTCAGCGATCAGGATGAGATTGAGCTGGGCAATGCCTTGGCCGCCAAGCTGGATCGCCAGCTGCCCATCGTCAACCACGTGCTGATCGACGCTTATCTGGGGCAGTTTGTGGAGCGGCTGGCGAAGGCCTGCAAGCGGCCCACCCTCCCCTATCGCTGCGTGTTGGTGAACACCCTGGAGGTGAATGCCTACTCCATCGCCGGCGGCCATCTCTATCTGAATCGCGGCCTGGTGGAGTTTGTGGAGCACGAGAACCAGCTGGTGGCCACCCTGGCCCACGAGATCGGGCACGTGGCCGGCTACCACTCCGCCAACCAGATCATGCTCCACTACCGGGCGGCGCAGGCCTTTGACTTCCTCCGCTCCAACGCGCCCAAACACAGTGAGATGATCGACCAGATGGTGGAGCAGCTGGGTGGCTTGGCGGCGTTGCTGCCCATGCTGCACTTCAGCCGCGCAAATGAGTATGAGGCCGATCTGCTGGGCTTTTATGAGATGGTGCGCGCCGGCTACCAGCCGTCTGGTTTTCTGGGTTTGTTTGAACTGCTCGATGCCATGGAAAAGAAGGCTGGCTCGACGCCGATTCCTTGGCTCAGCGACCATCCGCCATCGGCCGACCGGGCTGACCGCATCCGCCGCGAGATGCGGCTGGTCAATGTGCAGGATGGGACTTCGGAGGATGGGCTTGCCTTCCGCGCCTTCAAAATGGCGATGAACCTGCTGCCCGAGCCTCCCAAGCCCCGGCCGCAAAAGTAGATTTTTTTGTAGCCTAATCGGAAACAACCCTCCTGTTTCATCCATGGCAGGTTGGAAACACTGGTGGGGGACTGTGGTGAAAGTAGGGTTTTGAAAGGGCACGGATTTAGCTGTGCCGTGAGCTGTTGAAGATGAACTTCGGGCTTTACTGGCTGCGGAAAAACTCTCGAGGGAAGGCTAGAAGCGTCAGGGCACGACTTTAGTCGTGCCGCAAGTAGCCTGGAATCAAGGATGGGCTTTAGCCCCTGCGGGGCATTGCATGCGGCAGTTGCCTTGCTTGTCGGTTTTTGGCGCACAGCGGTCTGCCGCACCGCAGGTGCTTTAGCTCCGAAGGATGTTTTAAGGTTGATTTGACATTCACCTTGGGCTCTTGGCCCATGGTGAATGCGGGTAGAGGAATGGTTGTCAAAGGGTGAAAAACGCAATGCGCAGTTGCGGTACTGGATCTCTGATGAGCTTGCTGCTGGCGTCCTGGCTGGCGGCTGGGTGCATGTCTGCCGCCGCGCAACTGCGCGTTGGCTCCGTCTATACCAGCTCCGATGTCGGCAGTGAAACCGAGTTTCCGCGCCTGCGCGTGGTACTTGCCCCGGCCGATCCCACTGTCCGGTTGCAGCCCTCTGACCTGATTCTGGTGGAGGATGGGCACGACCAGAACCACGCCGTGGATGTGCGCAGCTTTGAGAGCACCGGCTACCCGCTGGCGGCCGCCGTGGTGCTGGACGTGAGCGGTTCCATGGCCGGCAAGCCCTTGGAGATAGTGCGCCGCTCCCTGGTCAAGTTTGTGAACGACGCCCGGCCCAAGGACAGGATTGCGGTGATGACAATTGCCGACGATGCCCGCTGGGATGCGCCTTTCGGTGCCGATCACGATACTGTCCGCCAGCAGATTGCCGCGATCAAGCCCCGTGGCCACCTGACCCGCATCTATGACGGCTTGCTGCAGGCTATCGGCGACTTCTCGCCCGCGCTGCCGCAGCGCCGCGAGCTCAGCTTGATCTCCGACGGGCACGACGAGGGGTCGCGCGCTACGCTCGAACAAGTGGTGGAGCTGGCGCGCACGCGCGGCATCTCCATTGACGCCATCGGGGTCACCCGTTCCCACCGTGCGTATCTGCAGAACCTGGCCAAGATGGCCGAGCAGACCGGTGGCTCCTACCGCGAAGCCGAGAGCGACGCCGCTCTGGAGGCGCTGGTTGCCAATGGCATCAGCAATCTGAAGGCGACTCCGGTAGCTTCCTTCGATTGTGCCAAGATCAGCCCGGATGGCCAGCGCCATCAGCTGGCCGTGCGCTGGAACAAGTCCAGTGTGCTCAGCAATACGGCCAGCTTTACCGCGCCCACCCATGCCGCGCATCCCGCCCAATACTTTGTGCGCCATGTGCCGGTGCGGACCTGGGTTGCTGTTGGTGGCGCGGTAGTGCTGCTGCTGGTGGGCATCGTGCTGGCCGTGGTCCTGTTGAGCCGGAAGAAGAAGTCGCAGGGGTCGGCGTATACGCCTCCGCCCGTGTTCGGGGTTCCACCGCAGGCTGAGCAGGCTCCTCCGCCGGTCCATTCGCCTACCGTCGATCTGCCGTCGCCGCATCTTCCCACCCTTGGCATCGATCCCGCTCCGGTGGTGGCCCCGTTTGAGCCCCGCCCCGTCCCAGTGCAGGCAGTAGCTCCGCAGCCGGTTGCGCCCGCTGCGCCGATTGCGCCCATTGCGCCGGTTGGGCCGCGCAAGACCGTGTTGGGTGGCATCTTCCCGGCTCAAGCGGGCTCGCTCGGACGTTTGGAGGCCGAGGCTGGTCTGCTGGCGGGGCGTAGTTTTGAGATCGCACGCGAAGCCGTGCTGCAGGGCGGGTTCTGGATTGGAGCCACTCCTGGCTGCGCCGTGGAGATCGCGGACGACCCCACCGTCTCCGGTTATCATGCTTATCTGGTCTACGAGGAACCGATCCTCATCCTGGTGGATAACCAGTCCACCAACGGCACCCGCCTGAACGGAGAGCTTTTGCGCGGTCAGAGTCGCCCGCTCAAGCCCCAAGACCGTATTCAGATTGGGCGAACGCTTTTTCGCATTGTTACGTAACGTAATACAAAAGCATCCGCGCCATTGACCTGAGGCTCTGGCGTTGAAAGGCAAACAGTATGGCGAAGAAACAACCAGAGCTGGCACTCTCCGTTGGGGTTCGATCCGAGCGTGGCAGGCGCGACGATAACCAGGACAAGATGAGCGCGTTCTCCACTCCGCTTGGCATGGTTTACGTTGTCGCGGACGGCATGGGGGGCTATCGCGGCGGGGCTGAGGCCTCGCGCCGGGTGGTGGAGGGCTTCCAGCGCCACCTGAACGGCACCGGTTTTACCGAGAGCATCAACCTCAAGGAACAGTTCCAGCGCGCCGCCCAGCAGACCAATGCCGAGATTCTGGCCGAGAGCAGCTCCGGCGATCCCACCGTGGAGGGCATGGGCTCCACCGTGGTGCTGGCCCTGCTGCGCTCCACGCCCGGCGGCATGCAGATGCTCACCGCCCACATTGGCGACAGCCGCGGCTACCTGCTGCGCGAGGGCACCCTCTACCGCATCACCCGCGACCACTCCATGGTGCAGCGCATGGTGGATACCGGCCTGCTGACCTCGGAGCAGGCCCGCAATCATCCCGAGTCCAACGTGCTTTCCCGCGCCATCGGCAAGCAGCCCACCGTGGAGATTGAAATCGGCGATCTGTTCCAGATGAACCCCGGCGACGTGCTGCTGCTCTGCAGTGACGGCCTGTGGGGACCGCTCACCGAGCAGCAGATTGGCGAGCTGCTGGGTCGCCACGTGGGCACCCAGGAGATTGCCGATGCCCTGGTGAACCTGGCCCTGGAGTGTGGCAGCGACGACAACATCACCGTGCAGGTGGTGCGCTACGAGTTCCGTGGACTGGGAGCCCGCTCCGCCGCTCTGTTCAGCGCCGACAGCAAGAACGCTTCCTCTGCCTTGCCGCCTCCGGGCGTGGTGGCCAAGCACGATCTCGGCCCCAAACCCAAGCCCGGCAAAGGCGGCCGCAAGCTCTCCAAGGCCGACCTGTTCTTTGGTGCGCTGGGTGTCTTGGGGGTGGCGGCGCTGTTCGCCATTGGATATCACGAACTGATCCTGCATCGGCAGGTTACTCCCGTGGTGGATACGCACAGGTCGGCGGACAAGACGCCGGGGGACATTACGCCGCCCAAGCCAGACCCGGGACCTGGGGTGAAGCCTGGACCAAATGGGCTGGTCACCGGCAGACTGGACTGCAGAAAGAATCCTGGCGATCCCAGGTGCACGCCGCTGGCGCAATCCAACCACAGCGATCCCAACAAGCAGCATGACCAGCCCCAGACCCAGCAGCAGAAGACGCCGGGCCCCAACACCACCCCGGTGGAGCCGCCGAAGAAGCCAACCGACAAACCCGTGCCCACGCCAACTCCCGTGCCGCCGCCGGCTGGGGGCAAGGACCAGGGGAAACCTCCGGTTGTTGATCCCAACGCTCACGAGGCGAAGTAGCCCGGAGCTTCGGGCAAGAGTTATTGACGAGCGCGGAACAAGTTTGACGCCATCATCCATTCTCAGCGAGGACCGAATCAATGAACTGCCCCAAATGCTGGAACCCGAGCATTCCCGACAACGCCACATCGTGTCCGGTGTGTGGCGCCATTTTTGACCAGACCGCGCAGCAGTTTGGCCGACTCTGCCCCAGTGGCAAGCACACCATGGACCCCACCTGGACCAGTTGTGCCTTCTGCAAAGCGGAGTCGCCCGGCTCTAGCGCCGATCTTCATCGCCCCACGGTCTCTGAGGTCACTCGGGGCAATGCTCCCGGTTTTGGCGGCAGCGGTCCCGTGGGCGACCCGCTGCCGGCGCCAATGGGCGCATCGGCCGGTCCGCGCAAGACTATCTCCATGAGCGACTTGACCGATCTGCGCAAGCCGCAGCCGTCGGTCCCTCCTCCGATGGTCAACCAGGCCGCCAGGGGACGCGTCACCGTCCTCGGCGGGCTGGTTCCTATGCCTGAAATGCAGCCTCAGGTCGCAGCTCTGGCCCCGGTTGCTCCCGTGGCGGCAACCCAGTCGCGCATCGTCGCCGTGCTGGTTTGCTACTCCAGCCTGCTCAATCCGGCCGGCTCCGTCTATCCGGTGCGCGAAGGCCGCAACAAGATTGGCGCCAATCCCGAGAGCGAAATCGCGTTTCTGGTGGATCCCACCATGTCCGGGTGGCATGCCTCAGTGACCTTCCGCGACGGCAAGTACTACCTGAGCGCCAAGGACACCATGACCGGAACCTATCTGAACGGCACCGAGGTTCCGCCCGACAGCACGACGCTCTTGACCAACTACGCCACCATTCGAGCCGGTTCCACCGCCTTCCGCTTCATCATGGTGGACCCCCTCGAGGCTCCGGCAAGCTAGGGCATTTTCTTTTTTGCTCGAAACTTCCGTGTGTTCTAGACTTCCGCGCCCCATCCATTTCCGCAAAAAACGCGGAAATGGATGGGGCACGGAGGTCTGGAGCAAAAGGAAAAACGCTCTACCGGCTGGGCGTGGCCAGAATCGGAAAGGCATCGGCCAGATCGTCCATGGAGATGGTGAAGGTTCCGCCCGGGCTGGGGTTGTGGCCCCAGGGGTTGCGCATGGTGGCACGGTCGGTGGAGGCGTCGTAGCTGACCACGGTGTAGGCATGGTTGCCCACATACCAGTCCTGCTGGCCGTCCTTGGTATGCACGCGCGCCTTCACGGAGTCGCTGGCGCTGCCGGTGGCAATGGCCACCAGGGGGGTGCCGTTCCGCTCCGCCGCGCTCAGCACCGAGCGGGCCTGATTGCCGCCGCGCAGATTCACCGACTCCGCGGGGCCGTAGAAGGCCTCAATCACTGCCGTGGGCAATCCGCCCTGGCTCACGGAGCGATAGGCGCCAAACAACTCTCCCCGCTCCATCACTTTCTTGGAAAGGGTCTCAAAGAAGCCCGCTGCATCCAGCGCGCTCACTACCGGCTCGCTCAAAAAGCCGGGCACGCCCAGTTCGGAGATCTTCTGACGCAGCCGGGTGCGCAGGGTCTCGCGGTTCAGCGTGCCGTCCTGCTGAATGGTGGCGCGGATGGCGCGATCATAGGCCAGCAACAGCGCGTCGTTGCTCCCCAGCAGGGATTTGGCCATGCTTTTGGCCGGACCCGGCAGATCGGCCACGGCAAAACTGGCCTCCAGAGACTCCCGCACCGTACGCTGGCCCAACCCCCGCAGCAGCACCGCTACCCACAGGCCTTCCGAGCGGTCAAAACCGTTTTGCCGGGCATACACCACGTCTTCCACATGGATGGTTTCAGCCTGCGCGTTGCGGAAGCTGACTCGGTAAACGCCGTTGCCCTGCTCCTCAATGGCGTTGCGCAGCATGTCGCCATGGTGCACGGCGATGGCCGCCACGGTGGCGTGGAAGTAGCAACTGCCCAGCGTTCCCTGAATTACGGCGGCGGGAGCAACCCCGGCCGAGCCATAGAGCGCTGGCGTCAGTTGTGCCTGGGCCGCAGACGCTGCAACGGCGGTGGCCAACAGCAGCAACATTCCCCAAAAACGGTGAAGCAATCTGGAATCGTGCATTTCGACTTACGCCTCCCATTGGGTTACATCCGATTGTGCCGTGCAAATCCCGCAGCCGTCCTGCATTCCCTAGTTCGTCGGCTTCTGGTTGTTCCAGGGCAACTGATCCCAGTGAATCTGCGGAAGAGTGAACCCCGGACTCTGATTGTCTTCAGGTTTGTTCTTGCCCAGCTTTTTGGCGGATAGTTTGTTGGAACTTAGCTGTGCCAGCAGCGTGCAGCCCTGCTGGTCGCCGCCCTTGCAGCCCTTCATGTACAACGCGGCGGCCTTGGTGCGATTGGCCTCAACCCCCAGACCCTTCTGGTAAAGAGAACCGAGATCGGAGCAGCTCCAGGGGTGGTTCAGATCGCATCCACGCTGAAAAAACCGTACCGCCCAGAGGGCGTCGGTGTAACCGGCCAGTCCGTTGATTTTGATCAGCCCTGCCTCGGTGCAGGCCGCGCCAATCTGCCCTGCGCAGGCCTGGCTCCATAAATCCAGTGCGGCGGCCTGATTGCCGGCTTTGCGCTTCTCCATGCCGTCGAAATAAAGCTCGGCGGGCGTGCGCGGTTTGGCGCCCAGCCCATGCGTAACCGCCCAGACGCCTCCGCCCACTACGACAACCAGCAGCAGGGCAGCCACCATCCAGCCCTTGCCCCGCGGCTTGTTGGTGGTGGCGAGCAGAGCAGCAGGCACGGTGGGGGCAGGAATCTCTGGTGCTGTGGTGACCAGCTTTACCGGCTCTGGCTGCAGGATGGGCTGCGGGGCAAGTTGCACGGTCGGCGGCACCACCGCGCGGAGCTCGCGCTCGGTACGACGCGCCTCAGCGCAGGCTTCCAGCGCATCGGCCATCTCGCCTGCCGTCTGGAAGCGGCGGGTCAAGTCCTTTTCCAGCGCGCGCAAGAGCACGCCGTGCAGTGGGGCAGGAATGCCCGCCAGATTCACCGGCAGCTGCGGCGAGGGCCCGCGCACAATCTTTTCCTTGGTCTGGTATTCGCCGTCGGAATCGAAGGGGCAGATGCCGGAGAGGAACTCGTAGAGCACCACGGCGGCCGAAAAAATGTCGGAGCGCGCATCCACTGGCAGGCCCTGCACCTGCTCCGGCGACATATAGGCAAAGGTGCCCACCACGGTGCCTTGTACCGTGGGGCCATGCTCGCCCATCCTTTTGGCCACTCCAAAGTCGATGATCTTAGGCGCGCCGTTGCGCCGCTGGCGCAGGATGTTGGAGGGCTTGATGTCGCGGTGGACACGGCCGGAGCGGTGCGCCACATCCAACCCCCGGCAGACCCGGGCCAAGAATAAAATTTTTTCCTCGACAGGCAGGTTCCAGTGCTCCGCGATGATGGTTTCCAGCGAGTCGCCCTCCACCAGTTCCATCACCAGGCAAAGGTTGCCGCTGAGCCGCACCACCTCGTCCACGCGGATCAGGTATTCGTGATCCAGGCCGGTGCACTCGTTGCGGAAGCGGGCCTCCGCGCCGGGAATGGCGGCGTTGCGGGCGTCCATCACCTTGAGCGCCTTGATTTGCCCGGTGGCCAACTCGCGCACCCGATAGACCTCGCCCCCGCTGCCACCGCCCAGGCGGCTCAGTAGCTCAAATCGATCCTCCAGCCGTTCGTTCATCGGTGGGTCCTCTGCGAGAGTTGCAACCACTATAGCTGTGTTGGTTGGTCGCTGCCAGCTGGAAGGCAGGCCGAACAAGAAGAATCCTGGAAAGATCGCCCCCAATTTCAATAGCGGAGGAAGGGGGATAAAATGCGCAGGGCGTAATCATTTCCATTTGTTTGCCTCCCACCGTTGCCTGCGCTTCCACCCTGGGCCAAGTTGTTTTAGCGGACTCGGTATCCGTAGCAGCGCAACTGGAAGCTGGAGGCGGATCGCGTTGAACCCTTGGCTTCCGGTCACTCGACACCCCAGTGCGAAGGTACAAATCCATACTGTTAGAGACCTGTGTGGTGAATCAGAAGTTCACCGAAGAACAACCGCAGATCCTTCCACTCACCACCCCCAAACTGAAGGCATTGCATGCAGCAGACGTTTGGGGCCCCGTTCGCTCAAGGATGACAGCGTTCGTTGTCCATTCGATGACAGCATCGTGAGGGTGGGTTCGCCATTGGGACGCAGGCTGATCGCGTCTAGTTCCTAGCTCCTGACAAGAAACTATTTTCCGTGGGCGCTGCAAGTTGTTGATTTTGCTAAAGGAAAATCTCCAGGCATCTTTCGTCCGTCCCTCCGGGACGGGTTGCTTTTGTGCAACGCTAACCCAGGGTTCACCCTTTGACTTTGCTCAGGGTTCACCCTGGGCTATCTTCGCAGCGCCCTGCTGGGGCGCTCTACCGTGGCTGCAGCATCCAACGTTTCATTCCTCGCGGGTCGGCAACGCTGGTGGGAGACTAATCCCACATCCCCGCCGCCAGATCCGCCTCCGCCTGGTGTACGCTTTCCAGCTTGCCCAGGTCGCGCCAGTAGGCGCTGGTCTGGTAGGCGGCAATGCGCTCACCCGCCGCGGCCAGGCGCAGATACACCGGCACAATCGAGAAGATACCGGTCTCTTCCATCAGTGCAAAGATGCGCGGCGAGATCACATGAATGCCGCAGAAGGCGAGCGGGGTTGGATCGATCATTTCGCGCGCCCACTCGGTTGTAACAGGTGTCTGGCGGCCCACCAGATCGCCTTCCGCATCGAAGAGCAACTGGCGTGAGGAGCTGCGCGGCTTGACGGCCAGTGTGGCCAGCGCGCCCGAGGCTTTGTGCTCTGCCACCATCTCCGCAAGATCGATGGCGCTGGCTACGTCCACATTGTGCAGGATGAAGGGCGCGTCAGAACCCGAGCGCAGAAAGAACTCCGCCGCCTGCTTCAATCCTCCGCCGGTATCCAGCAAAATCTCTTCGCGCGACACTTCAATCTGCATGCCAAAGTTTTTTTGATCGTTCAGGTAGTTGATCAGCAGGTCGGCATGATGGTGCGCATTGACGACAACCTCTTCCACACCAAAGGAGCGCAAGCGCAGCAGGGTACGTTCCAGCATGGTTTTGCCGGCCACCTCAACCAGAGCCTTGGGGCGGGTGTCGGTGAGCGGACGGAGGCGCGTGCCCAGGCCCGCGGCCAACACCATGGCGCGCGTGGGGGCCTTCATCGGCCCTGCTTCTCCATTTCAATATGCTGCACCTTGACCTCAACGCCTTGGGAGCGCAGATGCTTGGCGGTCTGCTCGGCAAGATACACGCTGCGATGCTGGCCGCCGGTGCAGCCAAAGCCGATCATCAGGTTCTGGAAGCCGCGCTCGCGATAGTTGGCCACGGCCATGTCCACCATGGAGCGCGCGTTGGCAAAATACTGATGCACGCTGGGCTGGCGCTCCAGATACTCAATCACTGGCGCATCCTTGCCGGTGAGCTGTTTGTACTGCTCTTCGCGTCCGGGGTTGGGCAGGCAGCGGGCGTCAAACAGGAAGCCGCCTCCATTGCCAGAGTTGTCTTGAGGCAGTTCTTTTTTGTAGGAGAAGCTGGAAACTCGCACCACCAGCGGCGACGTGGTGGAGGCCAAACTCATCAGTTTTTCTGAGGTGGAGATTCTGCTGAGCGCATCCATCAACGCGGGCAGAGCCACGGGCAGCTTCACGTTCTCCTCCAGCCAGCGCAGGTTCTTGAGCGCAAACGGAACGCTCTGCAGGAAGTGCGTCTTGCGCTCGTAAAATCCGCGGAAGCCGTACGCGCCCATGGCCTGCATCAGGCGCACATACACGTAGGCGTAGTAGGAGTCGAGGAAGCTTGTACGGTCGACATCAATGTACTGCTTCAGACTTTCAAGATAATGCTCCAGTAGCTCCGTGCGCACCGCGGGCGGCAGATCGGCCTTGCCATCAAAGAGCAGGGAAGCGACGTCGTACTGCAGCGCGCCCTTGCGCCCGCCTTGATAGTCAAGAAACCACGGCTTGCCGTCCATCAACATGACATTCCGTGATTGAAAATCCCGATAGAGAAAGAAATCGTGGGGCGCGGCAAGGAGAAGCTGGGTCAGGCGGTCGAAGTCGTCTTCCAGCAGTTGCTCGTTGAAGGGGATTCCGGCCAGACGCAGAAAGTAGTACTTGAAGTAGTTCAGGTCCCAGTTGATGGACTGGCGGTCGAAGCTCTCGCGCGGGTAGCAGACCTTGTAGTCAAGGTCGCGACCGGCCGTGACCTGAAAGCGAGGCAGCTCCGCCACCACCTTGCGATAGGCATCAATGGCCGCGGGGGCAATGGTTTCGCCCTGGCGGTTCAGGTTCAGGAAGCCAAACAGCGTGGTATCGCCCAGGTCCTGCTCCAGGTAGACGTCGTTGTCCAGATCCTCGGCGTAGATCTCTGGCACCGCCAGCCCGTGGCCGCGGAAGTGGCGGCTGAACTCCAGGAAGGCATTGTTCTCCTCGCGCACGCTGTTGCCAATGCCGATGGCAGTGTGGCCGCCGCCGGTGAGGCGGACAATGGTGCGTCCGGAGCCGCCCAGTTCGCCCTGGACGGGGTCCAGACGCTCGAACTGCGTGTTGAAATGCTGCTCAAAGAGCCGCTTGAGTGCGTCCATGGTGAGGATTCCCTGGGGCAAAGTCTGCATGTTCAAGATAATCTATCGGAGGCCTCTATGTGGGCGAAATGGAAGCCGGTGAACCCGGTTCCCAACTCACCACCGGGTGGCGAAAAGAGGGTGACGGCCATCGCAACCGCTTTGCGCCGTTCCGTGTCTACACTGTTTCTTGAGCGGAAGATGCCGGGTCGGGGAGTGTTGTCAAGAAAAAGACCGGCTGCCGCTTCTACGGTTTGGCCTGAGGGCCAGCCCGAAAGGATTTGGGAAAATGTTCCATCGTAAACTGATTTTTTCTTTGGCCACTGCTGCAATGCTCGTGGTTGCAGCCTCTTTGTTGCCTGCCCAGCAGGATGTCTTTTCGAAATGGCCCGCTGGCCGTTCGCCCGAGGAAGTGGGCAAACGCCTGGCCGAGCACTTTGTCACCAGCCCGCACCAGTACAGCAAGACGATTCACTACGCCGAGGTCTGCACCTGGTATGGCGCGCTGACCTATGCCCAGCTCACCAAGAACACCGAGCTGCGCGATGCTCTGATCAAGAAGTACGAGCCGCTGCTGCCGGGTGGAGCTGAGGCCAGCCGCATTCCGCAGCGCCATCACGTGGACGACTCCATCTTCGGCGTGATTTCGCTCGAGATTGCCATTCAGACCGGCGACAAGCAACAGCTGGCCGTGGGCAAGGCCTGGGCCGACCGGCAGTGGGAAAACCCGAACCCAGACGGCACTTCCGCCGAGACCCGCTACTGGGTGGACGACATGTACATGCTGACCATGCTGCAGCTGGAGGCCTATCGCGCCACCGGCGACCGCAAGTATCTGGATCGCGACGCGGATGAGATGGTCAAGTATCTGGACAAGTTGCAGGAGCCCAACGGCCTCTTCCATCACGCCGCAGACGTGCCCTTCTTCTGGGGCCGTGGCGATGGCTGGTTTGCCGCCGGCATGGCGGAGATGCTGCGCTCACTGCCCGCCGATCATCCGGCTCGCCCGCGGATCATGAAGGGCTACAAGCTGATGATGGCCTCGTTGCTCAAGTATCAGGACAAGGGCGGCATGTGGCATCAGCTCATTGACCATGACGATGCCTGGCCGGAGTCGAGCGCCACGGCCATGTTCAGCTTTGCCATGATCACCGGCGTCAAGAACGGTTGGCTGGACGCGGCCACCTATGGTCCAGCGGCCCGCAAGGCGTGGATCGGAGCTTCGGGCTACATCGACCAGAACGGCGATGTGACCCAGGTGTGCGAAGGCACCAGCAAGCTGAACAGCGAGGAGTACTACTACATGCGCGGCCGCCGTACCGGCGACTTCCACGGCCAGGCTCCCATGCTGTGGGTGGTTTCGGCCCTGCTGCGCGAACCCGGCAAGTAAGCCATTTGATCCTCAGCAAGCAAAGGGCGCGGCCATTGGCAGCGCCCTTTGTGCTTGATCCCGTCTTGGCTTCAGGCTTGAAAAGCAGAGGTGCGCGTGGGCAAGCCGCGGAAGGAGCAGGGACCTTCAGGTCCCTGGAAGGATGCCGCATTTCCGAAGCTAGGGCCTTTAGGCCTGGAAGATTGCGATTCTGGACCTGAAGGCTGCCGCTCCCGGTTGCTTGTACAGGCTGGGTTGCACGGTCCACAGGACGCCGTACCCCCGGTTTCGCTATAGCATGAAGCTATGCGTTCCTCGATGCGATTCTTCGCCTCTCTTTTCCTGCTGGCGGCAGCAGCGGCTGCAGCTGGTGGGCAAAATGCCTCTTCTGACCGGATCGATCAGGTGATCTCCAGTCTTCGCCATGGGTACCATCTGGGCCAGGTGGCAATCTCACCCAACGGCAAGCAGCTGGCGTGGATTCAGGGAGGCCGCAGTGGCGGCATTCTCCACGTGGCGCAGATGGCGCAAATTGAGAAGAGCGGGCAAGCCGCTTTGGCCGGGGCGGGGACCATGTGCGACGCCAACTTCCCCCTCTGGACGCCGGACTCCTCCAGGCTCGTCTTCCTGTCCCGCTGCAACGTTTCCAGCGGGCAGATGGACTTTTATGTGATGGACGAGTCTGGCCGCGCTCCCCGCCGCATCTCCTCGCTGGAGGGTGAGGTGGACCAGCCCATGATCTCGCCCGATGGGCGCTTTGTGGCCTTCCTCTACGTGCCGGGCGCCACGCGGCCTGCTGGAGCGCTGGCGGCCATGAAGGCGCCCTCTGGCGTGATGGGCGAGGAGGACGTTGAGGTGCAACGGCTGGCGGTGTTGCCTTTGCAGCCGCTGAGTGCCGAGCCAACCTTCGTCAGCCCCCGGAATCTACATGTGTATGACTTCGACTGGTCGCCTGATGCACAGTCCGTGGCCTATACCGCAGCCGAGCCTCCGGGCGAGAACAACTGGTGGGTGGCCAAGCTTTACACCCAGCCGCTGCAGGGCGAGCCCAAGGCGATTCTGGACCCGGTCACGGTTCCCGGCGCGCTGCATGGATTGCAGATGGCAGTGCCGCGCTGGTCGCCAGACGGCGCGCATATCGCCTTCATCGGCGGATTGATGAGCGACCAGGGCGTGACCGGCGGGGATCTGTGGGTTGTGCCCGCGGCCGGTGGCAAGCCCGTCAACCTCACCCCCAGCCGTCCGTCCACCGTGGAATGGTTCACCTGGGACGATAGCCATTCGCTCTACCTGAACGAGCTGGCGGGGGGCGAGATTCGCCTGGTGCGCCTCATGATCCGGCAGTTTGAGGCGGTTCCGCCCGACGCGCCGTTGGCCCCGCTCTGGGACGCGCCCGTCTTCCGTCTCCCGGTTACGGCCGAGGCCAACGGTCTGGAGATGGGCCTGTCGGCCACGGCGGACCGCTCCCTGTTCGTCTTCGGAGCCAGCTCCTTCACCACCCCGCCGGAGATCTTCACCGCCCGGGCCAAGATGCCAGAAAGCGTCCACTCCGCCAACGTGGCCCGGATTGCACAACTTACGGAGTTCAACAAAGGACTCCAGCCAGCCTGGGGCCGGAGCGAGTCGGTGGAGTGGACCAGCGACGGCTTCAAGGTGCAGGGATGGTTGATCCAGCCCAAGGACTACGATCCGAAAAAGAAATATCCCATGATCGTCGAGGTCCATGGCGGTCCCTCGGCGGCCGACACCGCGCGCTGGGGCGGCAGCTTTGCCCTCAGCCCGGCCGCATTTTCCGCCGTAGGCTATTTTGTGCTGCTGCCCAATCCGCGCGGCTCCTTTGGCCAGGGCGAGGCCTTTACCCAGGCCAACCGCAAGGATTTTGGCTACGGCGACCTGCGCGACATCCTGGCCGGCGTGGACGCGGTGCTCGCCAAGTATCCTGTAGACCCGGCCCGCGTGGGCGTAACCGGCTGGAGCTACGGCGGCTTCATGACCATGTTCTCCGTCACCCAGACGCACCGCTTCCGGGCGGCGGTGGCGGGCGCGGGCATCTCCGACTGGCTCAGCTATTACGGTGAGAACTCGATTGACCAGTGGATGATTCCGTTCTTCGGCGCCACCGTGTACGACGACCCTGCGGTCTACGCCAAGAGTTCTGCAATCAACTACATCAAGCAGGTGCAAACGCCCACGCTGGTGGTCGTGGGCGACCGCGATGGCGAGTGCCCGGCGCCCCAGTCCTTTGAGTTCTGGCATGGCCTGCGCGACCACCACGTACCCACCGAGCTGGTGGTGTATCCCAATGAGGGGCATGGGTTTTCCAATCCCGAGCACACCCGCGACGTGCTGGAGCGGGCGATCGGGTGGTTTGACAGGTACATGCCCGAAGGGAACTGGGAAACAGGGAATAGGGAGTAGGGATTAGGGGATGGGGTTCGGGGACTACTCCCTGTTCCCTATTCCCTACTCCCTGTCTTTCTGCTCGCCTCCTCCGCCCGGGACCGTCTATCAAGCAGGGAAGGTCAACCGGCCGGGGGCGTTACTGTCACATGCCGGTCCGTCCTGTTACACTTTTTCCTTGGAGTCTCTTGGAGGTGGTCTGTGCCTTCGGAGCCAGCAGGCGACTTTGTTGCGAGCCCTCCAATTGTGTATTTCTCCCGCCCCGCGCATCGGGCCGGGCCGGATTAACCCTATCTTTCCGACGGTTGCTTAGACCGTTCCGCGGCTCGAACGAGCGGGGCGGGGAGGATTCATGCGGCGGTTTTTGACGCTTGTTAGCTTGTTGTTTCTGGCTGTTCCTGCCGGCATCTCTGTGACGGGTTGCTATCGCAACCCTGGCGTTAACTATTGCAACGGTCTCGGCTACGGCCTGAAGATCGGCGATGTCGCCTCCATCACCCTGCAGCCGCAGACCACCGGCATCAGCCTGGCCTTTGGCCAGACCCAGCAGATTGCCACGCCGACCGCCTATGACTGCAAAGGCTCGGGCGCCAGCGTCGGCAGCTGGTCCTACGGCACAACCAACAACCAGTTGGTGGATCTTTCGCCCTCGGGCATGATCTGCGCCGGCACCTGGAACCGGAATTCAGGCGGCGGCATTGCCGACTATACGACCTGTAATAAACCGAACCCCCTGCCGACCACCGGCGGGTTGCCCTATTTGGTTGCCTACATTACGGCGTCGGGCAACTCGGTGACTTCCAATCCGGTGAAGGTCTACGTGCATACTCAGGTCACGTCGATCGCCTTGGCTGGCGTTAGTCAGCAATGCTATTCGCAGACCACCGTGGCGTCACTGGATGCGCAGGCCTGCTATTCCGACGGCAGCGGCAATCAGTATCAGTTCTGCGCTCCGAGCACCTACCAGCCGCAAGGCACAGCCGGTATCTCGCCCAAGTATGCCTGCCCGCTCGCCCCTGGCCTCATCACCGCAGGCATTATGTCGGTGCCAGTTTGCTCCTCCTCGTTGGGTACGCTCACCTACGCGGTGGGTAACTCCTCGGTGGGCACCATCGACTCCGACACCAACGTGATCACCGCCGTGCAGCCGGGCACCACCAACATCACGGCCACCATCGCGGGTTCAGCCTCTTCGGCCGGCTACTTCTCCGTTTGCCCGCCGCAGACGGTGACGTTGAAGACCTCTGCCGGAACCACTTCGGCCACCGTGACGCAGGGCGTTTCGCAAACCCTGGTCTCCTCGGTGGAGGATACCGCGGGCCACGCCATCAACGGCCTGAGCCTGGCCTATCAGTCGACCAATCCGATCGATATCAGCGTCAATGGCGGCACCATCAACGCCGTGCATCCGGGCGTTGCCACCATCTACGCATCCTGCCAGTCGCCCGCCTGCAATCCTTCCCCGATCAACGAACTCGGCCTCTACGGCACCGGATTGTCGACCGTGTCGAATGGGGTGACCATCACCACGCAGGGCGTTACCAGTGACTTTGTCTGGTTTGGCGCGCCCAACCAGAGCCAGTATTTTGTGTCCATCGACCTGCTCACGGGCACCTCGGGTTCCACCGTCAAGCTGCCCTATGTGCCCAATTCCATGATCATGGACAAGACGGGCAACAACCTGTACTTTGGCTCCTCGCATGGGCTGATGGTTTACTCCACCAGCAACAACGCGTTGACCAGTCAGAACAACAACGTTCCCGGACTGCTGCTGGGCGTTTCGCCTAACAACAGCTATGCGTTGATCAACGACCAGACGCGCGGCCTCCTGTACCTGTACAACATCAGCTCGTCCACCAGCCAGACCTTCAGCGGCATGGTTGCCGCGGTGGCCTGGACGGCGGATTCGCAGACCATGTACGCCGTGGACAGCGCCAGCCTGGGCGCAGGACACAGCGACACGCTTTACGTCTACAGCCAGAACACCGGCTGGAGCACCGACGTGCTTCCCTGCTCGGTCTACAACGCGGTCAGCTGCCCCAACCCGGTTGTGGGCCCGCAGAATTTGACCGCCACCATCCCCGGCATGGGAGCGTACCTGAGCGGCAATCCCACCACGGCTCGCGCCTGGTGCCCGGCTGGCGCTGTGGGTTCCGCTGCCAACATGGTCCTTTATCCTCTGGCGGATACTCAGCCTGTGCAGACCGACGTTTTGGCTGCCACCACCGACGGCAACCACATCCTGGGCGCTGCGCAGGTCTCGAGCAGCAACGTGATCACGCTGACGGATCTGGGCCTGACCATCCCGACCACCACGGTGGGTTCGGTGGCGGTGCCTGTCTCCTGCGTTCCGGGTGCAAGCGCCACTGCTCCCGCAGCCGGCGGCGTACTGAGCGCTCTCAGCTTCACCAGCACCAAGATTCAGACGGCGCTTAATCCGCTGGGTTCCACGGCGATCAACCAGGTGGTGACGTCTCCGGTCTCGAACCTGACCTTCATTACCTACTCGGCTGCCAACACCAACACTGGTGCCAAGCTGCCGTTCTACCTGCCCGCAACCAAGAGCGCGCCGGGCACGCCGGGTTCGCTGGGCGCGGTGGGTTATGTGACGCTGAGCGGTTCGTCGGCCGTCACGGCTCCGCTGGCTGGCGCCTTCACGCCGGACAACTCTATGTTCTTTGTCTCCACCCAGGGCGACAACCTGATCCACTTCCTCACCATTCCGACGGGGGTTTCCATCGCCAATCCTCCTGTCGACACCAAAACGCTGGCCCCGGCTCTGCCTGCCTGCAGCGCCACCACCGACAGCGGTTGCACCCAACCCGGCACCGGTATTGTTCCGGCTACCGTGATCACCGTCATCCCCCGCGCCACCACGTAGGGTGCGGTTCATTTCAAAACGAAGGCCGGCCAACTTGGTCGGCCTTCTTCTTTTGATCCCCGACCAGCTGGGGAACAAGAGAACTGGGGAACAAGGGACTAGGGACTCGGGACTGAGCGACCCCACTCTGCTCACTGACCACTGTTCACTGACCACTGTTCACTGGTCTTCGATTCCCCACCTCAGCACGATAGAATCAAAGATATGATCAAGGGTATTTCCTTCCTCCGTCCCGCCGGCAGCGCCGAGGCCTATGAGCGCCTCGCGAGCTTCTGTTCTGCGCTCGGTTTTGCCCCCGGCAAGGGATGGCACGAAGAGTCGAGCCGCGGCGCGTCGTTTCTTGCGCCCCTCGGCAATCTGGAATTTGTCGATGGCCAGTTCCCCAACACCGCGGACATTCTTGTTGAAGTGACCTCCATCAATAGCGTGCATCAGGCCGCGGCTGCATGGCTGGCGGCTGAGGGCGCTGCTGCTGACAGGCTTTCAGCTATTGAACCCACCCACTGGAAGAGCGAGATCTTCACGGTGGAGCCTGAGCCGGGTTTCAAATTCAGCTTCTGGGCCTGGGTTGATCCCGTCAAGGGCAAGCCAGTTGCGGTTGAAGGCGACGTCTCGGCCGAGGGCATGAAGTTCGCCATCGTCGTGGCCCGCTGGAATGCGGTTATCACCGATCGCCTGCTGGATGCGGCTCTGGATTGCCTGCTCCGTTCCGGCGCTCGTCGCGAAGAGATTCAGGTGGTTCGCGTGCCCGGCGCATGGGAGATTCCCTCCGCCGCGCGCACCATCGCCAACCTGGGCCAGGTGGACGCCATCATTACGCTCGGCTGTTTGCTCCGTGGCGAAACCGCGCACTACGAGGCCATCTACAACGAGGTCTCGCGTGGCATCGGCCAATCGCAGCAGGAGACCGGCATTCCCCATGCCTTTGGCGTGCTCACCTGCGAGACCCTGGAGCAGGCGCTGAATCGCGCCGGCATCAAGGCTGGCAACAAGGGATTTGAGGCCGCGGCCGCCGCCATTGAGATGGTTTCGCTCACCCGCAAGCTGAAGGGAGCCAACGCTTGAGCAACGGTCCCCGCCGTAAATCCCGCGAGCTGGCCATGCAGATGCTCTTCCAGGCCGACCTGGGCAAGCAGAGTCCCGACCAGGTCCGCGCCACCTTCTGGAAGGCCGCCGACGAGGTGGAACCCGACGTCCGCGGCTTTGCCGAGGATCTCTTCCGCGCCTCCATTGCCAACCAGGAACAGATTGACGAGCTGATCGCCGCCAACTCTCGCCACTGGAAGCTGGAGCGCATGCCGGCCGTTGACCGCAACCTGCTGCGCATGGCCATTGGCGAGATGATCGCCTACCGCGGCACGCCCTTCCCCATCGTGATCAACGAAGCGCTGGAGATCGCCCGCCGCTTCTCCGCGCCCGAGTCCATCAACTTCCTCAACGGCATGCTGGATTCCATTGCCCGCTCGCTGATCGAGAAGCTGTAACGCCTCCTATTGATCCGGCCCTCCAACAGAAGCACAGGGTCGAAGCACCGTGTCCCATCTAAAAGCACCGTGCCCCATCCATTTCGCAGGTTTTATCGCGAAATGGGTGGGATACCTGAACAGTATGGGCCGGATCTATAGAGCCTCATGCAGCACCCGCCGCGTCTGGAGTCTCCGGGCGCGGCCGTTTTTTTTGCTGTTCGCAGCGCGAAGAGCGTGGCCTGAAGGCCGCGGTTCAAGCGACCCCTACAGGGCCGCTTCGCGTGGGCTGGCAGGCTTTCCCCGGGTTGCGCCTTCGGCTCCACCCGGGTCTAGACTCTTACCGCCCTTGCAGGGCGGGAGGCCATCAAAGAATCGAAGGGTCGGATCTATGGGGGTGATCATACCTCAGCCTTTCCGCGCGGAAATTCTCAGATGCTCGGGTGCTCCACCCTCGCCGCGTTCTTAATTTTGCGGAGAAGGAAGCTGGCCAGCCGACTTCGCGCACGGCGCGGGCTGCTGCACCGCAGGTGCCCGCCGTGTGCAATGTCTGCACCACAGCCGCATGCAGACCAAGCGCCTCGGAAGGGCGCTACGAGAATAGCCCCGGGTGGACCGGCATCGGAGCGAATGCGAAGAGGCCGGGGAACCCGGGGAAAGATGCCCTTACGATTTGTCGAGCCCCGTAAGGGCGGTACGAAACCGGAGCAGGCGAATTACCCTACCGATCGCCACAAACACCAACGCACCCAGCTAGCTCATCCCATTCCCGCCCAATTTGCGTTTGACTCGCCCAGCCGGGCCAACTAGCTTGGAGGTGAGCGGTGGTGAAGGCTTTGCCGCGGCTCTGTGATTCGGAGGTAGCATGGCAGGCAGGCATTTGGCCCGGTTGCGGGTAGGTTGGATCGCTCTGGTGTTCTCTTTGATTGTTGCGCCGGCGTTGACCGTTGCGCACGGCCAGGATCTGAAGAGTTTTGAGCAGCGCATTTCTACAAAAATTCTGCCCAACGGGCTGACGCTGATTGTTTGTGAGCGCCCCGAGGCGCCCGTCTTCAGCTATTCCACGTTTATTGACGCGGGCGACGTGAACGACCCCTCTGGCCAGAGCGGCCTGGCGCACATGTTCGAGCATCTGGCCTTCAAGGGCACCAGCCAGATTGGCACCAAGGATTATGAGGCGGAAAAGGTGGCTCTGGCCAAGGTGGAAGCGGCCAACAACGCCCTGCAGGCGGAGCGGTTGAAGGCTGTGGGCCGCGATCCCGAAAAGATCAAGGCGCTAGCCGCCGCCTTCAAGCAGGCGCAGGTTGAGGCTTATGCCTTTGTCATCCCCAATCAGTTCACCGATGTGGCGGAACGCAACGGCGCTACCGGGTTGAACGCGCAAACTGGGCTGGACGAGACCCAGTATTTCTGGTCGATGCCGGAGAACCGTCTGGAGCTATGGGCGTGGCTGGAAAGTTCCAGGCTTGCCGATACGGTTCCGCGCGAGTTCTACAAGGAGCGCGACGTGGTGGTGGAGGAGCGGCGCATGCGCACCGACTCGAATCCCATCGGGCGTCTGGTGGAGCAGTTTCTGGCTACGGCCTACGTAGCGCACAACTATGGCCGCAGCAGCATCGGTTGGCCGAGCGAGGTTCAGCAGATCTCCGCTACCGATGCCATGGAGTTCCACAAGAAATATTATGTGGGCGCCAACGTGGTGGTGTCGGTTGTAGGCGACGTCAAGGCCGCGGAGGCCATGCCGCTCTTGGAAAAATATTTTTCCAGGATTCCCGCAGGAGCGAAGCCGCTGGAGATGACCACGGTTGAGCCCAAGCAGTTTGCCGAGAAGACGGTGGTGATCCGCGAGCAGACCCAGCCCTTCTACCTGGAGGGTTATCACCGTCCGGACTATCGCGATGCGGATGATGCGGTGTACGACGCCATCAGCGACATCATGTCGAATGGGCGCGTCTCCCGGCTCTATCGCTCGCTGGTGCGCGACCAGCAGATTGCCGCCGCGGCCGAGGGCTTCAGCCCCTTTCCGGGCCAAAAGTATCCGGGCCTGTTTGCCTTTTACGCGGTGCCCCTGCCCGGCCACACTCCGGCAGAGATCCGTACCGCCATCCACAAGGAGATTGACAAGCTGAAGGCCGCCGACGTGAGCGACGCTGAGCTGGAGATGTACAAGACCCGCACCCGCGCCGATCTTCTGCGTGGCCTGGCCAACAATCAGGGCCTGGCCAATGTGCTGGCCGAGTACCAGACCCGCTACGGCGACTGGCGCGAACTCTTCCGCCAGCTGGAGCGCGTGGACAAGGTGAGCAAGGCCGACATTCGCCGCGTGGCCAACCAGGTGTTTGTGGACTCCAACCGCACCAGCGCCGAGATTGACACGGAACAGAAGCAATCCGCAGCTCCGGCTGCCCAGGGAGGTGCGCGATGAAGAGGAACAGGGAGCAGGGAATAGGGAATAGGGAACAGAGGTGCTTGCGCACCGCGGGCCTGTTGTTGCTGTCCGCGCTTGCAATGATTGCCGGGGCAAACGCGCAGCAGGCCAAGCCGTGGGAGCAGATTCCCACGCCCACGCTGCACGACTTCAAACCGCATCAGCCCACCCGCATCGAGCTCAAAAACGGCATTGTCCTCTTTCTGCAGGAAGACCATGAGCTGCCGTTTGTCTCCGGATCGGTGATCCTTCCCGGCGGCTCGCGCGATGAGGATGCGGCCAAGACCGGTCTGGTGGACCTCTACGGTGACGCGTGGCGCACCAGCGGCACGGCCAAGCTGAACGGCGACAATCTGGACGATCTGTTGGAAGCCAAGGCGGCGCACATTGAAACCAGTGGCGAGCTGGATGCAACCTCCATCTCCTGGAACTCGCTCAAGGCGGACTCCGACCAGGTCTTCAAGCTGGCCATGGATCTGCTCTTCCATCCCAAATTTGACGCCGCCAAGCTGGCGCTGGCCCAGCAGCAGATGGCCGCTGGCATTGTGCGGCGCAATGATGATGAGGGCGAGATCGCGGAGCGCGAATCCGCCAAGCTGGCCTACGGCGCTGCCAGTCCGTACGCGCGCCAGGCTGAGCTGGCCACCATTGGCAAGGTGACGGTGGCTGATCTGGCTGCCTGGCACGAGCGCAGCATCAAGGGCAAGCTCATCATCGGCATCTCCGGCGACTTTGATCCCAAGGTCATGGAAGCCACTCTGCGCGCGGTCTTCGATCCGCTGCCCAAGGTGACGCCCACTGCTCCCCGGCACGACACCTTCGCCGGCCCCAAGCCCGGCGTCTACTTCATCAACAAGGACGACGTGAACCAGTCGCACGTGGAGATTGTGGGTCTGGGCACGGATCGCCACAATCCCGACTTTCCGGCGCTGGCCATGATGAACGAGATCCTGGGCGGCGGCTTTGCCAGCCGTTTGTTCCAGAAGGTGCGCACGGAGATGGGCCTTGCTTATCACGTGGGCGGGTCGTACGGCGCAGCCTACGATCATGTGGGTGTGTTCAGCGCAACCGTGCTCACCAAGAGCGCCTCCACCGTGGATGCTACCCGCGCCACGTTGGGCGAGCTGGAAGGGCTCAATACCAAACCCTTCACGGAAGAGGAACTGAAGCGCGCCAAGGACAACATCCTCAACTCCTTCCTGTTCCGCTACGACACCCGCGACAAGGTGCTGGCTGCCAGCGAGCGGCTGGAGTTCTACGGCTATCCGCCCAACTATCTTGAAACCTACAAGGCAGGCCTTGAAAAGGTGACGGTGGCGGATCTGGCGATGGTGGCCAAGAAGTACATTCATCCCGAAAAACTGGCGGTTCTGGTGGTGGGCAACGGAGCAGAGATCAAGCCCGGGCTTGAGGAGCTGAAGCTCGGCCCGGTGCAGACCCTCGACATCACAATCCCCATGCCCAAGGGTGCAGCCGGCCCGGAAGGCCCCGGGTTCTAACTCCAAAAAACAAAGAAAAAACCGGATCAGGAGAATAGCAAGTGGAAGCCAGAACGATTGCGGAGATGGTGGCAGAGGATGCACGGGCGCGAGCCGAAAAGGCGGCGCAACTGATGGCGGCAGGGGTCGTGGTCTACCGGCCCGAGACCTGCGTCATCGATCCTGAGGTGGAAGTGGCGACGGGCACGGTGATTGAGCCCTTTGTCCAGCTTCTGGGGGTCACGCGGATTGGCGCCAACTGCCGCATCCGTTCCTTCACTGTGATTGAATCCTGCTCCCTGGAGGACGACGTACTGATCCGGCAAAGTTGTGTGCTGGAGGAGAGCTCGATTGCTTCCGGCGCCAGGATCGGTCCCTTTGCGCACCTGCGCCCCAACTGCGAGATCGGCGCGGAGGTCCACATTGGCAACTTTGTGGAGGTGAAGAAGTCCAGGCTGCATAAGGGCGTGAAGGCCGGCCACCTAGCCTACCTGGGCGACGCCGAAATAGGCGCGGGCACCAACATTGGCGCGGGCGTCATCACCTGCAACTACGACGGCGTGAACAAGAGCCGCACCGCGATCGGCGAGAACGCCTTCATCGGCTCTGACTCCACGCTGGTGGCCCCGGTGAACGTGGGCGCTGGCGCGTATGTGGGCGCTGGCTCCTGCATCACCAAGACGGTTCCTGCTAATGCTTTGGCCGTGGGCCGTGCCCGCCAGATTGTGAAGGAAGGCTGGGCAACCGCGCGCCGCGCCGCCCAGGCTCAAGCGAGAAAAAAGTAGAAGGCCGTTGAAAGAGTCAGGCCATCGACTCCGCCGCCTGCGGTGGTGCCGCTGGCCTGGTTGCAACAGCTGCGCTCACGTTTGGGCGAGTTCTAGAGCGAAACCAGAGTCGGTGTGTCCTGGCAGTTTTCTACAAGGTCGCTGCTCCCTGATGGTCGCGTCGACTTGAATGCATTGGCTTCGGGATACAGCAACTCTGGTTTCGCTGTAGCTGTGTTCCACTCCACAGTGGAGGACAGGGCCAGAATGGTAATCTCACCGCGTCAACTCTCCATGGAGGATTGCGCGCATGGTCGTTTCGTCATGTGGGAAAACAGGTAACTCGCGTATGGGTAGGGTGTCCTGCTACTTTTTCGCCATTTCTGAAGTGAGAGAAATCAAATAAAAGAAGAGAGACAGTTGCACGCCCTGGGATGTGTGTCCAGGGGGTATTGAGAACCAAGATTTGGATAGAGGTACATCCCCCTGTACCTGTCCACCTCTTGCACTGGTACGCGTTAAAGCACCCCTTCGCCTGCGCGGGCTGCGCCGTCGAGGGAACCAAAAATTACCATCTACATCCGGCGCGGTGGCTGCAAAGCACAGCTGTGGTCGTATGGGGGAGAACGGCTTGTCGCAAACCCTTGCAGAACGTGGAATTAGAGCCGCAATCCGAGCCATGGGCAGCGCCCAGTCCGAGCGCCAACCCATGAAGCCCCGGCCTGGCGCCCGGATTCTGGTGGTCGACAATGAGACCCAGATTCGTGCCCTGCTGCGCAGTACCCTGGAGCTGGAAGGCTACAAGGTACACGCCACCTCCAATCGCGCGGAGGCTTTGGCGGCTCTGAACCTGAACAATTTTGAACTGGTCCTCACGGACATCGTCATGCCGGATTCCGATGGCATCGAACTGCTGGAAACCATCCATCACCAGAGTCCCAATCTGCCTGTGGTCATGGTCACCGCCGTCCACGACATCTCCGTGGCCATTGACGCCATGCGTCGTGGCGCCTACGACTACCTGCTCAAGCCCTTTGAGCGCGGCCTGCTGCTGCAGTCCGTGCAAAAGGCGTTGGAGCATCGCGCGGCCGTGGAGCAGACGCAGAACTATCGCCAGAGCCTGGAACAAATGGTCCACGCCCGGACAGAGATGCTGCGCCACGCCATGGAAGACCTGGAGCGCAGCTACGACATCACCCTGGAAGCTCTCGGCGATGCGCTCGACCTGAAGGACTCTGAAACCGAAGGCCACTCCAAGCGCGTGACCGCCTACACCATCGCCCTGGCGCGGGCCATGGGCGTTCCCCCGGCTGAGATCAAGGTGATTGCGCGCGGAGCCTTCCTGCACGACATCGGCAAGATGGCCATTCCCGACGAGATTCTCCGCAAACCTGGCAAGCTTACCCTGGACGAGCAGCAGATCATGCGCGAGCACTGCCAGCGCGGCTACAACATGCTGCGCAAGATTCCCTTCCTGGCTAGAGCCGCAGAGATCGTCTTCTGCCATCAGGAACACTATGACGGCCGGGGCTACCCCAGCGCCCTGCGCAGCAACGAGATTCCGCTCGGAGCGCGCATCTTTGGCGTGGCCGACGCGCTGGATGCCATCACTAGCGACCGCCCCTACCGAAAAGCCAGCAGCTTCAACCATGCCCGCAGTGAGATCCTGCGCTGCTCCGGAACTCAGTTTGATCCGGCCGTGGTGGAGGTCTTCCTCAAGATTCCCAACGAGCTGTGGCAGGAACTGCGTGCGGAGGTGAGCGGCCAAAGCCGCCGCTTCTCAACCTTCGACATGACCGGCTCCGCAAGCCTTGCCAACTAGGGCCGCGGCCGCGGCAGTTCAGAGATAGAGCATTCTTTCCTTTGTTAGGGACTCCCGTGCCCCATCCTTTCCGCGTTCTTCCCCGGAAAGGGTGGGATAACGACAAACTCCCGGTCTACACCCTTCCAGAAAGTGCTCTTGAAGACGCATCCGAAGAACTTCGGGAGGCGTTTTCGTATTGGCTTGCCATATAGTGGTACAAATCTCTGTTCTTCCATATTGTGTATCCGTATTTCGGGCACTTTCTAACTCTCAAAAGTACTGCAATATGGTATTTATAGGTGTGCAGGCCTCAGACAGACTGCACTAATTGTGGTGCAATCTTGCTAATAATGGTCAAACCTGCCCAGTTTTCTGCTGGTTTCTTCCCTGTAGTCTATTGAAAATGATGGGCTTGGTGTGGTTTGCGCCGACCCGGCACAAGGGAGCCCTCTCCGCAGCGGGAAGGTCTGGAAGACAGGGCAAAAGATGCAATGGGGAAACTATTGTCCTTTGGAAAACAAAAATTTCGATTTTTGTATTTGCATTCTTTCAAACCTATGCTATCTTATATTTATTCCACCAGTGAGCACGGTCGGTGCCGTGATCACCTCAGTGGAAGCAGTTTGCGTCACTGGCCTCCCGGCACGAACAGCTAGACCGTTCGTGCCGTCTTTTTTTGCTAGCCGCAACCCCTGTCCCACCCCCGCGAACAGATCAAGCCAGCATATACAATTGCCTCATGGAGGTTAGAGGATGAATCTTCCCAAAAGCCGTTGGATGTGGGGTCTTGCCGTCTTTCTGCTGACGGCGGCCAGTTTTGCGCAGTGGTCCAACCCCGCCGACGACGTTCCTGCCTACCATGCCTCGGCGCCGCTCAAGGTTTCGGCTCTGGCGCCCATCTGGTCGGGCACGCAACTCAAGGGGCAAGCCTTTCGATATCCATGGCAAGTCCATGTTTACCAGCAGGTTGCCAAGGTGTCCAGCGTGGTCTACCAGTTGCCGTGCTACTGCCGCTGCGATCGCGCCCTCGGCCACACCAGCCTGCGCAGTTGCTTTGAGACCGATCACGGGACCGAGTGCTCCACCTGCGCCAAGGAAGGCTTCTTTGCCTACCAGCAGACCCGGCTGGGCAAGTCTCCGGCGCAGATCCGCGCCGCCATTGCCCGTCGTGAGTACGAAAAAATCGATCTGGACCAGCAGTAAGCCAACGGTGGAGTTTTACGAACCCCGGCTAGGATGCCTGTGCCGGGGTTTGCTGCGTTCAGAGCGTGAACCTCCATGAAACCGGGTGCTCCCTCCTTATATAATTCTCCGAATCCACTTTTGAACAGTGAATGAGTTGCTTATCGAACTTGATAAGTGAACGGAGACGGGCCATGACAACTCAAACAGGAATGGCGCGCGGCATGACTGCCGTGCTGAGCACGCTTGTGCTCTGGTGCGTTACCGCATGCAGCGGTGGCAGTTCAAATACGGTTACAATTACGCCCACGCCCATACCGCAAACCACGAAATACGTGGCTATTTTCGATGTGAATTGCCGGGTGTTGATCTTCGATACGCCGATAACCACTGACATGAATGCAAGCGCGGTATTGGGGCAGAGCAGTTATACAGGTTCGTGCGGCCCTGTTGCGACGGGACAAAATACTCTGGGTGGAACATCTTTTGGAGGAAGCGCAGTTTTCGATGCGTCCGGTAATCTATTCGTTACCGATACTGCGAATAACCGCATCTTGCAATTTGCCACACCATTTAGCAATGGCATGAATGCTGCGGTAGTGATCGGGCAAAGCAACTTCACATCTTCCGGATATTCCAGTGCGGCCAACGGGCTGATCTTTCCGACCGGGCTTGCCATCGACGCCAGCGGAAATCTTTGGGTGGTCGACCAAGGCAATGATCGTGTGCTCGAATTTAAACAGCCCTTTTCAACCGGGATGGCAGCTTCGGTCGCCATTGGGGCCAACAGCACCGGTCAGGCAGGAGTTGCTTGCAATATCATTCTCAGCGGGAACGGTGCTACGAACAACACAATCTGCTCTGCGACGGCTCTGGCTTTTGACGCCAGTGGCAATCTCTGGGTGATGGATCGCGGCTACAACCGCGTCCTCGAATTCGCTGCGCCTCTCACAACAGGCATGGCGGCTACGCTCGAACTCGGCCACGCCAGCGGCTCGGCGGCCTTCACGGCCACCCAGGCGAACGACGGTGGCTTATATTCGGCCAGCGCGCTGAGTTTTCCTACGGGACTTCAATTCGATGCACACGGCAACCTTTGGGTGGCCGATACGGACAATGGTCGCCTGTTGGAATTTTCCGCCCCGTTTACCAATGGCATGGCGGCAACAACCGTGCTGGGGCAACCTGATTTTACAGATGTATATCTTAGGACTTCGCAAAACGGAATGTCGTCCCCTACCGACATAGCCTTCGACGCGAGTGGCAACCTGATGGTTTCCGACGCGAACTTAAATCGTGTGCTGCTCTTTGAGCCCCCCTTCAGCAACGGAATGAACGCCACCACGGTGCTCGGCAGTGCGAACTTCACCACGGCTGGCAGCGGCGCAGCCACCCAGAGCACCTTCAGGCCGTATGGGATCGCAATGTTCTAAATCCTTCAGCAGAGATGAGTTATAGACGCCCTTTGGAAACCGGGGGCGTCTTCTTTTGAGTATCGCGCTTCACATGCCGGTTTTGAAGCCGAATCCGGGGTAGAATAGGACAGCAGCACGAGCCAGTTGAACGGGCTCGCGCCCGCAAGTCGGCCTCCAGTTTCCATTGGGAGCGTCGCACGAGTGGGGGCGTCACGGTTTCGACGGGATTGATTGCGGCACTAGGGTCATGTCGGGGTGCGGGCACCCGTAATCGCTTGCAAAAACAAAGTTGCCGACTACAGTCTGCCACTTGCAGCTTAATTAAATAAGCTGCCGTCTTCCACGGTCTCGCCTATGGGCTGTGAGCGGACGTCATTCAGTAGGCTGGCAAAAGCGGCTCGGTCCGGGCGGCAGATGCGAGATCAATCGGACTAGTCTATGGCGCATCTTGTCCGCTCTGAGCGTCCCAGGCGAACCCAAAATGGAACCGGACAAAGCATGAACACTCCTGGCTGACAGCGATTTCGGACGCGGGTTCGACTCCCGC
>CAZYDF010000014.1:0-62170 GCA_964645855.1 uncultured Occallatibacter sp.
AGCCTCCCTAAAGAAAAACCCCCACTTCTGCCCGCGCAGGAGTGGGGTTTTTCTTTGTGGCTCTTCCACAGAGAGTTGTTGGGGCTGGAGTTCCAGTCTTTCTAAGCCGAAGCGGTCTTGATAGGAAGAATGCCGGCACCTGCGGTGCGGCCGACGCGCTTCGCATCGCTCACGACGCCGTTGTGCGGAGGTTCGTGCCGTCCCTACGGGACTCCGTAGAGTCTTTTGTATGCCTTTCCCCGGGTTGCGCGGCTCCTCGCGCTGCTCGGGGGCCGCTCCACCCGGGGCTAACATCCTCCTGCCCCTACGGGGCGGGGTACGTTTCAACAGCGTGCCTCTTACCCTAAGCGAACAGTGCCTGCTGCATGCGACTGCCGCACCGCAGGTGGCCGCAGGCGATCAGGCCTCCAGCACCGCCGACAAGGCGCGGAGATCCTTCACCACCACCTCGCGCGCGTCCACTTCCAGCAGCCCTTCGGCCTGCAGGCGGGTCAAGTTGCGCGACACCAGCTCTCGCACCGTTCCCAACTGGTTGGCAATCTCCTGGTGGCTGGCAGGCAGACGGAACTCCACGCCCCGCGCCGTCTTCACACCCTCGGTCTGCGCCACCTTCACCAGCAGCGAAGCCAGCCTTTGCCGGATGGTTGTAAACGAAAGCTCTTCAATGATGCCCACCAGCCGCCGGAGCCGCGCGCCCACCACGGCCAGCATCTTCAGCGCCACCTCCGGATGCTCCATGCAGTAGGCCTGCAGATCCCGGCGTGAGATGAACCCAATCTCTGTCTCCTCCACCGCAATCACAGAGGCCGGATAGGTGCCGCCATCAAACACCGGCAACTCCGCCACCGTGGCCCCAGGACCTTCTACGGAAAGCACCTGTTCGCGGCCGCTGGCGGAGGTTTTGAAGATCCGCACCCGGCCCTGCGCCACAATGTAGAGCCCCGAGCACGGTTCGCCTTCGCTGAAGAGCAACTCGCCCGCGCCGTAGCGCTTGCGGACGGTGCGCGCGGCCAGCAGCTTCAGCTCCGCCGCTGAAAGCGAGTTGAGCAATGCGCTCGCGCCAAGTATAGTAGCCAGATCCATGCGTTCCATAGGTAGGGACGATTCTAGCAGCGCCGATCCTTGCCGCACAGAACACAACTTCATAGGTTCGATAGAAAGCGCTCATATGTCTTCCCGCTCGCAACACCCAGACTCCGGCCCAGGGTCTCCGCAAGATGCCCTGCTGCACCAGCTTCCTCTGCCGCAGCCTGAAGCCGACAACGAGAATCTGGCTGCCGAACTCGCACAACTCGGCTCCACCTTGTACGAGGCTGAAGACAATCAGGCAGTTACCGCCTACGAGCACTCCGTTGCGCTCACCCGTCCGCTACTTGCCGCCCAACCCGAGCGCTTCCAGTTGGCTATGGCCGACAGAATCTCCGAGTTGGGCCGCGCTTATCTCATGGCCGGGCAAGTCGAACTGGCCATCCCCTGCTGGATGGAAGGTTTGGAACTCTATGCGGCGCTAGCGCTCAGCTCCCATATCTCGTTTGCAGCGGAACGCGCGGAACTGCTCTCCAGCCTTGCTTTGGAGTCGCTCCCCCAGGGCCAGCTCGAAGAGACCATCCGCCTCACCACGGAAGCCATCGCCCTGCTGGAGCCGATGCTCACGGCGGAGATGGAGCAGGTAGGCGATCTGATGGTGCGCGCCCTCTGGACCCGCTCCGTAGCGCTGGACGCCAGCGGCAACAAGCCCGCCGCGCTTGCCGACGCCGTGCGTTGCAGGCAACTAGCCGCCGATCCTCGCATTCCGGAGATGGAGCCAGGCATTCGCGACGCCATCGAAGGCCAGTTCCGTGGCCTCCAGACTGAAGCGGCTGCGCCTTCCAATCCACCGGCCTGAGGCCAAAGGAAAACGGGCCGAAGCATGGAGCTTCGGCCCGTCCTGTTGCACTCTCCATTAGGCGTGCGCTGGTTTACGGAAGGCGCTGGTAGCTGCACGGCTCGGCGTCATGCGCTTTGAACCCCGATCGCTGCCGTCAATGTTGAACTGGCGGATCATCCCGTCCAGCTGGTTGGCCAACTCGGTCAGGTTGTGGCAGGCGGCGGAGGTTTCGTCTGAACCGATGGCATTCTCGTCGGCCAGCCGGGAAATCTGTCCGGCAGACTCCGAGATCTCCTGCGAGGCAGCGGTCTGCTCCGTGGCCGCAGTCGCAATCAGGCTGATCATGTGCTCCATGCCCTGCACCAACTGGATGGTGGACTCCAGGGCACGTTGCGCATCGGCGGTTTCCGTCATGCCAGCCTGCACTTCCAGCCGGCTGCCTTCCATCACGTCCACCGTCTGGCGCGTCTCTTCCTGAATGCTGCGGATCGTGCCCGCAATCTCTTCCGTAGCGCTCTTGGTGCGCTCCGCCAGCCGCCGAACCTCTCCGGCAACCACTGCAAAGCCACGTCCATGCTCGCCCGCGCGCGCTGCTTCAATGGCGGCGTTCAGGGCCAGCAGATTGGTCTGTTCACTAATCCCCTGAATCACGCTCACCACGTTGCCAATCTCTTCCGAGCGCCGCGCCAAGGTGTTCATGCGATCAGCCACCGATGCCGAGGTCTCGCCAATCCGTTCCATCGTAGCGTTGGCCTTCTGCATCACCTGGCCGCCCAACGTGGCAGACTCCGCCGACTGCCGGCTCACCCGCGTGGCTTCCTCGGCGTTGTGGCTGATCTCGCCAATGGTGGCCACCATCTCCTGCGCCGCGGCTGCAATCTGGTTGGTCTGGGACGACTGCGTCTTGGCGTTGCCGCTGGTCTGCGTCGAACGCACGCTCAGCTCCTCGGTCGCCGAAGAGAGCGTCTCGGCTGCCAGCGCGATATTGCTCAGCACCTCGCGCGTTGCCGCCACGCTCTGGTTCAGTGCGTCTGACAAGCGGCCCACTTCGTCCGTGCTGCGCACATCCACGGATACGGTAAGATCCTTCTGCGCCACTTGTTCCAGAGCCTCCGCTGCCGCCACCAAGGGCGGCGCAATGGAGCGCGTCAGAAAGGTCGCAATAATAATCGAGATGCCGATGGAAAGCAGCAGCGTAATCCAAGTGATGGTGCTGGAGCGGCTGACCGTCTGCATGGCATCCGCGCCTGCCTGCTGCCCCATCTTGGTATTTAGTCCCAAATCCTGATCGATGGCGTTCGAGACCGCATCAAACTCCGTCATGGTCTTGGCACCGGTGGTAAAGTCCCGCGCTTCCTGCAGCTTTCCGCCGTCCACCATTTTGACAAAGTCGTCGCTGAAGCCCAGATACGTCACCATCCCGTCGCGGAATGCAGTGAACAGCTCCCGCTCCCCCGGATAGCTGACCATCGGTTCATAGGTAGCCAGCGCACTCTTGTAGCCATCAATGGACGTTGCGCGGCGCGCGCGGTACACACCCACGCACTCCGGCGTACTGCAAAGCGCCATGAATCCATCCGCACGGCGGATAGAGGCCACATAGTAACGAATCTCTCCGAGAACTTTCACAGAGGGCAGGGCGTTATTGGCCACATCGTCCACCCCCTTGTTCATCTGGTGAAAGCTAACCAGGGCTACGATTCCCAACAGCGCCGTCAACAGACTGAGGGCTCCAAATCCAAACAGCAGCTTACGGGCGATGGGCAAATTGCGAAAACTCGACATAATCAGGCGTTCCTTTCAGGGGGCGATTCCAAAAGCTCGAATATCGAAGACGGACAGGAGATCAGGAGCAAGCTTCCGCTCTCTCACTTCATCGGTGAGAATCTTCACCGCTAGAGGTTTGTTGAGACGGTCTGTAACCTGACTTTTCTCTTTTGGGCTTGTCTGGTCCCATTTCGATACGGCGACCCGAATTGGATAGCGCTAGTTCTTTGACCGCTTGAATTTGTAGGAGCACGCGACCCCTCTTTTCGCCCTTCTTCTGGCGAAAGGGTGGGAGAGCCAGAATCCACGACATCAACCGGTCAGACACCTGGGATGGGAAAGCGCAGGGGCTCCCTGAAGACTCGCCCAAAAGAAAAGGAATACGTCCAGAGTTTCATCTCCAGACGTATTCCTGTTCTGCTCGGTTCCCGTTCCGCGCGCTCCGATGCCTCGATCTCAGCTCTCCGAATCGAGACCTGAGAAGCTAGGCCGCGCCCCACGCTCAGGCGTGCACTGGCTTGCGGAAGGCGCTCACCGCTTCCCGGCTCGGCGTGCGCCCGGTCGATCCACGATCCTCCCCATCAATATTGAATTGGCGAATCATGCCGTCCAGATTATTAGCCAACTCCGTCAGGCTGTGACAGGCTGAGGCGGTTTCGTCCGAGGCGATTGCATTCTCCTCCGCCAGCCTCGATATCTGCCCCGCTGACTCCGAGATCTCCTGCGAGGCCGCGGTCTGCTCCGTGGCTGCCGTCGCAATCAGGCTGATCATGTGCTCCATGCCCTGTACCAGTTCGATGGTGGACTGCAGCGCATGCTGGGCGTCCGCCGTTTCCTTCATGCCTGCCTGCACTTGCAGCCGGCTACCTTCCATCACGTCCACTGTTTGCCGCGTCTCTTCCTGGATGCTGCGGATCGTCCCCGCAATCTCTTCCGTGGCACTCTTGGTGCGCTCGGCCAGCCGCCGTACCTCGCCTGCCACCACGGCAAAACCGCGTCCTTGCTCACCAGCTCGGGCTGCTTCAATGGCTGCGTTCAAGGCCAACAGGTTGGTCTGCTCGCTGATGCCCTGAATCACGCTGACCACGTTGCCTATCTCTTCCGAGCGCCGCGCCAGGGTGTTCATGCGGTCGGCCACCGTGACTGAGGTCTCGCCAATCAGCGCCATGGTAACGTTGGCCTTCTGCATCACCTGGCCACCCTGCGCGGCCGACTCCGCCGACTGCCGGCTCACGCTCGTCGCGTCTTCCGCGTTGTGGCTGATCTCGCCAATGGTAGCCACCATCTCCTGCGCCGCAACCGCAATCTGGTTGGTCTGGGCTGACTGGGTCTTGGCGTTGCCACTGGTCTGCGTGGAACGCACACTCAGCTCCTCGGTCGCGGCCGACAGCGTCTCCGCCGCCAGGGCGATATTGCTCAACACCTCGCGCGTTGCCGCTACACTCTGGTTCAAAGCGTCCGCCAGGCGGCCGACTTCATCCGTGCTTGTTACCTCGACAGAGACAGAAAGATCCTTCAGAGCCACGCGTTCCAGCGCATGGGTGGCGGCCACCAGCGGCGGCGCAATCGATCGCGTCAGAATCACTCCGACCACAATCGAGATCACGAGCGAAAAGGCCATCGCAATTGCCGCCAGAATGCCGCAGGTGCTGACCAGTCGCATGGTGGCGTCACCAATCTTGGCCCCGGCCTGCTCGTTCAGTTCCTGATCCTGGGCAATCGCCAGGTTGTAGTCGTCAAAGAGCTTCACGGCGGCCCCACCGGTAAACAGCGCGCGCGCCTCCTCGTTCTTGCCGTCATTGATCAGGCGGCGGAACTCCTGGCTCATCTCCAGGTACTGTTCAATGCCATTGCGAAAGCTCGTGAACAGCTCCCGTTCCGCGGGACTGGAGATCAAAGGCTCATAGTTGACGATTGCGGCCCGGTAGTCGTCCACAAACTTCTGGCGGCGGACCAGGAATCGGTCTGAGCACTCCTTCGTCTCGCACAAGGCGATGTTGGCGTCGGTGCGGCGGATCGACGTGGCAGCAATGCGAATCTGGCCCAAGTACTTCACCGAGGGCATGGAGGTGTTCACGATTCCGTCTACACTGCCGTGGACCTTGCTGAAGCTGACCAGTGCTACCGCTCCCAGGATTGCGGTCAAAAGACAGACCGAGCCAAAACCAACCAGAAGTTTTCGTGCGATCGGCAAATTCCTAAATGCTGACATACAAGACGTCCTTTCGAGTTCCAAACCAAGGATGAAAACAAACTACAGATCAACAGGAACGTGAGAGGACCTGACCTGCGGTGCAGATTCGTATATCGGCAAAGCGCTCTGATTCCGTAACCTGAAAACCGGTGCCCACCGCAACAACTTCCCACGATTTGCCGACGGTATTCTTCAAGCGGACTCAAAGGGATGGTCTTGTTATTCTCTACCTAAAGATTGATGTTTCATTCTATTAACGACAAAAACGAATGGCGGCTCGCTCCAATGGGAGGGAACCGCCATTTTGGGTACGGTAACACCTATTCGATTCAATTAGATGATCAGTTAGGCATTATCGGAAGGAGCAACACACTTGGGTACTTTTCTTCATGCAGCACCGTGTTCGTCGCCTTTACCAGCTCCGTGCTGTCCGCCGTCGTCCGTCCCGAGTTGGGATTGCGATCAAAGCGCGGAAAGTTCGAACTCGAGACCTCCAGCCTGATCCGGTGTCCTGCCAGGAACACTTTCGACGTCGACCACAGATCGATCCGGTACTCGGTCGGCTTGCCCGGCTCAATCGGCGTCGCCTTGGCGGTTGAGGTGCGATAGCGCGCCCGCAGAATCCCTTCCGCAATGTTGTACGCCGCCCCATCGGGCGCCACGTCCACCAGCTTGGCCGTAAAATCGGTGTCCGCGGCCGTGGTCTCCGCAAACAGATCCAGCGCGACCGGCCCCGTCACCTCTACGTCTTTGGCCAGCGGCGGGGTGGTGTAAACGAGGACATCCGAGCGGGTTTCCACCTTGCGCTGGTCCAGCGGGCCATGGCCCAAGGACTCCCCACCTCCGCAGCACAGCGGTCCACCCACGGTGGGCACCGGGTTGGCCGGATCGTAGAGGTAGCTGTCGCTGGCGGCGGAGTTGCCTCCAGGCGCAACCAGCAACTGGCCATCGCCGGCCGCCGTATTCGCGTGCCCTGCGGAGGCCAGCAGATACTTTGTCTCCTTGGCCCGCGCCACCGGCCAGGCCGCTTCCTCGCGCCACTGGTTCGCGCCCATCACGAAGATCTTGACCGGCTTGCCGGAGGCGAACTGGTTCTGCTTGCCCTTGAACAGATGGTCGTACCAGTCCAGAATGGTGGCGTTTTCGTCAAAGGCTGCCTCAGGGCCAAAGTCCAGCGCGCCAATCTTGCGTCCCCATCCGGAGTGGCCGCCAATGGCCACCACCAGTTGCGTCTTCTCCCGCGCCTCCTGGGTTCCCGCATGGTCACGAATGCCCTCATAGTTGCGCAGCGTCCCACCCAGAAAGATGTCGTACCAAGCCCCGACAATCAGCGCCGGAACCTTGATCTTCTGGTAGTTCTCCTCAATGGACCACTGCTTCCAGTAGTCGTCGTAGGTGGGATGCGCGATCCAGTCCAGGTAGTAGGGAGCCAGCGACTCCGTCATGTTGGCGCGGGTTGGAAAGTTGCGCAGATCGAAGAGCGGATAGTCGGTCAGCGGCACGGTATCCACGCCGGAGATGGGATCGGTGTGCGCCTTGATCAGCCGGTTCGCCGTATCCTGCGCCAGCCCCGAGGTCCACGACTGATTGAACCACTGCTCAAACGCGCCCCCCTGGTAGGTCCAGTTTTCGTGGTAGTTCGAGGCGGTCACAATGGGGCAGATTCCGGCCAGATGCGGCGGAGCCGTAATGGCTGCCAGCATCTGGGTTGCGCCCACATACGAGCCCGAGTACATGCCCACCCTCCCATCGGAGTGGGGCAGGGCCGCGGCCCATTCCACCGTGTCGTAGCCGTCGTTGGGCTCGTTCTTGAACGTGTACCACTCGCCGTCGGAGGTGTAGCGCCCGCGCACATCCTGGACGACCACAATGTAGCCGCGCAGCGCTCCCGTCTGACCAAAGGCCGCGCCGCCGTTCTTGTCGTAGGGGGTACGCGTCAGCAGCACCGGATAGGTGCCCTCCGCCGCAGGACGATACACATCGGCGCGCAGGGTCACGCCGTCGCGGGTCTTCATCGCTACCCCGCGATCCACCAGTACGTTGGCGGCGGTTTGCGCCCCCAGAGCAGAAGGCAACAGAAGGACCGCAACCGCGGCCAGCAAGGGAATACGCATAGCAAGCATCTCTCCCAGGGAAAGTGAGGAACGGCACAATTATAGGTTCGCCCGAATGCGTTTGGTCAGCAGGATGTTTTTCTATTGGCTACGGTGCAGCCAGCGCCGAAGAAGATTGGCTTCGTAGCGACATCCTGGCGCGAAGCGCGGCTGCAGCATGCGAGGTTTGCTGCATGCAATGGCTGCATGCAATGCCCGGTCGCAATGCAAAACCTGCCACCAGACGCGGCATGCTGCGGAAGTCGTCCAGCAGCGAGCGCCCCTGGCCGGTAAGAAAGGCTCCCCGCCGCATCACGTACAGATGGAAGAGCGCCGAAAGCAGCGTAAACACACACACTGCCACCGTGGCATGGGGAGGAACCGTGGCCCCGGCCGCGCAGTGCGCCAGATAATCGAACAGTTGCGACGCACCCGGCACCGCCACCACAATGGCCAGATTCCCGGTCCCATGCGAACGCAGGCCCAGAGCCTTTTGCTGTAACCCCGCCCACAGCCCCGCGGTCAGCGTCACGTAGCCCATCTCCACGGCAATCACCGTCATTTGGCGAAGCTCGCCCCCGTGCAGCATCGCCAGCAGGTAAACCAGGGAGCGCACTCCCGCGCTCATCACCGCGCACTTCCAGTTCCAGCAGCTGCAAGCCCGTGCCAACAGAGGGAAACGCAGGATCGGCTTCATGGGTCCAGATTGCGCGCTGTGTGCAACGGCAGAGTAAATCCGGGATGAATCTCGTGTTGAGATCGGCTATGCCGGAATACGGTATCGCCGCAGAGGAGTGTGATTAGGGTCACTTTCCCTTCCCGCCACCTCCGGTAGCCTACGTCTTGAAGGGGCGTTGTGCCTGTATGGAGCGCCCGGAGAGCAAACCGAGGAGTTTTCCCATGGCTTACGTTGTGACCGATGCCTGTACCAAGGATTTTGTTTGCGTCGATGAGTGCTCCACGGCGGCGATCGCCCCGTCCGCGTCCGACGCCGCTGCTGCCACTGTTTCGCAGGTCTACATCAACCCCGATGAGTGCATCGATTGTGGCAACTGCGCCTCCGTTTGCCCCTCGGGCGCTATCTTTGTAGAGGACGAGCTGCCGGCCGACAAGGCTGAGTTCGCCGAGAAGAACAAGGCCTACTTCAACTAGTCTTTCCCCGTTTTCTGGAAAGAAAAAACCCTCCCAAGTGAGCATCAACAACTCACTCGGGAGGGTTTTGCTTGTTTCCAGATCCTCCAGACGTTCTTCATCTCCTGCCCATCACCCCTCTCAGGGCTGATTTTTGTTGGGGATAGCCGGTTCAGGCACGGCCACGGGCTCGGTCGGTGCACCGGTTTGCGGTGTAACGGGCGGCGCAACGGGGGGCGTTGCAGGAACCACCGGAACCCCGTCTGGCGCGTTCGTTTCCGGCCTTTCCGCTGGAATCTTCGGATCGTTTGCTACCACCACTACCGGCAGCGTCAAGGTTGCGGCCGCGGCAGGATCGTCGCGCAGCCGCAGGTAGAGAACCCCGCTGGCCGGATGCGGCACCGCAATCTGCGTTCCGGTAAACTCCGGCGGCATCTCCGACGGGTTGGAAAAGTCCTTGGTGGCGCTGAACGCTGTAGCCAGAAACAGGTTGCTTCCCAGCAGCGTGCAGGGCTTGGCCACCGCGCGCGGGCAACGCAGCTCCTTGAAGCCAGGCAGACGCACCAGAGTGCCCAACGGCAGCCAGTCCCCGGGCGTCCCGTTGGCCGTCAGCACCCGTACCTGCACCGGACCAAACGCTGAGGCCCCAAACCGCGCCAGCGGTTCCAGGCTGCCCATGGCTGTGTGCGCGTCCTCCAGCATCAGGCTGCCATCGGCCAGCGAAAGCATGGTGCGGAATCCCCCATCCACCGCCGCCACCTCTACCCTCGCGTCCCGCAGGAAGTTTCCTGGACCAACCGCCTTCAGGAAGAACACCAGCTTTCCGTCCAGCGGGAGATCGTCCCCGCTGCCCATCTCCACCACCGACGCGCCGCTGGCCTGGATGCCTTTGTTGGCTAGCGTCACCTGCGGCCGCGCGGACTCAATCACGGCCTGCGTGCGCAGCACCCGGCCGTCGCGCAGCGTCACTGTAACCCGTTGCCGACTGCCCGGGATGAGCTTGGAGGTTGTGCCCGTCGTCTTCATCGTCAGCTGGTCACTGTCGCCCACGCGGTTCAGACCGCCGGGCACAAAGCTCAACCCACTCAGCTCCGCTGCCGCCACTTCATCCAGACGAGTTCCTTTCAGCCGCGCTTCCTGGTCTCCCGCATTCAAGACAAACCCATCCAGCGACGCGGCATCGGCATAGGCTCTTACGGACACCGTCTGCGGCTTCTGCTGCCCATACTGAAAGATCGACAGGGTAACTTGTCCCGGAGGTGCGTCTTTCAACGGGATCGTCAAATCCATCGCCTCCGGCCTCGGAGACTTCCAGGCCACCTTCAGCATATTCCCGTCCGCGGTGTGCGCTTCAATCCGCTCCACGCACAGCGTGTTATCCCCCTCCAGATGCAAAACGTCTTCCCGGCCCACCACCAGCGCCGATTGGTCGGCCGCACTCACCGTCCAGCTGGCCGCGGTTGCGGTGCGCAAGTGAAAGTGAGGGCCCGTCCAGTTTTCAAAACCCCACTTACCACGCAGCTCGCCCACTAATTCCCCACTTAGCTCATCCAGATGCTTTTCGGGGTTGGGGTTGGTCAGCACCAGGCTCCCTTTGGATGGGTCAGGAGTTACAGGCAGATCAATTCCTTCTGCCTCGTGGCCGGGAGTTTCAATATGCAACTTCAAGTCGTGCGCCATGGCCGTGGCAAACACCAGCGGCGCGCCCTCCACCGGCAGCCCCAGGCCCGGTCTCATGGCGCAAAAGCTATCTCCCATATTCACCGGATGAAGCGGCGGCAGCTTGGCTTCGCCCAACGGCGGCAGGGCCACCAGCACCACGGTCTTGGGATTGCGGAAGGAGGGCGGCGTGGCCAAACGCAGGTTCAGTGTGTCCCCCGTGGGCAACGCCAGGGCCGGGATGTAGCGGAAGTGCGCGGTATGCAGCGAGGCCAGTATCTTGGCCGTATCCACAACCGCGCCAATGTAAGCCGAGTACGCACCCGCGCCGCCCATCCGCGTGCTGGAGATCGCATTCATCAAGTCCGCAGTTGAGCCGCTGGTCAGCTGGGCCACCAACGATTGCACGTTCGAGTCGTCCAGCACCAACCCATCGGGGTTCTGCCCCAGGCAACCTGCCTGTTGTTCGGCAGGCTTCTCAAAGCAATCCTGCTGCAGCTTGATCCCCAGGCTCCGCGAGGCCATCTCCGCCCGCTCTTTCAGGGTTTTCTGGTCCGACTGCGAGGTCACCTTGACTTGCGCCAGATAGGTTTCTACCCGCTGCCGATCCCAGCTGGCGGCCTGCAGATCCTGCACCGCGCGCACAAACGAACCAGGCTGGTCGCGGACCGCCTTTTTCAGGGTGTTGAAGTCACCACCGGTCTCTGGAAGCAGGAACAAAACCGCCTGCTGCGCCTCCGCCGGAACCGTTACATACACGCCCTCGCTACGTACCGAAGGCGTCCAGGTCTCCACGCGAGTGAACCACTCCGCGGGCGGCGGATTGGTGACCCCCCGTAAGAATCCCACCACCAGCACAAAATGCTCTGACTGGCTCTCCGGAAGGTCGGGATGAATCCATAGCCGGTCTCCTCCGAACAGGCTGGGGACAGCCGCTATGGGCAGCGTCACCGCACCACGCTTGACGCGTATATCCACCTTCGGACCGGCCAGATCGAAGCTCGTCGCCTCAGCCTGCCAGCCACCTACCATCAGTACCAAGGGCAATAAAAAGAACCGCAATGAGCGCATGCACTTATTGTACGAAGATTCCCGGAAGTTGAAAGATTCCCGACTTGAGACTTTTTTTGACTTTCCGCCGTCCAAGCTGCGATTCTTTGTTGTTACAATCGGCAAGGCATCGTAAGATGAGAACGCGAAGTTGTTGTAATATTTCGGTTGGACAGTGAATCTATTTCCTCAGACGCAGATTTTCAGAGGGCCTCGAAGAATAGCTTGAGTCTACAAAAGCCCTCCAGACCGATTCTCAAAAGCCTCGGTAAGAAATGAATCGTACTTCGAAATTGAGACGACCGCGTATTTGCGGCTATCCGGCTCTATGTTGCTACTCGCTCTGTTGAAATCAAAGCGGATAAACACCTGCCCCGTCGCAGGGCGTTTGAAAGAAGACCGTGGCTCCAGTACAAGTTGTAGAGCCCGGCATACGGAGAGAAAAATGAAGTTGACTAAACCTGTGCAGCACGCTTTAGATCTAACCGCTCTGGGGATCCCGGCCGCTGAAGAAATTATCGAAGATGCTCTGAATGAACTCGGCTATTCGCAGGATCCCGGTTTGACCCGTGCAATCCAGTTCCTCTGTCCCCCCGGATATCAGGCCATCGTAGAACTGTGCGGTGAAAATGGACGCAGCAAGCGCCGTACCGCCTTAGCCGATTCCTGGTCTCCCGAAGAAGACGAGATTCGGATTTATTTTGAGCGCTCGGATGAGAGCCTGCCAGCACCTCGGTCCGTTCGCACGGCAAAACCTGCTCCCGCCTCCGCTCCCGCGCCTGCCCCCGCGGCTAGCTTGGACGATGAGGATTCGCAACTCTCCCTCCTGCCTGTCGATATGGATGCACGCATCCACGAGCTTTGCCTCTCCCTGGCGGAGGCCGAGCGGGGCGGACATGCCTTCATCGCCCTCAAGTGGTTCCGTGACTCTTTCTTGCCGCGCAAGACCTATCGCTGGAATCAGAATCCAGAGACCCGTCAGGCCGTACTCGCCGAGGCAATTCAGCGCGGCGTCGTCATGACCAGCAAGATCGCCAACCCAAAAACACCGGCCTATCCCACCACCACGATCCGCCTCAATCGGGCTGAAGCTGGCATTGCAGATGATGCACAGCGTTTCCATCCGGTATCATTACAGGGTGAACCGCTGGCGGATACCGTCGAAGCGGATCGGGGGAACGAGTGAGCATTTACTTCCTTGAGGCGACCGCCTTCGCCAAGCTATTTGTCAGCGAACCGGGCTCCGAGGCTTTGATCTCTTTGCTCGACGGAGTGGACGACAACCGCAAGATGATTGCCGCCTCCACCCCGCTGGAAATTTATGCAGCGCTGCGTCGCCGTGAACGGACCGGCTCCATCGCCGCGGCCGACGCCATCTCCGCCCGTGAGAGCCTCCGCCATGAGAGCTCGCGCACCGTGCAGCAGCCACTCAATCCGGCCGTGCTGGAAGCCGCCCATGAACTGGTGGAGCGCACCACCCTGCGCTGGCCCGACGCCCTGCAGTTGGGTGCGGCCCTCACGGCGCGCGCCATGTTCCAAACCACGCCCATCATCTTTGTTTCCGCGCTCAGCTTGCTGCTGGAGGCTGCCAGAGCCGAAGGCCTTGAGACCCTAAACCCCGCCGACGCGCACCCCGAGACCGCATCCAATCCGGAAATGCATTCCTGATGCGGCGCTTCGCTCTGTTCCTCCTGCTCACCGTGGGTGCGGCCGTAATGGTCGCACAGAGCCCCTCCCCGGTGGGCCGCTGGAAGACCATCGACGACGCCACCGGTCATGCCAAGGCCATCGTGGTGCTCTCGGAACAGGACGGCGTACTCTCCGGCTCCATCGAGCAGGTGCTTGAAACCGAACAACCCGGCCCCAACCCCGTCTGCCTCAAATGCGAGGGTGCACTCCAAAACCATCCCCTGGTTGGCTTGCGCATGCTTTGGGAGATGCGGCGCTCTGGCAACGAGTGGACCGGCGGCCAGATCCTCGATCCCAAATCCGGCAAAGTCTATCGCTGCACCATCGCGCTTGCCGACGGCGGCAAAAACCTCAAGGTCCGCGGCTTCATCGGCATCGCCATGCTCGGCCGCACCCAGCTCTGGCAGCGGGTGAACTAGAAACACAACCCGTCCGCCACCCCGCAAGTTCTCACTTTTGTGAAGGTTTGCGCGCAGCGCGGCCGCCGCACCACAGGTGCTGCTTGGGCCAATAACCAAACGGCTCGGCATACAGCTCCCCGTCCAAGTCCATCACCCGCTGCTGCAGCTGGCGCTGGGCGTCCTTGATGGCCTTGTTGTAGATAGCAGGTCCAATCTCTTCCAGAATGTAATTCAGCAGCGCCCCCGCCTTCAGGTCGCCCATCTCTTCGCCAAAGTTCTCTTGCGCATAGCGCTTCAGCGAGTTCATCGCATCGCCGCGTTCCTGCTTGGTCAGCTCAATCGTTTCCATTTATAACTCCTACTGCCCTTGCCGAAAGCGGTTGGCCTGCTCAAACTCGTCGCGCAGGGCGGGATTACGAAGATTCTCGCGCAGATGTTGGAGCTGCTGTTCCAGCAGCAGCAGGGCGTGCTCCACGGGGCCGGTATTGGTGTGGGCAATGTCGCGCCACATGCTGAAGGGGCTTGCGCCCAGCCGCGTCATCTCACGCAGCGCCCGGCCGCCCACGTCCTTCAGCTCCGGCGCATCGCCCACTTCCTCTTCCAGCAGCGCGCTCAGGGCCGTGGCCACAAACTGCGGCAAGTGGCTGACCCAGGCCACCATCTCGTCGTGGCGGGCCGGCTCGATGTCGATCACTCGCGAGCCCATGGCCGCGACCCACTCGCGCCAGCCTTTTACCAGGGCGGCTCCGTGGGGCGTGCGCTGGGCCTCGGCATCGTCGGCAAACAGCCAGACCGCGCCGCGAAACAGCTCTGCATCGCCCAGATCGGCCCCGCCACGCTCTTTGCCGGCCATGGGATGACCGGGAAGGAAGGCGGCCTTCTCCGGCGTGTTGTAGAACCGCGCAGCCGCTTCCACGATCATCCGCTTGGTGCTGCCCACGTCGGTAATCAGGTGCTCCGGACCCAGTACGCCGGAAAGCTTTTCCATGAAGTCGATAGTGGCGTAGATGGGCAGCGCGATCAGAATGACCTGCGCCTGGCGCGCAGCTTCAATGGGATCGTCGGCCAGCCGGTCCACCGCGCCCATTTCGAGCGCCTTCGCGGCACCTTCCGCACTCCGGTTCCAGCCCACAACGGAGCCCTTGAACCCGGCCGCCTTGAGGGCCAGCCCCACCGAGGTTCCCAACAGTCCTGTACCCAGAATCGCAATGCGTTCGATCATCGATGGTGCCTCGAAAAGCCAGCGGAGCTAGCGGGGTTGGCGGAGTTAGCGGGGTTGGCCTGCCGCCGCTCCTCCCTCATGGTAACTGCTCCGGGCAGTGCTCACCGACCGGCTGGGTTCAATAGCCAATCACCGCAAAGAGCTGAGGAAGCACCTTTCCGGCGCCTGCGCCCGAGAAATCGATCTCCAGATGGGGGACGAGGACGGTACCTCCGATCGAGATATGGCCTTTGTCGAAACCATGACTCATCTGCTGGAGCAACTGCACGGCAGCGGCACTGCCGCTCCCTTTGGTCAGCAGGCCGCTCATAAGAATGTTGTTTCCGTTTTGATCAGGAGGGATCACAGACGCTGGGTAGTCACCGATTGCCAGAGTGACCCAGTTGCGAGCCTTGAAGGTGGCAGCACCTTTTTGAACGCTGATCTCTGTCAGGCGAATCTTCTCGGACCGAGTTGAATCTGGAGGACCGTTGAAGAGTTCGCGTGTTTCGAATGGGAAGAGTTGAGGAAGTCCCTCGATATAGATCTCAAGAATTGGGCCGCTCGTATCGCCCTTTCTAACGGTCTTCTTCACCGCACCGCAGATGAAGACCATTGCTTTGTGTTTTTGGCTTTTGTACGTTGCGACGGCGGGAATGGCAGCGGCTTTCAGCCCCGGCAAGGGGGAATGGTCTTCGGGCGCTTCCGTGGGAACCATGTGCCATGTATCCTGCGCAAAGAGCGAAGGAGAAAAGAGTAGAAACAAGACCAGCAAATGGCGTTTCACAGAGGCGGTCCTTTCGAGCAGCTTGTACGCAATTGAAGAATTGCATTCAGGATACCTTCACAGCGCCCCCTAGGGGCGCGAGGACTCTTGTAGGGACGCCAATCCCAGCACGTCGCGCGGCTCCGTGCTGGGCTAACTGCACAGCACCCCTTGCGGGGTGCGCTTCCTGCTCTTGCAAACCGGGGACATAGGGAACACTTCCAAAAGCATCTGCAAAACAAAAGGGCCAACATCGCCGGCCCCCGCCTACTCCGCTTACTCCGCCAGCTCCGCAAACCGCGCCAGCTCCGCTCGGAACTACATCGTCCGCCCCACCGCGCCGGCAATCACCTTGAGCTCAGTCATGAGCTTGGCAAACTGGTCCAGGTAGAGCGTCTGTGCGGCATCGGATGCGGCCTTGTCAGCATTGGGGTGGATCTCCACCAGAATCGCGTCGGCTCCGGCAGCCACGGCAGCCCTGGCCATGGGCGCAACCAGATCGCGCCGTCCGGTTCCATGTGAAGGATCGCCCACAATGGGCATGTGCGAGAGCCTCTTCACCACCGGAATGGCGGAGATGTCCATGGTGTTGCGGGTGGCGGTTTCAAAGGTACGAATGCCGCGCTCGCACAGGATCACGTTGTAGTTGCCGCCCGCCAGGACGTATTCAGCCGAGAGCAGCAGCTCCTCGATGGTGGCGGAGAGACCGCGCTTGAGCAGCACCGGCTTGTCCACTTTGCCCAGCTCGCGCAGCAGGTTGAAGTTCTGCATGTTGCGCGCGCCCACCTGGAAGCAGTCCACATACTGGAGCATGGGCTCAATCTGGGCAATCTCCATCACTTCGCTGACCACCGCCAGGCCGTGGGCGTCAGCGGCTTCGCGCATGATCTGGAGCCCCGGAATGCCCATGCCCTGGAAGGCGTAAGGCGAGCTGCGCGGCTTGTAAGCGCCTCCGCGCAGGAACTTGCCGCCGGCCTTGGCCACGGCTTCGGCAATTACGAAGGTCTGCTCGCGGTTCTCAATGGAGCAGGGGCCGGCGATCATGGCCACCTGCTCGCCGCCAATGGTTGCGCCGTTGGGGAACTCCACCACCGTACCTTGCGGACGGAAGGCCTTGCCGGCCAGCTTGTAGGGCGCGCTGATGCGGTGTACGCGCGCGACGCCGGGCAGCACTTCAAACTTGGAAAGGTCTACACCTGCTGTTGCGCCTACTCCGGCAAGAATCGTCTGCATCTCACCCGTGGTGCGGTGGGCGTGGACACCTGCCTCTTCCATCTCTTCGATGACGGCACAGATCTGATCTTCCGTTGCGTTTTCCTGCATTGCGACAATCATGCTTCTTTCCCTTGCTCGGGCTCACCTGGGCCCGCTGCCTGGCCCTGGGCGGCAGCTTCCGCTGCGGCCTGGGCGTTCCTTTGGCTGGCCAACTCGTTGCGCTGTAGGCTGCGCATCACGTCGATGATCCGTTCGTAGATATGCGTCAATTCGATGTCCGGCAGCGGCCCCTTGTTGGCCGCGCGCACATTGGCGTACACGATCTTCTCGCGTCCCGGTTCGTAAACCGGCAGCTCGCTGGCGGCCTTCAACTGGCCCACCATCTTTGCCGCGCGTGCCCGTTCGCTGAGCAGTTCCACCAGCTCCCGGTCCAGTTCATCAATGCGTTTGCGCAATTCTTCGAGCGTCATCCGTTCCTCGTGCGGCGTCCTGAATAGACCTGTGCGCCAGCCTCGTGGGCCATGCACTGCAATCTATATAGAACGCAAAAGTTGGCTTGAACTTGTGCAACCCGTCAGGGTCGCTTGCGGGGGTTTGCTGGTCGGGCCGGCGCCTAAGCCTGCGGGCGCAGACCCTTGATAAATCGGGCCACTGCGCCTGGAGCTTCCGCCGCTGCTGAGCGTTCAACAAGCTCAACAATTGCGCTGCCGATGACTGCCGCATCCGCGTACTCCGCCACCTGAGCGACGTGTTCCGCATTGGAGATACCAAACCCCACGGCCACCGGCAGCTTACTCCATCGACGAATGCGGCCCACCAACGCGGCTGCGTCCCCGGTCATGGTGCTCTGCTTGCCGGTAATGCCGGTGCGGGAGATCGCGTAAATAAAACCCTTGGAATGCTCGGCAATGGCCTTCAGCCGCTCATCCGGACTGGTGGGGGCGGCCAGAAACACCGGCGCCAGATCCACCCGAGCAAGCTCGGCCAGATACTCCCCAGCCTCTTCCACAATCATGTCGGTGGCCAGCACGCCATCGGCTCCCGCGGCCTTGGCATCGTCGGCAAACGCCGTCAAACCGTAGCGCAGGATGGGATTGAGATAGCTGAAGATCACCAGTCCCGCATGGGGGCGCGCGGAACGGATCTCTTTGGCAAGCGCCAGCACAGTGCGCAGGCTGGTGCCGCGCTCCAGAGCCCGCTCGCTGGCCCGTTGAATCACAGGTCCGTCGGCCAGAGGATCGGAGAAGGGAACACCCAGCTCAATCACATCCGCACCCGCGTCAATCGCTGCAATCGCGATCTCGCGCGTGGCCTCCAACGACGGGTCGCCCGCCGTTAGATAAACTACCAGTCCCGGTTTGTGCTTGAACTCGATCATTTTTCCATTGGGCCCCCGGCACTTCAGTCCCGAATCCCGAGTCCCTTAGTCCCTAAACCCCTTACAGCTTCAATTCCTTGGCCAGAATGCCCATGTCCTTGTCGCCACGGCCGCTGAGGTTCACCACCAGTATTTCATGTTTGCCCATCTTCGGGGCAATGCGGATCGCCTCTGCAACCGCATGGGCACTTTCGAGCGCTGGCAGAATGCCTTCCATGCGGGCCAGGGTCGTCACCGCGTCCAACGCGGCCTCGTCGTCCACCGAGACATACTGTGCGCGACCGCAGTCGTGCAGCATGGCGTGTTCCGGGCCTACCGACGCGTAGTCCAAACCAGCCGAGACCGAGTGCGTCAGCGAAATCTGCCCGTTCTCATCCTGCAGTACGTAGGAGAAGGTGCCCTGCAGCACGCCCGGGACGCCGCCCTCGAAGCGGGCCGCATGCTCTCCCAGCTCCGTTCCTCTGCCGCCGGCCTCCACGCCGATCAGCGCCACCTCGCGGTCGTTGAGGAACTCGTAGAAGGCGCCAATAGCGTTCGATCCGCCGCCCACGCAGGCCACAATCGTGTCCGGCAGACGGCCTTCCTTGGCCAGGATCTGCTGCTTCATCTCTTTTGAAATCACACGCTGAAAATCGCGCACCATTGTGGGGTAAGGATGCGCGCCCAGGGCCGATCCCAGCATGTAGTAGGTGTCGCGGACGTTCGTAACCCAGTCGCGCATGGCCTCGCTGATGGCGTCCTTGAGCGTCTTGGAGCCCGAGCTGACGCCGCGCACCTCCGCACCCAACAGGCGCATGCGCAGCACGTTCAGCTCCTGGCGAGCCATGTCCACATCGCCCATGTACACAATGCACTCCAGGCCCAGCAGCGCGCACACGGTAGCCGTAGCCACGCCGTGCTGGCCCGCGCCGGTCTCGGCAATAATGCGCTTCTTGCCCATGCGCCTGGCCAGCAGCCCCTGGCCCAACGCATTGTTGATCTTGTGCGCGCCAGTGTGCAGCAGGTCTTCGCGCTTCAGATAGATCTTGGCGCCGCCCAGCTTTTCCGTCAGCCGCTTGCAGAAGGTCAACGCCGTGGGCCGGCCCGCGTACTCGGTTAGCAGCTCATGCAGCTCGGCCTGAAAGGCCGGGTCGTTCTTGGCCGCCTCGTACTCGTGCTCCAGCTCCACCAGAGCCGCCATCAGCGTCTCCGGCACGTAGCGGCCGCCGTAAACGCCAAATCGCCCAGGTCGAGACTCCGACGGGCAAGCCGGAATAATCACCGATGCCATTGCTTTGCTCCTGTTGTCCTGTGCCCTGCAGAAAAGGGGAACACTTCAGTGTACTAGGGGTGCGGTTGCGGTCCGAATCAGAAACGCCATCGCCCACGCGCCTGCCGTACAAACTCCCGCACCTTAGCCGCATCCTTACGGCCCGGGGCGGCTTCCACGCCGCTGGCCACGTCCACGCCCCAGGGCGCAAGCACGCGGATGGCTTCGGCCACGTTCTCCGGGGCAAGCCCCCCGGCCACGGCCAGCCTGACGCCGCGCTCTTTTGCAGTGCGGAACAGCGTCTCACTAGCTGCAATCCAGCCAAAGGTCTCGCCAGTGCCGCCTACTACTGTGGCAGAGCGCGAATCCACCACCACCGCGTCCACGCTGGGGTCGGTCAGCTTTTCTAACGCCTGCGGGCTAAGATCGCCCAACGCAAAGTGCATCACGCGGAAAATCTTCTTCTCGTTGCCCAGACGGCGGCGCATCTCGGCGGTAAGGGTAAGCGACGCATCCCAGTGCAGCTGCACGCCCGTGAGTCCGCAAGTACGCAGAGCGTGCTCCATCGCGTCAGCACTGACGTCCACAAACACGCCGATCTTTTCGAGCTCCGCGGGCAAACTCGGCACGATGGCCGCCACCTGCTCCACTGTCACTTGCCGCTTGCTGGGGGCAAACACAAAGCCGACCGCGTTGGCTCCGGCCTCGGCAGCCAGGCGCGCGTCTTCAAGCGTGGTGTTGGCGCAGATTTTGATCCAGAGGCTCAGATCAGTCATGATGACGCGCAAAGTCCTCATCCACTCCCACATTAGGCATGGAGGATAGCAGTGCGCGAAATTCCTCCTCGGAAGTCTGCGCCAGTGCTGCTTCCAGCACGGCACGCGCTTCGGGCGAGATTTCCGAGCTGACGAGGCTGATCGGCCTTCCCTGAGCGGGCGGGGCGTCTTCAGGTTGAATAGGATGGGTCGCCATTTTCGCCTCCTCCAGAGAGCGTCTTAAATCATGGTACCGCAGTTCGTGGATTCTTAAGCCGCCCCGGCCAGCAGCTCTTCCAGCGCCTTGCCGGGGTCCGGCTTCCTCATCAGACTCTCGCCAATCAGAAAGGCATCGTACCCGGCGGCGCGCAGTTGGCGAATGTCGTCCGGCTTGCCAATCCCGCTCTCGCTGACCCGCACCACGGTGGGCGGAATTTTTTCCACCAGACGCAGCGAAGTCTCCAGCGAGACCTCAAAGGACTTGAGATCGCGGTTATTCACGCCGATGGCCTGTACCTTGCTATCGCCCAGGGTCTGCAGCACGCGATCCAGCTCGTCGCCGGTATGCACTTCCACCAGCACGTCGAGCGAGAAGCCTTCGGCCACCTCGGCCAAGTGGAGAAGCTCGTCGTCCGGGAGCGCGGCGGCAATCAGCAGAATGGCGTCGGCGCGGTAGGCGCGGGCTTCGACGATCTGGTACTCGTCCACCATGAAGTCCTTGCGCAGGCAGGGCAGGGGAACGGCGGCGGAAGCCAGCATCAGGTTGCGCAGGCTGCCCTGGAACCACGGCTCGTCGGTCAGCACGGAAAGACAGGTGGCCCCTCCGGCCCGGTAGCGCCGCGCAATCCACTCCGGATCGAAGTCCTGGCGAATCAGACCTTTGGAAGGCGAGGCCTTCTTGATTTCGGCAATGACCGCGGGCCCTATGGCGGAGCGCGCCCGCAGCGCAGAGGCCCAGCCGCGCGGCTGGCACACGGAGGAACGCCGTTCCAGCTCGGTCAGTGGCATGGCCTTCTTGGCCGTGGCTACGGTCTTGCGCGTTGCATCCAGAATGGTGGAGAGAAAGGTGTCGGTGGCCATGGTCGTCTCTGCCCAGAGTATACGGGCAACCGAGCCGCGAAGCGCATCAACTCAGCCGAATTCCGATCACGAATGGAGGAGTCTTCTTACACAAGCTGCTCGAACTGCCGCAGCGCGCGCTCCAGCAGCGCGTTGCCCGGCAACAGGGCCAAGCCCGCCAGCACGCAGTCGCGGGCTTCGCTCGCCCGGCCCAACTGGCCCAGCGCGGCGGCTTTGGCGGCATAAGCCCCGGCCGTGGCTGGTTCGAACTGCAGCGCGCGGTCGGCTGAGTTGACCGCCTCCTGCCGCTTCCCCAACTGCACCAAAATCGTCGCCCGATTGCTCCAACCCTTGGCGTAGCGCGGGTTCAGCTGCACCGTGCGGTCGGCGCAGGCCAGCGCCTGCTCCAGTTGGCCACTGCGCCGATGAGCGATCGACAGGCTGTTCCACGCCAGAATCGCCGTCGGATCTTCGCCCACAATCTTTTCGCAGATCTCAATCACCTGCCCGATGCGCCCGAGCTCGATCATCATCCAGGTCAGGCTCTCCAGCTCCCGCGTGGGAAGCGTGTCGATGGCAATCTGCAGCCAGCGCTGGGCCCGGTTCAGGTCGCCAGACAAATTCGCATAAAGGGCACTGTTCACAATCGGAGCTGGCTCAGCCGGAGCCAGCCGGTAGGCCTCTTCCAGGTGCCCCAGCGCTTGCGGATAGGCGCGCCGCGCCGCCAGCGCGTTGGCCAGCGCAATCCGCGCCTTGATGCTCTTGGCGTCCAGTTGAACCGCGTTGCGCGCTGTCCGCTCCGCATCTTCCTGCCGCCCCAGCTGGTGGTAGGTGGCAGATTGGTTCACCAGTCCACCAATGCGGCTGGGCGCAAACGACGGCGCCTGGCGTTGCGTTCCCGCAAACGGCTCCAGCGTGCGCCGAATGGTGACAAAGTTCTCCGGCCGGTCCTTTTGCCGCTTCTCCAGGCAGCGCACAATCAGCCGCGCCATCGCCTCCGGCATGCGCGGCTCAAGCTGGCGTGGATCGGGTGCGGTCTGGGTCAGGTGGATCTGGCAAATCTCTTCCGGCGTAGCCCCCGGTGGGCTTGCAAACGGCAACTGCCCGGTAGCCAGCTCGTAGAGCGTAACGCCAAACGCGTAGACGTCGCTGCGCACGTCCACATCCGCAGGCCGTGTCCATTGCTCCGGCGGCATGTAGTGGGGAGTTCCGGTAGCGGCCTGGTCGCGCCGGCCGCGCACCAGCGAGATGCCAAAATCCGTCACCTTGGCCACCCCCTCACGCGTCACCAGCACATTGGCCGGCTTCAGGTCGCGATGGACAAGTCCGCACACCTGGCCCACGTATTCCAGACCATTGGCAATCTGCCAGCCAAAGCCTGCCGCGGCCTGCCAGCCCAGCGGTCCCTCGGCAATGCGGTCGGCCAGCGAGCCCCCATCCACCGCTTCCATCACCACAAACGGCAGCCGCAGAGCCTCTTCCAGCCCATACGCAAGAACGATGTTGGGATGATCGCCCAGCCCGATCCACAGCAGGATCTCGTTGCGAAACATCTCCAGCGTGCGGGCGGAGCCCAGGTGCTCGCGTAGCAGCGTCTTCAGCGCGCAGCGGTTCCCGCTCACCGCATCCGTGCAGATGTAGACCCGTCCAAATCCGCCGCCCATCAGCTTCTGGATGCGGTAGCGCTGGTTGATCAGGTCGCCTGTGGCAAACACTTCTTCCCGATGTTCCGCGTCCACTGGACCGGTGCCCGGACCAGGAACCCGCAAGGTAGGCGGATGCGATTCCGGCACCGTGACGCGACCGATTGCCGCCAGTTCCCGAGCCTGATCGGCGGTCAAAACGCCGCGCCGTTCCAGCGCTTCCAGCAGCGAGCCTTCCGGTCCAATTTCCTGCAAGCACAGCTCCACCTGCGCCTGACTGATCCAGGCACGGCGGAGAGCTTCGCCAACTCTCAACTCATCGAGTTCGCGGTCATACGGCATCAAGGTCGCTTTGGTCTGCGAAGACAGCTTAGACGATTGCACTTGGGAAAGCCAGAAAAGGATTGACAGAATATCTACCTGGGATTAGCTTTCACCTACCCATCGGCTCTGAGTTTCCCCTGGAGGACGAGGATGAACGACGATGTGCAGGGCAAAGCCACCAATTATCTGAATTCCCTTGCGGAAAAGTTAGCCTCCGCCAGCTGCGAAGACTCCCGCGGCCGGACGATCAGCAGGCTCAACGAGGCTGAACAAGCGGTCCTGATGCAGTTCCTCCTGGAGATGGTGCGGCTCGGTCCCGCTCCCAAGCGCATTGCACTCAACCTGCCCCCCACCGCGCGCAAATATGTGGTGCTCTACGCCGCCATCCTCCCCCTGATTGAAGCGGACGCTGAGCTAAGCAACAAACACATCCTCTATCTGGCCCCCAACGCCAACACCGAAGCCGGTGCGCAGCTGGAGTTCCGTGCCATGACGCCGTTTACCCTCAGCACCCAAGCGGAGTTCGGCACCTGGGAACAGCTGGAACCCAGGCCAGAGAACGGCTTCAAAACCCGTGCCCTCGATCCCTTCTGGATCATCGGCGACCTCGACACTCCCGCGCCGCTCGACCCCGATCCCAAGGCAACCAACATCGATCATGAGTACGCCAAGCGTCTGGTCGCGGCCAAGCGCAACGCCGTCAACCGCGTGCTCCGCAACGGTTCCTGCCCGGCCCTCCTGTTGCATCAGGAAGGGCAGACCTCGCTGGTCAATTTTCCACCGGTCTTTGGCACGAAACCTGCCGGGAAGGGCGGCTGCTTTATCGCCACCGCGGCCTGCGGTTCGGAACTGGCTCCGGAAGTGGATGCCCTGCGCGACTTTCGCGATCAGGTTCTGCTACCCACCGCATGGGGCCGGTTGCTGGTCAGCATCTATGAGCGGGTGTCGCCGCCCATCGCCCGCTGGATTGCACCCCGCACGGGCGCACGCAGCCTGGTGCGTAACCTGCTGATCCAGCCTCTGGTCCGGTTGCTTGGGAAACGAATCTAGAAAACCTTCACCCGAACGCCCATGCTCACACCCAGGTCGCTCAGGGGTGTGGTGTGGACTCCGTCGGAAGTGAACTGCGGCCACATTTGGTATTCCATGTCGACTGCGCGGATGGAAATGCGCTTCTTCCACTGGTAGTCCACGCCGCCGCCCATGGTCAGCACCGTAAACCGTCCGTTGGCCAAGTTATACGGGAAATTGAAGTCCCCAAAGCCGATGAGCGCCTTGACGTAGGGCTGAAACTTCCTCACGTTGCGGTGGTAGCGCCCACCCACGGAATAGGTCTCAACGTGTACGTTGGCGACTTGATTGAATTCCAGCCAGCGCGCCTCGCCTTCCACGCCAAAGCCGCGCCGGGTGTCCACATCCACCAGGGCCGTGATCCCGCCCAGTTTGCGATTCCCGTAATCAAAGTTGAAAGCTGAAGCCGTGCCTCCTGCCCAGATCTTGAAGCCGCCCGCATCCGCGGCGGGAATAACCTGTGCCAACGCAGGACACGAGACGAAGGCGAGCAGCAGCGCCATTGCGGCGGCCGCGGGAACAAGTCGAGATAGGCGCACAGTCATCCTCGCTCTTTCGTAGTGTCAACATCATCCCCGGTTTGCGCCGCGCGCGTCAATCAAACTTCCGTCAATCCTTGGGAAATCCTTGCCGCGCCCTCCCGCTCCGGGCCAAGTACCAAGCGTCACTGCATCTATCGGCCGCCAAGCGCCAACGTGTAGGCTAGGGTTCAAAGATGGCTTGTAATTGCGTTCCCAAAGGCTCATGCCTATGACCGACTCCAACCAGACTGACCACCAACCCGCCGCTTCCCCTGACGCCCGCTTCGTCCGCGAGGCCCGCTTTTTTAAGCCCTTGGCCAACCACAAAGTGAGATGCCAGCTCTGCCCCCATGTCTGCGTCCTTGCCCCCCAGGAGCTGGGCCACTGCGGCGTGCGCCAGAACCGCGCTGGGATTCTTTACACCCTGGTCCACTCCCGGGTCTGCGCTGCCCATCTGGATCCCATTGAAAAGAAACCCCTCTTCCACTTCCTCCCCGGAACCCAGGCCCTCTCCATTGCCACCGCCGGTTGCAATGTGAACTGCAAATTCTGCCAGAACGCGGAGCTGGCCCACGTCAAAACTGGCCCCATCGGGGGCGAGTATGTGCCCCCGGAGCGGATCGTCCAGATCGCCCTCGACGCCAACACCCCGTCCATCGCCTTCACCTACACTGAGCCCACCATCTTTGCCGAATTCCTCATCGACACCGCCGATGCCGCCCGCGACGCCGGCCTCCGCACCGTTGCCATCTCCAACGGCTACATCCAGCCCGAACCTCTGCGCGCCGTCTTCGCCCCGCTGGACGCCGTCAAGATCGACCTGAAGGCCTTCACCCAGAGCTTTTATCGCGACGTGGTGGGCGCCAGCCTTCAACCCATCCTCAACACCCTGGTCACCCTGCGCTCCCTCGACAAGTGGGTGGAGATCGTCTACCTCCTCATCCCCACCCTCAACGACAGCGAAGCCGAGCTCCGCGCCCTGGCCCAGTGGATCCACGCCAACCTGGGCCCCGATGTGCCGCTCCACTTTACGCGCTTCCACCCCGACCACCAGATGCGCCACCTGCCCGCCACGCCGCTGGAAACCCTGGAGCTGGCCCGCCAGATCGCCCTCGCCGAAGGCCTGCACTACGTCTACATCGGCAATGTCCCCGGCCACCCCGCACAGAACACCTGGTGCCCAAGCTGCGGTAAATTGCTGGTGGAGCGCGTCGGCTTTGCCGCCACCGGTGTTCTTTTCACCCCCACCGGCGCCTGCCCCGCCTGCCAGCTCCCCATCCCCGGCTTCTGGCATGGCTAAAACAACGCTTTCATTGGAGTAGTGCTCGGGTACCCTAACTCAATCGGATATTGGGGTACTCCACCTTACCCAGGACGCCTGGGTGCCCCATCCTTCGAACGCTCTTTGTTCGAAGGGTGGGAACGCAGGATGCTGCTCAATTATCGAAGAAAACCGCGCTGAAACGTGCCATCATTCCATCGACAGAAATTTTATGCTCCACACTCCACCCATCGCGGCCGCCTTCCTCGCTCTGCTCACAGCGCTTGCGCCCATCGGGCAGGTCCACGCCGCTCAGGAGAATACCGTGCGCAATCCAGCCGTAGCAGGATCTTTCTACCCCGCCGACCCCGTCGCACTGACCACCATGATGGATCAGATGCTGTCCGCAGCCCAGCTTCCTGCCGTCAACGGCACCATCCTGGCCGCCGTGGCCCCTCATGCCGGATACGTCTACTCCGGCCCGGTCGCCGCCTATACTTACGCCGCCCTCAAGGGCCACACCTACAAGCGCGTCGTGGTCATCGCGCCCTCTCACTTTGTCGGCTTCGACTTCACCTCGGTCTTCAACGGCAGCGCCTACCGCACCCCGCTCGGCACCATCCCGGTGGACAAGAAGTTTGCTCACCAGCTCACCCAGCTCAGCCCCACCATCCAGCTTTCCGACACCGGCCACACCCCTACCGCGGCTGGCGGCGAGCACGCGCTGGAAGTCCAGCTCCCCTGGCTCCAGCACACCCTGGGCAGCTTCACGCTCGTGCCCATCGTCATGGGCTACCAGAGTTACGAAACCAGCCGCGCCCTGGGCATTGCCCTGGCCAAGTTGATCTCCGACGAAAAGAAAAATGGCGAAGGCGAAACTCTGGTCCTGGCCTCCAGCGACCTCTCCCACTACCATCCCTACGACGAAGCCGTCTCTATCGACCGCAAGAGCCTCTACGCCCTCACCGCGTGGGACTACTTCTCCATGAGCCGCAACTTCCAGACCCGCCTCTGGGAGGCCTGCGGCGGCGCGCCCATTGTGGCCGCCATGATCTACGCCGAACGCATGGGCGCAACGGAAGCGGAAATTTTAAAATATGCCAACTCCGGCGACACATCCGGCGACACATCCCGCGTCGTAGGCTACGGCAGCGCTGTCTTTGTCCGCTCCGCGCAGACAGCCACCACCAGCGCACCCTTCTCGCTTACCGCGGAGGAGAAGAAGGAGCTGCTGCAGATCGCCCGCAAGTCGGTCGAAGGCGCGATCCGCAGCCATGAAACCTACACGCCAGAAGCCACCCACAGTGAAAAACTCAGTACCGAGTACGGCGCCTTCGTTACGCTGACCGAAGAGGGCTCTCTGCGCGGCTGCATCGGCTACGTCTCCGCCACCAAGCCCCTCTACCTCACCGTGCGCGACGTGGCCAGCTTTGCCGCACTGCGCGATCCCCGCTTCCCGGCCGTCACCGCCGCCGAGCTGCCCGCGCTGCACTACGAGATTTCGGTTCTATCACCGCTACGGCGCGTGATGAACCCCGAAGAGATCGTGGTCGGCCGCGATGGCCTGCTGATGAAGAACGGCACTAGCGAGGGCTTGCTGCTCCCGCAAGTGCCCACCGAGCAGGGCTGGGACCGCCAGACATTTTTGGAGCAGACCTGCGTCAAAGCCGGCCTGCCGCGCACCTGCTGGAAGGACGAAAACACTGATATCTTCCGCTTTACCGCCGAGGTTTTTCACGAAGAGTAGCCCTGACGCAGGCAAGCTGAGCCGCCGCGCCGTAGGCGCAGCGTAGGTTAGTCCCGCCTTTCAAGGCGGGGAGAGCCTATTACGATCCACCAGAATCCTGGAGGGACGGCGCGAGATGGCAAGGTTCGGAATTGTCTTAAGCTGTAGGGGGAGATCTCTGGGACAGGCTGGGGTGAGGCAGAAAAAAATGGTGCGCCCGGAGAGATTCGAACTCCCGACCTAATGCTTCGGAGGCATTCGCTCTATCCATCTGAGCTACGGGCGCGCATCTACAGAATACCCTAAAAAGCGTCAAAGAGCGGATTTGCCTGAGGAACGCGCTCAACTGCACCGGTTTCGCCTACTCTGCCCGCTCCAGCCTGAGCCATTCCATCACCCCCTGGATCAGCTCCTTGGCCCCTTCCATCCCGCCCAGCACCGCTTGCAGGTCCAGCGCCGGCTTTTCCGGGTTGCGCTGCGAGGGGCAATACACCCCATGCTGCCCCACCAGAATCAAGGCATCGGTCATCAGGTCCAGAGCCACGGCCAGCCGGCCACGCTCCGCGCCCATCATGAACTCGTAGTGCTCCAGCTCCGCGCGTTTTTCATCGAGTACGCTCATGGCTTCAGCTTACAAGATATAAACAGTCCAAAACCGGGCCAATTCGCGCCTTTTGACACCCCCTCCACGACGGGCGTACCCTGAAGCGCGTTTCACCAGGAGGCTGAAAGTGAAGCTCTATCGGAACAGCGGTTTTCGATCAACCTGCGCAATTCTGGCTCTGGCCACGCTGCTAGCGGCGTCTGCCTCCGCTCAATCTGCCCCGTCCGCCAGGACGCTGGTCATCGACAAGATCGAAGCCATTCCGCTCGACGGACCCAATGCCAATACCGAAAGCGGCGTCCTCTACTACCGGGTCGACGTCCGCTATCCCAAGGCGTGGATGGACAAGGTGGAGGACAGCTTCAGCATCACCGTGGGCGGCAAGCCCGCGCCTTTTGAAGCGGTTGGAGGAGGTTTCAGCGACGATGCCAACAAGAGCTTTCGCATCTATCCCGGAGTTTCCGGCCGGAAGCTCGTCCAGGTTTCGCTTGTCCTCGACGCCAAGACGGTGACCGCGACCAAGGAGTTGCTGCTGCCCGGCACACCCCTGGTCCGCCTCATGGATCATGTGCGCAGCGAGTGCTTGTTTGAGAACCCGCCGCTCACCTTCCTGGTCTTCAATGCCACCGACCCCGTGGTGAGAGTGAACGCCAGGGAAGTCGCCGCTAAGGCAAAACCCAGCCAGGACTTTCCCGGCATCACCCTCCTCACCATTCCTCCCAGCCTGGAGCCCGGCCTGAACCAGATTGAGATCACGGCCACAGGCGCTGCAGGCCGACCGGTGACTGAGAAGTCTACCCTGCTGTTTGCCGCCAACAACACCGTCAAGGTGGGCAGCAAGCTGAACATCGTGTGGGGTCATATGGGCTCGCGCTCCGGACCCTTCTTCCGCCTGGGCCATGAGGGCCAGGTTCTGGCGGCTGTCGGCTCCTCGGAGATGGGCGGCCAGTCCGTCCTCAACTCCGGCGACGACGGCAAGACGCCACACTGGATTCTCGCCTCCGGGGTCAACGTCTACTCGTTCACGGCGCAAACCCCCGGCAAAGGCAAGCTGAACTTTGAACAGCAGTCGCATTGGACGCGCCCGTTTGAGACCGAGAAGACGGTGGAGATCACGGTTGTGCTCTAGCGTCGTCTGCAAATCGATGATTTTTCGATATTTCGCAACATGACCCACCCGGATTTCCACACCTTTCGCACATCCTCTGTGCAAGCCGTGGAAATTCGGGTTTTTCTTGGACTCAGCCATCCAACGTCCAGGTAAACGCATACCCGTGCAAGAATAGAAAACCGATTGCCTAAGTGCTTTATGCGTGACTCGCCGCCTCCTGTCCACGTAGAATGGCCGCCATGAAACGCTTGCCCCTTTGCGCCTCACTCTTTGCCCTGGCTTGCGGTTGTGGATTTCTGGCAGCTGCGGAAAAGCCCGACCTCGGGCCGAACGTCTTCCTCTTCAACCCCACGATCCCCGCCGCCCAGATGCAGGCCGACCTCAACAAGGTCTACGTCGAGCAGCAATTTGCCGAGTTCGGCTCCTCCCGCTACGCCTTCCTCTTTGCGCCCGGCAGCTATCAGCTCGACGTACCCATCGGCTTTTACACCCAAGTGCTGGGCCTCGGCGCCACGCCTGACGCGGTCACCATCACAGGCAACGTCCACAGTGACGCCAGCCGCCCCCGCAACAACGCCACCTGCACCTTCTGGAAGGGTGTGGAGGGTTTCACGGTGAGGCCCACCGGCGGCTCCATGCAATGGGCTGTCTCCCAGGCCGTGCCCTTCCGCCGCATGCACATTGAAGGCAACCTGGTGCTCCACCAGCAGCACGGATGGGCCAGCGGCGGCTGGATGGCCGACTCCAGCATTGACCAGAACGTGGACTCCGGAACCCAGCAGCAATGGATCAGCCGCAACAGCCGGTGGGGCTCCTGGACCGGCGCCAACTGGAACATGGTCTTTGTCGGCATCCCGAATCCCCCCGCAGGCGAATGGCCCAATCCGCCCTTCACCCAGGTTGCCGCCGCTCCCGTGGTCCGCGAAAAGCCCTTCCTCTACGTCGATGCCAAGGGCAACTATCTGGTCCGCGTACCGGCCGTCCGCACCAACTCCAGCTCCATCACCTGGGCCAACGGCGAAACTCCCGGCCGCTCCATCCCCCTCAGCCGCTTCTACATCGCCAAACCCGGCGACTCGGCCGCAAATCTCAACGCCCAGTTGGCTCAGGGTAAGAACTTGCTCCTGACGCCCGGCAACTACGAGCTGGAAGCGGCCCTCAAGGTGGAGAAGGCGGAAACCATCGTTCTTGGCCTAGGCTTTGCCACCCTCAAGCCAGTGAAGGGAACCGCGGCTATTGAAACCGCCGACGCCGACGGCATCATCGTGGCGGGGCTGCTGATTGACGCGGGTGAGACTCTTTCGCCCATCCTCCTGCAGGTGGGGCCGCGCACCAGCCATCGCAGCCACGTGAAGGACCCCATCACCCTGGCTGACATCTTCTTCCGCGTGGGCGGCGCGGGCGTGGGCAAAGCTGGCATCAACCTTGAGGTTAACGCCAACGACACCCTGATTGACCACACCTGGATCTGGCGCGCCGATCACGGCCAGGGCGTGGGCTGGACCCAGAACCTGAGCGCCAACGGGCTGGTGGTGAACGGCGACCGCGTCATCGCCTACGGCCTCTTTGTGGAGCACCATCAGCAGTTTCAGGTTCTGTGGAACGGCAACGCCGGCCGGACCTATTTTTATCAATCGGAGATTCCCTACGATCCGCCCAGCCAGGCCAGCTACACCAGTGCTCCCGGAACCAACGGCTGGGCTAGCTATAAGGTTGCCGACACGGTGACCACCCACGAAGCCTGGGGTCTGGGCATCTACTCCGTCTTCCGCCACCCGGAGGTGGTGCTGACCCGCGCCATTGAGACGCCGGAGCGGCCTGCCGTGCGCTTCCACCACATGATCACCGTGGCGCTCGACAACCTGGGCGAGATCTCCAACGTGATCAACAACACCGGCGGACCCACCTCCACCAAGCCCCGCGTTACGCCCAAGCTGGAAGAGTTTCCAAGAAAATAAACTTCCGCTACCAGAGCCAGGGAATCAGCCGCGGCGTGCGGGCGCAGTAAGCCTCGTACTCCGCGCCAAAGTGCGCGCGCAGCAGCCGCTCCTCCGCCCGGATCCGAAAGCCCAGCGGCACCCACAGCAGCAGCGCCAGCCCCAGGCCAACCTGCGAACGAAACACAAGCGCCCAGCCCACCATGTACAGAAACATCCCCAGATAACTGGGGTTGCGCACGTAGCGGTAGATGTTGCGGGTCTCCAGGGTGTGGTCCGGCTGGATGGCTACCAGCCCGCTGAAGCGATTGCCCAGCACAAACACCGGCCATAGCCGCAGCACTCCGCCCGCGGTGTAGAACGCCACTCCCAGCCAGCGGGTGCCTTCGCCTCCCAGCGTCAGCAGGCCGTAGCGATCGCAATACGCAGGCAAGATGGCAGACCCAACAGCAATCAGACTGAAAGCGATAAAGACCCAGCGGTTGGAGCGGTCTTCCTGCTGGCCGGAGCTGATGTTGCCCTTGCTGAGCGGAGCAACCAGCATCATGGCCAGCGTTACGATTGCCAGCACAACAAAGGCGCGCTGCGCAAAGAAGGCCGCCAAGCCTCCCCAGATGGCAATCACAATGCCGAACTGGAGCAGCGCAACCGCTAAACCAAGAATCACGACCTTAATCGGTGTCTGCATAGCGATCCTCCGCAAGGCAGAGCCAGCATAACACCGTACCCAAATACAGGCCGAGTTCTTTTCCTTTGCGATTTGCATCGGGACGGCACCCAGCGCGGCGTGGGAGAATAGTAAGCAATCCGCCATGACTGACGAACTCAACCCTATTCTCCCTACCGCCCCCGAGACCCAGCCTGAACCCGCCACAGAGCCCGCGCCCGAGCCAGTTGCTGCTCCCGCCCCCGTTGCAGTTGCCACCCCTGTGGTCCTTGCAGCTCCTGCTCTTGTTGCCCCTGCCGCGCCCGTCGTCCTTGCCGCGCCCGCGCCTGTCGCCCTTCCGGAAGAGCCTGAGGAAGATTTTGCCGACCTGTTGCGCGCCTTTGAGAAGACCAACTCGCACCGCAAGCAGGCGCCCAACGGCCAAAAGCAGCTGGAAGGCGTGGTGGTCTCGCTCACCGCGGAGCAGGTCTTCCTCGATGTGGGCTACAAGATCGAGGGCGTTCTCCCGCGCACCGCGTTCAAGAACAACGGGGAAGCCGTAGTTGTGGGTGACCGTTTCCCTGTCTCCATCACCGGTCGCAATGAGGAGGGCTACTACGAGCTCTCGCTCTTCCGTGTGGCGCAGCCCAAAGATTGGTCGGCCCTCGAACAGGCCTTTGCGGAGAAGTCCGCCGTCGTCGGCACCGTGACTGAGGTTCGCAAGGGCGGCTTCACGGTGGATATCGGCGTCCGCGCCTTCATGCCCGCCAGCCGCTCCGGCACGCGCGACGCGGCCGAGGGCGAAAAGCTCGTCGGCACCGAGATCAACTGCCGCATCACCAAGCTCGACGTGGCCGAAGAAGACGTGGTCGTCGATCGCCGCGTGGTCCTGGAAGAGCAGATGCGCGAGCAGCTGGACGCCAAGCGCGCCGGCATTGTGGAGGGCGAAACCCTCACCGGCACCGTCCGCTCCCTGGTGCCCTACGGCGCATTCGTCGACCTCGGCGGTCTCGACGGCCTGCTGCACATCTCCGACATCAGCTGGGGCCGCGTAGCCAAGGCGGAAGACGTGCTCAGCGTCGGCCAGGAGATCACCGTCCGCGTTCTCAAGATCGATCGCGAAAAAGGAAAAATCTCACTTGGTCTGAAGCAGCTGGAAGCTGAGCCCTGGGAGAAGGTTCCAGAGAGTTTTGTGGCCGGACAGCGCGTTACCGGCACCGTCTCGCGGCTTACAGACTTTGGCGCATTTGTGGAGATTGAGCCGGGCATTGAAGGCCTCATCCACATCTCGGAGATGGCCTGGAACAAGAAGATCCGCCACCCCGAGGATATTCTCAAGCCCGGCCAGCGCGTGGATGCCGTGATTCTTTCCATCAAGCCCGAGGAGCGCCGCATCGCACTCGGCCTGAAGCAGACTCTGGCCGACCCGTGGCTGGATGCGGAGCGGAACTTCCCGGCCGGCTCGCAGGTGGAAGGCACCGTCACCCGCATCGCCAACTTTGGCGCATTTGTTGAGATTGCCGAGGGTGTCGAGGGTTTGGTCCACATCAGCGAGATCGTCAACGATCGCCGCCTCAACCACCCCTCCGACGCACTGCGTTCGGGCGAGCGCGTCAAGGCTCTGGTGCTCTCCATCGACGCCGAGAAGCGCCAGTTCAAGCTCTCCATCAAGCAGCTCATCCCCACGGATCTGGATGAAGTGATTGCCGAGAGCAAGGTGGGCGACAAGGTCTCTGGCCGCGTGGTCGCCGTCAACGGACCGCTGGCCACCATCGAGCTCGGGGACGGCATCGTCGGCACCTGCCATGTGGCGGAAGCGGTTGCGGCGCAAGCTGCGGGGGCGCATGCTGCATCGGCTCCAGTCGATCTGTCCGCTCTCTCTTCGCTGCTCAGTGCTCGCTGGAAGGGCAACGCTCCGGCTCCCGCAGCCAAGCCCGCGCCATTGGCCGCCGGTCAGGTGCGCAGCTTCAAAATCTCCAAGCTCGATCCCGACACCAAAAAGATCGAACTCGAACTCGTCTAGAGCATTTTTCCTTTTTGCTTTAGACCTCCGTGCCCCATCCATTTCCGCGTTCTTTGCGGAAATGGATGGGATACCTAAGAAATTAAGGTCTACACCCTTTCAGAAAACGCTCTAACGGCGATCCCCATCACTGGGTAAACACTTTACATGTGGTTGATGAGCGAAGCCATGCAGGCCGCGCCAAATCCATTGTCGATATTGACCACCGCAATATTCGGCGAGCAGGTGTTCAACATGCCCAGCAGCGCCGCTACGCCGCCAAACGATGCGCCGTAACCCACGCTCGTAGGCACGGCCAGCACCGGAGCGTTCACCAGGCCTCCCACCACCGTGGGCAACGCGCCTTCCATGCCCGCGCATACAATCAGCACCCGCGCTTGCTGGAGCGCCCCCTGCTGCGCCAGCAAGCGATGAATGCCCGCCACGCCCACGTCGGCAATCAGATCCACGGTGTTGCCCATGATGCGCGCCGTGACCACAGCCTCTTCCGCTACCGGCAGATCGCTGGTGCCCGCACAGACTACGGCGATGGTTCCCTTGCCCGCGGGCGCAACGGCCTGATGCAGGGTGATGGTACGCGCCATGGGGTTGAACTCCGCACGCGGCTCCACGGCCTTCACCGCGTCGTAATAGTCCAATGAGGCGCGCGTGGCCAGGACGTTGCCGCCCGCCTTGGCCATGCGTGCAAAGATGGCCGCCACCTGATCCGTGGTCTTGCCCGCCGCAAAGATCACCTCCGGCATGCCGGTGCGCATCGCGCGGTGATGGTCGAGCTTGGCAAAGCCCATGTCTTCAAAGGGCAGATGGCGCAGCGTCTTCATCGCCTCGTCCACGTCCGTGCGCCCTTCGCGTACTGCCTTCAGCAGAGCTTCAATCGCAGCCGGATCCATTTATTTGCTCCCTTGTGCCGTTGCCGCCCACACTTCCATCGCCGTGCGCATCACCTGCTTGAGCGGAACATTGTTCCGCGCCGCAATCGCCTTGCAATCCTCAAACTCGGGGGAAGCATTGGCCACCGCGCCCGAGGGCCACCGCGCAATTTTTATTTTGACCGTGCCCCACTCTGTCACCGCATCGGCAAACTCCCGCTGCAAGGAGCGCTTGTTTTCCAGTCGCCAATGCAGCCCGATGGTGGTGGTCTCGCGGAAGAGAATGTCTTCGAGCGGCGCAACCAGATCCGGCCGGCACAGCACCGTCATCTCCGTCCCCGTGCGGCCCTTCTTCATCTGCACGGCCACGCGGTACACATCCCACGCGCCTGCCTCCAACAGCAGTTCGCTCACATAGGCCAGCACCTGCGGATTGGAGTCGTCAATCACAGTGGAGATAATCGCAATCGGCTCGCCTTCATGCGTCGCGGTCTTTTCTACGACTTCGCCAATCACCAAGCGCAGCAGATTCGGTTCGCCTGGTGTGTCGCGCCCACCTGCACCGTAGCCCACAGCCTTCACACGCATGGCCGGCATCGGCTCATAGCGCACATCCAACATGCGCAGCACACTGGCTCCAGTCGGCGTCACGCGCTCCATGGCAGGTCCGGCAGAGTACACCGGCGCATCGGCCAGGAGTTTCAATGTGGCTGGCGCAGGCACCGGCAGCGTGCCATGCTGGCACTTCACCGTGCCACTACCCACATTCAGGGGAGAGGAAATCCAGCGGTCCACACCCAGCAACTCCGCCGCCACCGCCGTGCCCACAATGTCCACAATGGTGTCCACCGCGCCCACTTCGTGAAAGTGCACCTTCTCCACATCCACGCCGTGAATGGCAGCCTCAGCCTCACCCAGCAACTGGAAGGCGCGGCAGGCACGCTCTTTCACGGCGTCGGAGATTTCCGCCGCACGAATGATCTGCAGGATTGACGCCAGATGGCGGTGCTCCGCGTGGGTGTGCTCGTGTGTATGTCCGTGCTTGCGTGCCTGCGCATCGTGACTATGCTGTGCGTCGGCATCCTCATGCGTGTGTGGGTGCTCATGCTCGTGCGTGTGGCTATGCGCATGTCCATCGCCGTGCTCGTGCGGATGCTCATGGGTGTGTTCATGCTCCGCGGGCGCATCGGCGGGCTTGTCGCCTACCATCACGTCTGCCTTGGTTCCCATCAGCCCGCCGCGGAGCACCTTGCGCTGTTCCAGATGCGCGCCCACGTTGAGCGCGGCCACCGCGGCCTCCAACTTGTCGAACGGTACGCCCGCATCCACCAGAGCGCCCAGCAGCATGTCGCCGCTGATGCCCGCAAAACATTCCAGATAAGCAATTCGCATGGTTTTCAATTCCAATTCAAAGGAACCTCAGATCAAGTCTGGTTCCCCGCTGTCATTCCCTCAGGGGCTAAAGCCCTCGTTGATTCTAGTCTGCTTGCGGCACGACTAAAGTCGTGCCCTAATACAAAGCCCCGCCTTTGGAAGTTTTCCCGCAGCCTGTAAAGCCGTGCCCTTTCAAAACATCGACTTACTCGGATGCTATCTAGCTCTAGCGCTTATGCGCCGCGACGCGCCAGAACTTCTACAGGTAGCAATGCGTTGAGGGAGCCCGAACGGAAGCCCTTGCAGTCCAGCGTGACATACTCAAAGCCCGCTGCCTTCAGGCCTTCGGTGATGGCGTCCATCATCTCCATGGTGAGCGCGCGGGGCAGCTCGTTGCGGGCAATCTCCACGCGAGCAAGCTGTCCGTGATGCCGCACCCGCAGCTCGCGGAAGCCGAGCTTGCGCAGCGCCTCTTCGCCCTGTTCCACCTGCAGAAGCGCTTCCCGCGTTACCGGCCGTCCATACTCAATGCGCGACGAAAGGCACGGCGCCGCAGGACGATCCCACAGCTCAAATCCTGCCTCGCGCGAGAGAATGCGTACCTCGGCCTTGGTCATTCCCGCCTCCGCCAGCGGAGCCAGAACTTCATGCTTGGTTGCCGCGCGCTGTCCGGGCCGGTAATCGCTGGTGTCGTCGGCGTTCATGCCATACGCAATCGTATTGATGCCGAGCTTGGTGCCCAGCGCTTCCATGGTGGTAAACAGCGCATCCTTGCAGTGGAAGCAGCGATTGGCATCGTTGCGCGCATACTCCGGATCGTCCAGCTCAGCGGTGTTCACCACCTCCAGCTTCATGCCGATCTTGGCCGCAAACTCACGCGCCTGCTCCATATCGCGCCGCGCCAGGCTGGCCGAGTCGGCCATTACCGCCAGCATCCTGTCACCCATTACGCGATGCGCCACAGCGGCCAGAAACGCCGAGTCCACCCCGCCCGAATACGCCACCATCAGCCGGTCCAGTTTGGCCAGACGCGCTTCCAGAATCGCCAGTTTTCTAGCCGCGCTCTCCGTGCTCACGGGCCCTTCAATTTGAATGTGAACGCCTGCCGTCATGTGTCCGATTATATAGTTCCTCTCGACCACCGTTTGAGCCGCCCAACTCCCCATGTCGCTGCGTCCCAAGGTTCCCAAAAAACGCTTCGAGTGCGCTTTCAGTCGCCGGCCAGCATCTGCTTTCGTTTCCGCGTGGTGGCGATCAAGCCTGAGTTCAGTACCGTAATCACGGCCAGCACGTAGAGCCCGGCGCGCGGCGAACGGAAGCACATATCGGCCCACACCTTCACGTTGGGAGAGATAAATCCGCCAATATTGCCCGTACCCACCAGCGCAATGCCGCCGGCTTTGGCGCGATCGGCCAGATAGCCCGTGGGCAGGGTCCAGAACAGCGGCTGCACCACCACCAGAGCCGACACCGCAACCGACAACATCAGCACGCCCATCACCGCGCCGCAGGTGGGGAACGCGAGGCTGGCCAAACCGCCCGCCAAAAGCGTAAGCGCGGCCAGCTTTTGATGATTCTGCCAGCGGTCCGCGGCGCGCGTCAGCCAGTAGCAGGTAACCGTTGCGCAAGCCCAGGGAATGGCCGTGACCAAGCCCACCAGCAAGCCCGCGGGGCGGTGCAGCAAAGTTGAGATCTGCGAGGGAAGATAGAAGATGGCGGCATACACGCTCATCTGGATCAGCCCGTACATCAACACAAAGCGCAGCACGTGCGGATCGCGCAGCATGGGCAACAACTCCGTCGGCCCGGAGGAGCGACGCTCCGCTTCTTCGCGTTCCAGAGCCGCCACCAGCGCCTGCTTTTCGTCCTTCGGCAGCCAGCGCGCGTTGGCGGGTTTGTCGTCCAGCAGCCCGTAGGCGATAAAGCCCGACACCACCGCCAGAAAGCCTTCCACCAGAAACATCCACTGCCAGCCGTCCAGCCCGGCAAAGTGGCGAATCTCCAGCAGAAGGCCCGACAGCGGCCCACCCAGCACCAGCGAGAGCGGCACGCCCAGATAGAAGAAGCCCAGCACCTGCCCGCGCACCCGGTTCGGGTACCAATAGGTCAGGTAGAGAATGCAGCCGGGAAAGAAGCCTGCTTCCATGGCGCCCAGAAACGCGCGCAGCAGATAGAAAGACGTAGGCCCCTTCACAAGCATGGTCGACATGGAAACCAGACCCCAGGCCACCATCATGAGCGAGAGCCAGATCTTGGCACCCACACGATGCAGGATCAGATTGCTCGGGAAGCCGCAGGTTGCGTAGCCCACAAAGAACATGCCTGCGCCCAGCGCGTACATGGCCTCCGTAATGCCCGCCGATGCATGCAGGGCGTCCTTGGCAAAGCCCACATTGGAGCGGTCCAAAAACGACACGATGTACATCAGCATCAGGCTCGGCGCCAGACGCCTATCCATGCGCCGCACCGCGCTGGCCACTAGTTTTGAACCAGCTTCAACCGCAGCCGGAATCGGTGCCACCTTCGCCTCGTACGGTCCCTCGTTCAATGGTTCCTCCATGCTGCACCCGCGCATGCAATGCGCTTACGGCCGCACTTACAAAGCTCTCTGATCCCCGCGTCGTGGCTTCCACTTATACGCAGCGACCGAGTTATGAAAGAAATACTTTTCTTGTGCCACAGCTGTTTTTTCCGCCATATAGCCGCGCACCATGGCAAAGGTCTCCGCATAACTAGCGACGTGCTCGCTGTTCGGCCAGTCACTGCCAAACATCACCCTGTCTTCGCCGAACACGTTGCACAGCTCATCCAGCGCGGGTTTGTAAGCAGCGGGCGCGGTCACCAGTTTTCTGTTATTGCGTACCGGGATTTCAGAGAGTTTGATATAGACATGAGGACTTGCCGCCAGCGCCCGCAGATCGGCCCACCAACCCGCGCGTGCCGCGTCCTCTGTGGGCGCCTTGGCATGGGGCAGATGGTCCACCACCACACGCAGATCCGGCACGGCATCCACCACACGCCGCAAAGCTGCGATCAGGCGCGCATCGGGGTTGGCGCTTTCAAACGTGAGCCCAGCCGCAGCCAGCGCCTGCAACCCTTCCACAAAGCCCGGCTTCGCCAAGTCCACGGCCAGATCGCGTCCCCACAAGTTGCCATAGCGGAAGCCCAGAAACAATGGATCAGCATGCAGCCTTTCCAGGTCAGCGCGGAAGTTGGCCTCACATGGGTCCAGATCGCCGATGACGCCCACAATCTCCGCATGGCTAGTGGCAACCTGCAGCAGCCACTGGTTGTCGGAGCGCAGCGGACTGCACTCCACGGCGATGGCGCCCACCACGCCAAAGCGCGCCGCTTCGCCCATATAGCGCTTGGGCAAGGCGGGCTTGTAGAGCACCCCATCGCTCTTCTCCGGCCAGGGAATGCCTCCAGGGCGCAGCGGGTCGTAGAGATGGATGTGAGTGTCGAGTACAGGAAGGTTCGCAGCCGGCTGCGCGGCCGCCATGGTTGCCACCGCGCTCATTCCGGCAAGCTTCAGCATCTGACGCCGCTGCATCTTCCGCTCCCAGCCGCTGGCTGCGGCGCAAACCCACTATATAGGTTTCAGCAGACGCGGGTCTTGCGGGAGGCACCTGCGGTGAGGCCAGCCATCTCCAGCACGAGAAAGGGCTGCTGCATGCAATGCCTGCACGCAGTGCCTTAGTCGAAACGGTAGGCGCTGAGCGCGGCGGCCATGGGCGCGTCGGCAAAGATGCGCTGACCAGGCGCTTCTCCGCCGGCACCGGTAGCCACCATCAGGGGAATCAGATGTTCCTCGCGTGGATGCGCATAGGCCGCGTACGGAGCGTTGCGCCAATCGGTCAGCCTGCGGGCGCGTTCCTCGCCCGGCTGCTGCACCGCCTCGGTCAGCCACTGGTCAAAGGCCCGCGCACGTTCCGGAGTTTCCGGCCGGTAGTAGCCGCGCAGATTGTGGAAGCTCATCCCACTGGCTACGATCAACACCCCCTCGTCGCGCAACGGTGCCAGTGCCCGGCCCGCAGCCAGATGCAGCGCCGGGTCCAGGCTCGCGGCCAAAGAGAGCGAAACCGTGGGAATCCGCGCCTCCGGGAAGGCCACCTTCAACGGCACGAAGACACCGTGATCGAAGCCCCGATCCGGGCTCTGTGCCGACGGCATTCCAGCATCTTTTAGAAGCCCAGCTATACGCGCCGCCAGTTGCGGATCGCCCGGCGCGGGCCACTTCAACTGGTAGGTGTCCGCCGGAAAGCCGGTGTAGTCATAGATGAGCTCCGGGCTCGCAGCGGCGCTGGCCGTAAAGGCGGGCTCCTCCCAGTGGCCGCTCACCACCACCATGGCGCGCGGTTGGGCCGGAAGTCGGCGCTGAATGCTCTCCAGAAACTGCTGGGTCTTGTTCCAGGTGTCTGCCGGCCCCCAGCTCCAGTCCATAAAGAAGCAAGGGCCGCCGCCATGGGGAAGGAAGATGGCTGGCTGGCGAGGGAGGTTGGTCATGGGCGTCTCCTTGGCAGGGGGACAAAAAGCCCGGCCTGCACGATATTCGTTTAAACAACCACATGAGAGATGCGCCCATTTTTCTCTTGGATTCATTGATTCATTTCTATCGATTTCTGCGCCATATCCAGCCTTTGACCGGCATGTGGCTTTCTTGGATCTGCATGCAGCGGACCCAAGAGCCCGCTGCATGCAATGCCTAGAAGCCTGCCCGCGCCATCTCCAGCTGCACCTGGGCCACCTGCGCCTGGGCCACCGGAAGCGGTTCGTCGTAGTGCGCTGCCACTATCCGCGCCGCGCTGTCCTCGTTGAGCAACGGCTGCACCTCTGCCACCTTCACCGCGGACTGTGCCGCCATCCGCTGAATGTCGCTCTGGGTGGAAACGCTCTGGATGAGCGAGAGAATGGCGGTCACAATCGTGGCCACCGCTTGGACTGTGCTCAGCACCTGTTGCTGGCTGCTGGGATTGGTGATTTTAACCACCGCCAGCAGCGCCGTGTTCACCTGCTGCTGCAAAGCCACCACCTGGTCCTGTAACTGGCGCAGCGTGGTAGCCGTGGGAGCGGCCAGATACGCTTGGGCCTGCCCAACCAGCAGATTCGAAACCGCATCCATACTGGCCGTGGCTAGGTTAGAAGCTGCGGCATCGGCCGGAGCCAGGGTTGCGGCAACCGAGTCCACCGCCGCTACCGCACTCTGGAGCGACGGCGTCCAGTTCACAATGTTCTGCGCCACACTCTGCTCGGTGCAGCCCACCGTGGGCAGGGTGCCTGCCAGCAGAAAAGCAATCAGCATCCACGCGCCCAGTCTGGCCGTGCCAGCGCCCTTATCTGCCCTGCTGTCTGTCTTGCTGTCCGGGTCCTTGGCCAACAGGCCCAGGAACGCAGCCGACAGCGCACTGACCAGACTCACCACCGAACCGTTGCCCAGAGTTCCCAGCGAAACCCCTTGCTGCATGAGCACGCCGGCAATGGTTGCAGCCGCTATCAACACCCCAGCCAATGAGGTCTTCGGGTGCTGCCAGATATTCTTGAAATGATCCATCTCGGTTTCCTCTCCTTCGCATTCCGCCCCAACACACACTTCACCGCCTCGCGCCGATTCGTTGCGCGTCTCCGCCTGCATCTTGTTCTTGCATTGAATTTGGAGTGCCACCAGCCGGTCCCTGATGAACCGGCCAGTGGACTTGGTACGGAAGCGTCGGCCCTCAACCTCCCGCTGGCGCCGTGGTTTCAGTCAGCCAGCGGGGGGCCACCTTCCGCGAAGGCGCAGCCGGTTCCGCAACCCGGTGTCCTCCGCTCCATGTTGGGGGAGGGCGTACTCATTCGCCCGACGCGGCACGTCCGTCTGCCCTTTTCTGTGTTGTCTTCATGCTAGGCCGACAGCGGTGAATCATCTGCAACCCCAACGGATGCCCCTAACCCGCTTTTTCTTGTGGACTTTGCCCGCAGTCCAGAAGACCCGTCCGCTTGACACCCAGGCTCTTTGCCTGCAAACGCACTCCTTGGTCCGCTCCATGCAATAGCCTCTATGCAATGCGGAGGGAATCAAGTTCAGCACGGATCAAGCTCCTTATATGCCCCGACCTGCCAACTCCCTAGACTGAGTGCAGGATGGCTACGATTGCCCCAACTCCGACCTCCGGCTACCGTGGCAGGCTTGCGCCTTCGCCCACGGGATTCCTCCACGTGGGGCACGCGCGCACATTTTGGACCGCGTGGCAGCGCACCCGCCAGGCCGGCGGAGCGCTCATCCTGCGTATGGAAGATCTGGACCCGGAGCGCAGCAAGAGCCTCTACGCCGAGGCCGCGCTGGACGACCTGAAGTGGCTGGGTATCCGCTGGATTGAGGGACCTGATCGGGGCGGCCCCTGCGCACCCTATGTGCAGAGCAAGCGCCGACCCTTCTATCTGGCCGCATGGCGCAGGCTCGTGGAGCGCGGATTCCTCTTCCCCTGCCGTTGTTCGCGCAAGGATCTGGCCGCGGCCCTGGGCGCACCCCATGAGAGCTCCACCCCCGGGCAGAGCAACGGCAAGCTGGAGCCGCTGGACGACGAACCCGTTTACCCCGGTACCTGCCGCCAACTGCAGGCCCGTTTGCCGCAGTTGCCCGGCCCCACCGCCAATCGCGACGAGAACCCCGACGGCGCCAACTGGCGCTTCCGCGTGCCCGACGGCACCGTGGTGGCCTTCGAAGACCGCAACCTCGGCCTGCAGCAGTTTGTGGCCGGCAAGGATTTTGGAGATTTTGTGGTCTGGCGTCGCGAAGGCGGCCCCAGCTACCAACTGGCCTGTGTGGCTGACGACGCCGCCATGGGCATTACCGAGGTGGTGCGCGGAGCCGATCTGCTCAAGTCCACCGCCCGCCAGATCCTGCTCTACCAAGCGCTCGGCCTGGAGCCGCCGGCCTTCTACCACTGCCGCCTGGTGGTGGACCACAACGGCCGCCGCCTGGCCAAGCGCCACGACGCTTTGAGCCTGCACGCCCTCCGCCAGCAGGGCGTCACCCCGCTCAAGATCTTGGCCGCCGAGCTGCCGACAGAAGTGTAGGCTTCAAGGCATCCTGTCGAAAATGACTCTTGGACGGTGAAATTTGCTGCCAATGTCTGGATCAAGAAAGATCGCGGAGGCTGAACGATGCCAATTACGATAACCCTCATCATTCCCGGAAACCTAAAATACTCCGTCGACTGGGATTGCATCCGAAACTGGAAAACTAAGATTTTCGATGTGGTTAACACAGAAAGGATAGATGCTCTCCCAAATGCGTTGGGTGCGCCTTCTGGATATACGGACCAGCAGTTGGCAGGTATATTTCGACCATCGAGTCAATCAGATATTACTTTTGCCATAATTGGAGCCCAGCTTGATTTGAATTTTTACGCTCGAATACTTCCCTCAGGGGTTGTGGTTCTTTCACTATTTGAAATGGGGGACATCCTCGACAGAGAGCATTTCGACATTGAGGTCTTTGTACTGCGCTGCATCTATGCACTTATCCTCGTTTTTATCGAAAACAGCGGGCGACTTAGCTTGAGCGCGGCAGTCGCACTTTTTCATGACGAAACGCGCGGCTGTCTATACGACTTCACTCAAAATAAGGTTGAGATAGTCCACTCCTTGGACAAGCCAGGGTTGTGCGCGGACTGCCGTGCACGGTTAGGACATGCCCAAATCGATGCTGAATTCATTCCAACACTCTTCAGGGAACTTAAGCGCGTTCGGAAGAGTCGCTACTACAGGATCATTGATTGGGCGAAGAAAAACCCGGTCAAGACTCTCATGCTGACAACCCTATGGGCGATTCTTCTGAACGTCTCTGCCAGCTTTATCTACGATCTATTCAAATCCGGACTTCATTGATCAGCCGCCGATTTCGCACCGGGTACTGCGCAGCGGAAAACCCGCTTTACCGCCCGCCGAGGGTGCGGATGTGATCGAGTTTGGCAAACAAATCAGACAGCAGCACCATGATCGGCGTACCAGAAATCGTCAGTTCCCCTGCGACAATCCGTTCCAGACCCGCAGGCGTGCCGCGATAGGCCACCCGCGCACTGGGCTCAATCACCCAGACGTGCTCTATACCGAACTGGCAGTATTCTGCTGCCTTTTGTGCAGTGCGCCGGATCGTGTCTTCCGGCGACATGATTTCGATTATGGCCAGCGGCGGCTCAACCAGAACATCGTCCGCGCGAGATCCCACGCGCAGAACGCAGACATCCGGAATGCGGCACTTCTGCGGTGCAATCTGGATACGCTGCTCGGTCAAGCCGAAGACGTTCCAGTCATCCATGTTGTTGGTGAAGATCGTGGCCAGAAGGGTTTGCAGGAATGAGTGCTCAAATTCGCCCACGTTCCGCTCCACAACGACGCCATCGTCGAATTCGCAGTCGGGCTCATAGCCGGTGGAGAGATACTCCTCAAGCGTGATGGAACGGCCGCTGCCTTCGCTGATGGGTTGCGTCGCCATGGGTTCAGTATCCCGCCACAGGAGCTCCAGAACAAGCTGAAACCGTGAAAAACGACAACGGCGGACCGAGAGCACTCGATCCGCCGTTGTTATTTTTCAGGTTTCCGATTACCGTGCCGGAGGCGTAACCGGCGGATCGGTGGGGTTGAACTTGCGCGCCAGTTCCGGCGTGGACTGCACCTCTTCCGGCTTGGCATCCACGGCCTTTTCCACTTCCGCCGCAAACACGTAGCTGGGCCCAAACATGTTGCTGGTAAACAGCACCAGCTTCTTGTCTGGCGAGAAACGCACATTCGGCTCTTCGCGATAGTAGTGGTGGCTCATGTTCACCAGATGCTCGGAGTGGAAGACGCCCGGCTTCCAGAACGTGGCCGAGTTCAGCGTGTCCGCAGAAATCTTGTAGGGTTCCGGGTGGAAGAGCTCAATCCACTCGCCATTCTTGGCCTTGGCCACCTGGCCCGGATCGCCGCCGTCGCCGCAGAACAGGTCCAGGTCCTTGGTCAGGTTAAAGTGGATCGACCACTCGTCGCGCTGCATGTGATAGGCCGTGCGCTGGCCGGTCTTCAGATTGCGGCCCGCCAGAAAGAAATCCTCGCCGCGCGGAAACTGCCAGTCGTACCAGATGGTCTCGCCGTCCAGACCCCAGAACTCGTGGCCGGCAATCTCCATGGCCATGGTGCGCTTGTGGATGAGCGTGTTGTGGGTGCCGTCGGTGTGGATCATCCACACGCGGTCCACCTTGTGCCAGGGCCCTTCGTGGCAGTACATCAGCAGCCTGGGGTCCTTGGGCGAAAACAGCAGGTGGTTCACCCAGTCGGTGGAGTGCAGCAGGATCTTCTCCTCGCCCACCTTTTCACCGTTCTTGCCGGGCTCCAGACGAATGGTGAACAGCACCAGAGGCAGCCGCGCTTTCAGTCTGCGCTCCATCATCTCGCCCTTGTTGAAGGGCTGGAAGTGCGGTCCCTGCGCAGCCGTGCCCACGCGGTTATCGCCCGCGCTCGCAGGCTGCCTGGCTGGCGGCAGATTCTGGCCGTACTCCTTGCCCGCTGCGTCGCCCTCAATGTAGGTGCCAGCGGCCAGCGTCTCATCGGCGTTGATGCTCACGATCATGTGCCGGGCCGGCAGATCCACCAGCTTGCGGATCTTGCCGGTATTGGTATCGGCCTTGTAGACGCTGGTCACATGCGTGGCCGGGTTCATCTGCGTGTAAAAGACGCTGTTGGTCCGGTAGCCCGCCACCAGAGGGTGCACCGTGCCCGGAATTGGCCCAAAGCCCTCAGGCTTCTGGTCCGGCTTTGCCGGAGGATTGGCCACCAGCAGACTGGTCTTGCGCGTCGCCATCTCCATCACGTGGATGCCAGCCGGCGAGGTGTAGATCATCTGCTTGCCATCGGGCGTATAGGCATTGATGTTGAAGTAAAAACCGCCGGAGTTCGATTCATCGCTCACCCGCCACACGCGGTGGCCGGTGTCTTGATCCACCCAGGTGCGGGGCGGTGCGGGATCGGTGGGCCGGGTCTGGGCCACAGCAGCGGCAACAGAGAGTCCGGCAAGTGCAAACAAGGCAACACGCAAGGTAACGCAAGCAACACGCATGGTGAAAGGTCTCCTTTTTTGATGGCCTGGCTTATGAACTCAACCAGGTTTCGGTTTGCCCACGGCTGAACGCCTCCAGGCCGGGTTTGCGTTCCGCAGTCTGACCATTAGGGGTGGGCAGAAGTATTTATACACCGCGTCGCAACCGGTGGGGAAATGATTTGCAAAGAGAAACCGGCAACCCCGCAGAACAGCAGGAGTTGCCGATGCGCACTTTGTCCTGACTCGAAGTTAACGCTTACTACCGGTGGCTCACGGGTGCTTGATGAAGGTTCCCTGCTGCAGCTCCGCCATGGCTACCCGCAGCTGCTCCTGGGTATTCATTACGATGGGTCCGTACCAGGCCACCGGCTCCTCCAGCGGCTTGCCGCTGACCAACAGAAAGCGCATGCCCTCAGGGCCTGCCTGCACCACAATCTCGTCGCCACGGTCGAAGAGCACCATGGAATGATTGTGGGCATCGTAGACCGGCGCGGCCTTGGCGTCCACGGCCGACTCCGTCAGCACTGCCTGCGGAGCCGATGCGTTGCGGAAGCTTCCCGAGCCCGCAAAGACGTAGGCAAAGGCATTGCGTTCCACCTCCACCTTGATCGTCTTCCGCTTGCCGGGCGGCACGGAAATGTCCACGTAGCGCGGGTCGGCCGCTACGCCCTCCACCGGCCCCGTCTGGCCCCAGAACTCGCCACACAGAATGCGCGCGTGGGTGCCGTCGTCCTCGGTGACCTCTGGAATCGCGCTGGCCGGGATGTCCTGATAGCGCGGGTCGGTCATCTTGAGCGAGGCGGGCAGGTTGGCCCACAGTTGAAAGCCATGCATACGGCCCAACTCGTCGCCCTTCGGCATCTCCTGGTGCAAAATGCCCGAGCCCGCCGTCATCCACTGCACGTCGCCAGCGGTCATGCAGCCTTTGTTGCCGAGCGAGTCGCCATGCGCCACCTCACCCGCCAAAACATAGGTGATGGTCTCAATGCCCCGGTGGGGATGCCAGGGGAATCCAGCCTCGTAGTCGGCAGGGTTGTCGCCACGGAAATCGTCAAACAGCAGAAATGGGTCGAAGTCGGCAGTCTTGCCAAAGCCGAAGGCGCGCTGCAGCTTGACGCCTGCACCTTCGATGGTAGGTTTTGTGTCCAGCATCTCGCGGACAGCTCGGAGCGACATGGTTGACCTCCTCTCGCATCCGTTCCTTCTGATGCACGAGGGGTAACTTTGGATACAGCAGCCGCGATGTTGGAGGAGCAGGAACCTATAGGCCTTTTAATAAACGTGCGATCATGAGAGCCGGGCAACCCAATCCATTTCATCCGAAGGGTACAAGCTTATGTTGAACTTCAACCCGCAATGGCGTCTTCAAGCTCCGCCCAATGACGAGCTTCATCACGGAGAAATTCCCTTTGAAGCTGCCGAGGATTTTGTCCAGCTCGTGCGAACCATTGCCCAGGTGGAGATGCGAAAATCCATTTGGGAATGCTTCAAGAGGAGGTTTAGTGGACCCGCAAGTCGCGAATTCTGGCCTAGCTCAACGACTGATTTTGCTGAGCAGGATGGGCGCGACTACATACTTTCGGCTGTTGCAAATCCGCCTTTGTTCATTGAAGCATTTTACGAGGGCTGGATGAACGCACAGCGTCAGCGACCAGACCACATCCCCGATCCCGTCGAAGCAATTAACAGGATTCTTGTTAGGTACCGGATTGGGTATCACCTCGCACCGCCAAGCTTGGAACTCATTGGCAATGCTCCTCAACTCGTTACGGTCACTGTTCCAGAGAGGACACTTGAAGAAAACGCCCTTTTGACCGTACGCTCTTCACTTGAAAGGGCTGCGACCCATCTTGATCGAGGCGAGAATCGCGCGGCAGTTATGGAATCATTGTGGTTGCTGGACACCGTTAGCACCGTATTTTCAGGACTGGACCTTCCCGAAGGGCGAGTGGATGGCATATATTTCAAAACTATTATTCACGACCTTCGTCGTTTGCAAACAGATGGTGCATTACCCCAAGTCGTTCGGTGGATGGACACGATGTACGGCTACCTTTCTTCGCCTGGAGGGGGGCAGATTCGCCACGGCATGAACCTCAGGGATGATATTCAACTCAACCGCAACGAAGCTCGACTCTATTGCAATTTGATTCGCAGCTATGTGGAGTACCTCCTCGGTGAACATGAACGACTAACCGCGGGCGCTCCAGGGAACCGGGTTGATCTGCTCAATTGAGGTCAAGCGGACGATGCCCTATATTAGCCGCTTTCTTGTCTTTGCGGCCACGGCGACCTCGAAAGACCTTTCCCTACAGCTAGCAGCTCGCAACACCTACACCACCCGGTGATAATCCCCGCTCTTGCCGCCGGTCTTGGACTCTAACTGAACCTGATGGATCACAATGCCTTTGTCCAGCGCCTTGCACATGTCGTAGATGGTGAGCGCGGCAACCGAGGCTGCGGTGAGCGCCTCCATCTCCACGCCGGTGGGCCCGGTGGCGGAGACCTTGGCAACAATCCGCACCCCGTCGGCAATCACCTCTGCCTCCACGGCAATCTGCGTGATGGCCAGCGGATGGCAGAGCGGAATCAGGTCGGCGGTGCGCTTGGCCCCCTGGATGCCGGCAATGCGTGCAATCTGCAGCACGTCGCCCTTGGGGTTGGCGGGCAGAGCCTCCAGAACCGCGGCGGAAAGGCTCACAAAGGCCGAGGCGATGGCGGTGCGCACAGTGGGCGGCTTCAGACTCACGTCCACCATGTGGGCATGGCCTTCGGCGTCAACGTGGGAGAGCTGGGGCGTCGTACTCATGGCAAATACCTCAGGCGATCAGGATGCGGACCAGCGCGCCCGGCTTGAGCGGCTTGCCCTCCGGCGGCAGAACGATGAAGCAGTTGGAACGGGCCAGCGCCGCCAGGTCGCCAGACCCCTGCCAGGGCACAAAGCCCACCGTGGGCTCTTCTATTGCAAAGTCGCACAGCGCCGGCAAGAACCGCGTGAGCGCCGATTTTGCATGACGATACGGCCCAGCATCCAGCCGCGCCAGCGCAAACCGCGGGCCCACCTCCGCGCGCCCTGCCAGTGCCGCCAACACCGGAGCCGCAAACAGCAGGAAGGTGACGGCGGACGAAACGGGATTCCCCGGCAGCCCAAAGCACGGCGTCTTTCCGCGCTCTTCCCGCTTGCTCTTCGGTATCTCCGCAAAAACCGTCGGCTTGCCCGGCTGAATGCGCACTCCGGTAAACGGAAAGCGCGCGCCCAGCTCTTTCAACGCCGGTTCCACCAGATCGAACTTGCCAGCGGAGACGCCTCCCGTGACCAGCACCAGATCGGCCTTGCAGACCTGCTTGAGCGCACGCACCAACGCCTTCAGGTTGTCGCCCGCAGTGGGCAGCACCCACGGCTCGCCGCCTGCCGCTGCCACCATGGCCGCCAGCATGGGCGCATTGGAGTTGCGAATCTTGCCCGGCCCTGGCTTGGCTTCCACCGCGATCACCTCGTCGCCAGTGGTCAGGATAGCCACACGAGGCCGCGCATAAACGCTCAGCTTGGATTGCCCGCAGCTTGCAGCCAACGCGATCTGCGCGAAGTCGAGCACCGCGCCCGCAGCCAACAAGCAATCGCCTTTGCGGGCCTGCGCAGCCTGCGCCACAATGTTTTCACCTTGCTTGAGCGTCCGCGGGGCTAGCAGTTGCACGCCCTTGCGCGTCTTCTTCATGTGCTCAAACATGGCCACCGCGTCCGCGCCTGCCGGAATCGGCGCGCCGGTCATGATCTCCCACACGCTGCCAGCCGGAAGCGCAGGGGGCAACGGGTCACCGGCGCGAATACTGCCGGCAATAGGCAGCGGCTGATGTGCGTTGATCTCGGCAGCGCGGCAGGCGTAGCCATCGCGTGTGGAGCGGGCAAAGGCAGGCTGGTCGCTGTCGGCTGCCAGCGCCAGGGCCAGCACCCGCCCCGCGGCCGCGGCCAGCGGAACCCGCTCCGTGCGCGGCTTCTGCGCCACCAACTTTCCGGCACGCTGGGCCACCAGCAAGGACGCTTCGTCGTAGGTCAGCAGCTTCTCGCTCATGGCTTGGATTGTAGTCGGCGGCAGTGAAGCAGTGCGTGAGAGCCACAAAAAAACGGGAGCCCGAAGGCCCCCGTCTGGTGGATGCAGTGATTTGCAGTCAGGTTAGAAGGTGAGGCGGCCGGAGAACTCCATCTGGCGAGCATCGCCGGAGCCAACCACCGTGCCGAAGCTGCTGGCCGTGCCGCTCCAGGTTCCATTCATCATCGTGTTCGGGTGGTTGAAGATGTTGAAAACCTCGATGCGGAGTTTGAAGCCAACGTTCTCGTGAATCGGGAAGGTCTTGTCGAGTGCTGTCGAGAAGCTGACTTCTTTGGGTCCACGCAACATGCCGGGTTTGCCGTTGCCGAACGTGCCCCAGGCAGGGGCCTGGAAGGATGCTGGGCTGAAGTAGGGGGCGCGGGAGGAGCTGATGTTCGTCTTGCCGTCGCCGGGGTGGGTGACCGGAGCCACAAGATTCGGACGGGTCGCCAGGCCCTGACCGCCGACTGAAAGCGAAGGCGTAACCGCCAAACCGCTCTCGATGACCGCTAGACCCGAGGAACCCCATCCAGAGAGAAACTCCCGCATCACAAAGCTGCTGGAGTGCGCAAAGAACGGCGTCTTGTAGACCCAGGCAGAGGTGAAGACGTGCTTGCGATCATAGTCGGGAACGCCGTAGTCGCCCTTCTTGTTGCGGGGATTCTGGAAGCTGCCTGACTGGTCGTAGCCGATGCCGGCGCCATTGGCGCCAGGGTTGCCCGGCTGTACGTCCTCAAGAGCCTTGCTCCAGGTGTAGGCGCCATTCAGTGTCAGGCTCCGCCCCTTCCATACAAAGCCAGACTGCAGGCCGTTGTAGTTGGCAATCCCGCCGCTGCTGGTTCCGGAGATGGAACTGTAGCCCTGATAGGGCGCGTAGTAGGCCGATGCAACCGAACCGGCATTGATGCAAGGGTCGTAGGAGTAGCCAGAGATTGTCGGCCCGGTGTAGGAGTTGTTCAACGGATTGCTGCCGCTCCCGATGCAGCCCGCAGTGTTCGCTGAGGTTCCATTGAGAGCAAAGTTGTAGTTGGTGCCCTCAGCGGTTACGTGCTGGCTCAAGCTGCCCGCGTAGGCCACCTGCGCAACAGCATTCGGGAAGACCTGCCGCTCAACACCAAGGCTGAAGGTCTTGGTAACGGTCGGCTGGTAGTCCGGGCCAATCACGGTGAGGCTGGGAACGCCCGGAGCGCCGGCAACGCCGCCCGCGGTCGGCTGACTCAGCAGGGTGTTGCTCATGGATGTGCTTTGGACGTAGGGAGGATTCAGCATCAGGCTGGAGGTTTCCAGCATGGCTACCTGCGTGAAACCGAAGCCCAGACCGCCGTGCAGCGAGGTCTTGCCGTCGTTGGTAAGCCGGTAAGCGAAGCCGATGCGAGGACCAAAACTATCCTTGCGGGGATTGATAAACCCGCGCGAGATGCCTTGACCAGCTTGGACCAGGCCGTTGGTCAGATTGGCGACCGTGCCCGTAGCCGTCAACGGCTGTTTGGCCGCGTTCAGACTGGAGAACAATCCATTCGTGCCCATCACCGGAGCATTCCCTGAAACCCAGGTGCTGGCATTGAAGTTGGTAACCTGGTCGCCTTCCATATAGGTCGGACGGTAGTAACTCCAGCGAACACCTAGATTGAGGGACAATCTGGGATTAACCTTCCAGTCATCCTGCACATAAGCCTCAAACCAGCTGTTGTGGAAACGGCCTGCGGGCTGCAGGTTGCTCTGCGAATAGGTAGCGTCCAGACCCAGCAGGTAGTCGGCTGCCGAATCCTGTGTATTGGAACCGGAGAAGCTGAAGTTGCCCATGGGGAAGGAGTTGGCGTTGACGTGGCGGATGGTAAACAGGCCAATGATTCCGGCCTGGAAAAGTTGGTTGCCTTTCAACCAGCTCACATCGTCGGAGACCGTGGTTACCCCGTCGTGGATGAAGTTGGGCTGCGCACCCACGCCCAGCCATGCCCAGGTGCCGCCGCCGCCGATGCTGATATCCGGGATGCGATTGAAGGGATCTACGCCGGGGTACTGCTGCGCGATGGTGGCGCCGGCGGGCATCGTGTAGTTGGATACGCCCAGCAGCCACTTGTTGTAAGTCTCGCCGCCCTCAAGGGTGTTGATGATATTCGGTGTGATGATTGAGGTCAGGCGGATCATGGCGTTCAAGCCACGGCTATAAACGGTGGAGCCGGGATTGGGCGCAGGATCGTTGTAGTTACGCGAGGGGCGCAGGTCGTTAACTTCTTCGTTGGTCCAACGCGCGGTGAGCTGTTGCGTTTGGCTGATCGCGTGATCGAGCCTGTAGTTGTAGTCGGCTTGGACATCCTTCTCCGTGCCGTTGTTGATGTAGTTGACGCCGCCGGTGGTGATGTTGGGCAGCGGCCAGTAGGCAGTCATCAAGGCCACGGAGGTCGGGTCCATGCAGGATTTGCTCAGTTGGTTATAGCGGCCCAACGAGTCAGCCGTGACGCAAGTGGTCGGGTCAAGGCCACGATAGGTCTTGAGCAGATTGGCGGACCCCGCCGTCAACACCAGGCAGGGAGTGCCGGCGGGTTGACCGGTGGGGCATCCCGCGGTGTTGGTCAGCGAAGGGCTGGCGCTGAAGTCGCCGTTGCGCATCGCCTGGGGAAGCATGTTGCGCGTACGCAGGGCCGACGGATAGTGGTTGATGCGCCACTCGCCGCCGGCAAAGAAGAAGGTCTTTTTCGTGGCACCGTCGTGGAAATGGGGCATGGGGACCGGGCCGCCCAAGGTGTAGCCAAAGATGTTGTAGTGCAGCGCGGAGATGCCCGTGGTCGGCGTGGTCAGATACGGTCTGGCCGTGCCAATGAAGTTGTTGCGGACGTACTCATAAGCGTCGCCGTGGTATTTGAGGCCGCCCTGTTTGGTCTCAATCAGGATCTGGCCGGAGCCTGCCAGACCGTACTTGGCGCTGTAGTTGTCCTTCATGATCTTGAACTCGGAGATGGAGTCAATCGTAGGCAGCACGTTGACGTTGATCATCGCGTTGGGGTCCATGTCATACAGGCCGTCGATGGTGTAGGTCGTCTTCTCCACCGACGTACCGCCGACGATGATCGCCGTCTGGCCCAGGTAACCGCCGCCGCCATAGTTGGCCAGTTGATTGGCGCCGTTCGCCGAGCTGACGCCCGGAACAATCATGGCCAGGGACTGGAAGTTTCGGCCATTCAGCATCAAGTTGGCAACTTCCTTCTCACCGACCGTACCGCTCAGGTCGGCGCTCTCGGTCTGGACCACGACCGCGTCGGCTTCTACCGTTACGCTAAACGTGGTATCGCCAACCTCCAGCTTCAGATCCGCGCCGCGGCGCTGGCCTGGATCAAGGTGAATGTTCTTCACGATCTCGCTCTTGAATCCAGTCTTCTTGGTATTGATCGTGTAATCGCCCGGTGCCAGCGACTCAGCCGTAAAGTATCCTGATCCGTTGCTTGCGGCCTTCACCGCAACTCCGGTGGCCTGATTGGTCACCGTCACTGTCACACCGGAAACAACCGCCCCGGTGGGATCCACCACAGTCCCCGAAATGGCGCCACTGGTCGTGTTCTGCGCCGACATCCACACTGCCGTGCTCAGCAGGCAAATCACCATACCGAACCGGAGCATTCTTATTCCAACGAGGTCGAGCCTCATGTTGGCCTCCTTCTGCAATTAACTTGCCCTCGCATCTCTACGTCGCGAAGAGGCAACTTTGGTCTTGCGATTGGAAAGTATGCAAAGGTCAAAATCCATGTCAACGGGAAAACACCGTCGTGCGCTCATGCCAACGTGCGGTGTTTTTTGGGTGCAAGGCAACAGTGCGGTAGGCGCAACTTCACAGTTTAGATATTCCGCATCGCGGTACACTCAGCGTGCCACATAGCGAGAGGACCCCGAGTGCAGCCTATTGTGCCTCGATTCCGCATTTTCAATCGCCTGAATTCGCGAAAACCTTTACGAAACAAGCAGGAATCATCAGATGCCTCTGCAATGTCCCAGGAGGTCAGACCGCGCAAAGTGTTGCGTTTTGCGGGCAATTGCCTCCCCTTCGCGCTCTTTTGCGGTTCGGATACGCTTTCTGGAGTGCTCCGTCTTTTTTCAAAAGAGGGGTAAGCGCTAACTCTTACCGGATTTTGAAATATTCCGGCGTTCGGAATATCATTTTGTCGCCCATTTTTGCGGTTGGGTCGGTTGAGGTTAGCTGCGATCACCGTTTGCGGAACGAATGCCTGTCGTGGGCATGCTCCAAGGCAATGGAAGGGTGCGTCGAACCTACGACCGGGCAGAACCGCGCATGGGCCTCATAGCTTGGCCGGCCACAAAGGGAAAGGGCGCATCCGGAGACTCCGGATACGCCCTTGTTGACCTCATCAGCCAGTGGCTGGCTGGTTCCGGATTTACTTGATACCTGCCTGAGCCAGAATGCCCTTCACTTCAACCGAGTACGCACCGGTCGGAGCCAGCTTCAGATACTGCTGATAGGCCTTGATGCAGTCGTCGGGAAGAACGATCTTGCCCTTGGCGTCCAGCGTTGCGTTCTGGATCAGGCCCTGGCCCTTGATGTAGTACAGGATCGGCTGGGTCGGATCAACCAAGATCGCCTCGTTGGCTGCGGCAACCTGAGCCGGGCCGTTCCGCTCCTGGAAGAAGATGACAGCTTCGTTCCGCAGGTGGAATCCAGCCTTGGCAGGATCGGACTTGGCAGCCGCGGCAAAGGCCGCGTTGGCCTCGGGAACCTTGCCCTGGCGGGCATACACTTCGCCCAGACCGGCGTTGGAGACGCCAATCACTTCGGGGTTCGGCTTCTTGGCCGTGGCTTCCAGCTCCAGAGCCTTCTTGTACGCCGACTCGGCATCGTCGAACTTCTTCAGGCCCAGGTAGGCGCGAGCCAGGTTGGTCCACAGAATCGGCTCATCCGGCTTGGCCTCGCTATCCTTGGTCATCAGCGACAGAACTTCGTTGTACTTCGCCTCGCGGATCTCGGTGGCCTTGGCTTCAATCGCATCGCGCGTTGCGCCAGCGCCCAGGGCCGCTATGGCGGTGGTGCGAGCCGCCTCAGCATCCTTGATGTCCTGGTTGACCACTTTCAGATCGTTATTGAGGGCGGCGATCACCTTGTTGGCATCCTTGGCCGCCCGATTGGCCTTGGCCAGCTCCTCAAGTTGCTTCTGCTGCTCAGGAGGCAGAGTCTTGATGTACTCGGCACGGGACATATCAACGTCCTGCAATGCATCCTGGCCCACGATCAGCTTGAAGCCCCGGATGGAGTCAACCATCTTGCCTACCGGCGTGTCTGGCGCGCGATAAACAACCATGTAGGTGCCGGGAGTTGCCTCGCCTGCGTAATCGCCGGAGTCGTTGACCGGGAAGGTGAACTTCAGCGTCGCACCACCGTCGGTCGAAAGGCTGACGAAACCGCCCTTCTGGGGCTCACCTGTAGGGTTGGTCACATGGCCATGGATCTTGCCGGTCGCTGCGGGAGTCTGGGCCATCGCGGGCATCAGCGCGGCCGCCAGAAGTCCCAGACCAAGAATAAGAGTGCGTTTCATGTTCTTCTCCTTGAGAGCGGCGCAAAGCTTCCTGCCCGCGAGCTCGAATATCGAAATCTTGCCTGCTTGCCGGAGCAAATCCCTGCCTCCAGCGCTGTTCTCATCGCGGAGCCGCTGGCTCCACATCTGATCCTGATCCGTCCTCGGGGCCGGTTTGGATTGCTGGCACGCTCCGTCCTGCGGCGCACAAACAACTCCTGACGCGGTTTCCTTCAGCAAAACCAAAGGTAAATCCTCATGAGCCCCTTCTACAAGAGCCCTGTGGCTTCCTTCAACTTACTGCAAGGTTTTCGCATCCCATCCTGAAACTCGTGGGCGAATGCTCACTGGGTGCGCTTGCCGTCCTCTTCCTGCAAGGATCTAAGCAGCCAATCCGCCCCACAGTACCCCACTTATCATGGTAGTGGGACGGAACCCGCCGAGCATGTGGTCTGTATCACACTTTAAAATGTGAGCATGCATACCGTGATCCGGAAAGCGACCTGCGCCGATATTCCCCAGATTCTGGCCTTCATCCGCGCCCTGGCCGAGTACGAACACCTCTCCCACGCCGTTCAGCTCTCCGCCGAAGACCTGGAACGCGACGGCTTCGGCCCCCGTCCCTACTTTGAGTGTCTCATTGCCGAAGCCAACGGCCAACCCACCGGCTATGCTCTCTATTTCTTCAACTACTCTACCTTCCTCGGCAAACCCGGCATCTACCTTGAAGATCTGTTCGTTTTTCCGGAACTGCGCGGCAAAGGCGTCGGCAAAGCCCTGCTGGGGCGGGTGGCCGCGGAGGCCGTCAGCCGCAATTGCGGCCGCTTTGAGTGGTCTGTGCTCGACTGGAACGAGCCCGCCATCGATTTTTATCGCTCCCAGGGGGGCGAGTTCCTCAACGAGTGGCGCATCGTACGTGTGGCAGGCGAGGCCCTTACCCGGCTGGCAGCAGCTAACGGAGAGGTATCCCGATGAGAATAAAAATAATTGGCGGCGGACTGGCCGGTCCCGAGGCTGCGCTTACCGCCGCCCGGCTGGGCTGCGATGTGGGCCTGTATGAGATGCGGCGCGTGGTGGATGGCAAACTTGTACTGACTCCCGCCCATGAAACCACCAACTTTGGCGAGCTGGTCTGCTCCAATTCCCTCAAAAGCGAGTCGGAGAACACCGCCCCCTGGCTGCTCAAGCAGGAGATGCGCCGCGCGGGCTCCGCCCTTTTGCGTCTGGCGGACGAAACGGCTGTACCGGCAGGCCACGCCCTGGCCGTCGATCGTTCGGAATTCTCGCGCCGCATCACCGAGGCCATCGCCGCTGAGCCCCGCATCCGCGTCTTCCGCGAAGAAGTGACCTCGCTCGACGCCGCCGACGACGTTGCCTGCACCATCCTGGCCACCGGTCCCCTCACCTCCGACGCTCTGGCAGCCGATCTGGCCCGCATCACCGGCTCCGGCCAACTCGCCTTCTACGACTCCATCTCCCCCATCGTCGACGCCGACACCATCGACATGGACCGCGTTTACTTCAAAGCCCGCTGGGACAAAGGCACCCCCGACTACATCAACTGCCCCATGAGCCGCGAGGAATACGACGTCTTCTACGAAGCTCTGCTCAGCACCGAAGCGGCCGAAATGAAGGCGTGGGAGAACGTCGCCTACTTTGAAGGCTGCCTGCCCATTGAGATTCTGGCCCGCCGCGGCCGCGACACCCTCCGCTTTGGCCCCATGAAACCCGTCGGCCTGCGCGACCCGCGCACCGACAAGAACCCCTGGGCCGTGGTCCAGCTCCGCAAGGAGAACCTGCGCGCCTCCAGCTACAACCTGGTCGGCTTCCAGAACCATCTGAAGTTTGGCGACCAGGCCAAGGTCCTCCGCCTCATCCCCGGCCTGGAGAACGCCAAGTTCCTTCGCTTCGGCCAGATCCACCGCAACACCTACGTCTGCGCGCCGGTAGTTCTCGATCAGCTGCTCCGTATCAAGAACGCACCGAAGGTGCTGATCGCCGGGCAACTCTCCGGCGTCGAAGGCTACACCGAGTCCATCGCCACCGGCATGTTGGCCGGCATCTACGCCGCGCAGATCGCCCGCGGCCTTGAACCCATCCCCATCCCCCGCGCAACCGGGTTGGGTTCCCTCATCCACTACATTACGAACGCTGAGGTCAAACGCTTCCAACCCGCCAACATCACCTTCGACCTGATTGAGCCGCTGGAAGAAGAGATTCGCAAGACCATCCGCGACAAGAAAGAACGGCACCGCATCCAGTGCGAGCGCTCCCTGGCCGCCTTTGATGCCTGGTGGGCGGATGTGGGATGTGCAGCAGTGGAGCGTCAATGAATTGCCGCCGAGACACAGATTTTGTGTTTAGGTTTAGAACGCTACGCAGCGCTAGCATGCATCGAGCGTGTGGCTTGATCTTGCTCTGCGCTGTGGCGCCTAATTCCTAGCGATCCTCTGAAAGGCGTCATTCGTCCACATTTTCTGCCGATACGGCTTCAAACTCTTCAAATAGGGCATTTTCATCGCCGAGCCTAAGAAGAGGAAAGCCCGTGAATTTGATCCTCTGCTCTTGTTCGGTTTCGTAACGAACGAATCTAAACGATTCTTCTGATAGGCCAACTTTCACATACCGAGATGGCATCATTCTGATTTCTGCAACCGAACGGTTCGGAAGTAATCGTGTAACTTCCCCAACAATTTCGCAGAATTCCCCTCTGAAGCTCTCGCTCTTGATGCTCCTAACATATTTCTGCGTTTCCGAAGTCATTTTAATTGTCGGTATATTAAAAGTATCGTTCGGAATCAGCTGCACACTCTCAACGTTGCCAATGTTATAGATATGATTAGTAATCTGAACGGTCTCTGCATAAATCGCCCCCGCGAGAGCAGAGCCCTCCACATCTTTCATCTGTATCGATGTTTTGTCGGGTGCAGTTTTGCCATTGTCTCGCAGAACTTTCTGCATTACATACTTAGAAAGTGCCTGCAAACCAAATTTAAGGGTATGCTGGAGCGCCTGCTGGACCATCGGGTCTCCAGCGAACGGAGCGAGAGCATAAATGTCAGACCCATCCCTTTGCTCACAAATCCGGAGTGAAAGGTTTCGACGTTCTGCTTGTGAGAGCTTCGCGCCTTTTCTTAACCTGTCCTTCTCGAACAGGTACGACTTATGGACTATGCGTTGAATTGCTACTAGGGTATCGCCAAGTTCATAGATGGGAACAGAAAAAACATCCCGTCGTTTGAAATCGAATTTCAACAAAAGGGTTTCTTCTTTCATGCTATCTCTCCCTTTCTGTTTCAAACTTCCGCTTAGTCTTTACGCTACAAGGTCTATGAGCGTATCCGCTCCTCAACATTTCGAGCAAGCTTGCTGTCCTATGCCGTCTTCCAATGCCCCACAAGAACCTCTGCACATGCAATTCTTTTCATGTCTTTTGCTGCGGAAACGCCGCCGTCTTTACGCCACCGTCGCCAGCCCCTTTTGCGCCACCAGCGAGAGCAGTTTGAGCGAGGCCCCTTGCGGGCGCTTGGCTCCACGTTCCCATTGGCTGACCAGACCTGTAGTCACGTTGAGATAACGTGCAAAAACTGCCTGGCTGGCTCCTTCGCGCAAACGCAGCGCGCGAATCTCCTCCGGGCTCAGCGGGCGAACCGGCGTCAGGCATAGTTCGTCAAACTCGCGCAGGGTGCGCTTGTCCATCACGCCCGCGGAGTGCAGGTCCTCCGCCGTCTCATGAATCGACGCCATCAAACCGCTACGATATTGCTTCGCGTTTGCCATCGCACTGCACCTCTCTGAGCGCTCCCACTCGAACGGCCTCTGCAATCTGCCCTTCCTCGTACGCCAGCAAGACGGAAGCCAGCTTCCTCAGCGCAATCAGTTCATCGGAACGGATGTTTTCCGCCTCGTTCTTCGCAAATCCATGCACAAAAACTGCAAGATCTCTCAAGCGAAACACGATCAAGGTGCGAAACCCACCGGATTTGCCGCCGCCTTTCCGCGCGATCCTCTGCTTGATCACCCCACCCCCAAGATCAGCATCGATGAGGCCGCGATCCGCATCCTGAACCGTACGGCACATCTCCGCATCGTCGATCCCGTTCTTTCGCGCAAAGCGATTAAACGGCTTGTTCACAAAGACGCGCGTGCACATTCCATCCGTCCTGCTTACGGCTAATACTATAGCACTAAGTATCACACTTCTCCAGATCAAATCTCAGCCTTTGCGCCCTTCCCCTATTCACTTTCCACCGGTGGCGCGAAGCGCGTCTGCTGCATGCAATGCCCCCACCGCAGGTGGTGGTGGTGCCGGGAACCTTTCCCGTCTCCGCAGTGTCCAAGTAAAGACGGGGTTTTGTGCGCCGGGCGGTGCCTGGGCCAACGTGTACCCTTGAATCTGGAGTATTTTCCTCGAGTACTTTCTTTTGAAACGGAGAATCGTGATGCGTTCAGCAGCAATGTGGGGAGCAGTAGCCGTACTGGCGGCAACAGGGGCTATGGCTCTGGCCCAGGTGCCGGCGGCCAAACCCAGCCAAAAGAGCGCCGCTGCGGTCTCCGTGCCTGCCGGGCCCAAAGCCTTGCTGCCTGAAGCCTTTGCGGGATGGGTGGCCGATCAGGCTCCCAAGCCCCTGGCCGACGCCGCGGCAGCCGATGCTGCCAACGTAGCCGCCCTCAAGGAGTACTCCTACCTGACCGGCGCAACCGCCACCTACCAGCGCGACGGCCTCACCCTCACCCTGCGCGCGCTCCGCTTTCAGGACGCCTCGGGCGCCTACGGCGCGTACAGCTTCTACCGCCAAAACAATTGGCCCAAGGAAGAGATCGGCAGCGGCGCCACCTCCTTCCATAATCGGGTCCTGTTCTGGAAGGGCAGCACCCTCATCGACGCCACCTTCTCCAAGATGGAGCCCATGTCCGGCTCGGAGCTGCGCGAACTGGCCAAAAGCATTCCCGCACCCGGCGGCAACCGCGCCACCATGCCCCCCATTCTGGCCAACCTGCCGCAAGCCAAAATGGACCCGCAGACCACCCACTACGCCATGGGCCCAGCCGCCTACGCGGGCTCAGGCGGCGTGCTGCCTGCCAGTCTGGTGGGCTTCGATCGCGGTGCAGAGGCGGTTACGGCCAACTACAAGCTCCCCTCCGGGCCCGCCACGCTCACCATCATCGATTACCCCACCCCGCAGATGGCCGAGGGCATGGAGCCCCGCATCCGCGATTACATTAAGGCAGGCTCGCAGGCCCAGCCGGCCTGGCCCCAGCCGCTCAAGGATTCTGACCTCTCCTCCCTGGAAGTACGGCGCAGCGGTCCCCTGGTCATCCTGGTCAGCGGCGACGCCATCCCGGACGAGAGCCACAAGCTGCTGGAGACCGTCCACTACGCAGCCGACTTCACCGCCCTGCCCAGGGTTGGCGACGAATCCGAGGTCACCAAAACCGGCAAGCTGCTCATCGGCATTGCCGCTCTGGTCATCATCGGCGGCAGTGCTGCCATCCTGCTCGGCTTCTTCCTCGGTGGCGGCCGCGCCCTCTGGCGCGTCGCCCGTGGCAAGCCGGCCTCCTCGGTCTACGACGTGGAGTTCATCTCCATTGACCTGCACACCGACATGCCCAGGCACGCACTCTCTGAGACGGAAACAAAAACACCGGTTGACAGCCCACACCTGAAGGGATAACCGAGAAGCTTCCAGACTGTGGAAAACTAGGCGCAAACCAGAAGAAACACCCGTAAAACACTGAAACTTCAGGGTCTAAAAAGGCAAACAGACGGCGAAACTGCGCATTCCGCCCTAATCCGAAAACGTTTTGTAATCAATTGATTATAAACACTTTATTTCGGTAAAGATTTCTTCTTGACACCGCCCGCCCCCGCTCCTACTATGCAGCCAGAAAGTTTCGATGGTTTTGCCTCCGTTGGAACTATTCTCC
>CAZYDF010000015.1:0-37633 GCA_964645855.1 uncultured Occallatibacter sp.
GTGCCCCACTCTTTAATTGCCGGATGGAAAAGTTCATACTGTTTGCATCGATTGGAGGATGCAGATGGGTGAATCATTCCGAGACCTAATTGCATGGCAGCGAGCCATGGCTTCAGCGCTGAATATCTACAGGCTGACCGCAACGTTTCCCGCCGATGAGCGCTACGGATTGGTGTCACAACTGCGCCGGGCAGCCGTATCAGTAGCCAGCAACATCGCAGAAGGCTATGGAAGGGCGACCACGGGCGAGTACCTCCAGTTTCTTGGTCACGCTCGCGGTTCGAACTCCGAGATAGAAACGCAATTGATCATCGCGCAAGAGTTAGGTTTTGGAAACCCTGCGCAACTGAAGGAAGCAGAAGAGATCTGTGGGGATGTCGAGCGGCTGCTGCGGGCGTTGATCAAGTCGCTACGCCCATAGCACCAGCCCCTCAGTCCCGAGTCCCAAGTCCCTATCGCACCAAGAAGGAAAGACAATGAACATCCTCGTATTAGGCAAAGGCAAGACCGGCTCGCTGGTGGCGGAGGTTGCGCACGAACGCGGCCACGCGGTCGAAGCTGTGGACGTGAACGACAACCAGAACGCCGCAGCACTCACCGCGGAGCGGCTGGCTCACGTGGATGTGGTGATCGACTTTACCGCGCCAGAAGCAGCGGTGGCCAACATCACCGCCGTGCTCAAGGCAGGCGGACGCATCGTGGTGGGCACCACCGGCTGGTATGAGCATCTGCCGGCGCTGCGCGAGCTGGTGAAGGTGAAGGGTGCGCTACTCTACGGCACCAACTTCTCCATCGGCGTGCAAAAGCTCTTCAAGCTCACGGCCTCACTGGCGCAGCTTGAGGGCTACACGTTCTCCATCGACGAAACCCATCACGTGACCAAGCTGGATGCGCCTTCGGGCACCGCGATCACGTTGAAGGAGATCATCCTGACGGTGCGGCCGGATGCAGTGGTCGAGGTTACGTCGCATCGCATTGCCGACGCCAAGGGCGAGCACATTGTGACCGCCAAGAGCGACGTGGACGTGCTCGAAGTTCGCCACGATGCCAACTCCCGCCGCGGCTTTGCGGTGGGCGCGGTGCGCGCTGCGGAGTGGGTGGCTGGCAAGCAGGGTTCGTGGGAGTTCCGCGAGATCTTCGACACGCTATAAACAGTGAACAGTGGACAGTGGACAGCGACCACTGTCCACTGTCCACTGTTCACTGTTCACTGCTAGTGCCTGTGACCCATTGGCGAACGCGCCCCCTGCATGCTATGGTCCTAATGTTCTCGGGCAACGGCAAATTATCGCTGCTAAACCGAATTAGCCCCGGACAGAGGCAGGATTTCAATGCGCATCTGGCAGTTGATTGGAAAGGTTTTCGTGCTGGCAATGGCCGTTACGGCCGTTGCGCAAGGAGAAGTGAAAATGTCAGTTTTTGGACACACGAAGGATGGAGTAACAGTTCCGATCTACACGCTGAAGACGGCGGAGATCGAAGTGCGAGTGACCGCCTATGGCGCGCGCTTGGTGAGCGTCAGGACCGCCGACAAGCACGGCAAAGTCGCGGACGTCATCACCGGCTACGACACGCTGGAAGGCTACTTGGCCGATACGCCTCACTTCGGCAGCGTGGTGGGCCGCTTTGGCAACCGCATCGCCTTTGGCAAGTTCTCCATAGACGGCAAACAGTATCAGGTGCCGATCAACAACGGCGCCAACGCCCTGCACGGCGGCACGGTGGGCTTTGACGAGAAGGTGTGGGAAGCCAAGGAAGTTCCGAACGGCGTGGAGTTCACCCTGGTGAGCCCGGACGGCGACATGGGCTTCCCCGGCACGCTCACCGCCAAGGCCAAGTACACAGTGAGCGGCCACACGCTGCGCATTGACTACTCCGCCTCCAGCGACAAGACCACCATTGTGAACCTGACCAATCACTCCTACTTCAATCTGCGGGGCGACGATCAGGGCGACATCCTCAGCCACGTGATCCAGATCGATGCCGACAAGTTCACCCCCACCGATGCGGGCCTGATCCCCACCGGCGTTCTGGAACCCGTTGCCGGCACCCCCATGGACTTCCGCAAGCCGACCGCGATTGGCGCGCGCATCAACGACAACTTTGAAGCCCTGAAGCTGGCCGGCGGCTACGACCACAACTGGGTTCTGAACGGTGAAATCGGCAAGCTGCATCTGGCCGCCATTGTGACCGAGCCCGAAAGCGGCCGCAAGTTGACGGTGGAGACCACGGAGCCCGGCGTGCAGTTCTACACCGGCAACTTCCTGGATGGCACCGTCACTGGCCGCCACGGCGTGAAGTACGGCAAGAACCACGGCCTCTGCCTGGAGACGCAGCACTTCCCCGATGCCCCCAACCATGCCAACTTCCCCAGCACCCTGGTGCACCCGGGCGTGACGCGGCACTCTACCACCACCTTCGCGTTCACGGTGGTCAAGTAAGCAGTTTTTTGGAGCAACAACAACGGCCGCTCTCCCACGAGAGCGGCCGTTTTGTTTTTTATTGATCCGGTCCTCAAGTAGAGGCTCCGTGCCCCATCCATTTCGCGGGTTTTATCGCGAAATGGGTGGGAGAGGCAGGCAGTGTTTAGGGGCCGGATCTATGGCCATACTGCGGAAGGTGCCCTGAAGGGGCACCGTGCGAATAGCCCCGTACGGAGCGAAGCGACGTGCTGGGAATTGACATCCACACCGGGATAGCGCCCTGTAAGGGCGCTGTGCTGTGTACCCTGTAACCCCGGGCGGCCCCGAGTCTTTTGCAGGCAAGGATGGGAATGAGCCTGCTTTGCCAAGGGATGGCGCGCCGCGCGGCTGCCGCTGTAAGGGCGCTGTGCTGCCTCCGCGAAAGGTGGTTTTCTGCGAAACGACTTGGAATGGAGTCTTGATGGAAAGCGGTTTTCTACTGCCCCAGCAGGAACGCCAGTTGTGCCTTGCACTCCGCGGCGCGCTCCAGTTTACCGGCGCTCTCAAGGAGCGAGGCGGCGGCCTGCCACATCAGGACCAACTCCTCCGGGCTTGCGATGTTTTCCTGGATGCGGGCCAGCATGCACAGCGCACGGGCACGCGGCAGGGGCGCATCGTCGGCGGCCTTCTGGGCCACGGCCAGCAACTGATCGCATACGCCAGCAGCCTCGTCCCGTTTCTCCTGCTGGAGCAGGATCTCGGCGATCTCCATGAGCGCCTCAGCCTGGTGGACGGGTTGGTCGGAGTGCTCCGCCACGACGGCAGCCTCGCGGTAGCAATCCACGGCGGTGGCCGGATGCCGCAGGCTGCCCTCGGTTCCGCCCAGCGCCATCAGAGCCTCGGTCAGCACGCCGGGATGGTGAAGAAAGCGCGCCTCCGCCACGGCCTGGGCAAACATGTCGCAGGCTTCCTCCGGCTGGCGGGTGCGTACAAACGCCCGGCCCCGGTCCAACAATGTTTTCGGGTCAAACACTTGGGGTAGCCTAACACACGGTGGATCAAGAGGACATGGGGTATTCTCGCCCTCAGGTCTGGGCTTCAGAGCGTACCCGGATTGCATCCGCAAAGCCTTCCCGCTACGATACTCACCATGGCCTGCTTCCTGTTCAAGACCGAGCCCGACGTGTACAGCTTTGACGACTTTCTGCGCGACCAGGAAACCACCTGGGACGGCGTTGCCAACCCCACCGCCGTCAAGCATCTGCGCGAGATGAAGCCCGGCGCCAAGTGGATCTTCTACCACACCGGCGACCAGCGCGCGGCGGTGGGCACCGGGATTGTGCTGAGCGTGGACGCCACCGACCCCAAGGTTCCCCTAGTCCGCGTCAAGGTGGGCAAGCGCCTGAAGACGCCCAAGACACTGGCGGCCATCAAGTCGGAGCCATTGTTTGCAGGCTCGCCGCTGGTGGTGATTGGCCGCCTGGGCGTGGTGCCGCTCACCGACGAGCAGTGGGCCTGGTTCCTGGGCTAGAACGTTTTGGGAAAGGGTGTAGACCTGAATTTCTTGGGTATCCCACCCATTTCCGCAAAGAACGCGGAAATGGATGGGGCACGGAAGTGTATACCAAAAGGAAAGATTCCCCAGAACGTTTCCGGAGGACACATAGGCTTTTTGCGGGGGGAACGATGGCTTTTTCTTGAGGGAGGCTGCGCCCCGACGGAACGCATCCTCCCTCACCCACAACTCAGCTCCTACGCCGCGAAGCGGTCTGCTGCATGCAATGCTTAGCGGAGGCGTTCGTAGGGTTGATACACCGGGTCCCACACGTAGGCGGCCAGAGCGGCTGGAACCTCAGCAGGATCGAGCGAGGAAACGCCGTCGGCAATGGCCTGCCGCGCCACCGCATCGCCCACCTTCAGGCCCACGGCACGCGACTCCTTCAGCGGCGGCAAGAGCGGCGCGGTGGGGTCCAGACGCGCGGGCGAGAGCGAGGCCAGCATCCGCGCCGCAGCCATGATCATGCGATCCGTGACGCGGCTGGCTTTGGAGATCAGAATGCCCAGCGCCAGTCCAGGAAAGATGTAGGAGTTGTTGACCTGCGAGATGCGCAGCAACTTCCCATTCACCTCTACCGGCGCAAAGGGACTGCCGGTGCCCACCAACGCGCGGCCATCGGTCCAGCGCAGCAGGTCGGCGGGAACGGCCTCCGCTTTTGAAGTGGGATTGGAGAGCGGGAAGATCACCGGCCGCTCGCAATGCTTGGCGATGGTGCGCACGATCTCTTCGGTGAAGGCTCCGGCCTGGGCGCTGACTCCAGCCAGCACCGTGATGCCGGCATTGCGCACCACTTCCAGCAGTGAGATGGACTCGCCGCCTTCCAGATTCCAACTGGCCACGTCTTCCCGCTTGCGCAGCAGCTTATCCTGTCCCTGTTTGATGCCCTTGCAACCCTCCACCAGCAGCCCATAGCGGTTGAAGGCGTAGATGCGGTCGCGCGCTTCGGCTTCCGTTAGCCCTTCGTCCTTCATGGCGGTGACCAGCAGATCGATAATGCCAATGCCTGCCGAACCCGCGCCAAACATGGCGACGCGCTGCTGACTGAGCGGCACGCCAGTGGCATGCACGGCGGCCAGCAGGGTGGCCGTGGTGATGGCGGCCGTGCCCTGAATGTCGTCGTTGAAGGTGCACAGCCGATCGCGATAGCGCTCCAGAAGGTTCATGGCGTTGATGCCCGCAAAGTCTTCCCACTGCAGCAGGATATGCGGCCAGCGCTTGTGTACCGCGACCACAAAGGCTTCCACAAACTCGTCGTACTCCGCGCCGCGCATGCGCTTGTGCTGCCAGCCAATGTAGATAGGATCGTTGAGCAGCAGCTCGTTGTCGGTGCCCACGTCCAGCAGCACCGGCAAGCAGTGCTCGGGCGGGATGCCGCCCAGCGCGGTGTAGAGCGCCATCTTGCCAATGGGAATGCCCATGCCGCCCGCTCCCTGATCGCCCAGGCCCAGAATCCGTTCGCCGTCACTGACCACAATGCAGCGCACCTGGTCGTAGCGCGGATCGGCCAGGATCTTCTCCATGCGATCCTTGTTGGCGTAGCTCAGGAACAGCCCGCGCGGCTTGCGCCAGATCTCGCTGAAGCGCTGGCAGCCCTCGCCCACGGCGGGCGTATACACCACCGGCAGCAGCTCCTCAATGTGCTCCTCGATGAAGGCATAGAACAGCGTCTCGTCGTTGTCCTGCAGCTCGCGCATCAGGTTGTATTTGCCAAAGGCCGTCACGCGATTGTCCAGCGCCTTCTTGCGCCGTTCCAGCTGATCTTCGAGCGTGCCCACATGCGGAGGAAGCAGGCCATGCAGATCGAACTCGTCGCGCTCCGCCTCGGTAAAAGCGGTGCCCTTGTTGAGCCGCGCGTTCAGCAGCAGGTCGACGCCGGAAAGGCTGGTACGGACGACGGATGGATCGCCGGAAATTGAAGAGGGAACGGGTGTGGCCACGGCTCGGGTCTCCTTGATGCGCTGATTGTAGATGCTCTGGTTGCTGGCGTGCTTCGGACTGGAGCTTTTAGTGTCGCACCTAGGATTACCATAACGCGAAGACGGTCGAATGTGCCCTGTCGCACGCCGCTCGCGGCCGCAATCTCTGTGTCGGCCATCGCCCCGCCTCACCCCCCTGGCGGAGTACAATCGCAACTGAAATGAACGCTAAAATTGCTTTTCTCTTTCCTGGGCAGGGTTCGCAGGCCGTGGGTATGGGCCGCGAACTGTCCGAGCGTTTTCCGGTGGTGGCCAAGACCTTTGCGGAGGCCGATGAGGCCCTCGGCTTTTCCCTTTCCAACCTCTGTTTTGAGGGACCCGAGGATCAGCTGCGCCTGACCGAAAACACCCAGCCGGCCATTCTGACCATGAGCGTTGCCGTGGCCCGGTTGATGAACGAAAACGGCATTGAGCCGGTGCTGGCTGCTGGTCACTCACTGGGCGAGTGGTCTGCGCACGTGCAGGCTGGAACCCTTTCGTTTGCCGATGCGGTGCGCGCCGTCAAGGCGCGTGGCCACGCCATGCAGCTGGCCGTGCCTGCGGGCGAAGGCGCCATGGCCGCCGTGCTGGGCTTGGACTCCGCGATTGTGACCGAGGTTTGCGCCAAGGTGGCTGCCGAGAGCGGCCAGTGCGTGCAGGCTGCCAACTTGAACTCGCCTGGACAGACCGTGATCTCCGGCTCGAAGGCGGCTGTGGAACTGGCTTCGGTTGACGTGAAGGGCCGTGGCGCGCGCCGTGCCGTTCCGCTGCCCGTCAGCGCACCCTTCCATTGCGCGCTCATGCAGCCCGCACAGGACGAAGTGGCGCGCGTGCTGGCTTCCATCACCGTGAACGAGCCGAAGATTCCCGTGGCCGCCAACGTTACTGGAGGAATCGTCTCTACCGCGGCCGACACCAAGGACGTGCTCACCCGCCAGGTCACCGGTGCGGTGCGCTGGATCGATTGCGTCAAGTCGCTCAAGGCCGCCGGTGCTGAGTTGTTTGTCGAGGTGGGTCCGGGCAAAGTTCTCTGCGGCCTGCTCAAGCAGATCGATCCCGAGCTGAAGAGCATGAACGTCGAGGATGTGGCCTCGTTGGAAAAGGCTCTGGCCGAACTCAAAGCATAGCCCTACTCACAAGCTGAACCAGCAACGCGCAGCCCTCACCGGCTGCGCGTTTTTTTGACCTTCTAGAGCAAAACCAGAGTCGGTGTGTCCTGGCAGTTTTCTACGAGGTCGCCGCTCCCTGATGGTCGCGTCGACTTGAATGCATTGGCTTCGGGATACAGCAACTCTGGTTTTGCTGTTGGCATCTTCATTGATCCGGCCCATTCATACGGACAACTGGGTGGGCGGATTCAAGGTCCAAGTGCAACAACACATCGCAAAGAGCCGACAGGAGATGGTTGGTAGGAAGCCATGGAAAAGATGGAAAACAAAGAGCGTTTCCCACTTTCCCACGGCACGGCTGCGACGAACTGTTTGATTCTGTTCACGCTCTTTGTTGCACTTGGAATTTGAATGTACCGTGCCCCATCCATCCCGCGTTTTGTGCGGGATGGGTGGGATCGAGTGGCACTATCTGAGGCCCGGATCTAGAGTGCCTCGCCGTGTATGCAATTCCCTGTATGCTGAAAGACGCAGCCGGCCGTTGAAGTCGGCTGTTCATCGGAACCGCATGGAGACCAACGATCTGCAGTTGTGGTACGCCTATCCCCGCGATCTTGTGGACGAGAGCGCAGCCAAAGCATGTGCCGGCTTGCTCAGTGACGAAGAGCAGCAGCACTGGCAGCGGTTCCGCCATGAGACCAATCGTCGCGAGTCGCTTACCAGCCGTGCGCTGGCGCGCATTGCCCTCTCCCATGCGCATCCCTTTCCGCCCCAGGACTGGGACTTTGCGGTGAATGCCTATGGCAAGCCCCATCCCGTGCCTGAGTGCGGCCTGCGCTTCAACCTCTCCAACTCCGACGAACTGGTGGTCTGCCTGGTGGCCCACGGCGCTGAGGTGGGCGTGGACGTGGAGCCCTATCAGCGCGGCGCACAGATTCTGCGTCTGGCGGAATCTGTCTTCTCGCCCGTAGAAAAGGGACAAATCTCGACGCTGGCCGGTGAGGAGCAACAGGACCGAGCGCTCTCCCTCTGGACCCTGAAAGAGGCTTACATCAAGGCGCGAGGAATGGGGCTTTCCCTCCCGCTCAAGAGCATCTCGTTTGTCTTTGGCGACGATGCGGGCATCGACATGGAGCTCGATCCGGAGCTTGAAGACGACTCCGCCAACTGGAAGTTCTGCCTGCTCAACCATGCCGAGCATCGCATTGCCATCATGGTGGAGCAAAGCTGCACGTCGAGCCTTTCCGTGCAGCAAGTGCGACCCCCTCTGGCCGCGCCGGTCAACGTGCAGGCGACAGTGCTGGGATGGTTCCCCTGGTGATAGCCGTCACCTGCTCCGCCTTTACAGGCAGCAACAAGGAGCAAAAGAACTACTTTGCCGCACCGCGCGCGAGCAGCGGCTTGAGCATCTCCGCAAAGTTGGCCACGTAAGGATCAAACAACATATGCATGTGCCGTGTGGGCACGTCGATGACCTCAAGCCCCCCCTGTGCCAGCCGTCCCCAACCCAGCGTTGGATCCTCGCGCTTGCCCAGCACCTCCGGCCCGCGATCACTGGCGCGCACCAGTGTGATCTGTCCGGGGAACGGCTCCATCTTGTAGCGGCTGAGCGCCTCCCAGTGACCCTGCGCAACGTAGTTGAAACGCAGCGCCGGCGGCATAGGCCATGCCATCTTTCTGTACACCTTCACGCCCATCGGATAGGCGAAGTTCTCAAAGAACACGTCGCGAAAATGCGCGCTCTTCTCTGCAACTTTTCGGCGCACGTAGCGGAACCCATGGTTGCGGATTTGTTGCCACAACCGGTCGTACTTCTCCTGCCGGGGCAGGATGACGGTGCTCTCCGGAATCACCACATCGAACATGGCCACCAACGCCGGCTCCACGCCCTGGGCATTCAGTTGGCGCGCCATCTCGTACAGCACAAATCCTCCATACGATGCACCCCCCAGCAGATACGGCCCCTGCGGATAAAACGCGCGCATCTCCTCGATGTAGAGCGCGGCAATCTTCTCCATGCTCAAGTCGCGACGATCGGGTTCCGCAACCAGAGGCGACTGGAAAGCGTAGAACGGCTGATCCGGACCCAGCGCCCGCGCCAGTTGCTCGTAGAAGATCACATCGCCGCCCACCGCATGGACACAGAACAACGGAGGCTTTGTGCCATTCGGCTGCACAGCTACCAGCGACTTCCAAACGACAGACTTTTCTTCTGTAATCTCCGGTTCCTGTCGGCGGCGGATGAGCTCGGCAAGTTGGCGCACGGTGCGCGCTTCAAACAACGTGGCCAGTTCCAGATCAACGCCCAAACTGCGCTTGATCTTGGCAAACAAGCGTACCCCCACCAGCGAGTGGCCGCCTAGAGTAAAGAAGTCGTCATCCAGCCCAATATCTTCTATGCCGAGTAACTCCTGCCACCATAACCCCAGCGTTTCTTCCAGGCCTTTGCTACTGGTTGCCGTCTCGCTTGCAGCGGCAACCTGAGCAACAGCATGGGTCACTGCAACCGCTGCGGGCTCGCTTGCTGCCAGTGGTTCGTGTATGGCCACCACCACCGCGGGCGTGCGCGCTTCCAGCAGCTCCAGCAACGCCGCGGTTCCAGCTGCAGGCGCAATGCCGGGCCGCGTGCCGATCTCCATCGGCCGCTCGCCGTTGGTTCCCGGAGCCGTGCGCGCCAGACCGCCGGGCTGCATGGCGCCGGCCACGTTGGCAATGCGCCGCACGCTGAAGCCTTCGATCTCGGCCAGTACTTGGTCTTGTTCGTCGAAGATCACCACATCGAAGGTTTCAATCTCGCTCCGCGCACCTTGAGACCGGGCGCGGATGTGGCTATACATGTGTGCGGGAAAACTATGATAAATCCGCATCCGCCGATAAGAGATGGGCAGGAATAGATCGTCGGAGTTGTCGTAATCTGCGGTCAGATAGAACGCCGCACCCGTGGCCAGGTCGAGCAGTGCGGGATGCTGATGTAGCTCGTGCACCTCGTCCGCCAGATGCGCATCGAGTTCGATCTCGGCCAGCGCCTCCCCGGCTCCGATCATGAGCCGGCGCAGCGTGCGCCAACGCGGGCCAAACACCAGTTGCCGTTCCTGCCGCGTGCGATGGTCCGAGTCAAACGTCAGCGTGAGGTCCGTGCAACGCGCGCTGAGCGCAGTCCTCTGGACAGTGATGGTGGGCGTGGACGAACCGCGGCTGATCAGCCCCGTGGCCTGCTCGGTCCACACACTGCCCCCGCCAAAAATGGAAAAGCGGAAGCGCGTTTGCGCGCCGTGGTTGGCTTCGCGTCGCAACTGCACGCGCAACTCCCGAGTCTCATCGTCCCGCACCATGAACGGCGCAAGAAAGAAGACGTCCTGAAACTCGACAGGCAATCCGCGCTGCCCACGGTTAAAGGCTCCCGCCGCAAGTTCCAGGAATCCGGTTCCCGGAATCAGCGCCTGGCCGTTCACAAAACGATGCTCGGCCAGCACCCATCGCCGCTGCTGCGAGAATTGGCCGGAGAACACCAGGGCATCACCGGTATCGAGGAGTTTGTCATCCAGCCATGGATGCGGCGACAAGCTGCGCGCGGCCATGCCCGCTTCGCGCCACGCGCCCCAATTCACGGCCAGCACGTGGCCCTTGCTGCTCTGCGCAAAGCAATCCAGAAAGGCATTAGCCGCGGCGTAATCCACTTGTCCCGCGGGCGCATCCACGGCACTTACAGAAGAAAAAAGAACCAGACTTTGTAACTCGCGCGTGCCCAGCGCCTCAACCAGCGCCAGCGTTCCGCGCACCTTGGGCGCAAGCACGTTGGCCGCGGCCGCATGGCTTTTCAGTGCAATGGGCGCATCGTCCAAAACACCGGCCACGTGGAAGACGCCGTCGAGTTTTCCAAAAGACTCTTCGCCTTGTGCAATCGCCGCGCGCATCGCCTCCGCATCGGTCACGTCGGCCTGCACCACCAGCAGACCACTGGCGAGCGCGCGAATCTCAACCAGCTTGCGCAGGCGCTGCCGTGTAACTTCACTCTGTCGTTCGTCATTGGCCAGCGCGTTCCATTCGTTTTCTGGAGGAACTGCCGTGCGACCAGTCAGAATCAACTTTGCATGAGCCTTACGCGCAATCTGCTCCGCAACCACCAGGCCCAGCGAACCCAGGCCACCCGTGATGAGACACACACCACCGTCCACCACGCCTGCACGCCGTGGAGCATCAGCGGGCGTGTAGCGCTCCAGCGTCTCCTGCCAACGATCTCGTCCGCGATAGGCAACCGCCGCCTGCATGCCGCCCACGCTCATCTCTACCAGCAACAAGGCTGCGGCCTCGCGTTCTTCGCCCTTCTTCCAACTCAGATCAATGCTGCGGCAGTGGATGCCCGGTTGCTCCTTGGGCCACACACGGGCTGGCCCTTCCAGCACGGCACGCGCGGGATTCAGCACGCGCTCGTCGGAGGTTTGACGCAAATCGCGTGAAACAAAGCCCACATCGATCCCGGTCAGGTCGTGCCCGATGATGGCCTGCGCCAGGCAGAGTGGCGCATGAAAGCAGCGCTCCAGCGTCTCCTCCAGCCCTCGCTCCACGCAGCCCGCGGGCCACAGATGCAGAATCTTTCGGGGCGCTGGCCCGTCGCGCAGTAACACGGTCAGCAGCGCGTCGTAGTCCGCGCGCTCGGCACAGCGCACGCGATAGCGATCACGGCCGAGCTTCTTGAATTTATCGCCGCTCTCCACTGTAACTACATCGTTGCCGACGGCGCGCAACACGTCCACAACCCGATCCGCAAAGGCATCTTGATCGCGGAAGACAAGCCAGCGAGAGACTTCCCCCTTGCTTGCTGCAGGCAGATCCACACGCTTCCACGGCCGCTGATAAAACAGAACCTCTGCCGCGCTGCTTTCACCTGACGAAGTAACTCCGGCATGCGTTGCGGCATCGGACTCAATCCAGAAGCGGCGATGCTCAAAGGGATAAGTAGGCAACGGAATACGCCGCGCCGCGCCCGGCTGAAAACGAGCCGCGAGATCGACGGCAACGCCCATGGTCCACAGCGAGCCCAGCGTAGCCAGCGCAGTTTTCAGCTCCGGCGCGTCGGGCTCAGCAGGCAGCGTGCGCAGAATGGGCGCATCGCCAACCGGGACAGAGCTAGGTCCAATCTCAAGAAAGATGGTCTCAGCTTGCGCCGCGAGTTCTGCCATGTTGCTGCCGCTGGCAGGCGCTTGAATTGCGGAGTTGAGCGCATCAGGCAGAGACAGTGTGCCCGCAAGGCAAGCGGCAACCAGCACACCCAGCAGATCGCCTGCGGTTGCAGTTGGAGTTACGCCGTGCGCACGCCACCACACGCCCAGCGCGTATTGAACGGCAAACAATGCCACGCGCGCCGTGGGTTCCTGGCGCAATGCTTCTGCGCTTTCTACAACGTGATCCGGCGCGGGATAAAGCGTGCCCACAAGATCGATGCCGAGCGCGTCCTTAACCGGTTCTACGCAGCTAACGATGGCGGCGCGATAAGCAGGCTCATGCTCGTAGAACGCGCGGCCCATGTTTTTGCGAGCTTGACCAAGACCATTCAACAGGAATGCCACAGCGGGCCCGGCCTTGGCCGCGGTGCCCGCCACGGCCTGCTTCACATCCAAGGCGCGTGCAAAAGAAGAATCATCGGCCACCACCAGGGCGCGCCGACAGTTGAAGCTCTGGCGTCCGGCATGGCAGGTGTAAGCCGCGTCGGCCAGATCAATCTCAGGATGCGCTTCAAGATGGCGTATCAGGTTACGCAGCGCCGCATCGGCTGCGGCATCTGTTTTGGCGGAGACGGTGAGCAGGCGATACGGATGTTGGTCGCGCGCCATCTGCTGCGCCGGAGCCTCTTCCAGAATTATGTGCGCGTTGGTTCCGCCTATGCCCAGCGCGGTAACTCCAGCGCGGCGCGGTCCACGTGGAGAGGCCCATGGTCTGCGCCGGTTATTGATGTAGAAGGGACTCGCGGCCAGCTCAATGTGCGGATTGATGGTGTCGAAGTTCAGGCTCTCGGGAATCTCCCTGTGCTCGAGGGCCAGTGTAGTCTTGATCACGCCAGCCACGCCGGCCGCTGCATCCAGATGCCCCACGCTGGGCTTGAGCGATCCAAGGCCGCAGTATCCGCTGCGTGCGGTGGTTCTGCGGAAGGCCTGCGTCAGCGCGCGCACTTCAATCGGATCGCCCACACGAGTGCCGGTACCGTGCGTTTCTACATAAGTGATGTCGTCGGCGGTCAAGCCCGCGTAGTCCAGCGCTTCGGCGATGACTTCCGTCTGGCCATCCACCGAGGGCGCAAGATAACCCACCTTGCGCGCGCCATCGTTGTTGATGGCCGAGCCCGCAATCACGGCGCGAATCGTATCGCAACCCTCAAGCGCATCTTCCAAACGGCGCAACACCACAATGCCCAGACCGCTGCCGAAGACGGTGCCCGAGGATTTGGCATCGAAGGCGCGGCAGTGTCCATCGCGCGCCAGAATCTCGCCTTCGCGATAAATGTAGCCCTGACCGTGCGGAATCTCAATGGTCACGCCGCCAGCCAAAGCCATGTCGCATTCAAAGTTGAGTAAGCTCTGGCAGGCCAGATGGATCGCTACGAGCGATGTGGAGCAAGCCGTCTGAATGTTGATCGAAGGCCCGCGCAGATCGAATTGATAACTAACCCTCGTGGCCAGCACGTCCTTGTCGTTGCCGGTCTGCTTGAGTTGGAACAGGCCAGCACTTTCAAGGAGCTTTTTGTTGCCCAGCAGATTGTGGATCAGATAGGTATTCATGCCCGATCCGGCAAAGACGCCAATCGAGCCTGCAAAGGACTGCGGCACATGCCCGGCAGTTTCCAGTGCCTCCCATGCGACCTCAAGAAAGTGACGATGCTGCGGGTCCATGATGGAGGCATCGCGCGGACTCATGCCAAAGAAGGCCGCATCGAACATGGGCACGTCGGCCAGCAGCGAAGCGCGGCGCACGTAGTCGGGATTGGCAAGCTCTTCGGCAAGGACGCCCGCGGCCAGCAACTCGGCATCGCTGCGGTCGCGAACCGCCTCCACGCCATCGTGCAAATTCCGCCAGAACTCATCCAGAGTACGGGCACCGGGAAAGCGGCCCGCCATACCCACGATCGCGATGGCTTGCGACATTCTTCTGTCCTTTCGGTGCTAGCGCTGGCGCGCGGCCCGGCGTTTTGCCGCACGATCAGAGAGCGCACTCAAGGTCTGGCTGCCATCCAAATGTTTGGCCAGCGCGCGTACCGTTGTGAACTGGAAGAGATCCACCAGCGCTAACTCGCGGCCGAGTGTCTGTTGTAACTTGGCATGAACCTCGGCCACGGTCAACGAGTGCGCGCCCAGGTCGAAGAAGTTATCGTCGAGTCCCACAGAGTGAATGCCCAGCGCATCCTGCCATGCGCCTGCAATGGTGCGTTCCAGCTCGCTGCCCTGTGCTATCACAACGGCTGTTTCTAGAGAAGCAACCAGTGCGGGAGGCGATAGCTTGAGCAACGCCTTGCGATTGATCTTCCCGTTATCCGTGAGGGGAAGTTCCGAGAGAAAAGAAATAGCGGAAGGCACCATGTAGTCCGGTAACTGCGCGGCGATTTCGCGGCGTAATTCCTGCGCACGCTCGGCGGTTGCAGGCTCGGCCACCAGATAGCCCACCAGCCGCTTGTCACCCTCGCGGTCTTCGCGCAGCACCACAACGGCTTGACGAACGCCAACGGATTTCTCAAGCAGAGCTTCAATCTCGCCCGGCTCAATGCGATGGCCGCGCAGCTTAATCTGATAGTCGGCGCGACCCAGAAAATCGATGGACCCATCGGGCAAATAGCGCGCCAGATCGCCGGTTCGATAAATGCGGGTCGGGGCCAGTTCAGGCAGCAGGACAAAGCGCTCCGCCGTCAGCTCCGGACGCTGCCAGTAGCCGCGCGCCACGCCTTCGCCGCCGATGTAGAGTTCGCCAATGTCGCTTACGGCAACGGGGTGGAAGGCGTCATCGAGAAGATAGATCTGCGTATTCGCAATGGGCTTGCCGATGGAGACGCTGACGCCCACTTCCTGAATGTGCCCCACCGTTGACCAGATAGTGGTTTCAGTGGGTCCGTACATGTTGTAGATTTCGCCCTTGAAAACCTGGCGCAGTTGATGGATCAAGGATGCGGGCACTGCTTCTCCGCCCAGCAGCATCTGCGTCAAGTGCGCCAGTGCGGCAAAGACGCGCGCATCCAGTGTGAGCATGCGTGCCAGTGAGGGCGTCATCTGCAGATGGGTTACGCCGTTGCGCTCAATCTCCGCAGCCATGGTGGCCGTACCTTCATCGCCATGCAGAACCACGGTGAAGCCGCGGGTGAGGGTCCAGAAGATTTCCAGAATGGAGATGTCAAACGAGATGCTGGTGACGGCCAGCCATACGCCCGGCTCTGCGCCGATGGCGCGGTCCATGCCGACAAAAAAGTTGACTACGTTGTGGTGCTCCACCATCACGCCCTTGGGGCGGCCCGTGGAGCCTGAGGTGTAGATGACATACGCGATGTTGGCGCCGGTCGCGGCGGATACAACCGTCGTAAGACTCTCGCGCGCCATCTCGTCGCTGTCGATATTGAGAACGCGCAACTGGGCGTTGCCGATGGGCACACGTGGCTGGGTGGCCGTGTCGGTTATCAGCACCGGCATTTGCGAGTCTTCGATCATCAGCGCAATGCGGTCGGCGGGATACGTGGGGTCGAGCGGCACATAAGCGCCGCCAGCCTTCAGGATGCCCAGCATGGAGATGATCAGCGCGTCCGTGCGTCCCATGGCTACGCCCACCAGGGTGTCGGGCTTGACGCCCATGGCCTGCAGCCGATGCGCCACGCGGTTGGCGCGCTCCTCCAGTTCGCGATAGCTGAGCGTGCGCGCGCCCGCGACCAGCGCGGTCTTTTGCGGCGTGCGCGCGGCCTGCTCCGCAAAGAGCTGCGCGATGGTAGCTTCGCGCGGGTAATCTGCTTCAGTGCGATTCCACTCAATGAGCTCGGCGGCAAACATAGTAGTTCTCCACGAACAGGAACTCGATGCCGGTGCCGAGGAAGGTGTCAATGGCCTCCTCCGGCGTGTTCACAATCGGCTGGCCTTTGACGTTGAAGCTGGTGTTGAGCACCATCTGCCGGCCGGTGGTTTTGCCCACCGCAAGCAGCAGCGTGTGGAAGTCCGGATTGTCGCGCACGCTCACGGTCTGCAAGCGTGCCGACCCGTTCACGTGGGTGATGGCGGGCAGCAGATTGCGCATCTCGGTGCGCACGTTCACGATGGAGATCATGTATGGAAACTCGCTGCCCACCGGCACATCGAAGTAACGCGCAGCCTCTTCCACGGAGCAGGCCGGGGCAAAGGGCCGGAAGCCCTCGCGCTTCTTCACCATGGCGTTGATGCGGTCGCGCATCTCGGGGTGTCCAGGATCGGCAAGAATGCTGCGATTGCCCAGCGCGCGCGGGCCGTACTCCATGCGCCCGCGATCCCAGGCAATTACGCGGCCTTCGGCAATCAGCTTGGCAGCGGTGGCGCAGGTTTCGTCGAGCGAATCGAACTTCTTCCACTCGATGCGCTCGGCAAACTTGGCCAGCGCCGTTTCAATCTCCGCATCGTCGTGGCGCGGTCCCAGCAGGGGCGTGGGCATGCGTGTGTTCACCACTTCGCCAGCCGCGGCCGCGCGGGCCAACGCCGCACCCAGCGCCACGCCGTCGTCGCCCGCCACGGGCTGCACGTAGATCTCGTCAAAGAGGCCGGAGCGCATGATCTTGCCATTGGCCGTGCAGTTCAGGGCCACGCCTCCAGCCAAGGCCAGATTGCGCAATCCAGTCTCGCGCCCAAAGGACTCGCACACGTGCAGAATCACGCGCTCCAAACACTCCTGCAGCGCGGCCGCAATGTCCTCGTGTACGCTGCTCACCGATTGCGAGGGCAGACGGTGCTGGATCAAGTGCTCGTCGAGATAGGCGCGCGTGGCCAGGTAATTCTCGCGCTCTTCGCGGGTCTTGTTCAGCTTGAGGATGGGAATGCGGAAGGTGCCATCGTCGCGCAACTCCACAATGCTCTCAAAGAAGGCGCGGTACCTGGAGGGATCGCCATAGGGCGCAAGGCCCATGATCTTGTACTCGTCGGAGTTGAAATCGAAGCCCAGATGCAGCGTGACCAGCGAGTAGAGCACGCCGATGGAGTCGTTGGCGCCGATGGTGGCAATGCGTTCAAACTCGCCGTCGTGAAAGTCGTAGACGCTCATGCTTTCAATCTCGCCCATGGCGTCGTTCACCACAATCAGACACTCGTCCCAGCCGGAGGTGTAAGCGGCGCTGGCGGCGTGGGCCATGTGGTGACCGACCTGATGCACGCGCTCCACGGGATAACCGGGCAGATCGCGCCGCACTTGATTGATCAACGCCTCGCGCGAAAACACCTCTTTGTAGAGAGCGGCGGAGACTTCGTCCTGCGCATAGAGCGCTTCATACGGAGCGTAGTCAAACCCATGCGCAATCTCGTCGATGTCGTTGATGCTCAAACCGGCTTCAGCCAGGCAGAAGTTGATGGCGTCAATCGGAAAGCGGCCGGTGGCCTTCAGGCGATTGAAGCGCTCCTGCTCGGCGGCCACAATCACCTTGCCGTCGATGACCAGAGCGGCGGCGGCATCCATTCCCTGGGCGATGCGATACTCCCGCTCGTCGAGCCCTGGAAACCTGGTCTTCTTGAACGGCATGGAATTCTCGAGTCCGCTCATTCCAATGATCTTCATCTGTTTCCTTTCGAAGCTATCCAAATACCCTGGGGCTATCGCGATAAGCGTCCAGATCCAAGCCCTGGCCTGTTGCAGACACAAATACCATGCGCCCCAGAACCATAGGCTGGATGGGGTGTGCCGGTCCGCTCGTCCAACGGAAGACTAGCACAGGCCCTAGCCTGTCGGAGATACCGCGAAGAGGGTAGCACCGGAGTGATCAACCCCATAAAAGTAACTACCGCGGAGACTCCCGCGGAATCCGAAGGCTTCTCTGGGTCGGCCTCCGATGTTACACCTCTCCTTGCCGGGTTTGCGGCCCAACTCTTTTCTGCCTTATCTTTCTTCTCGACATTTTCGGGCAGATCATGAGGGGTATTCCCTTTGGCGCCCAGCCTTTGTGGGATTTGATAGGTTACTGCTTCAATTGGATACAAACCAGAAACGGATAACGTAACGCAACGTCGATCATGGTCCGGGCAGGGAATGGAAGAGGTCAAAAAAATCCCGGCGAAGAGAGTCTCTTCGCCGGGCGAAATCGAGCACTGCAGGAGTGGATTACTTGGCGGTGCGGTAGATCTCCGAGCCCGCCAGCAGATAGGCGCCCACGCCGTAGACGTAGCTGGAGGTCTCGGTGAAGGCGCCGGGAGCCGCGCCCACGGGCTGGATCGATCCCAGGCGGCCGTCGGCATACACGTGGGTCAACATGCCCGCCCAGGCCTTTTGCACTGCGGGCCAATAGGTCTTTTTGTCCAGGATGCCTTCGTTCACGCCGTAGGCCATGGCGTAGGTGATAAAGGCGGAGCCGGAGATCTCGGGCAGCGGATAGCCCTTTTCGTCCAGCATGCCCGCGCGCCACAGCCCGTCCTTGCTCTGGAGGGCGAGCGACTCGGCCGCCATCTCCTTCAGCAGCTTCTCGTAGCGGGGCCGCGAGGGCGAGTCCTTGGGCAACCGCTGAAGCACCCGCACCAGACCACCCATCACCCAGCCGTTGCCACGCGCCCAGAAGATCTTTTCGCCGTTCTTTTCGCGACGGTCGAAGTAGTTCAGGTCGCGGTAGTAGAGATGTTTGTCGGTGTCGTAGAGCAGACGGGTGGCAATGGTCCACTCGTGATCCATGAAGTCGACGTACTTCTTGTCCCCGGTGGCCACGGTCAGATCGGCCAGCACCGGCGGAGCCATGAAGAGCGAATCGCACCACCACCAGAGCGGCTTGGCGCCCTCGTCGCCAGAGGCAATCACCTGATCCATGCGCGCCTTGATCGGCTCCAACATCTTGGGGTCCTTGTGCAGCAAATACTGCTCCACATACATCTGGCCCACGGCTTGATCGTCGGCATGCAACAGGCGCGGACCCGGCTGCCAGTTCAGGCCGTTGCCGATCTCCTCCATCGCCTTTTTGTACTTGTCGCCCGCCACCTGGTCAGGCACGCCCATAAAGCCCGCATAGAGGGCCGCAAAGGTCCAGTCAACCTGCGGCTGAGCGGGCAATCGGCTGAGTTGCCAGTCGGCTACCAGCTTCATGGCCTTGGCCAGTTCCGGCCGCGTGAGCTGGGGCGACAAGCCCTCCGCCAACGGTCCAGGAGCAGAGAGCGAGTCTCCGGGAGAAGAGGGCTTGATGCGCTCATTCTGGGCCTGAACGGTCGTAGTCAGTGATCCCAGAGCCAGCGTGGCCACCAGGGCCAACGTGGAGGTGTGCGCGGTAAGTCCACGCTGCAAAGAAGTGAAGCGGATCAGCATTTGTGTCTCCAAAAGTGGGAACAACGAGTGCGACAAACACGCCGATGCCTGTTTCCAGCCGAGGGATCTCCCTCCGGCCCGCGGTCGAAGGCCGCCACGGTCGTGATCGTCGAATAAAGTTGTGCGCCAAGAAGACTGGTACGTCGGTCGGCCACTGCTCAGCTGTTCGTCGGCATCAAGTGCCGTGCTGTGCCTTATCGCTTTGTGAATCCCGCTCAAAAATGCCTGGATTCCGTCGCTGATTGGCGAATGGCTCTAACTGACAAATTATGCCGACCTTGGCGTGCTGTCAAGATGAGAAGCGTCATTCCGGAAATGAAACTGGAGCGGGATGTGAACCTTGCGATGTGGGATGCAGCCCTAACCTTGCTCCGAACCAGAGACGATATAGCTGACAGAGTCGAGGTTCTGCCCCCGCAGATCGCTAGGTGCTTGTGTGCCTGCGCACTTTCAGGTGGACCGTGCCTCATTTGCATTCTCAGTTCACGCCGGTCGAACGATGCTGGTTCTGTAGAGAGGAATAGCAATGACGCAGCGAGTACTAGTCGTCGACGATTCGCCTACCATGGTGATGAGTTTGAAGACGGCATTGAAGATGAATGGCTTTGATGTCGATACCGCGGGCAATGGACAGGAGGCTTTGAGCAAGCTCAAGGCTGGAGCCAAGCCTAACTTGATCCTGACGGACATCAACATGCCTTTGATGGGTGGAATGGAACTGATTGGCAAGGTGCGCGCCATGCCGGAGTTCCGTTTTGTGCCGATTCTCACCTTGACCACCGAAGGCGACTCCGCCAAGCGGGACGAAGGCAAGCGTATGGGAGCCACTGGCTGGCTGGTCAAACCCGTTTCCGGGGACGATCTGGTTCGCGTGATTCGGAAGGTCCTTCCAGGAGCTTGAGATGGCAACTTACGCTGGTGGATCGCTGCATCGCCTTTCGCTGGGAAGCGATCGGGGCAGTGCCTCGGAATCGGATGTAGAAGATCGTCGTGAATCCAGGCTGCATCGGGCTCGTCGCCGATTCGTTGGAACCAGCTTGCTGGGAACGGCTTGCATGGTCGCCTTTCTTGGTTCCCTCTGCTTGGTCCTGGGTGAGGAGTTCTATCAGCATTGGGTTAGCATCCTTGCGCTGCTCACTCTTTTTGTCCTGCTGCCGCTGGCCATCGCGGGCTCCGTACACTGGGCCGGCGCGCGTCAGGGCATTGCCGACCTGGGTGAGGTTGGCAAGCTGACGCGCGACCAGATTCAGGCCGCTGCCGCCGGACGCAATGCGCTCTCCTCCGAACTGCATGCCTCCGAATCCTATATCGGCGTCATGTACCAGCAGATTGGCGACTCACTCAATCAATCCGAGCAGGAGGTGCTGCAGGTGATCGGCGGCCTGGGCGCGCTGAATGAGAACGCCGCCGACCAGCGCCAGCACATTGCCGAGTCCATGGCCAACGGGCGCGACGTGACCCGCGCCACCGAAGAGCGCGTGAACGGCAACAAGGAAGTGATTGCCGCCATCGAGACGCAGTTGCAGGAGCAAAACGACGAGCTGCGCAACAGCTTTGAGCGCATTGAGAGCATGGCCCTGGAAGTGGGAGCCCTGCAGCCGCTCATCAAAGTGATTACCACCATTGCCCAACAGACCAGCCTGCTGGCCTTGAACGCGGAGATTGAGGCCGCGCGCGCCGGCAGCGCAGGACGCGGATTTGCCGTGGTGGCTGGCGAAGTGCGCAAGCTCTCCGTTGCAACCACCAAGGCCGCGGCCGACATTGCCGGAAAAATCAACACCACCACGGCCCGGGTGCAGAAGGAGATGACCGACGCGCATGCGGCGCTGGCGAATTATCAATCCGGCGACGAGTTGTCGCATCTGATTGCCGGGCTCACGGAGATGCAGAACGAATTCTGCCGCAACTCCAATATGCTGCTGGGGGTGGTGGGCGAGCTCGACACCAACTACGCCGAGAGCGTTAAACAGCTCTCCCAGGCCCTGGGCCACATCCAATTCCAGGACGTGATGCGGCAGCGGATGGAGCACGTGCAGGCCGCACTGGTTGACATGCAGGCCCACTTGCAACTACTGGGGGAAAAGCCCAACGATCCCACCTGGGACGGGCACCTGGAGAGGACCTTCAAGGACATTTTGGCCACGCATCTGGCCCGCTACCGCATGGAACGCCAAACAGCCACCCATCTGGCCTCCACCGGCGGAGGCTCTGCCAAGGTTGGCTCTCGCCCGGATATTGAGTTGTTCTAGCCAGTGTCCTGACCGCTTGATTCAGTACCACTCATGGGTGCCCCAGACCTCCACCCCGCGGACAGATCTTCGTACGTGGGGTGGAGGTCTTGATTCTGACACCTGGGATAGAGATGTCAGTTAGCCTGAATCGTTGCTCCCCGTCCGGGGCGCAGTGCGAGTAGCCCAGGACCGGCTGAAGGCCGAGCCCTGGGTTGCGATCCCCAAAAGCACGAGCGCCCTGAAAGGGCGCTGTGCGGCTGAGGAATACGTCCGGGGTTGAAACCCCGGAGTCTCTCTTTTAGGCTGCTCTTCAGGGACCTGAAGGTCCCTGCTCCTTCCTTTCCAAGGGTCTCCAATCGATCCGCCCTTCAGCAGAGGCTCCTTGCCCCATCCTTTCGCTCTTTTCTTGCGAAAGGGTGGGAGAGCTAAAATCCCGGACGCACGAAGGATCATCTGCTGCATGCAATTCCTGCGTTACAAATGGTTGCATGCAATGCTTAGAAGCGCAGACGCACACCTAGCTCGATCCTGCGTGGCTGATAGAAGTTGGTGGCGTTCACGTTGAACGGTTGGCCAAAGGCGACGCTGTTGGCCTTGAGGCCGGTCAGGAAGTTCAGCTTGGGCGGCCCGCCGGTGATCGTGCCGGACTCGATCATGTAGCCCGTGGTCTCTATCTCCGTCACGTTCTGGTGGTTGAACAAGTTGAACGACTCCACCAGCACCTCCAACTGCCGCCGCGCGCTGAAGTTGACGCGCTTGGCCAGGCGCAGATCGGCCTTCCAGGCAAGAGGATAGCGATAGGTGTTGCGCCCCAGGTTGTAGTTGATGCCGTCGCTGCCCAGCCCGTAGATGCGGTTGTCGCCACCGGAGCCATTGATCCCCTCGCCCAGCGCCACAACGGGCGTCCCAGTTGCCGCGTCAAAAAATTTGCTCAACGTGCCTCCGGTGCGGATGGTGTACGGCATGCCGCTGCGGAAGTGGCCCACGCCAGAAAGCGCCCATCCATTGGCTAACCGCCCAGCCATCCCGCGCAGCTTCCAGGGCGTTTCATAGAGCACCATAGCCATGGCCGTGTGGCGCACATCCAGGTCGCTGGTTCCATACTCCAGGCTGAAGTTATCCGGTTCCAGCACGCTGCCTCCGGTGAGCCGCAGGCTCTCGTTCGGATTCCAGTCCATGGCATGCGCGTAGGTGTAGTGGGCATGGACGGTGAGGCCGGGCGAGGCGGAGCGATTGATCCGGATGGTAGCCGCCTCGTAGGTGGAGTTGGCGCGGCTCTCCATCTCCACCACCTGCTGATAGTTGCTATTGAGCCTGCCGGAGCCTCCGCTGGTAGAGGGCCAACTGGCGTAGAACGGCAGAATGATTTGCGCGGCCTTGATCGGTCCGGAGCCGGTGTGACCGCAGGCGACGCTGGGAGTGGGCTCACATACGTCGTACTTGATGATCTGTTGCGGCGTCAGCGGATCGATGTTGGTGTCGGTGGTGACCGGTAGATGCCGCGCCAGGCTCACCATGGCCGCCGCCGTTACCTCAACGTGCAGGGGCAGCTTCTGTTCCACGCCCACCGTTGCCTGATGCACCTCCGCGTTTCGGAAGCTGGGCGCAAACTCCACCGCGCCGGGCTTGACCACGCTCAGCGGCTCGCCGTTGAAGACGTAGGGGAACGGGGGCGCGCCGCCCTGATTCAAGTTGTCAGTGGGCCGCAGATAGAAGCTGAGGTCGCCGTTGAACGATCCGGTGTGGGAGAGCACGGTGAGCAGGGTGGATGTCATCATCCGCCCGTAGTAGATGCCGTAGCCCAGGCGCAGCACCGGCCAACGTTTGTCCTGGCTGCCCACAGCCAGGCTCAGCCGCGGGCCCCAGTTGTTGCCGAGCGCCGGTGTTTGCCCGGTAAGCAGCAGCGCCGGGTTGCTGACGGCGGCAATGGGCGCGGGCAGTTGTTCGCGCTCCCAGCGCAGGCCCGCCGAGAACACCGCATACTTTACGGGTTGCCACTGCGCGGTCACATAAAGTGCGGTTTCGTTGGTGCTGGCGCGCCAGCCCGCGGGGCCCATGGTTTGGGTGTAGTAGGAGTAGCAGGGCAGGTAACCAAGCCCGCGCAAGACGCCTGCCGAGTCGCGCCATGCCTTGCCCGTCTGGTCGCAGTTGTGCTGGTCCAGCGGGTTCAGTGACCCGGCAATGCCGTAATTTGCGAACGCCATCGCGTCAGTAGCAAAGTTCTCCACGCTGGCGTAGTGATACGTGCCGGTCTGGTTGCGCAGCAGGGAGGTGGCGTCGGCGCTGTGGTCCAACTCCAGCCCCGCCTTCACCAGCAGATTGCCATGCGCCCAGTTCGCTGCCTGCTGCAAGTACAGCTGCGTCTCATCCGGATAGCTGCCCGCGCCAAAGCGCGCCGGATTGCCGATCGTAAAACCATAGCGCGAGTCCACCACAATCTGCGGCAGTTGGCCCCAGTTGTTCCAATTGTTGATGTTGAGCGTGCTCTCGTAGGCGGAGGGCGTCTGCGCGTGGGCGCTCAGGATGGCGTGGCTCCAGGAGAGCTGCGAGACGGAGAGCAGGTTGGGGGTCAGAAAGGCCTCCCAGCGGCCCAGCAACCACTGTTCGCTGGCCTGGCTGGAGCCAAAGCTGTGCGTGCCGTAGGCCTCGGAGACACGCTGCAGGCCGCCGCCGGGCGAATCGTAGAGTGCCGCATTGGCCTCCACCGTGATCCGGTGGCGCTCGCGAAAGTCCCAGTCCACGCGCCCAAAGCCCAACCATTGCGTGGTGGTCCGCGAAGCCGGGCCTAGCAACCCGCCGAGCGTCTCCAGCATCTGCCCATAGCGCGGAAAGGCCAGGCTGCCGGAGCCCAGCTGCGCTCCCAGCAACTGCATCTGGTCGTCTGTCGGCTGGGCAAAGAACAGGTCGGGGTGTTTGAGCACGGAGACGCCGGGATGGTCGCGCTGCGTGCTCTCGAGCGCCGCAAACCAGAAGAGCCGGTCGCGGCGCAGTTGCCGGCCCACGCCCACGCCAAAGGTGCTCTCGTGGTCGTTGGGCGTGTAAGGCACGCTCGCAAAGGTGGGCAAAGTCGTGGATGTGCCGAAGGCGGTTTCGCGGGTCCATTGCGTAAAGGGATTTTGCGCTCCCAGCATGTTTTGCCGTTCGTAGAGGAAGGCCTGGCCGTGCAGGCCGTTTTGGCCGCGCAGCGTGGTCAACTGGACGCGGCCTCCGGCGGCGCGGCTGGCGCTGGCCTCGGCGTTCCCGGCTGCGGTTTGAAAGCTGCGAATCGCCGCCTCGCTCACCCCAGTTCCGCGCCCGCCGGCAAAGGCCGAGCCCATGCCCTCCGGCTCGCCCTCGGTTTGGCCGGCCGAGCCGCGACCATGCCCACCGGGGGTGCCAAAGGCCAGCCGCGTACTCATGCCGTCAATGGTGGTGTCGGCCTCTGCCTGGCCTTGGTCGCGCATCTGCGCGCCCCCCCCGGCTGCGGAGGGCGAGGCTCCCGGCGCGATTTGCGCAAACTCCTCCCAGCGACGACCGCTTACCGGAAGTTGCTGCAATTCCGCGCCGGTCAGCTGCGCGATGATCGTACCCGCTATGGCTACGGCGCTCAAGGAGGAGCACCGTGCCCCATCCTTTTCGCAAGCTTCGTCGCGAAACAGGCGAGGAGCCATGACCGTATTCACAGGCTGGATCACGGCCGGGGCGGGCGGCTCCGTGGTTGCGGTTTGTAGCTGAGCCGCGGTTTGTGGCTGGGTTGCCGGTTGCGGTTTCTGTGCAGGCTGATCCGCATCGATCAGCGGCAGCTTGGTCAAGTTGGCCAGCGGCAACAGGAGGCTGCTCACCTCTGCGCGCAACTGCGCCGCCTCCGTGGCCGGAGGATCATGCACAAAGGCTGGCAACAGCACGTAGGTTGGCGGCAACAGATGGAGCGGCGCGGTCGGAAAGGCAAAGGCGAAGGTTATCGACTGAGTGGGGGGCGGATCGTGCACAAAGGCCGGCATCAGCACGGGCGTTGCGCGCAATAGTTCGAGGCGGTTGAGCGGATACTCAAAGGCGAGGTACACGGCTTGGGTGGGAATGTCGTGATGCGCAATCACCAGAGGCTTGGGGGGCAAAGGCTCAAAGACCATGGCCGCCTGGATGCGCGCCTCCTGCCCAGCCTGCACCAGAATCCCGGTCAGTTGGCCGCGGCCCAGCTCTTCGTTCTCTGCCTCCACGGTATAAAGGCCTGGAGCAAGCTGCCCGGCGCGGAAGGTGCCGTTGTGTGCCGTGGTGGTGCGGGTTGCCGCGCCGGTAGCCTCGTTGCGCAGCACCAGCTCCACGCCTGCCAGCGGAGCGGAGTGCAGATCGGTGAGTCGGCCAGCCAGTGAGCCGGATGCCCCCTGGCCGGTGATGCTCTGGCCATGCACACACACACACACGCTCAGCACGAGTGCGGCGAAGGCCAGAATCCGGTTCAACTTCACCTCTGCCATCCAGGAACCTTCCCGCGGCAGATCGTGGGGCACGCCAGGGCCCAGTTCCCCGGCCGCTCTGGGGCAGCCTGGGGTGGGGAGCGGTGGGTCGCCAGGGTCCCGAGCGCCAGAGGGCGCTCCACCCCTCTCCCAACTCAGATTGGAGCGATTGTATGCCTGTTGCATGAGGCTGGAAAGAAGGATTTCAACCCCCGGAGCCACCCTTCCCCCAGCGCGAGCCGTCGCCGTCTCTGCAACCCGTGCCGCAGACACGGAATCGAGTCCCCGTCCCTCTTCATCCGGCCCTCAAATAGAGTCTGTTGAGAGCAAGGTTTGTCCAGTGGACAGCTGCATCGATGCTGCGGCTTCCTGACGCACCACGTTAGAGCGTTTCTCCAATAGATGTAGCCCTTGCAGAGATCGTGCGAGGTCGCTTTTTCTTAAGGAAAAAGCGACTCAGCGGTTGTGGTTTCGGGGTAGAGCAATTGGAGAAACGCTCTACCGGATCTCAAGGGCGGAGGTTAGCGGCGTGCTATCCGATGCGCCGCCGACCAGCACCTGATAACTTCCGGGAGCCAGCTTCCAGGCCTCTTTGCCCTCGTCGTAGGTTTGCAAAACGCGCGCGTCCACGGCCACGGTCACGGTCTCGGCCTGGCCCGGAGCCAGCTCGATCCGCTTCCATCCAGCCAGGCGTTTGTAACTCTCGTCGGCACCCTTGGGAAGGCGAGCGTAAACCTGCGCCACCTCACTGCCCGCGCGCTGGCCGGTGTTGGTCACGGTAAAGCGGACGGTGCGGCGGTCGGCGTCCACGCTGAGCCCGGTGTAGGCGTAGGTGGTGTAGGAAAGGCCAAAGCCAAAGGCGAACAGAGGCTGCTTGTTCCGGCTCTCAAACCACTTGTAGCCGATGGCCGCGCCCTCGTCGTAGTGGACGGAGAAGCCTTCGCCCTTCATGCCGGGATTCACCGGGCCGGTGGCAAAGTGTTGGTCTTTGGGCGCAGGAGGAATTGTGGCGCGGGGCAGGTCGGCTTCACTCCGGGGGAAGCTGATGGCCAGCTTGCCGCTGGGGTTCACGCTGCCCACCAGCACGTTGGCCAGCGCCTTGTGCCCTGCGCTACCGGCAAACCATGCCTCCACCACTCCCGCAACCTTGCTCAGCCAGGGCATCGTCACGGCCGAGCCGGTCTCCAACACCACCACGGTGCGGGGATTGGCCTCAGCCACCTGCGCAATCAGCGCGTCCTGCTCTTCCGGCAAGGACAGGCTCGGCTGGTCCATACCCTCTGATGCCCACTGCGCCGCAAACACAATCACCAGATCGGCCTTCCGGGCCAGCTCCGCCGCAGCCCGCGGGTCAGCGCCGGAGTTGTATTCGATTTTGACGTTGGGCAACTGGGCACGCAGAGCCTTGAGCGGCGAGGTGGGGAACCAGATGTGCTGCTGCCAGGTGGTGGCGCCCTTGCCTGCGGGCAGAATCGCGTTGCCCACCGGCGGGTCCACTTGCGCCGAGCCGCCGCCGGAGATCATGCCCACGTCCGCATGCGCGCCAATCAGCACAATCGTGTGCACGCGCGCCGGATCAATGGGCAGGACCTGCTGCGCGTTCTTCAGCAGCACAATGCTCTTCTCTTCAATCGCCTGGGCCACGCTCAGCCCGTGCTCGGCATCCACCACGCTCTTTGCCACCGGGAAGTCGACAATGCCGGAGACAAACTCGGCGTAGAGCACCCGGCGAGCGTGGTCGTCCAACTCGGCCATGGGCACCTTACCCGCTTCCACCGCCGCCTTGAGCTTGGGGCCGAAGAATTCGTCCATGGGCTGCTCCTGATCCAGACCCGCGGCCGAGGCCTTCTCCGTGCTGTGCGTACCGCCCCAATCCGAGAGGACAAAACCCTTGAAGCCCCACTGCTTTTTCAGCACCAGGCCCAGCGTGTAGGGGTTCTCGCAGCCGTAGTCGCCGTTGATGCGGTTGTAAGAACACATGACGGCGGCGGCGTTGGAGATGGAGTAGGCAATATGAAAAGCCAGCAGATCGGACTCCTGCATCGCGCGGCGGCTGAAGACCGAGTCCACTATGAAGCGGCCCGTCTCCTGGTCGTTGACGGCGTAGTGCTTCAGGTCGCCCACCACGTGCTGGGCCTGCTCGCACTTCACGCGGTTGCCCACCAGAGTGCCCGCCAGCAGCGGATCTTCACCGGCGTACTCAAAGCTGCGCCCGTTGCGGGGCTCACGAGCCAGGTTCACGCCGCCACCCAGGGTCATGTTGTAGCCCTGCGCGCGCAGTTCACTGCCTATGATCTGGCCGTAGGCGCAGGCTGAATCCACGTCCCAACTGGAGGCCGCGCCCAGGTTCGAGGGCAGAGCGGTGGCGTAGCGGCCATTGGCGCCGCTGTCGCGCACGCCGTAGGCCGCGTCCGAAATGTAGAGCGGTGGAATGCCGAGCCGGGGCACTCCCACCACATAGCCCGCGCCGCCGTTGCCGTCGTTGGTGTGCGGCATCTGCCAGTTGGAAACGTGGGCCATGCCGTTGCCGTGCACCAGCTCCAGCTTTTCGTCCGTGGTCATCTGCCCCAGCACCAGCTCAGCCCGCTGTTCCGGCGCGAGTTGGGCATTCATCCAGGGTCGGCTGGCTGAAAGGGGGCCGGTTTGGGCAGGCGCGGAATGCGCACAGCCGATGAGAACCAAGGCAAACAGAAATGCAGAAGCAGAAAACGAAATTGAGGTGCGAATCTTCATGGGTCTCCGTGCTGGCTCAGCGCCGTTCTTCAGAGCTTGAGCAGCTTGCAGGGTCAGCGTCAAGGATGTGCAGCCAGGGGCGAAAGGTTTAACGGGTAACATCACGTTACACATGTCTCAACTCACTGTATTGATTACAGATAGAGTGAAGGATTGAGGCCAGGACGCGGCCTGTATCATACAACGGCTGCGGGTCCGCGCATGGCGCCTACCAGGTGCGGAGGGCGATCACCTTGGGAGGACCGGGGTGGCCATCGATCACGCGGGTCTCAACCACCGCTTCCAGGTTGAGCTTGTCCCAGTTGGCTGGGGCAGCGGCCAACATGGTATCCAGCGCCGCCGGGCTTGAGACCAGCTCACCAGCCGCCTCCGTGCCCTCGGCCAGGATGCCGGCCAGAATGATCACGGGCTGGCCGGTGGTGTTGTCGTGGATGCGGGCCACAATGGCGTAATCAGCCGCCAGCTTCTGGTTGGGGGTTTGCCACTCCAGGGTCCAGAATTTGCCCTGCGGATTGCGGCGATCCACGATCTCGCGCTGGTTGTGGTCCAGCTGAAAGCCGAAGGGCAGGTCTTGGGTGATGCGCAGGGTCCACGGGTTATCGAATGCGCCAATCAGCACAATCGGACCTTCCCGCAGTTGCGTGAAGCCGGCCGCGGAGGCCGCCACCACGCGGAAGGCGCCGTTGCGCGGAACAATGGGCTCAATGGAGCGGGCCAGGGTGATCACATCGGAAACATTCAGGCTGCCCGCCGGGGAAAGCGCGGCGGGGGCCTGGCGCGCGCGATCCACGCTGTCCACGCCATCCACGGGCTCGCCAAGACAGTAGGTGACGCGCCCGGTGGTGGCCGTGATCGGCTGCCAAAAGCGCTCCATGCTGGAAGGCGGTCGCGGCAGCCGGATGTTTCCCGCTACAAAGCCCAGCAACGCCGCCCCCAGGAGGGCAAGCGAGCATGTCATCCAGTGGCGGGCAAAGAAGGCGGCGGGCGGCGTGGTAGCGACCGGCGAAGGCGGCGTGGCGTTCTGCGCCGACGACGCGATGCCGTCGCTGGGGTGGCTCTCCGGCTCGCGAAAGGATGGGGCGTAGGCGCCGAGCGGCAGCTCGATGACCAGCTGGCCGGCGTGCTCCGGCGCGTAGTAGTACTGGATCAGACGCTTGCGCACCTCGGCTGCGGTCATGCGGACCACCGGGTCCAGGGTCACGTCGTAAGCGGGCTCGCGGCCAAAGGCCTCAACGCCAAGGGTGCGCTCTTTCAGGTCCCCCGCATTGCCCAGCAAACTTTGCTCCACCACGTAAGCCAGCAGCACCGGGTAGCGCTTGCTGTTGGTAAACAGCGGGTGGGCGAGGAGCCGATGGAGCTGGTCGCGAACCGCAGCCGCGGAGGGCGTGAATGCTGCCGGGCTCGGTGCTGGCTCGGATTTTTGCGGTGTCTGCATGCCGTGTGCCACCTGCGCGGTGTGAAGCGTGGAGGGCCTGGCCGCTCCCGGTTGGTTCAAGGACGAAGACAGAGGCAGCTGGATCGCAACCCGATGCGCAAGCCTGTACCCTGTCTCGGAGTCTCCATTATAGGTACTGCGAGCTGCGGCTATGGGGATGCCGTTGCTCACCTTCCAGCGCCCTCCAGGAGAGACCGAAAGCCCTGCCCCCACTTCCCACAAAGAGCAAAGATGCGGAACAGACTTCAGGCTGGTTCACCTTTGTAGATCCGGCTCTTGGAGACTGTCCTGACTTCCCAACAGTTTCACGATAAATCCTGCGAAAAGGACGGGCGCGGTGCTTCAATCTGAGGGCCGGATCCGTAGGCCGTTGAGGTGTCCGTTTCCCGATTAGGGTCAACCCACCTCATATTGGGCAAGATTCGAGCCGTCCTCTCCGTCGTTGAAACAGGGGCTTGTCCGTGGCAAGAATCCACCTCAAAACATACGCTGAATCCACGCGGTTGCCGTTTGCTCGCTTGGTGGGATACTTTGACCTCAGTTGGATGAGCGAGGTCTACGCACGTGGCAAGCGGGATTGTAGCGGCAGCAGGCGGTTCGTTTCTGGTGGAGGAGCGCACCCCGGCAGAGGTGTTTACCCCGGAGGATCTGAACCCGGAGCAGCGGCAGATTGCGGCCGCCGCCGAGCGCTTTGCGCGGGAGCGGATCCAGCCGGCGATTGCAGCCGTCGAACGTCAGGAGCCAGGCGCGATGGAGCAATTGCTGCGCCAGGCTGCCGACGAGGGCTTTACCGCGGTCGACGTTCCGGAGGAGTACGGCGGGCTGGGCCTGGACAAGGTCAGCTCCACGGTAGTCACCGACCGCATCTCCATGCTGGCCAGCTTTTCCACCGCCTTTGGCGCCCACACCGGAATAGCTCTCTTGCCCGTCCTCTGGTTCGGTACGGAAGAGCAGAAAAAACGCTATCTGCCGCCTTTGGCCAGCTGCGAGCGGATCGGCGCCTACGGATTGTCGGAAGCCAGCTCCGGCTCGGACGCCATGAACGTGCGCTCCCGCGCCACGGTGGAAGCGGATGGCAGCTACCTGCTGAACGGCGAAAAGCAGTGGCTGACCAACTGCGCGATTGCTGGGCTCTACACCGTATTTGCCAAGATCGTCGATCCCGCAACCAGCGAGGAGAAGTTCTCCGCTTTTCTCATCGAAGCCGGAACGCCGGGGCTGAAAGTGGGCGCGGAGGAGCACAAGATGGGCATCAAGGGCTCGTCCACCTGCCCGCTGGTGCTCTCCGATTGCCGCCTGCCTGCCGCGAGCCTGCTGGGGGAGGCGGGCAAGGGCGCGCGCATCGCCTTTGGCGTGCTGAACGTCGGCCGCTTCAAGCTGGGCTCGGCGTGCGTGGGCTTTGCGCGCCAGGCTCTGAACGAGATGGCCCACTATGCCCGCGAGCGGAAGGCCTTTGGCAAGCCCATTGGCGAGTTCGGGCTGGTGCAGGAGAAGCTCTCCCAGACAGCGGCGCGGATGTATGCCACCGAGAGCATGGTCTACCGCACGGCGGGGATGATTGACGCGCGCATTGCCACGGGCCAAGGCACCGACAACGAAGCCTTCACGGAGTACACAGTGGAGTGCTCCATTCTCAAAGTCTATGGTTCGGAGATGAACCAGATGGCCGCCGACGAGCTAGTGGCCATCATGGGCGGCTACGGCTACGTGGAGGACTTTGTGGCCGAGCGGCTCTACCGCGACGCGCGTATCAACCGCATCTTTGAGGGCACCAACGAGATCAACCGCCTGATCGTGTCCGGCTGGATGCTGAAGCGGGCCATGCAAGGCAAGCTACCGTTGATGGCAGCCATCCAGCGGACAGTGGAGGAGGCCATGGCTCCGCCCAGCTTTGGTCTGGACGAGAAGACCACCGACCGGCTGGCGCGCGAGGCCAAGGCGCTCCGGGCCGTCAAGCAGATGGCTCTGTTTGCCGCCGGAGTGGCCAGCCAGCGGTTCATGGCGGCGCTCGACCAGGAGCAGGAGCTGATGGGTGCGCTGTCGGCCATGATCTCCGAGGCCTTTGCGCTGGAGAGTGCCCTGCTGCGGGCTCGCAAGCTGGACGGCAAGGCTACGGGGGATGTGGCCGCGGCCATGACCGGGCTGGTGGCGGAACGGAGCCTGGCGGTCACCGAGCAGGCCGCGCGGCTGGTGCTGGCGGCCTGCAGCGAAGGCGACGAGCTGCGCATGCAGTTGGCGCTGTTGCGCCGGCTGGCTCGCGTGGAACCGGCCAACCAGGTGGCGCTCAGCCGCCAAATAGCACGGGCGGTGGTGGAGGCGGGCAAATATCCGCTGGGCTAGGCATTGCATGCAGCAGATTCTCGCCAAAGACGCGGTAGAGGATGGGGCACCCAAACAGCATCCACTTGCCGGTTCTATGGCGACAAGAGGTAAGTAAAGAGCGAGCAAAAAGAAAATTCGTGCGTCTGTAGTCGAACCATATTGTGAACTCGTCTATTCAGCCGGTAATGAGTTCCGGCCGGACCGCTGATCTCCCCCCATGCATACTGAGCGGTGGCCGGAACCTTGATGACCGACGGTAGAAGGAGATCCACGATGCAGGCTTCAAGAAAGTTATGGATAGGCTCATTCGGCGCAGCACTTGCCGCCGGAGCCATGTTGCTGGGCGGATGCTCGGCAGCCACCAACGCGATTCTGGGCACCACGCCCTCCAGCTCCAACTCCACCGTGCCGGTCACCATCACCGATGCTCCCAGCGACATTGTGCTGGCCACCAGCCTGACGCTGAGTTCGGTGACGCTGACCGACGCCAAGGGCACGGCCGTGAGCGTGCTGAGCTCGCCGCTGACCTTTGAGGCCACGCATCTGGACGCGGTGCAGGAGCCGCTGATGATGCCGGCCATCCCCGAAGACACTTACACCAGCGCGACGCTGACTTACGCCAACGCCATCGTGGCCTATATTGACCCCACCACCAAGCAGGTGGATGTGGCCACCGGGGTTCTGCAGAACAACACCCAGACCATCACTTTCCCCAGCGCGGTGGCGGTATCGAACACCACCACCGGGCTGCTGGTGGATTATCTGGTGGCGAATTCGGTCACCATCTCGGGCTCGACGGTGACGGTTTCGCCGCAGTTTCATGTGGCCGCGGTTCCGATTCCTCAAGCTCCGACCAACGGCACCAATGGGCTGATCGTGGGCGTGAAGGGCAAAGTCTCCGCGTTGGGTGCGAACAGCTTCACCCTGACCCTGCCGCACGGCATTTCGGTGACGGCGGCGGTGAACTCGAACACCGTGTACCAGGGCATTACCGGCTTCTCCGCGCTCACCGTGGGCGCACTGATTGAAGCCGACTTGACGCTGCAGACCGATGGCACCATTCTGGCCACACGTGTGGAAGAGGATGTGACGCCGGTTGCGAACATGATGTTTGTGGAAGGCCCAGTAACGGCTGTGACCGGCTCGCCAGCCACCTCGTTCACCATGGCGGTACGCGACAAGGTGGGCGCAACGGCCACCACCACGCCGATTGAGACCGACACCATCACCATCACCGGCACAACCAAATTCATCATCCCGGTACGAGCCGGCACGTTGGCAACGGCCGCGCCACCGTTCGCGCAGCTCTTCTCGGCCTCCACCCTCTTCCCAGGGCAGGCAGTTACGGTGGCCACCAGTGCGGTGACCAACAACTCCGCCACCGCACTGGCCGTGATGCTCCATCCGCAAACGGTGGGTGGAACCGTTACCGCCATCAACGCACCGGCTGGCCCCGCGGGCCTGGGCAATTACACGCTGACGCTGGATGCGAACGGCTGGCTGGCCAAGCTGAGCGGCAAGTCCACCGTCACCGTTTACGCCAGCCCCAACATGCAGGCGATCAACAACGCTACCGTCACGGTGGGTGCTACGGCGCGCTTCCATGGATTCCTGTTCGAGGTGGGTGGGAATCTGGTTCTGATTGCGGGGGTTGAGGCCGATGGCCCCGGCAACCCCATCGGGCCACACATCTAAACGGGACGAAGAACAAAAAGGGCGTCGGCATGCAGCCGACGCCCTTTTTTTGTTGGCGATCCCACGAAGGCCGCACAGCGCCCCCAAGGGGCGCGTCTCAGGGGGGCCGCATTCCCAGCACGTCGCTTCGCTCCGTGCTGGGCTATTTGCAGAGCGCTCCCAAGGGGGCGCAGAGGCTAGAGCGAAACCAACGTCGGTGTGTCCTGGCAATTCCCTGCCAGGTCGTTGCTCCCTGACGGTCGCATCGAGTTGAGTGCATCGGTTTCGGGATTCAGCAACTCTGGTTTCGGTGAATTGATCCAGCCCTCAAATAGTGTCAGTCTATCCCACCCATACCGCACAAAACGCGGGATGGATGGGGCACCCAGTTATCAGTGTTTATGGGCCGGATCAATAGGTACAAGCTGTTCAGGGAGCCGCACGGGGCACTGTTCCTGCGAAGCACGCGGCTACTTGATCTGCTTGAGTTTGAAGTCCTTGAACAGGATCTGGGCGCCTTCCGCTTCCAGGCCCACGTAGCCCTTCATCACTTCAATGTCCACGGTGTTCACCACTTTGCCGTTGACGGCCAGGGTGCAATGGCCGCCTTCGCAGTGGATGCGGTAGAGGTTCCACTGGCCGGCCGGCTTCACCCGGTTCTCCACCATCTCCTTCATCAGGTTGAAGCGGGTGGGCGTGGCGCTGCGCGGGGTCAGGCCGAAGAGGTAGCCGCCATCCAGCTTGGTTTGCGCCTGATGCCAAATGGACCCGTCCTCGCTGTTGCGGAAGAAGACGCCGGAGTTGTACTTGGCATCCGGCTTGGGCACAAAGCGCCACTTTACCTGGAAGTCGAAGTTGGTCAGCTCCTGGTTGAAGCGGAGCCAGTCGTGTCCACCGTTGCCGTCGCACAGGATGGTGCGGTGGGCCGCATCGATGTGCCACTGCTCGATGGTAGTGACCGGCTGGGTGGCGGGAATACCGATCCGCTGCCAGTGCGACACGGCGTTGGCGGGGAACATGTCAACCGCTTGAGCGGAGGCCAAGCTGGCCGCCAAAACGCAGGCCGCAACCAGCAGCGCGGAACTCAAGGTGCGGCGGAGAACCAAGGCAAAGCAAACCATGAAGGTGAATCCTTTCAGGAGAGTTACAGAAGGTCGGGCTCCAGAGCATTCCGGAAATACACCCGGCAGAGCCGCAGGAAGTTTAGCACTGCAGCGGCGGCTGAACCGGGAGCGCACTCTCAGAGCAAGGCTGCCTTGGCGGCCAACTGCTCGCCCAGACTGAGCGCCTTGTCGATCTGATCGAGGACTTTGCTCATGTCGCCCATCTCCTTGGTGGCGTTGGCCAGCCAGGCATTCACGACGTTCAGCTGGGTGGCCAGCGCGGCCACTTCGTCGTCATCGTTTTTGAACGCCCCATCCAGGTAAGCCCAGTAGGCCTTGCGCGCCTGTTTGTACTTCTCCTCGAACTGGGCACGCTGGTTGCCTTTGCAGGCGGCCAGGAGCTCAACCTCCTGCAACTGAAGCGCATTGAAGGTGGCCAGAAGGGTCTGCAAAACGTCGGTCATCGCTTTTCTCCTTAAAGCGCCACAATCCTGGTGGCCCATGCTTCCACGGTTTCCAGGGTGAGCGGGGTTTGGTCAGGGGCCAGAGGGTTGTCGGTGGCCACCCGGTGAACGCGTTTTGCCATCTCTTCCAGCGATGCCTTCAGGGCGGTGGTGGCGTTCTTCTGGTTGCTGGCGATGGCCCTGGACTCAGCCGCGATCTGCTCTTCCAGGGCAGCAGCTAACCGCTCCCGCAGAGCGCCTTTGGCAGGCAGCGCGGTAAGGCCGTAGGGTTCAAGCGCAGGCTTGAGTTGCGCCCCAGGGTCCACCATGCCTTGGCGCACCAGCACCATGGCCATGGACCTGGAAAGCACGGCGTACTGGCTTCCGAGCGAATCGTAGAGTTCCGCCTCGCTGGCCACCAACTGCGCCAGCGCGCCGGTAAAGCCGTCCATGGCGGCGGCGGCCTGGCGCTCCTTGTGCTCCTGCACGGCGGTAACAAACAGTTGCAGGGCGCTGGCCATCAGCCCCTGCTGCTGCTTGCTGAGCGGCGCGGTCACCTTGAGCGCCTCCACCTGGGCCTCAAGTTTGGCGGCGGAGGCAGGCACGTCGGTGGACGCGGTGGAACCGCTGAGGCGGGCAAACGACCCCGCAATGGAGCTGAAGGTGCGGGCCAGAGCGGCGCGCTTCTCCAGCTCGGCTTTTACGCCCAGAACGTGTTTGCGGGTGTCGTCGTCGTAGGTCGTGCCACCCAGCGTCTCCTGCAGTGCGTAGAGCTGGTCGGTCTTGTCCACGATGCAGCTGAGAGCGGTGTAGTAGTCGGCCAGGGTTTTGGCGGTAGCGGTCAGCTGGGTGGCCGCGACGCGCGCATCGGTAGAGGTTTTGCAGGCGGTGGACAGCAGCAGCGGCAGCACCATGAGCAACCCTGCAAGGCGAAGGAAACGAGAGCGAAGAATCGTCATGGGAAGATCCTCAGTGCCCAACAATAGGTGGGTGTTGGAAGAGGCCGAAGAGAAGCACCCTGAATCTAGCACAGGCTGCGGGGGTGGACCAAATGAAGCGCGGGAACGAACGTGTTGATTCAGAAGTCCACCGAAGAACAACAGCAGATTCTTCGACTCACCACCCCCAGGCTCTTCCCCAAAGAGCCAAGATCGCTCTTTAGGGACCCCAGAGTACGCCTGGGGCCCGGTTCGCTCAGATGGGATAAAGGGGCGTACCTTCCTAATACGTGCTCGAAGCACACAGATTGCTTAGGAGGAAGGTACCCCATGAAGACCCACGTAGGAGTAGATCTCCACCAACGATTCTGTTAGTTGACGGCGGTGGATGCAAACGGAAAGACCTGCATGCAGGGCCAGAGAGCGAACGACGCTGCGGCGTTGCAGGCCTGGTTGCGGCGTTTACCTGCTCCGCGGCAGGTGGTAGTGGAGGCCAGCGGCTTTTGGCCGGCCTTTCAGCGCGCGGCCGGAGCCGAGGCGGAGCGCTTGGTAATGGTGGATCTCACGTGGGTCGGCTTAGCCGGTGCCGGACTGTCACCAGGAAGGACGTGCAGCCTGCCTAGCTGAGGTGGCCAAGCGGCGTCATGCAATGCCCGCACCGCAGGTGGCATTGCATGCAGCAGACGACTTCGGCTCAAGCACGACACATCCACGCAGGGGCCGAAGGCAGTTGGCCCCACCGCAGGTGGCATTGCATGCAGCAGACGCCTTCGGCTCAAGCACGACACATCCACGCAGGGGCCGAAGGCAGTTGGCCCCACCG
>CAZYDF010000015.1:37733-60828 GCA_964645855.1 uncultured Occallatibacter sp.
CAGGTGGTGGCTAGTACTCGATTTTTTTGGTGGAATTGAGCCAGGCGTCAAAGCTGGCCCAGGCCTCTTTGCCCAGAAGCTGTGCGGAGGGCACCTGGCGCTCGCTGGCGGGCTTGGCCAGCTCGGCGTAGAAGACGGCATCGTCAAAGCCGGCGCGAGCGGCATCGGCGGCGCTGGCGCCGTAATAGATGGCCTCCACGCGCGCCCAGTAGGCCGCGGCCAGACACATGGGGCAGGGCTCGCAACTGGTGTAGAGCTGGCAGCCGTCCAGCGAGAACTGGCCCAGCGCGCGCGCGGCGGCACGGATGGCGTTCACTTCGCCATGGGCCGTGGGGTCGTGCGTGGCGGTCACCGTGTTGACGCCCTCGCCCACAATCTTGCCGTCCCGCACAATCACCGCGCCAAACGGACCGCCCGCGCCGGAGGCGGCGTTTTCGGTGGCAAGGTGGATGGCACGGCGCAGGAATTCGGGATTTGGAAGGGTGGCCACGGTCGCTTTTTCCTTTGCTCTCAGCCCCTCAGGTGGGCCAAAACAAGTATGCCACACGGTTTGCCCGCTATGTCGAACATACGGCGAAGATAACGTTTCTTGAGTTCCATTCTTCATCAAATAAGGGGGAAAGATAGTCAGGTTGAAAGAATGTCAGACAAGTGCTTGACTTCGAGCGCGCGCAAAGTTGTAGTTTGAAATTGTGAGAGAAGCAGGTTACACCATCCGACATATGGCTCAGCGCTGTGGTATGACCACGCATACCCTTCGCTATTACGAACGTGTCGGCCTGATTCAGCCGGTGGGACGGGCCTCCAATGGCCACCGCCGCTATTCATTGGCCGATGAAGCGTGGATTGAATTCCTGCATTGCCTGAGGGCCACCAACATGCCCATCCGGGCCATGCAGCGTTTTGCCGAACTACGCCAACTGGGGGAAGCAAGCTCGCTGGAGCGCCGCAAGATTCTCGAAGATCATCAGTCGACGATTGCCGAGCAGATTGTGGAGTTGCAACGCGCCCACAAGATCCTGGAACACAAGATCACCAACTACCGCAAGATTGAGATGCGGACGCGGATTGGCGGGCCGGTTAGCGTGCCGCGCGATGCCGATTGCCGGATGGCCACCGCTTGATCGTCTGCCTTTCTTGAGAGCATTTTGTGAAAGGGTGTAGACCTGAGTTTCTTGGGTATCCCACCCATTTCCGCAAAGAACGCGGAAATGGATGGGGCACGGAAGTCTATACCAAAAGGAAAATGCTTTAGCCCATCCTGCCAGCAAGCAGGTGCGGCCTTTGCCTCTTGGGTTCTTTCGTCATCGCGTACCAGCTGAACGCCCCACGTGTTGCTCCGCAAGGAGAAGCGCATGGGGCGTTTTTCTTGGCTTTGGGCCTGGTGCCGCTTATCCCGCCAGATGCGCTTCCAGCACCTGAACAAACTTGCGCAGCCACTCTGGATGCGCCGGCCATGCGGGGGCGGTTACCAACTTTCCATCCACCACCGCCTGGGTAACGTCAAGGGGCGCAAAGGTGCCGCCGGCCAGAACCATCTCTGGCGCGCAGGCCGGATAGCAGTTGACCGTGCGTCCCTTGAGCACGCCGGCCGCGGCCAGCAGCTGCGGCCCGTGGCAGATGGCGGCAATGGGCTTGTTGGCCTGGTCAAAGTGTTGCACCATGGCAAGCACCTTGGGGTCAAGGCGCAGATACTCCGGCGCGCGGCCACCGGGGACCACCAGGGCGTCGTAACTGGCAACGTCAATCACTTCAAAACTGGCATTGAGGGTGAAGTTATGACCGCGCTTCTCGGAGTAAGTCTGGTCGCCTTCAAAGTCGTGAATGGCGGTGCGGATCTGTTCGCCAGCCTTCTTGTTGGGGCAGACGGCGTCCACCGTGTAGCCCAGCATGAGCAGGGCCTGAAAGGGCACCATCACTTCGTAGTCCTCGGCGTAGTCGCCGGTGATCATGAGCAATTTGGCGGGTTTCAGGGCAAAGGGCATGGGGTTGAATCCTCCGCTCAAAGTGTGCCACAGGCGCCGTGGGAACCGCGAGCGAAATAGAATCGTAGGTAGACGTACCGCGCGATGCGAGCGCATGAACTGGAGAGCGAACCATGAACCTGCCGTTGCTGTGGAGTGTTTTGTTTTGGCTGTGGATTGCGCTCGAAGTGTGGGTGGCGGTGGCGAAGCGCGCTCGCAAGGCGGACTCTGCCGGCAAGGATCGCGGCTCGAAGACGCTGCTGTGGGTGGTGATTGCGGCCAGCATGACGGCCAGCGGCTTTCTGCGCTATAGGGGCCTTGCGCCCATGCACGCGGCTGAAGATGCGCTGAAGCTGGGGGCGATCTGCATCATGGTTCTGGGCCTCGCATTGCGGCTGGCAGCAATCCTCAATTTGGGGCGCTCGTTTACCGGCGAAGTGGCCACGCGGTCTGACCAGAGGCTGAATCGGACCGGACTTTACGGTGTGGTGCGCCACCCATCGTACCTGGGCATGCTGATCGTGTTTCTGGCGGTTGCGGTGCATGCGCGGGACTGGGTCTGCCTGGCCGTGGTGCTCGTGCCCACTACGCTGGCCCTGCTTTACCGCATCCATGTGGAGGAACAGGCGCTGCGGGAGCTGTTCGGCGCGGAGTACGACGACTACTGCCGCACCACGAAGCGGCTGGTGCCGGGCATCTACTGAGGTCCAAACGGACATCTCAATTCCTACAAGAATTGCTTGAATTCTTCTCGGAAGCTTTTGGATGTTTTGGCCATGCGAACGATTTTACCAAGGACCCAGGTTTCCAGGGGCTTTTGCATGGTGATGCAGCTTCCAATCAAGGCGTCGAGATTCTGATTAGGATTAATCTGGCGCGCATCGCGGAAGGCGATGTAGGAAGGCTTGGTGATCCATTCGTGATCACCGAGATTCAAGACACACTCTTTTCCCGCTCTCACGTAATTCGAAGTGACATTAACGATATGATAAATTCCCTCGTTTTTCGAGGGGTCTGAGATTACGAAAAACAAATGGGGAACATCGTAGCGGGGCGGAACCGCCATGGTGAAAGCATCCCCAAATCTCATGGATGACCTCAGAGAGCACTCAGGATTGCATCGATCTGCTGAAACTCAATCGATGATTCTTCAATCATCAGAATCTCCTCTTCGGAGCGCCCTGAGTTGCGCAAGATGATCTTTGGATCAATTCGGACGCTGCTTCCGAGTGGGTCTATCCATTCTGGGCAGCTCTCATGAAGCCACCGAGCGACCTCCCAGGGTGCGACACTGTGGATTTCTTTGCGCGCGTCCTCGAGCATTTCCATTTCATCTTCTGACAGGGCACCGAAATCTGCCGGCCTTCTCAACTGAATTGAATTGCCAACGGTCTCTCCAAAGGTCAAATTCCATTCCTTCAAATGATCAACTCGACCGATTCCCTTGAAAAGGTTGTAGATTGTGCTCAGTACGGGGCCTTTGGGCATCGAAACCATCTTGTCCCCAGTGATCGTCTTTCCCCATGATGCAAGCGACTTTCTGTCAGCCACATACAGCATCTTCAGGGAAAGGAACATGTCAAGCGTTCCCTGTTCTTGTTGCGCAAGGAAAGCTGTAGCCGCGATTGTTTTTCGGAGGTCAAAGACAAATGTAATCGCCATAGGTTCGCCTTCCTTTCGTCTCGACATGTTACACTAGGCATGTCGCCTTCGCAAGATGTCTCTTCGGATTCCTTGGGGTGGCAGTATGCCCCCTCCCAAATTGGTAATCGTGTGGACGTAAAATCACAGCATGACGAAGGCAACGACCCTCGAAGCTCTGAATGCGCAGATTGTGGACTGCCAGCGCTGTGAGCGGCTGCGCGGCTACTGCGCGGAGGTGGCGCGCACCCGCAAACGCATGTGGGCAGAGGTGGAGTACTGGGGCAAGCCCGTACCCAGCTTCGGCGATCCACGGGCCCGGGTGCTGGCGCTGGGCCTGGCGCCGGGCGCGCATGGGTCCAACCGCACCGGACGCCCCTTCACGGGCGACGGCTCGGGGGAGTTCCTCTTTCCGGTGCTGCATGAGGCCGGCTTTGCCTCCCAGCCCCGCGCCACCGGACGCGACGACGGCATGACGCTGCGCGGTCTGTGGATCAGTTCTGTAGGCCGTTGCGCGCCCCCAGGCAACAAGCCCACGCCGGAGGAACTGGCCAACTGCGCGCCGTGGCTGGACCAGGAGATTGCGCTGCTGACCGAGCTGCGGGTGGTGGTGTGCCTGGGCAAGATCGGCTTTGATGGCCTGCTGGCCCACGAGCAGCGGGCTGGACGGCTGCAGCGGCGCTCCGCCTACGTCTTTGCGCACGGAGCGGAGTACACGCTGCCCGGGGGGCTCGTTGCCCTGGCCAGCTATCATCCGTCGCTGCAGAACACCAACACCGGCAAGCTGACCCAGGGCATGTTTCTGGACGTCTTCAAGCGGGCGCGGGTGTTGGCGGGGTTGGAAGCCGAGCAGCAAGCTTGATTCCCATGGTTCCCAACCTTTTCGCGCAAAGGCACGGAAAGGATGGGGCGCGGTGCTTCAGTTTAAACGCCAGCTACTCAAAACGCTCAAAGAGGGCGGCGGCGCCCATTCCCGAACCCACACACATGGCCACCATTCCGTAGCGCAGATGGCGACGGCGCATCTCCGCCAGCAGGGTTGCGGTGAGCTTGGCGCCGGTGGCCCCCAAGGGATGGCCCAAGGCAATGGCGCCCCCGTTGACGTTGGTCCGCGCCGGGTCCAGCTCCAGGGCACGCATCACGGCCAGGGCCTGCGCGGCAAAGGCCTCGTTGAGTTCGATCAGGCCGATCTTGTGGAGCGGGAGGCCGGCCATCTTGAGCGCCTTGGGGATGGCGGTTACCGGTCCCAGGCCCATCTCCTCCGGCAGGCAGCCGGTGACGGCGTAGGCCGCCAGCCGGGCCAAAGGCCGTAGCCCCATCTGCTTGGCCAGCTCAGATTCCATCACCACGCAGGCCGCCGCGCCGTCCGACATGGGCGAGGCGTTACCGGCCGTTACCGTACCCTCCGCGTGGAAGGCGGGACGCAGACGCGCCAGAGCTTCAAGGGTGGTATCAACGCGGGGGCCCTCGTCGCAGGCCACGATGCCTTCCTCGGTCTCGGTTTTGCCACGGCGGAGGCTGTGCTTAGCGGACTGCACCAAAACTGGTGCAATTTCCTCGTCGAACTTCCCTGCTCCCTGCGCCGCGACTGCCCGGCGATGGCTTTCCATCGCGTAGGCGTCCTGATCTTCGCGGCTGATGCTGAACTTGCTTGCCACACGCTCCGCGGTCAGGCCCATGGTCATGTAGGCCTCAGGGTAGTGCTCGATAAAGTGCGGATTGGGGCTGGGCTTCAAGCCGCCAATGGGAATCATGCTCATGGACTCGGTTCCGCCGGCCAGAATGATCCGGGCGCGTCCCGATGCAATGCGGTCCGCGGCCATCGCGATGGCCTCCAGGCCGGAGGCGCAGAAGCGATTCACGGTGACGCCGGGAACTTCGACCGGCAGCCCGGCCCGAAGCGCCGCCCAGCGGGCCACGTTCCAGCCCTGCTCACCCTCGGGATGCGCACAGCCCAGGATCACGTCGTCGATGGCGCTCTTTTTCAGCTCCGGAACCAGTTCCAAGGCTCTGCTCAAGGCAATTGCAGCCAGGTCGTCAGGGCGCACTGCACTCAGCGCTCCTTTGGGGGCACGGCCTACGGGGGTTCGAACCGCGCTCACCACCACTGCTTCCGCCATTCAATGACTCCTCATTCTGGGAAGGTTTATTTGAAGCTGAAAGAACGATCCAGAGCTGTTCCAGATTGGACATAGCCACGGCGGCAACTCAAGAGGTCGGCGCTCCCGGATGATCGCGCCGACTTGAGAGCGGTGGTTCCCAGCAATCCTGGAAACGCCCAATGGGCAGCGCTCTGCGCACGCGATAGGGATTACGTGTGTTGTCTTGCGTTCCTATTAGATGCCGGAGCAGGGGTTATCGATACAAAGTTAAAGGAGAAGGTTTGCACGCAAGCTAGTTTGGAAGAGCAAATGAAGTCCACGCACCCCGGGTAAAGAAGTGATAGGTGGTTCTGCCCTCCAGGGAAATGTCGGCCAGGGCGTCGTGGTCAAGCCATGCAGGGCGCGGCAGGAGACCGGCCTGGGCCTGATGCACCTGCTCGGGAGTGGCGGGGTCAATGCCCCAGTTAAAGCCATACTGGATGCCCACGCCGATGGGCCGCAGGCGGGAAAGCTCTTGGGCCTCGGCCAGCACCACCGGCTCAGAGCCACTCGCAAAGAAGACCAGCAGCGAGACCGTGCCTTCGACCGAACAGAGGGCAGCCCAGTCCTGGCTGCCGGGCTGCTCCAGGCTGGCCTTGATCACATTTTCCGGACGGCGCGCCTGCCAGGTTTGGGGAATGAGGCAGCCCCGGCGCGTAAGCTCAGCAGCGGCGCGGGGCGGTAGTTGCGGAAAGGAAGTGACGGGAAGATAGTGCAGCACATAGGCGTGGGGCTCACCCGCCACCACGATCTGGCCGGTTTGCGTCAGGGAGCGCAGCGGGGCCTGCGAGCGCACCAGAACCGCGACCAGCACCACGGCAGCCACGGCTCCCCACGTCACGATCCGGCAAATCTTCATCCCAAGTTCCAAAATATTCTCAATTCCGCAAGGGTTTTCCGGTCTTCAGCGTATACCCAATCCGCTCCTGCGTCTTGGGCTCGCCGGCGAGCGAGAGAAAGGCTTCCAGTTCCAGGTCGAGCAGTTGCTGCTCGGTTACCGGCTGGCCCGGGGTCACCCGACCGCCGCAGAGCACTTCAGCGGCGTGGATGGCCACCTTCTGGTCATGGGCGCTGGCGTAGCCGGCCTCGCGCATCAGCTCCACGCCCATCTCCAGAGCGGCCAGCGCAGAGCTGCCCGGAGCCGCCACCGTACGGGGCAAGGGAGGGGTGTAACCATTCTTGGCCAGCAGCAAGGCTACGCGCTTGGCGTCCTCCAGCAGCCGTTCCCGATGCATGGTGATGCCGTCGCCAGCGTCCAGCAGCCACATAGAGCGCGCCTCCACGGCCGATGTGGAGACCTTGGCCAGCGCAATGGTCTCAAAGGCGCGCTTGAGGGCCATTTGCAGCTCCGCGGAGCGGGCAAACCGGGCCGCGGGCTCACGGGAATCGAAGTTGGTGAGGGCCGCGGCGCGGTCCGTGGCCCGCAGCAGCATCTCCTTGGTGCCGCCGCCGGCGGGAATCAGGCCCACGCCCGCTTCCACCAGACCGATGTAGGTCTCAACGTGCGCCTGCCGCCGCGCCGCGTGCAGGCTCATCTCCGCGCCTCCGCCCAGGGTGAGGCCAAAAGGAGCCACCACCACCGGACGCGGGCAGAACTTGATGGCCGCGGTCATGCGCTGGAAGCCCACGATGACGGCGCGCACATCCTCCCACTCGCCTTCCTGGGCCATCAGCAGCAGTTGCAACAGATTTGCGCCCACGGAGAAGTTGTCGCGGTCGCCGCTGAGCACAAAGCCCGCGTAGTCGCGCACCGCGGCGGAGTCCGGCGAGAGCGCGGTGGTGATCATGCTGAGCACGTCCGAGCCGATGGCGTTCTTCAGGGAATGCAGCTCGATTGCCGCAATACCGTCGCCCACATCCACCAGCGATGCGCCGGAGTTGGAGCGGACCACGCCCCCACGCTGCTTGAAGCTGGCCACGCTGGCGTGCCCTGGCGTCAGAGCAAGCTCGACTAGCTCCTGGGTGCAGGGGTTGAAGCAGGTCGTGCCCGCATACCAACTGCTGTGCCCCGCGGCCAGCAACGCCTCCGCGCGCGGGCTCACGGGCAGATGCAGGGCCTTCATGCGCTCCACGGTAGACGCCACACCGGCCGCATCCCAGAGCTCAAAGGGGCCCAGCTCCCAGTTGAAGCCGGCACGCAGGGCGCGGTCGATGGAAGGCGCGTCCGCGGCGGCTACTCCTATCAGCTCGGCGGCGTGATTCCACAGGCCGGCGAGAAACGGCCACAGGAAGGCGGCGGCGCGATCTTTGCCCGGGTCCGCGGCCAGCACCGCGCGCAGACGCTCGGCGACGGTGGGCGCATTCTTGGCCAGATCGAGCGAGGCCAGCACCGGCTTTTGCAGGGGACGGTACTCGAAGGCGGGCAGCGCCAGAGCGAGGCGCTCGTCGTTACCTGCTGGGCTCTGGCCCTCCGCGTTGCGCTGCTTTTTGTAAAAGCCCTGCCCGGCCTTGTCGCCCAGCCAACCACGGGTGAGCATCTCCGCGAGCACGGCGGCCAGCTCCGGGGCCAGCGCGCTTTCGGGCGCGTTATGGACCACGGCGGCCAGCACATCCAATCCCACCATGTCGGCCAGGCGGAAGGTGCCCATGCGCGGCCAGCCCACCACCGGGCCGGTGAGCGCGTCCACCTCTTCCACGGTAAGAGCCTGCTCCTGTAACAAGTGCGTGGCCCGCAGCAGGGCCGCGACGCCGATCCGATTGGCGATGAAGTTGGGCGTATCGGCCGCGTGCACCACCTGCTTGCCCAGGCGCAGATCGGCAAAGGCGGCAAAGGCGGCCAAAAGCGCGGGATCGGTCTCCGGGGTGGCCACCAGCTCCACCAGACGCATATAGCGTGGGGGATTGAAGAAGTGGGTGCCAAAGAAACGGTTGCGCCACGGCCCCAGGCCCTCGGAGATTTTGGCCACGGACAGGCCGGAGGTGTTGGTGGTGAGGATCGCGGTGGGCTTCAGATGCTCCAACACGCGGCGGAGCAGGGCGATCTTGAGCTCCAGCTTTTCCGCCACCGCCTCAATCACCCAATCGCAGGCGGCAAGGCGGGGCAGGTCGCGGGCAAAGCTGCCCGGCTCAATGCGCTGGGCAAAGGTCGGATCGATCAGCGGTGCGGGCTTCATTTTAGCCAGCGAGGCCAGGGCCAGCTGTGCGGGGAGTTTTTCCTGGGGCAGCGCTTCGCCTGTGGGAACGTCGGCGGGAAGGTCGAGCAGCAGCACCGGAACTCCGGCGTTGGCCAGATGCGCGGCAATGCGCAGGCCCATGGCTCCGGCGCCCAGCACGGCGGCGCGGCGCACCTCCAACGGCCTGCAGGGGCCAGCCGGGGTCGCGGGTTGCACGGCGCGGTTTTCGTCCTGTTGGGTAGCGCTCATCGGCTCCAGCACCTCGCGCGCAGAGTGGGAGAATGCGCACCACCAGAGTAGTGGATAGCGGCCGGTTGCGCACCTGGATAGATCCGGTGCTCAAATAGTGTCACTCTATCGCACCCATTTCCTGGGTATCCCACCCATTTCCGCAAAGAACGCGGAAATGGATGGGGCACGGAGCTTTTTGGGGAGGGCCGGATCAATAGATTCCTTTGGTTTATCATCTTTACCATTTGGACCAATTTACATATTGAGTTCCATTCCGACATTTTTCCTCATGTTCTCCCTGGTAGCGCCGATCTGAGGGGTAGATTCTGATCTACAACTTTTGCGCTACCCACCGTGACCTCCGGCATGGTGGATGGGCCGCTGACCACCGGAGTTTGAGTGTGACGTTCCGCTTCGTCCTACTTATCGTTGTGGAAGTTATCAGGGTCCCTTTGCGCTTGCGCACGGGGTGAGTCTTTTGGAGCCGTAAGTCTTTCCAGGGGAGATCCATGATCCGTGATTTGAAGTTATCGAGAAAATTTTTCTACGCCTTCGGCTTCATCTGCGCTCTGTGCATTCTTCAGGGCATTGCCGCCCTGAGCGGCCTCTACAAAATCGATACGCTTACCCGCGATCTGACGCTTCGTTCCCTGCCCGCGCTCCGTTCCGTGGTGGATATGCGCGAGCAGATCCAGGTGGCGCGGCGCATGGAGCTGGCCTCCCTGCTGTGCAGCGACACCGGCTGCACCGATGCCTACAACACCCGGCGCAACGATGCGCTGGAAAAGTACCGCACCTCCAACGCCAACTATCTGGCGCTGACGCTGGACGCCAGCGAACGCAGCCAATTTGAAACCGCGGGAAAGCAGTTCGACGAGTATCTGGATCGCAGCTCCGAGATCATGCGCGCCTTTGCGGCCACGGGCACCTTCAGCACCGTGGGGATTGGCGCAAAAGAACTGCAGTTGCTGGCCCCATTCAATCAGGCCCTGGATAACCTGAACGTGCTCTCCAACCGCTATTCCAAAGAATGCAATCTCGACACGACCGGGGTAAATGAGAACAACAGCTTTCTGCGCTGGCTCAACCTGGGATTGATGATCGCCATCACCGGCTTCTGCGTGGTGGTGGGCTATGCCCTGTGCAAGATGATTGTTCCGCCCATTGAGCAGGTGACGCGGGCGCTGGAGCAAGTGGCCGAAAAGAACCTGGATGTCTCCGTGGAGGTAGGTTCCCACGACGAGATTGGACGGCTCTCGGTGGCTCTCAATACCACCGTCGAATCCATGCGTACGGCGCTGCACACGGTGGCGCAAACCGCGCAGGTTCTGGCCGGGACGGCGGTGGAGCTGAGCGTACGTTCCTCGCAGACCAGCAGCAACACCCACACCCAGACCGCCAAGATCAACCAGATTGCGGCGGCGGTTCATGAGATGTCGGCCACCATTGGGGAGATCAGCAGCAATGCCGGAGCAGCGGCCTCCACCAGCCGCTCCTCGGCCGAGACGGCAGCCCGGGGCGGCGACGTGATGCAGCGCGCCGCGGACACCATGGCGCAGATTGCCGAGGCCACCGGCTCCGTCTCCGGCAAGATGGATTCGCTGGCCAACCGCTCGCGGGAGATTGGCAAAGTGGTGCACGTGATTCAGGAGATCAGCGAGCAGACCAATCTGCTGGCTCTGAACGCCGCCATTGAAGCGGCCCGCGCCGGCGAGCACGGACGCGGCTTTGCCGTGGTTGCCGGTGAGGTGCGCCGCTTGGCCGAACGCACCAAGGGCGCGACCGAAGAGATTGCCGGCACCATCCGCTCCATGCAGGCCGAAACCCACGACACGGCCACCGTCATGAACCAGTCCAGCTCCACGGTCCAGGCTGGCCTGTGTGAAACCACCGAGGCCCAGGACAGCATTGAGTCCACCATAACCGCTTCCCGCGACCTGGAACGGATGATCGAGCTGATTGCGACCGCGGCCAGCCAGCAAACCTCAGCCTCCAGCGAAATCAGTGAAAACGCCGGAGAGATTTCCCAGCTTGCAAACGAAAACAGCGACGCCTACGAAGAGATCGCCAGCGCCTGCAATAACCTTTCGCAGTTGGCCAGCGACCTGGATCAGGTGATTGGCCAATTTCACTTTGGCAACGACGTTTAGAACGAAACCAGGGGCGATGGTACGCAACTCAATGAGCCCCTGGTTTTGCTGCAACCTGCCACCGGATGCGATCCAGAACCGTTGACGGAGCGCGCCCGTTCTCCTGCTCGATGTGGAAGGGCGCGCTCCAGAGTTCCTTTTGGACCGGATTCCGGCCAGGCGCTTGCGGGCAATTCCTTTGCTCAACCCGCCGCCCAAACGTCGCCCGGCCGCGCCGCTGCTCTCCAGTTGAGCGGTGCGGCTTCTTGAGAGCCGGAGGTGCAACCCGCACCTCCGGCTCGCTTTCGTTTTTGGGCTTTTCCCGGCTTCCCTCGCGCATCCCTGGCGCAAGCGCGGTTACAATCATTCTTCTCGGATTTTTTGCCGCATCGATTCCGGTATCTTGTTCAGAAGCCAACCTGAGGTCAACGCAGCATGAAATACTGCCCTCTCTGCGATACGCGCTTTGCCAACGATTACTCGGTATGTCCGCGCGACCATGTGCAGTTGATTCTCTCCAACGAACTGGACCCGGGAACGGTGATTCGCGGTGCGTATCAGATCCAGCGCAATCTGGGCCGCGGGGGCATGGGCGTGGTGTATCTGGCCACCCATCTGCTGCTGGACCGGCCGGTTGCGCTCAAGTTCATCTCTAGCGAGATCAGCACCGAGATCGGGCAATTGGCCCGGTTTCGCACCGAGGCGCGCGTAACTTCCTCGCTCTCCCATCCCAACGTGGTGCAGATTTTCGACCTTGGACAGGCGGAAGACGGCTCCATGTTCATTGTGATGGAGTACGTGGATGGGCCGGACCTGCATCGCGCCATGGGAGGCCGGCCGCTGCCTCTGGAGCGCGCGCTGGCCATTGCACGCGGCGTGGGCGGAGCCCTTTACGCCGCCCACAACAAGGGCATTGTGCATCGCGACGTGAAGCCGGAGAACATTCTGCTGGCCTACCCCGGCACCCAACAGGAGACGCCCAAGCTGCTGGACTTTGGCATTGCCGCGGTGCGCGACCGGCTCACGGTGGTGGGCCGCACCCGCGGTCTGCTGCTCACGCCGGAATACGCCGCTCCCGAGCAGTGGCGCGCCATGCCGGCGGCAGAGATCGATGGCCGCACCGACCTCTACGCCCTGGGCGGCATCCTCTATGAGATGCTCACCGGACGGCTCGCCTTCCAGGCTCCGAATCTGGAAGGTTACATGTATCAACACCTGAACGCACTGCCGGAGCCCCCCAGCCGCTTCCATCCCGAGCTCGCCAAATGGCCGGCGCTGGACGCCATTGTGCTGCGCCTGCTGGCCAAGGAACGCGAAGACCGCTTTGCCAGCGCCGAAGAGTTTTTGCGCGCCCTGAACCCGGCAAACTTTGTGTCTCCGGGAGGAGCGGTTTCTCAAGGCTACGCGCCCACCGTCGCCATGACGCCGCCTCCACCAGCGCCGCCTCCACCGCCTGCGCCCTCCATCCCCGTTACGCCTGGCCAATTGTTTGGCGTGCCGTTTGCGCCCACCCCGCCCCCCCCGCCGCGCCGCTCCAATGCGCCGTTCTGGATAGGCGGAATCACCCTGGGCGTGGTCGCTTTTGTGGGCTTGTGCATCTGGGCCGCCAACTCTGCGGCGCACGATAATTCCGCATCCAACCAGGCCACGCTGCCCAACAACACCTCCACGCCTGAGAACAACGCCGCTACCAACAACAATTCCTCCAACAGCAACGCCGCGGGCGCCGATAACACCCCTGCCAGCCACGCCACGGATTCAACCAGCGCCAGCGACCTGTTCGCCAAAGGCTACAGCCAGGAGCAGAGCGGACAGATCTCGCAGGCCAGCCAAACCTACCGGCAGGCCTGCGAAATGGGCAGCGCGGCGGCCTGCAACAATCTGGCCGTCTTCTACCAGGATGGCAAAGGCGTAAACCGGGACGATGCCCAGGCCATCAGCTTGTTTGAGCGCGCCTGCACCGGCGGTAGCGCGCTGGGCTGCCGCGGGCTGGGCTACTTTTACGACACCGGCCGCGGCGTGACTCAAAACTACGATCGCGCCCGCACCTACTACGAGAAGGCCTGCGACGGCGACGACGGCACTGGCTGCAGCAACCTGGGCGGCATGTATGAATACGGCCACAGCGTGACCCAGAATTACGACACCGCGCGCACTTTCTTCCAGAAAGCCTGCGACCAGGGCAGCGCCTTGGGATGCACGCGGATCGGCTACCTCTACGATCAGGGCAAAGGCGTATCGCTCGACTACAGCCGTGCTTTTACGTTCTACCAAAAGGCCTGCGAAGGGGGCGACGGCGTGGGCTGCAACAACCTGGGCGTGCTCTATGAGACCGGGCACGGCGTGGGCGAGGACAAGCAGATGGCGTTGAGCAACTATCGCAAGGCCTGCGCCAAGGGCGACCAGGAAGGCTGCACCAACGCCACCCGAGTCCAGTAACCGGGAGTTCTTGGTCCGATCCACCAACAGAAGCCCCGTGCCCCATCCTTTTCGCGGACTTTATCGCGAAAAGGGTGGAATACCCGCACACTCTCCAAGGGCCGGATCAGTACATCCCTGCTCCACACAGCTGGCCCAGCGGCTGAAGAACTCCTTCAGCTCCGCGGGCGGATGCAGCCAGACCTCGGCTGCAGTGGGACGGGGCTGACGGCGCACCAGCACGCTCAGGTGAGCACCGGGTGCGCGATTCACCGCGGCAAACGCGGCTTCGTCGGAGAGATCGTCGCCCAAATACGCCACCGGCGTAGCGGCGGCTTCTTCGGCCAGAATGGCCTCCACGGCTCCGCCCTTGTCGCGCCCGCCGCGCAGTTCCACCCCACCGTCGAAGTTGAGCAGGCGCAGGCCGTCCAGCCTGGCCAGCGGCTCAAACAACGCCATGACCCGCGCTTGGATGGCTCGCGCACGCTCCGGCGGGTAGCCACGCCAGTGCATCACGGCGGCGTTGGCCTTGTCTTCGTAGAGGCCGCCGAGCGGGTCGATCTGGAGTTTCGCACGGAGGGCATCCAGCTTGACGCGCGCCTCGCCCGGTGCGGTGTCCAGCTCGCGCCGTCCATCGGGATACAGCCGCTCCGCTCCATGCAGGCCCCACACTTCCAGCGGCGCGGCCAGCTCCAGCATGGGAGCGATCTCGCCAGCCGGGCGGCCGGTAATCACCGCCATCCGGGTGCGGCCCTCCGCCTGAATCCGCTGCAGCAACGGGCGCACACCCGCCCAGGGACGCGCCTGAAACCGGTCCACACGGAAGGCAGAGAGCGTGCCGTCGTAGTCCAGCAGCAGCAGCGGGCGTGCCGCCATCCGCAAGGCGCGGAAAAATCCCTCCAGCCGTTGGGCCGTCTCTTGAGTCAATGTGATTCCTTTTCCCCTGCTATTGATCCTGCCCTGAATACGGACGACTGGACGCCCCCTCCATCCCGCGTTGTGTGCGGGATGGGTGGGATTGACTGACACGACTCGAGGGAAGGATTGAAAATACCAGGCCCCGGCACGCCACTGCCTAGCTTCCATTTTCACCCACCCACCCGCCGCGCGCCGCCATGCGCTATCCTGTTCCTGCAGCAAAGCGGTTCCACACGGCCGCATCCCAGGCACCTCTACGGCAGGCACCATGGCGTTCTCCCGCATTGACACAACCGCCAAAAAGCTCATCCTCACCGTGCAGGACTACTCGCTGTTTGCCTGGCGCGCGGTGAGCAATTTGTGCAAGCCGCCCATTTATTGGAGCGAATTCCTCATCCAGTCGGACATCATCGGGGTTGGATCGCTGGCCATCGTGGTCCTCTCCGGCCTGTCCACCGGCGGCGTGCTGGAGCTGCAAGCCTCAGCCACCATGGCGGCCTTTGGCGCCACCTCGCTCTCCGGGCAATTTGTCTCGCTTACCATGATCCGCGAACTGGGCCCGGTGCTGACCGGGGTCATGGTCTCCGGCCGCAACGCGTCGTCCATGGCCAGCGAGCTGGGTTCGATGGTGGTGACCGAGCAGATTGACGCCATGCGCGCGCTGGGCGTGGACCCCATCCGCAAGCTGGTTACGCCGCGCATCTTCGCCTCCATCTTCATGCTGCTGTTTCTCACCATCGTGGCCGATGCATCCGGCATTCTGGGCGGCGGCCTGGTCACCGTCTTCATGAATCACCAGGACGGCACCCACTACTTTACCCAGGCTTACGAACATCTGCGCTATCCCGACATTGTGCAGGGGCTGGTGAAGCCGTTGTTCTTCGGCTACATCCTCAGCTCCATCGGCTGCTTTTACGGGCTGCGCACCTCGGGCGGCACGCAGGGCGTGGGCCGGTCCACCATTCAGTCCGTGGTGGTCAGCTCCGTGCTCATCATCTTTGTGGACTTCATGCTCACCCAGGCGCTGCTGGCCCTGTTCCCCTACTCGCTATGAGCGAAACGGCCACTCTCGACACGCTCCGCGACGCCCCGCCGGCCGCCGGCCCGGTGGTCTCGTTTCAGCATGTCTCGATTTCGTTTGAAGAGAACGTGGTTCTTGAAGACATCAATTTTTCCGTAGCGCCAACCGAAACGCGCATCCTGCTGGGCCCCGCGGGCGTGGGCAAGAGCGTGTTGCTCAAGATCGCTCTGGGGCTGCTCAAGCCCGACCTGGGCGCGGTCATGCTCTTTGGCCAGTCCATTGCGCGTATGCCGGAAGAAAAGCTCTTCGCGCTGCGGGCGCGCTCCGGCATGGTTTTTCAGGAGGGTGCGCTGTTTGACTCGCTCAGCGTGCGCGACAACGTGGCCTACCAACTGATTCAGGAGGGCGATCCTGAGGACGAGATCGATCGGCGCGTGCGCGAGTCGCTGCACTTTGTGGGCCTGGAACAGACCTTCGCGCAGTTTCCGTCCAGCCTTTCGGGCGGCATGCGCCGTCGCGTGGCCATTGCCCGGGCGCTCATCCGCGCTCCGGAGCTGATCCTCTACGATTCGCCCACCGGCGGCCTTGATCCGGTCACCAGCACCCAGATCATCTCCCTGCTGGTCAAGCAGCGGGACGTGCACCACACCCCTTCCATCATCGTCACACACCGCCTGCAGGATGCCTTCATGCTCTCCACGCACCGCTGGGATGCGGAGCAGGAGCAGATGGTGGCGCTGCCCAAAGGCGAGATCGACACCAATACAACCTATCTCATGCTGGAAGACGGACGCCTGATCTTTGACGGCACCATGCTGGAGTTGCTGCGCTCCACAAATCCCTTTGTGCGCGAGTTCCTGTTGTAACCGCATTTTCCCTTCTGCTCTAGACATCCGTGCCCCATCCATTTCCGCGTTTTTTGCGGAAATGGGTGGGATACCTAGAAAATCCAGGTCCACACCCTTTCAGAAGATGATCTAAACGGACACTCGACTACCGGGTCCGGAGGCCAGCCTTGTCGTGGGCAAGGAGCAGATGTACGATATACATCATGCGCCGCACCCAACTCTATCTCGACGACGACCTCTGGAACACGCTGCATGCCCATGCCACCCGCACCGGCACGACCATCTCCGATCTTGTCCGTACTGCAGCGCGCTCCCACTACATGGGCCACGTCGATCAGCGGCGCAGCGATCTGAAAGCCGCAGTCGGCCTATGGAGCGATCATTCCGAGCTGGCTGACTCCACGGACTATGTGCGCAATCTGCGCAAGAGCACCCGCGCCCAGCGGCTGGACTTGAAATGAACGTTCTTGTGGATACCGACATCGTGATCGAGGTGCTCCGCGGGCGCAACCCGAAAGTGCTCACGCGCTGGGCCGATCTGGTTGCCGCAGGCGCTCCCATTCACTGCACTCCGATCACAATTGCCGAGATCTGGGCCGGAGCACGCACCAGCGAGCATCAGCCCATCAGCCGGTTTCTGGCCGCAATGGATTGTGTTGATCTGGATGCGGAGACCGGCAAACTGGCGGGCGAGTTCCTGCATAACTACGCCAAGAGCCACAACGTGGAGATTGCCGATGCTCTGATTGCCGCCACCGTGCGTTGGAAGGCCTGCCTGTGGACCCGCAACCAGAAGCACTATCCCATGCAGCAAGTTAACTTTTTCTAGTACCGCGCAGAGCGTTTTCGGTGCGCACTGAATTATTTATTTTCTATCATTAAATCAATAATTTACACGCAATCTATCGCCCTTGAAACTCGTGCCGCGCCCTATCGTCGGAGCGAACACGGGCGTAAACCGTCACCCGCTCGGGCGTTAAAAATCAGGTGCGTCGGATTTCAAAATTAATCACTAGCCAATCATTATGGGTTACCTTCACGGTAAGGGCCTGCTAGCATTCGGCCCTGAACTTACCGGGAGGATGATTCTATGGCAGAGAAAGCGAAGAAGACCGGGGCGGTACGCCGGGCAACGAAGCCTGCGGCTGCGAGCTCCACAACCGGCGAGACCGCGCCCCACCAACCCGTGCGCAAGGTGAAGGCCGTTGCCGCGGAGCCAGTGGCGGAAGCGCCCAGCAAATCCACGGCCAGCAGGCCTGGGGCCAAAAAGACTACCACCAGGAAAGTCCTGCCCAAGCCGGCCGAGAAACCGGTTCTGTTCACGCAGACGGCTGAGGTGCTGGTGATGCGGTCACCGGCCAAAGCGGAGCCGCTAAACCCCGAGGAGATTGCCCGGCTGGCTTACCTGTATTGGCTGGAGCGGGGGCGCGTGCACGGACACCATGACGAGGATTGGGCCAGGGCGGAGCGGGAACTGCGCACTGCCGATCTGCTGCAAAAGGCCTCGTAGTGCAATACCAGAGTTAGGGTGAGTGGCAGGAAGGTGGCTTTTTCCTGAGGAAAGAGCCACTTTCCTGCATCGCTTCTGAGTGCAGCTACTCTGTTTTGTTCTAAAGCCAGCACAAACACACGCGCGGCCGGGAGCGATCCCGGCCGTTTGGCGTTGTTTGAACTTGTGGAGGGTCTCTTAGGCGGCCTTGACGACCAGAGCCTTGAGACGGGCATTCAGGCGGCTCTTGTAGCGGGAAGCCGTGTTGTCGTGCAGAACGCCCTTCTGGACGCTCTTGTCGAGGGTGGAAACCGTGGAGCGGTACTGGGTCTGGGCGGCGGCGGCGTCACCGGCAGTCAGGGCTTCACGCATGGCACGCAGGCTGGTACGCATCCGGCTGCGATTGGCGCGGTTCACCTCTGTGCGGGTAATGGTCTGGCGGACGCGCTTGAGCGCGGATACATGGTTTGCCATGGTTCTTCCTTCAATCTGCCCTGTTTTCAGGGAAAGTGATGCGGAGTTGGAATGCAACTCGTGCCGCATCCCTCGCAGTCTTTTAGTTTAAGGGAATTTCTGGGTGGGGTCAATTGGGGGTGAAGTGCCGAGGACCGTAGCGGGGCACGAAGCCCCGCACAGTCAACAGGTTACGGATGCGGCCTGGAGCTACATCAAGCGCACGCTGGCCAGGATCTCCATGGCTTTGGTGCGGTTGAACTCGTCGGTACGGCTCTTGGCGGTGAACAGGTCGATCAGCCACCAGATGCCGCAGCCGCCGCCGGTCAGGTACTTGACGATGCCCAGGCCGATGTCGCCGAGCCAAAAGCGGTCAAAGCAGAAGAGCGCCAGGATCAGGGTGACGCCGGAGTCCTTCTTCACGGACTGGTACTGCTGGTTAAAGATCAATTTCTTGTTGTCGTCGAGCCCCTGGGTCATCTGGGCCAATTCACCTATGGTCAATTCAGGCATGGATCTCTTCCTTTCGATAATGGCAGTCGTACTTCGTGGTTCGAATCAGGGCACGAACCAGATGCTCCAGGTAGACCACCACAACCGGGTAGATCAGCCAGTTCATTCTGGCGGCTTCATGCCATCTGCCGCGCAACAGCATGGCCCAGGCACGCGTAAGTCCGCATCCGGGGCAGGTAATGCCGAACAGTGTCTTCCAGAGACACGGAATCCCGTGGCGGCCAGTCTCCGGGTCAACAACCAACCCGTAAACCAAAGCCAAACACGGAATTGCCAGCAACAACGTGATTTTGCGAGCAGTTGACATCTGTGCGGACGTTTGCAAGATTTGTACACTGCGGGTTAGGTGAAGGTCAAGGCAGCTCAGTTTGGCAGCCAGAAGCGAAGATTTTTAAATTGTTCCAATGCCAATTGACGCCGCCGCCCGGTCGCGCTACTCTCACGGCAGAACCGGATTTGGTTACCTCTGCCAACCCGACCCTCTCTCTCAGCCCGGCGAGCGCCAGCTTGCATGCCGAGGTTGCTTGCTCTGAAACCCTTGCAACTCATCTTCCCCGACCGCGGAGCGGTGTTTCCGCAAACCCTTGCTCCATGTGGTCTTGTCGGCGCGGGTCGCGACTGGCGGTTGAGCCGCGCCCGGATACGTATCTCTATCTATCCACCAGAAAGCCAAGAAAAAGTCCACCCGAAGGCAAAGAGAAACCCGAAGGCGAAGAAAAACCCGGAGGCAAAGGAAAACATTGAAGACTGCGCTGGAGATTACACCCCATCTTGAGCCCCTGTTCGGGACTCGCGACGAGAACCTGCAGTTGATGGAAGACGCGCTGGGCGTGCGCATTGATCTGCGCTCCGACGCCGTGCATGTGGAGGGGCTGCAGCAGGGCGTGCAACGGGTGCGCCAGATCTTTGAAGACTTTGAGGCGTTGCGCAAGCTGGGCATCCACCTGCAAAGCGCGGAGCTGAACGGGATGCTGCGCCTGGTGGTCACCGATCCGGAGACCTCGCTGAAGAGCCTGGCCGACAGCGGCAAGCAGCGTTCCACGGGCAGCAAGCGGGTAGTGCAGCCGCGCTCCATCAACCAGCGCCGCTACCTTGAAGCCATTGAGCAGAACGACATGGTCTTTGGCGTGGGCCCGGCCGGTACCGGCAAAACCTATCTGGCCGTGGCCATGGCCGTGAGCGCCATGAACGCCAAAAAGATCAGCCGCATTATTCTGGTTCGGCCTGCCGTGGAGGCCGGCGAGCGGTTGGGCTTTCTTCCCGGCACGCTGCAGGAAAAGGTGGACCCCTACCTGCGCCCGCTCTACGACGCGCTCTACGATCTGGTGGACCCGGAGCGGGTGGACAAGATGCTCGAAAAGAGCGTGATCGAGGTGGCTCCGCTGGCCTTCATGCGCGGCCGCACGCTGAACGACGCGTTCATCATCATGGACGAGGCACAGAACACCACCGTCGAGCAGATGAAGATGTTTTTAACCCGTCTGGGCAATAACTCCAAAGCGGTGATTACCGGCGACATCACGCAGATCGATTTGCCCAATCCGCGCAAGTCCGGATTGGTGGACGCGATCAACGTACTGGACGGGGTGGAGGGCATCCACTTCTGCCACTTTGAGGACGGGGACGTGGTGCGGCACCAACTGGTGCAGAGGATCGTACGCGCCTACGAGAGCAGGAAGGCACAGCAGCCGGAGTTGCCGCTGGGATTGGGCGAAGCCATTGAAGTGGGGGTGGAATCCCGTCAGGATCGCAGCCCGGCCAAGACGGCAAGGGCGGGTAAACCGCAATAAGAGCAGATAACTCCGCGCGTGGAAAGCCGCGGTGGATGCCTGCATCGCCATGATGCCGCATCCACCGCACCCACGGCGTGCATCCCATGCGCCCCGTCAGGGGCGCTGTGCGAGTAGCCCAGCACGGAGCAAAGCAACGTGCTGGGTCAGCCAGCCCACAAGCGATGCGCCCTGTCAGGGCGCTGTGCGGCAACTCGGAATCTGTGGCCGGATAGGTTCTGCTCCGGCGTTCCAGTGCTCTTCCTGTTCCGGCTTGGTATTCCACAGCACAGGTCTTAGCGCGGTCCACTTTGAGCGCGCTGCAACGGTCTGCTTTCCGCACCCATCCAGACTGAGGAATGGAAATTATGTTATCGATTGCCAGTTGATAGACCGGATATTGGAACAATTCGTCTAAACTTCTAATCTTGTGTCCCATACATAAACAAACCCTGCCTTTCCCTGAATAGTCATTCCGCACCATGAACATTTTGTTCCACATGTCGATAAATAAATTGTTGGATGCAGCTCTCCGAGCCGCTGTGTCCTTCACCTTTTTTTTGCTCCGAGGTGAATGCTCTCATGCTGAGACCGGATGCCGAACGCAAAGCGCGCAATATTGTGCCCATGTGGCTGCTCGACTCGGAGAATCCCGCGCTTGCGCGCATGGCCAAACGTCCCGTGGGCGTAGACATCGACGAGCTGGGCGTCTCGCTCACCGCGGAGTTGAAAGAGCTGAGTTTGACGCACGCGCGGGTGATGCCGGACAGCAACTTCTTTCTCTGCCGCAGCGTCTACGTTGAGATTCGCTTTCGATACGAAAGCACCGTCTACACCCTCTCCGGCGACGCGCAGCCCAGCCTGGCCGATAACAGTTTTGTGTTTGAGTTTGACAGCGTGGCGCGCAAGACCATGGACGATCTGGGACGCCGGTTGAAGGCGTTGGGGGTTCTGGATGCCAGCCGCGCGCAGCCTTCCTCCGCGTCCCCCTGCCAGCAGAGTCCGGCCGAGTACAAGAGCGGGAGGAAATTGTCTCCGAAGGTGGTAGCGCGGCGGATGCGGCATCTTCCTCCACCCGGGGGTATTGAGCGGCGGGTTAGCCACCGCTATGATCTGGACTGCGCCGCCCAAGTGGCGCTGGTGCGCGACGGCAAAAGCATGCAGGCTATCCTGGTGGATATGAGCCGCACCGGCTGCCGACTCTACTTTGAAACCCCCTGCGCTCTGGAGATCGGACTCCAAGTAGAAGTGCAGTTTACGGAGAATGGTTTTCCCTTGCGGCTGGGGGCGATTGTGCAGGGGTCCGCCAACGCGTTCTCTGCCGGGCTGCGCTTTATGCACAACAGCCCTCGGATGACCGAGCGACTCGACAACCTGTTATGGGAGATGGCTGAACTGTCAGCGGCAAAACGTTAAGGAGTTTTAATTTCTTGCCGAAGATAGGATAGACCCTCTATTTTGCAGACTGACTGGAACGAGGCAGAACCCGATGACGTTTCTGGTGCCACAGCCGCCCATGAAGACGTTGGTGCCTGTATGGATTGTGGACTCTGACAATCCTGCGCTCGCCCGCATGACGCGGCGTCCGGTGTTGATCGCCATTGACGAGCTGGAATTGACCATGCGCGGCCAGGTGGTGGACATGGCCGTGGGCCACGCCATTCTTCGCCCGGAGAGCCAGTTCTACCTCTGCAAAGACGTATACGTTGAAATCTCCTTCCGCTTTATGGCCACCCGCTACACCCTGTCAGGCATCGCGCAGCGAAGCAGCGCCGATCAATGCTTCCGCATGGACTTTGACTCCGTGGCGCGCAAGACCATCCAGGGGATGGGCGAACAGCTCAAGCTGGGAGGACTGATTGACAACAGCGACCCCCCGGCTACTCCCGAACCCGAGACCCCCCCGCCAGCCGAAGACAAGCCGGCGGAGCTGCCCTCTGGGCGTCAGGTCTATCACGATGGTCCTCCCGACGGCGTTGAGCGGCGCGCCTGTCCACGCTACGAGGTGGAGGCTTACGTCCGCCTGACGCTGGTGGAAGAAGCCCGCCGCGTGGAATCCTTCATGATCGACCTGAGCCTCTCCGGTTGCCGGCTTTACTTCAAGGCGCCGCACGGCTTCACCCAGGGATTGCAGGTGGAAGCGCAGTTCATTGCCGACGGGTTGCCGCTGCGACTGGCGGCCGTGGTGCAGGTCTGTCATTTTCCGCAGGTGGTGGGGCTGCGCTTTGTGAACGTGGGCGCGCGCATGCAGGAACGGCTGGAGTGGCTGATCAGCGAAGTGTCTGAAGGACGCGCCATTGCACCCGAGAAACACTGACCGCACTGCAACAAATGATTGATCCGTCCCCTCAAATGGTGTAACTCTATCCCACCCATCCCGCATAAAACGCGGGAAGGATGGGGCACGGCGGATTCAAGCTCCAAGTGCAACAGGTGTGATTTTAGCC
>CAZYDF010000016.1:0-60810 GCA_964645855.1 uncultured Occallatibacter sp.
CCGGTTGGCGGTCTTAAAAGAGATGGGCTCGAATGCGGTGCGCACCAGCCACAATGCGCCCACGCCGGAGTGGGTGGAAGGCTGCGACCGCATGGGCATGTTGATGATGTGCGAGACGCGGCAGATGAGTTCCAGCCCGGAGGGCATGGCGCAGCTTGAAACCATGATCAAGCGCTATCGCAACTCGCCGTCCATCATTCTCTGGTCCATTGGCAACGAAGAGAATCAACTGCAGAATGGCTCGGAGGCGGAGCTGGGAGAGAAGATTGCGGCCACCATGGTGCGGCGTTGCCATGAACTCGATCCCACGCGCGTAGTTTCCGCGGCGGTCAATGGCGACAACGAGAAGGGCATCTCCAACGCGCTCGACATCATCGGTTTCAACTATCACCTGAAGGATCCGGACAAGTTCCATGCCCAGCATTCGTCGCGGCCGGTGTATGGCTCAGAGACCGCCAGCACGGTCAGCACGCGTGGTGAGTACTTTACCGACAAGCTGCGCAACGTGGTGAGCGCCTACGATGTGAACCATCCAGAGTGGGCCAATGGCACCCAGGAGTGGGTTACGTTCTACGGCACGCGCGAGTGGCTGGCCGGCGGCTTTGCCTGGACCGGCTTTGATTATCGCGGCGAGCCCACGCCCTACAGTTGGCCCAGCATCAACACCCAGTTTGGCATTGTGGATACCTGCGGCTTTCCCAAGGATGCCTACTTCTACTACAAGGCGTGGTGGGGCACCGCCCCCGTGCTGCACCTGCTGCCGCACTGGAATTTTGTGGGCAAGGAAGGCGTGGAGATTCCGGTCTGGGTTTACACCAACCAGGACGAGGTGGAGCTGCTGGTGAATGGCGTGAGCCAGGGCCGCAAGAAGGTGGAGCGCTTTGGCCGTGCGGAGTGGAAGGTGAAGTATGTGCCCGGCACGATTGAAGCGCGTGCCTGGAAGGACGGCAAGCCTTCATTGACCGAGAAGCGCGAGACCACGGGCGAGCCGGTTGCGATTCGCCTTGCGGCGGAGCGCATGGAGATCGACGCCGATGGTCAGGATGTTGCCGTGATCAAGGTGGAAGCTATCGACAAAGAAGGTCGCGCCGTGCCCACCGCGATGAACTCCATTGGCTTCAAGGTCAGCGGTGCTGGCGTGCTGCTCGGTGTGGGCAACGGTGATCCCAATTGCCACGAGAGCGACAAGGCGGCCAAGCGTTCGCTCTTCAACGGACTTGCGCAGGTGATCGTGCAGGCCTCCAGACAGGCGGGCGAGATTGTGATTGAGGCAAAAAAGGAAGGTTGGGATGGTCCGGAGCTGACGGTTGCAAAGCTCACCATCAAGTCGCGTGCGGTGACGCCGCGGCCATCCGTTGGTGCGCCCAGCATGGACGCACTCTAGTATCGTGACCGCATGATTCAGTAACCAAGAGTACGGACTGTGGGTGACCCAGGTCTCGATTTTGAGACCTGGGAAAGCACAAATCTATGCGGTCACGGTACTAGCGGGTGCAAGTCCCTCACCTTCGATCCTCGAGTCCAGCAAGCTCTCAGCATCCTCAAGCTGTCCAGCCAGAATGGGCCCAAGTCCATCTTTCATACCGAGCCGGTTGCGCGGCTCTGGTAGTGCAATTGCTGTCTCGATCAACGGAGGGAAGACCTGTTCCAAACCCTTCCCTCCGTTGCCTCAATAGGGCTCTACGCCTTGTAAACCTCAGGAATGAAGTTCTGCTCGTGGATGGGCGGGCGCACATACTTTGACTTGCCCAGCGGTGGCAGCTCCAGTGGCTCCGGTGTCAGGTCGTGGTAGGGAACCAGGGAGAGCAGATGGCGGATCACGTTCAGCCGCGCCGCTTCCTTGTCCTCGGCGTTCACTACGTACCAGGGCGACTGCTTGGTGTCGGTCACGGCAAACATCTCGTCCTTGGCCCGCGAGTAGTCGGCCCAGTGCTTGCGCGACTCCAGGTCCATGGGGCTGATCTTCCAGCGTTTGGTGGGCTTGTTCATGCGGTCCTGAAAGCGCTTTTCCTGTTCGGCATCACTCACCGAGAACCAGTACTTGATCAGGATGATGCCAGAGCGGATCAATATGCGCTCAAACTCCGGGCAGCTCTGCATGAACTCCTGATATTGCTGGTCGGTGCAAAAGCCCATCACGTGCTCCACACCGGCGCGATTATACCAGCTGCGGTCAAACAGCACCATCTCACCGGCAGCTGGCAGGTGGGTCACATAGCGCTGGAAGTACCATTGCGTCTTCTCCCGCTCCGTGGGAGTGCCCAGGGCCACCACCCGGCAAACGCGCGGATTCAGGCTCTCGGTAATGCGTTTGATGGAGCCGCCTTTGCCGGCGGCATCGCGGCCTTCAAACAGCACCACCACGCGCAGCCCTTCGTGCTTGATCCACTCCTGCAGCTTGACCAGCTCCGTCTGCAGCTTGCGCAGCTCGCGCATGTAGCTGCAGTCCTTGCCCAGTTGCATGTGTTCCACCGGCTTGCCGCTGCCCTCCACATGTTCGGCTTCAGCCGCAGGTTGGACTTCGGCCGCATGTTTGGCCGCTTTGGTTGCTTTGGCCGCGTGCTTCTTCTTTGTCTTTTCCGCCATGGGTGGTTCCTCCGGTTGCCTTGGATAGTAAGGCTGCCCGCTGCAAAGGCCACGGCCGGAACGCAGATTCAATGCGCTCCGGCCCATGTTCCATTCTGTAGCCGATCATTCTATCGGTCCTGATGGCTTAAATCACGTTTTTTTTGGACTTACTCTTCAGGTTCGTCTGCCGCGGGGGGAGTTTCAGGCTCCACGCGCACCTGCGCAATGCGCCGGCCCTCCATGGTCACCACGGTCAGCCGCCGTCCTTCGAACACTGCCCACTCGCCAGGATGGGGAATGTGCCCCAGTTGCACCAGCAGGAAGCCAGCCAGGGTTTCCACGCCACCCTCGCGGGGCAGATTCCAATGCATCTGCATCTCCAGGTCGCGCAGGTTCACGCCGCCGTCCATGAGCAGCGCACCGCCGGGCAGGGTAAGCGCGGGAGCGGCTGGGGAGTCGAATTCGTCCTCCAGTTCGCCGGTCAACTGCTCAATGGCGTCCTCGGCCGTCACCAGTCCTGCCGTGGAACCGTACTCGTCCACCACAATGGCCATCTGGCGGCGGCGCTGCTGGAACTCGCGCAGCAGGTCCAGTACGGGTTTGGTCTCCGGCACAATCAGGACATCGCGCATCACCTGGCCCATGGTAAGGGTGGCAAAGGGTCCAATGGAGGCGCCCGGCGCGGAGCGGTAAAACAGCAGTCGCACCAGGTCCCGCGCGTACACCACGCCCACAATGTACTCCGGCCCGAGCTTCTCGTCGTAGATGGGGATGCGGGAGTGGTGGTTGGCCATCAGCCGGGTTCCAGCCTCTTCCACGCTCATCGACGCCGGCAGGGAGAAGATCCTCTGCCGCGGGGTCATGATCTCGCGCACCGGCACGTCGTCCAGCTCCAGAGCCCGGTGGACGAGCTGCTCCTCGAACTCCGGCAGCAGTCCCATGCGCCGGGCGCTGGTGGCCAGCAGCTTCAGTTCCTCAGCCGAGTGCACCTGCGAGCGTTCACCGAAGGGCACGTCAAAGGCTTTGAGGACCACCGCGGCGGAGCCCTTCAGCAGCCGCACAATGGGCCGCACCATGGCCATGAACACCAGCATGGGGGGCGCCACCGCCAGCGCCAGCGCCTCAGCCCGGCGCAGCGCCAAGGCCTTGGGCACCAGCTCGCCTGCCACCACGTGGAGGTAGGTGATGGCGGCAAATCCAAGGGTTACCGCCGCCACATGCGCAAACAGCTCCGCGTGGGGCAAGGCCGACAACGGCCCCATCAGCATGGAGGCGGCCAACGGCTCACCCAGCCAGCCCAGCGCCAGCGAGCAGAGCGTTACGCCCAGTTGCACGGCCGGCAGCAGATCGTCCAACCCCCTCTGCAGGCGGCGCACGGCGCGCGCTCCGGGCGCTCCGGAGGCCTCCATTTGCTCAATGCGCGTCTCGCGGATGGACACCAGCGCGAACTCGGCAGCCACAAAAAAGGCGTTGGCCAGAATCAACATGGCCACGGCAACGGATTCAACCAGCGTCAAGTCGTGCATCTGGTTTCAGAGCATAGCATCGGCAGGCACGGAATCGGATCAGGATCGCGGCTGGAATTGCAGGCGTAGACCGCAGAGGGTGGGCTTGAGATAGCCCCTGACCCTCAGAGCTCCAGCGCGCGCCACTGCCTGGCCAGATCGGCGCAGGCCGTGGACCAGTCTGGAAACTCGAACCGGAATCCGGCGCGCAGCAGATGGCCCGGCAGCGCGTGGCAGCTGTCAACGGCCAGGGCCGCGTCGGCCCGCAGCAGGCTCAGCAGGTGCATCAGCGGCGTGGGCCAGGGCAGGCCGTTGGGCCGGTCCCACACGTCGCGCAGCACCGCCATAAACTCCCAATTGGTCACTGGCTCCGGCGCGGCCATGTTGAACGGCCCTTGCAGATCGTCGCGCGCAATCAGAAAATCAATAGCGCGCGCGTAGTCGAGGGCGTGGATCCAGCTCACCGCCTGGCGGCCGGTGCCCAGCGTGCCGCCCAGCCCTGCTCGCACCAGCGTGGACAACTGCGCAAACCGGTTGCCCGATTGCGCGGCCAGAAACAGCGCACTGCGCAGTGCCACCTTGCGGGTGAGCGGTGTGGGGCAGTAGAAGAACTCGGTCTCCCACTCTTCCGCCAGCTGCGCCAGATGGCCGCGCACCCCGCGCGCAGGCAGGTCTCCTGGCTGGCTGTCGATCACCGCCGCTGAGGCGTTCATCCACAGCCGCGGCGGCGCATCCAGCAGGGCAATGGCCTGGCCCAGCAAGCGTGTCGGCATCACCCGCGAATCGTGAATCTCCCTGCGGTTGCGCAGCGTAAATGGGCGCGCGATGGAGCAGCCGCTCAGATTGATCAGCACATCGATGCCGCTCAGGGCATCGGTCCAGCTCGCATGTTGGTTGTCGGGCAGCGTCTTTCCATCCCAGAACACGGTCGTCCAGTTGGCGGTGTAGGGGGCGCGCGTCAGCACTGTCACCATGTGCCCGCAGCTTTGGAAGTGCATGGCCAGGCTGCGTCCAATCTGGCCGCTGCCTCCTGCCATCACGATCCGCAAACGCTGCTCCGGTAGACTCTCCATGGCGCCAGCCTCTTACAGTGTCAGGTAACTCAGTATCAGGTAACTCAAGGTGAGGTAACCCGGCGGCAGGGCCGCCCGGCGTTGTATCCAACTACGGCATTTGAACGGGCGGAAAGCGGCGTGCCGCCTTTCTCCGGCGATTGGCGCGGACTTCGCGCACAACGATCGACACCAGCAGCGCAAAAAACAGCAGCGGCACCAGCGCGATCCAGGCTGGCTGCACCACCCGGTCGCCGCCGACGGTGGCCGTATCCGCCATCTCCAGGTTGCCGAACAGCGCCACCAGATCCTGCCCCACCGCAACCCCATCGCCCAGGTGAACGCCGCCAAAAACGCTCACCACATTGTCTTCAATGGACGAGCCTTTTTCGGCGCGCAGGCTGCCAAAGATGCTCACCACGTCGTGCTGCGCACCGCCCCGCAAGCGTACGTTGCCAAAGATGGCCACCACGTCGCCGGTCACTTTGCCGTCCACCCGCACGCTGCAAAAAATGCAAACGGCGTTGTCGATGGTGGCGTCCGTCGCAACGTGGATGTTGCTGCCAATGTGAACCGTGTCGTCGGCATGAGCCGGCGCAGCCGACCAGGCCAGAGCCGCGGCCAGCAGGGCAGGGAATAAGCGTTTGCGCAGGTGCATTGTCATTGCCTCCACCATACGCCACGGCAGCCTTGTGGAGCGCGCTTTTTGTTCGAGCTTTAACGCGCCGGCGGGGTCAGCAGCGTGGTCCACTCCGAGGCGCGGTCCACCACCACATCCGGCGGGGTCTCCATCAGGTTTTGCGGACCAAAGCCGAAGGCGCATCCCACCGCCCAGGCGCCGGCGTTGCGGGCCGTCTGCATGTCCACGCGCGAGTCGCCAATCATTACTGTTTCTTCGGGCGTTGTGCCGACCTCGGCCATCAGCGTCAGCAGGCCCATGGGGTCGGGCTTTTTGGCGGCAAAGCTGTCGCCGCCGTAGATGTGCGTAAAGTAGTCCGCCATGCCCAGCCCGGCGCAGATGCCCTGGGCCGGGCGCACTGGCTTGTTGGTCAGCACGGCCATGGCGCGCTGCGGAGTCCCGGGCGCGTCATGCAGTTGCTTCAGCGCCGTCAGCGCCTCCAGCACGCCCTCGTAGGCGTAGGTGAAGTCCAGCTTGTGGGCGCGATAGTAGCGCAGAAAGAAGGCCAGCGTGTCGTCCAGCAGCTTCTGCTCCACCGCTTCCGGAGCCAGCCCGGATGCCGCTGCCAGCGAGCGCCGCACCAGCATCTGGGCGCCATTGCCCACAAAGCTGGCAATGGCTGGATCGGGCAGCGCCGTGTGGCCAAACTCCAGCAGGGCCGCGTTCACACTGTTGCACAGGTCCTGCGCGGAGTCGATGAGCGTGCCATCAAGATCGAAGACCAGCAGTTTCAGCTTTTCCACGGGAACGGGACGAAGCACACGAACCATAGTCTCCAGTTTAACGGCTCCCGCGGCCAGGCGTCTCAACCAGATTGGCACACCGCCCGTGCGGGTGCGATGATGTTCGCTTGTGCCCGTGCGCCTCCACCGATGTGCAAGGGCACCTGGAGAACCAGAGATGAAGAAGCTTTCCCGCGCCGCCATGGCTTTGCTCGCCTTGTTGGCGCTTTGGGGCACGGTAGCTCCGTGCACGGTTTCCGCCGGACAGAACCAGAATCCGGCAGCCCAGACGGACGCGGCCCAGACTCGCGGTTTTGTGGCCAACGAGGCCGCCGAGCGCATTCCCAACGTCGACACGGTGAAGACCGAAGCCCGTGCCTACTACGCCTGCACCTGCAAGTGTGGCTGCTATGCGCGCGACTTTACCGCCCAGGCCGAGAAGGGCCTCCAGTTCCTGACCCAGCGCGCCGCGCATCAGGCGCAGGGTGAAAAGCTGGCCATGGTGCTGGACATTGACGAGACCAGCCTCTCCAACTGGGAAGAGATGAGCAAGGCCGACTTTACCTATCGCCCCCACGACTTCACGGCCTGGGAGAATGAGGCCCGCGCTCCGGCTCTGGAGGGCACGTTGCAACTCTTTCGCAAGGCCCGCAAGCTGGGCGTCAGCGTCTTCTTCATCACCGGCCGGCCGGAGGAAGAGCGCGCCGCAACCGAGAAGAATCTGCGCACTGCTGGCTACAACGATTGGCAGGGACTGGTGCTGCGTCCCGCTCATCCGCCCACCCAGACCACGACGGAGTACAAGTCGGCTGCCCGCGGCAAGATCGTGGCCCAGGGCTACACGCTGGTGCTGAACGCCGGCGACCAGTGGAGCGACCTGAACGGCAATCCCCAGGCGGAGTTCTCCCTCAAGTATCCGAACCCCTTCTATTTCATCCCGTGAAAATCAACCCGGGCTTTACAGGCTGCGGAAAACTCTGTTTTGGCGCTGATCTCAGTTGGAAGTTTCCGTAGGGCTGAAGTCCGCGTTGATTCCAGGCCTCTTGCGGCACCCTTCGACTGCGCTCAGGGCAGGCTCTCAAGTTGTGCCCTCAAAAGGAACTGGAATGCCGTTTGATCGTTCGCCGCCCCCCTACAGGGCGCGATGTCCATTTTTGACAGCAAACCCAGGGCTGCGCCTACGGCTTGCCCAGGGCTACTCGCACTGCGCCCCGACGGGGCGTAAATCCGAAGGCAGGACATATACGTTTCATCCATCGGGGTCGGTAAAAGCCGGTGGACGACTGATACAAAGCCAGGCTTGCATAGAATTTTCCCGCAGCCAGTTTAGCCTTTGCGCTTTGTACTTTGGGATTCTGTTCAGATTCTGGCCTTTTTCGCAGCCAGTTCAGGCCCTGAGGGAATCAACGGTGGGGGGATAGGCCACGGGTGTCGAAGCGCAGGTGGCTGGGGTCTTGCATCCTGGTAGAACCCAGGCCCTTGACCTCACGCTCAATTCCGAAGATGTCAACCAGGGCATTTTGCATTTAGAGTGTTAAGGACGATTAGATCGTCCTTCCGCGCGCTCTGTGCAGGGTTGGCACGGCAGCGGTGACACGATCCATTGCAACACTTCGAGGAAATTGGGATGAAGATACGCTTGGTTCAGCTGGCTGGCGGTTTGTTGTTGTCGGCCATGGTAACGTTCGCACAGCCCCCAGCAGACGCCGTCAACCCCATGGTGGGCACCGCCAACGAGGGTTATACCTACCCCGGCGTCGGCATGCCGTTCGGTATGACCCAATGGACCCCGGCCACGCGCAACTCCGAGGCCAAGGCGGTCCTGCCCTACTTCTACAAAGACCCCATTTTCCGCGGCATTCGCGGCAGCCACTTTCTCTCCGGCTCCGCCACCCAGGACTACGGCAGCTTCCAGCTTCTGGCCGCCTCTGGCAGCTTCAACTGGAATGGCCATCTGCCCGAGCCCAAGCTGGATCATGCCGCCGAGTTCTCCCGCCCCTATCTCTACAAGATTGCCGTGCCCGAGCTGGGTGTGGACGCTGCCGTTACCGGCGCCACCCGCGCGGGCCTGCTCCGCTTCACCTTTGCCAAGGCTGGAGCGGCCTGGATCAGCGTCCAGAACAACGCCCGCGTGGGCGATGGCGACTTGACGATCGACGCCGCCAAAGGCGAAATCACTGGTTTCAACAAGGCTCGCCGCCTTTACGCTGGCGCGGGCAAGCTGGCGGGCTTTGCGGGCTACGTGGTGGTGCAGTTCAGCCAGCCCTTTGAAGTGGGGGGAACCTGGGCAGGCGCTGAGCATCACCCCGGCAACACCGGGCAGCAGGCCACCGCGGCGCCCTCCGGCGGCTACGTTGTTTTTCACGTGAAGGCCGGAGAAATCGTTTACGCACGCGTCGGTACCTCTTTTGTCTCCGTGGACGAGGCCCGCAAGAACCTGCAGGCGGAGATTCCGGACTTCGACTTTGCGCGCGTTGAAGCCGCCAGCCACTTCGCCTGGGACAAGCAGCTGGGCAAGATCGAGATCACCGCCAATCAGAACGACCGTCGTGTCTTTTACACCGCGTTCTACCACGCCTCGCAGTTGCCCCGCGTCTTCAGCGACGCCGATGGTTCCTACCCCCGCTTTGCCGACGGCCACACCATTGAGACCGCCAAGGGCTGGGACTACTACGACGACTATTCGGCCTGGGACACTTTTCGCGCGTTGCATCCGCTGCTGACCATCATCGACACCAAACGCTCCTCCCAGATGGCCCAGTCGCTCATTGTCAAAGGGGAGCAGGGCGGCTTTCTGCCCATCTTTCCCGCCTGGAACAGCTATACCTCGGAGATGATCGGCGACCACGCCGCGGTGATCATTGCCGATGCCTATATCAAGGGCATTCGCGGCTTTGACATCGACGAAGCTTATCGGCTGATGCGCAAGAACGCCACCGAGCTGCCGGCCTCGATTGATGAATATCGCGATGGCAAAGGCCGCCGCGCGCTTGACTCCTATCTCAAGTATGGCTACGTGCCGCTGGAAGACAAGGTGCCCGACGCCATGCACAAGCAGGAGCAGGTTTCGCGTACGCTGGAGTACGCCTACGACGACTTTGTTCTGGCCGAGCTGGCGCACAAGCTGGGCAAGACCGAGGACGAAGCCCTCTTCCGCAAGCGCGGCGCCAACTGGCGCAACGTGATGGACCCCGCTACCGGCTTTGCCCGCGGCCGCCATGTAGACGGCTCCTGGGTGGAGCCCTTTGAGCCCGGCAAGCCTGCCACTTACATCACCGAGGGGCTGCCCTTTCAGTACACCTTCTTTGTGCCGCAAGATATTCCTGGGCTGATCGCCTTTGAGCACGGAAACCTCGGCTTTATTGCCAAGCTGGACGAGCTTTTTGCCAAAGGCTACTACGACCACGGCAACGAGCCCAGCCACCAGATCACCTACCTCTACAACTGGGCTGGCGCGGCCTGGAAGACCCAGCGCGCGGTGGATGAGGCTCGCAATCAGTGGTACAAGGACGCCCCCGACGGGCTGGCCGGCAACGACGACGCTGGGCAGATGTCGGCCTGGCACGTGCTCAGCGCTTTGGGCTTCTATCAGGTGACGCCCGGCGTGCCGCAGTACGCCATCGGCTCGCCCTTGCTGCCCGAGGCGAAGATCTACCTGGAAAATGGAAAGATCTTCCGCATTGTTACCCACAAGGACGCGGAGCACGCGCCCTACATCCAGTCCGTCAAGCTGAACGGCCAGCCGCTGAACCGCTTTCTGCTCGACTATGCGGAGATCATGGCGGGCGGCACGCTGGAGTTCTGGATGAGCTCCAAGCCCAACCCTGCCTGGCCCGCTAAATAGGGGCAAGGAACGGGCTCGGAGCGAGTAATTCCATTCCGTAGCGCTGGCCTCCTGGACAGAAACAGCGTGGACCTCGCGGTCCACGCTCTTTCCTTGCTGCGCCCGGGCGCCCCACCCTCGCCGCGTTCTTGTTTTTGCGGCTAGGGTGGGATCGAGACGATCCTCCACTGCAACAGGAGAAATGCTCGAACGGGTGCACGTCCCGTCCAAAGCTGGTTAAGGCGCCAGAAGTGAAGCGCAACGACATGAGGGCAACCGGTGGTGCTCGGCGCGAGCGGTGTGCCCCTTGCTGAAAAAATTATTGTTGCGACTGGCGCTGCTGCATCTCCTGCATCATCTGCTGGGGGGTGCGCGGTCGGTTTCCTGGGTCCTGGCCCTGTTGGCCGAAGTTGCGGATCTGGGGCGGCTGAGGCGGCTGGGGTTGCTGCGGCTCCTGCGGTTGTTCTTCCGGTTCCACGTCGTCGCTGTCGTCGTCGGCCGAGGCGCCGGGTGTCTTGGCTCCAGCCTTGGCGTTGCGCTGCGTGAGCAGGATCTGGCGCGGTGTGCCCTGGCCCTGGTCGCCGATCAGCAGCATGTTGTAGCCGGAGCCGTCGAAAAGCCGTGCCAGCACATCGCGGGCCGTACCGGGTCCATAGACGCCAAACACCCGCTCGTCGGAGCCCAGCCCTTCTACGGTGGCCCCGGTCAGCGTAGTCACTTCTTTCAGAATCTGCTGCAGGCTGGAGTTGCTGGCCTCAATCCGCAAACCGGAGGCGTTCCAGACAATGGACGCAGGCGCTGGCTTGTTGTTCACCGGCCAATCGGGCTTGGGTGCTTGCACCACCGGAGCCGGCGGTGTTGCCGCTGCTGCTACGGTTGCCTTGACCGCTGGCTTGGCATGCTTGCGCGCGTGGGCGGTGGGCTTTTGCGGCGCAGCCTTGGCGCTGGGGTCCGTATTTGTCTGGGCCGCGGCCGGGCTGGCTACCGGAACCAGTACCAAAGCCGTCAGAGTGAGCAGCAGAAGCGGGAGCCGGCGGATGCGCCGAAGCGGCCGGACAGGGGCAAACAGCGGTTGAGCAGTGCGCATAACAGGGTCTCCCATGGGGCGGAGGCTGCGCGACCAAGGGCGCAGCGATCAACGCCGCTTCACTGTACTAGACTAGCAGTGGCCCGCGGACGCTCGTCCCCGGACGCTAAAATCGTGTGTAAGTTGAACGCGCAAGTTGGAGAGGACCAGTTTGACCATGAGGATACGTAAAGCAGCTCTAGCGGGGTTCATTCTGGTAGCGGCGCTGGCGCCGGCAGTGGCGCGGGCGGTCAGTTGCGTGGGGCAGGGAGAACTCTCCGCACCGGATCGGGCGGCGCTCAGTGCCGCCGCGGGGCCTTTGCTGCAGGCGGTCTTCAGCGCTGACACGGGCGGGCTCCATGCGGCCTTGCTGCCGGCTGAGGCGGGCGCGTGGGACGGCATTCGCGGAGCCGTGGAGCAATCCGCCGATCTGCTCAAAAATGGCCAGCCCAAACTGCGCAATATCTACTTGCTCGATGCCTCCATGCAACCTACGGCGGCTGACACGCAGTTCTTCTGCACCAGCGCCAATGGCGCTTTGACCGTGAGCATCAACATGCCGGCTCTGCCTCCGGGCAAGTATGCCGTGATTCTGGCCGATGCCGAGGGCGCGCCGCTGGCAGGCCAGATCGGGCTTATCCTGGCCCAGGACGCCGGCGCGTGGAAGCTGGCCGGGCTCAGCATCCGCCAGGGCAGCCTCAGCGGCCACGACGGCGTCTGGTACTGGTCCCGTGCCCGCTCGCTGGCCCAAAGCGACGGCTGGACCGCCTTTTATCTCTATGAGACGGCCCGCTCCCTGCTGCTGCCGGTCGACTTTCTGAGTTCGCCTAACCTGGACAAGCTGCACACCGAGCAGCAACAGGTCCTGAACGGCCCCCAGACCGCCTTTCCTTACAAAGTTCCCGATGGCGACCGCACCTGGAAGATTCTGGCGGTGGCCTTCGATGCTTCGCTGCGCCAGCCGGATCTGGCCGTCATGTATGAAGGAACCGGCGTCACCGATCCCGCCGCGCAGCGCACGGAAGCAAACGCCGTCCTCAGTGCTTTCCTGAAGACGCAGCCGGGCCTGCGCGCCAACTTCCATGGCCTCTGGGCCGTAGCCTCCACCGGCGGCAAGACGACCCCGGTGATGGAGCTGCCGATGGAGAAGATTCCATAAGAACTAGGGGTCAGGGAACAGGGATCAGGGTTCAGGGGGCAGTTCTATTCAAAGGCTAGGATCGTACTTCGGAGAGGATGATGGCAGATCTGTTCCCATGGCGTGAGCCGTTTCGATGGAGGACCAACCTGCGAATCTTGCTACCAGTTTGGTTGGCTGGGCGCATCGATAAGGGAGAAGACTGCGGGATTCGCGGTGGAACCCACGATTGGTACAACATGGATAATGTGAACTCCGCCTGTTATCACTGTGAGCAGATACGTCCAGGTCAGCTTTGGAAGAGCACGGAAGACGGGACAGAGGAAGTCCGAAAAAATGCCAGAAATCATTGATCTACGCTCCGACACGGTCACCCGGCCGTCGGGCGACATGCGCGCGGCCATGGCAGCGGCTGAGGTTGGCGACGACGTCTACGGTGAAGACCCCACGGTGAACCTGCTCGAAAAGCGCGCGGCAGAGACCTTTGGGCGCGAAGCAGCGCTCTTTGTTCCCACCGGAACCATGGGCAACCAGATCGGCATACGGCTCCACACCCAGCCCGGCCAGGAGGTGATCGCCGAGTCGCGCGCCCACATCCTCGATTGGGAGATGGCCACCACCGCCGTCTTCTCCGGCTGCCTGGTGCGCGCCGTTCCTGCCGATCACGGCATTTTGACCTGGAAGCAGATTGAGCCCGAGATCCGTACCGTGAGCTCGCTGCGCGCGGCCACTGGGCTCATCGAGATTGAGAACACCGCCAATCTGGCCGGGGGCCGCTGCACCCCGCTTCCAGTTCTTGAAGAGATCTGGGCCGGCGCAAAAGAGCGCAACCTCCCCACCCATCTGGATGGTGCGCGCATCTTCAACGCCTCGGTGGCGCTGGGTGTGGACGTCAAGGCGCTCACGCGCGGTTTTGACACGGTTATGTTTTGCCTGTCCAAAGGCCTGGGCGCGCCGGTGGGGTCCATGCTGGTGGGTTCAGCCAAATTGATGGAGCGGGCGCGCATGTATCGCAAGGCGCTGGGGGGCGGGATGCGCCAGGTAGGCATTCTTGCGGCTGCGGGCCTCGTAGCGCTGGAGAACGGCCCGGCAAGGCTCCATGAGGACCACGCCAACGCGCGGCTGCTGGCGGAGGCTCTGGCGATGATGGAGGGCGTGGAGATTCGCCTGAAGGAGGTGGAGACCAACATCGTGATCTTCCGCCTGACAGCGAAGAAGGGTGCAGTGGAGCTGGTGGCAAGGCTCAAGAAGCGCGGCATCCTGGCCAGTGCCTTTGGGCCCGATGCCATCCGCTTGGTCACCCACCTCGACGTGAGCCGCAACCAGTGCATCACCGCGGCCGACGCGCTGGCTGCGGAAATCGGCAAGGTGTAGATTTCTGATCGTTAGGTCCGGCAAGACTCTTCGTGAGCGAGGCTTTGTAACAGGGCACGACTTCAGTCGTGCCGCATGGGGTTCAAGAAATTGCGTAGGGCTTTAGCCCCTGGTTCCGGGGCTGAACATGCTGCGGGAAAACTCGGTGTTTCAGGCTGAAACCCCAGAAAGCATTCCGCAGGGGCTAAAGCCCATCCTCTATTTTGTGCTATTTGCGGCACGACTGAAGTCGTGCCCTGACGCTTCTTGCCTTCCCTTGAGAGTCTTTCCGCAGCATGTGAAGCCCGGAAGCTCTCTCTGGGCTTATTCAGTGCCCTGAAGGCCACTGCTACTTCCTTACGTTCCCGTTCAAGCATACAAAAAAACTCCCTGCCAGAGCACATCTGGCAGGGAGTTTTCAGCTTCAAGCAGCACGCTAGAAAAGATTCCAAAGTGACTGATTGTAAACAGCATGATGAAACTGGACCTCGGAGCCTTTGACGATGCTGCCCAGCTCGCGAGGCGAGCGGTTGGCCACGGCCTGTTTCAGGTCGGCATAGCGGCCTTGCACGTCGGAGCCCAGGATTGTGGCAATCCACGGCGAGCTCTGGAACGACGCAATGGCGTCCTGGATGTTGTCGGGCAGGAAGCGGCCGCCGTTGCGGAGGTTCTCGTCCGGAGAGATTTCGCCGTCGATGCCAGTCTTGAAGATGCTGTAGAGGGTGAGGTAGGGGTTGGCGTCGGGGGCCACGGCACGGACCTCCGTACGCATGGAGCGATGGTTGCCAATGGGCACACGGATCATGGCGCCGCGATCAACGGCCGAGGCGCGAATCTGGTTGGGAGCTTCAAAGTGAGGGTCGAGGCGGCGATAGGCATTCACGCTGGGGTTGAAGATCAGGCACAGGTCGAGCGCTTTAGTCAGAATGCGGTCCAGGAAGCTCCAGCCAAAGGCGGAGAGCATCTCCTCGCCCTGCTCGTCCCAGAAGAGGTTGGTTCTGCCGCTGGAGACGGAGACGTTGGTGTGCATGCCGCTGCCGTTCACGCCCACGATGGGCTTGGGCAGGAAGCAGGCGGTAAAACCCATGTTGCTGGCAATCTGGCGGGTGAGCAGTTTGTAGAGCTGGATCTGGTCGGCTGCCGCAACCACCTGGGCGTAGCTGTAGTTGATCTCGAACTGGGAGGGCGCGACCTCGGGGTGGTCCTTCTCGTTCTGGAAGCCCATGGCGCGCTGGACCTCGGCTGAAGTGTCAATGAACTGCCGCAGGGGGTCAAGCGGCAGCGAGTGGTAGTAACCGCCCGCGGAGATGGTCTCGAACTTGCCGGTCTCGTGGTAGCGCTGCTCGGCATCGCGGCCGGCAAACAGGAAGCCTTCGATTTCCGAAGCGGCGTTCAGGGTGTATTGCTTCTCGGCAAAGAGCTTTTCGGCATAGGCATTGAGCACGCCGCGCAGGTCGCCGGAGTACGGAGTGCCGTCCTTGTCGATTACATTGCCAAAGACCACTACCTTGCCGGTGCCAAAGACATCGGCCGGAACCCAGTAGAAGGCTCCCCAATCAATGCCCAGGCGCAGGTCGCTCTCCTTTTGCGCGGTAAAGCCGCGAATGGAGGAGCCGTCGAAGGTGAGGTTTTCGTAAGAGCCGAGCAGGAATTTTTTATCATAATCCAACAGGTGCAGGCGGCCTTCAAGGTCTGAAAACAAAACAGTTACCGCCTTGATTCGCTTTTCGTCGGTTAGATATTTGAGGCGTTTTTCGCGAATCTGGTCAGCGGCGACGCGGTTGGCCCGATCCGCCTTGGAAATCAGATTCAAATCTTCCAACTCATCGTAGGAGAGAGCCAGGAAGTTACGGAATTCGTTGGACATAATGCTCCTTTGACTGGTTTGGGATGGGGTGGGAATCCTGCGAACAAAATCTAACACCCAAGGCCAGGGAGGGGCAATTTATGGACTGCTATAACCTAATTCGATAGCCTGAGTCCATGAGCCCCAACCCTCGATATGACTGACAAAATTATGAAATCAGATACCTTGTGCTGTTCTCAAAGGCCCCTTGTTGGATGTGCAAAAGAACAACCGCAGATCCTTCGACTCACCAGCACCTGCGGTGCGGCAGACCGCTTCGCGTTCTCCGGGGTTATGCCTGTGCTGATTTTTGTGCAGTCCCTACGGGACGCATTGCATGCAGCAGTCCCCTGCGCGTTTCTCTGACCGTCTTCCGTGGCTGTTTGTGCTGTCCCTACGGGACTCCAGGGTTCCCCACGTTGAAACGTGGGGCTAACTTGTACTGCGCCTACGGCGCGGGGTTCGATGCTTCGACGAAGATCAAGCCGTAAACGAACCGGATCGTTGGGTTTGAGAATTCTCATTTCGTCCTGTGAGCGATATGTCCATGGGGACTCAGGATGACAGCCTCTTTTCTTTCATGAGCTTCAGGGATAGTACTGTATTCCCAAAACAGAGACGCGCCAAAGATGGGATGCTTGGAGTTTCATGTTCCGTGGGGCGTCTTGGTCGGGAGATAACTAAACTGCGCGACAGAATAACGTCTGTCATCCCATGCACCTGCGCGAAGCGCGTCTGCCGCGCCGCAGGTGCCCGCTTCCTCGAACGGGGGTTCGAGGAAGCGGGCAGAAGGGAACTACTTGGTGGGTACTTCGGCGATGGTCTTCAGGATCTGATCGACGATCTGGTAGGGATCGGCCTCGGAGTTGGGGCGGCGATCTTCCAGATAGCCCTTGTAGCCATCCCGGATGAAGTTTACGGGCAGGCGGATGGAGGCGCCGCGATCCGACAGGCCGTAACGGAACTGATCGATCGGAGCGGTCTCATGCAGGCCGGTCAGGCGGAGGTGGTTATCCGGGCCATAGACAGCAATGTGCTCGGAGACGTTCTTGCTGAAGGCAGCCATCAAGGCTTCCAAATACTCCTTGCCGCCGGTTTCGCGCAGATAGTCGGTGGAGAAGTTGGTGTGCATGCCGGAACCGTTCCAGTCGCCACGGATGGGCTTGCAATGCCACTCAACGTCCACCTCGTACTCTTCGCAGAGGCGCATCAGGAGGTAGCGGGCAACCCACACGTCGTCAGCGGCGGTGGTGGAACCCTTGGCAAAGATTTGGAACTCCCACTGGCCCTTGGCCACTTCGGCGTTGATGCCTTCGTGGTTGATGCCGGCGGCCAGGCAGAGCTCAAGATGCTCTTCCACAATGGAGCGGGCGATGCTGCCCATGTACTTGAAGCCGACGCCGCAGTAGTAGGGGCCCTGGGGGCTGGGGAAGCCAGACTCCGGGAAGCCCAGCGGACGGCCATCCTGATAGAGGAAATACTCCTGCTCAAAGCCAGCCCAGAAACCGGGATCGTTGGCGATCTTGGCGCGCTGGTTGGTGGAGTGCGGGGTGCCATCTGGATGCATCACTTCGCTGAGGACGATGAAAGCGTTCTCGCGGGAAGCGTCGGGGTAGAGGCGAACCGGCTTCAGAACACAATCCGATTTTTTACCCTCGGCCTGCATCGTGGAGCTGCCGTCAAAGCCCCACAGCGGAATGTCAGCCAGCGTGGGCTCGGTGTCAAAGGACTTCAGTTGGGTCTTGCCACGCAGTTCAGGGATGGGCTCCTTACCGTCAAGCCAGATGTACTCAAGTTTGTACTTAGCCATGGATCTCCTTCGGGCAGTTGAATGAACTATGGGACCAATCTAACGATTTGGCCATAAGGAACCCATGAAGATTTTCATTCCACGGGCAGAAAACCCCAATCTCAACGATGGTGGGCCAGCAGCATCATCAACAGCAGTACGGCCACCGGGATCAGAGCCAAGGTGCAATAATAAGCAATTTTACGTGAAAGTTGTGATTTCCGCTTCTGCCAGTCGCGCAACTCCACACGGTCCTCAATACCAACCAGATCCAGATGCTCCAAATCGTTTTTGAACTCACGCGCGGTGGGGTAGCGGTTCTTGGGGTCCCGCTCCATGGCCCGGTAGAGAACCTCCTGCAACTGAGCGGAAACCGCCGGGTTGGCCACGGTAGGGGGCATGGGGTGGTTCAGCAGGCGGTCGTTCATGGCGGCCAGGGGCGTGGGCCCGGTAAAGGGCAGCTTGCCGGTCAGCATCTCATAGAGCATGATGCCCATGGAGTAAAGATCGGTGCGGGCGTCGCCGCGCTTGCCCTTCACCTGCTCGGGCGCAATGTAGTTGGGCGTGCCCAGAGTGGCGGTAAAGTTGGCGTAGGTCAGGCGACGGGCCGCGGCATCGCCGGCAATGCCAAAGTCGATGAGCTTGATGGAGTCGTCGTTCTCCTCATCCACCATGATGTTTTCCGGTTTCAAATCGCGATGCACCACGCCCTGGGAGTGGATGTACTCGAGCGCATCCAGCACGCTGGTGGTAATGCGCAGCGCGCGCGCCTCGCTGATCTGGCTGTGGTCCATAACCTGGCGCAGCAACCGCCCCGGGCACCACTCCATCACCATGAAGATCCGGGAGCGTTTCTCGCCGCCAAACACATGCATCACGGCCGGATGGGTCAGCTTTTCGCCAATGGCCGCCTCGCGCTGGAAGCGGTCAAACAGGATGGGGTCGGCCTCCATGTCGGGGTGGGGAATCTTGAGTGCCACGGTGCGTCCGTCCCGGGTGTCGGTGGCGCGGAAGATGGTGGCCATACCGCTGCGCGCAATGGGCGCGTCAATGCGGTAAGAGTCGATGGTGGAACCGGCTTCCAGTGTGTCGTGAATACCCATGTGTCGGAAAAACTCCAGGGAGGTAACGTCGTGTCCTTAGAGTACCGGGAAAAAACGCGATAGGACTAAGGATTCCATAGGTTTTCGAGAGGAATTGCTTTTTCAACCGCGGCAAGCAGGCGGCGTCAGGTTCTACGACGATAGGTTTGGACGACCATCGCCGCTGCCCGGCTTCTGCTTTGGTTCGCCAAGCGGTGAAGGCCAACCTGGACAGATTGATGGGCGATTAGGAAAGTTAGTGCGAAGGCGGAGAGAGTTATCCGAACGCAGCTTTGCCCACGGCTACGAAACCATCTTCAGACTGAACATGAGAACGAGTTGCGGATCGACGTTCGGCGAGGTCTTATGGCCCGCCCTTTACTGACCGCGGCACCAGCCTGGACGGCTTCAACAGGTTCGCCGCGCCTGTCCTCTGGAAGCCAGTGCCGAACAGCCGCGATTCCGCGCTACGTATTCTTGTAAAAACATGTATTCTCAACCCATGAGCAGCGATCTTCCTCCCCAAGAAGAAACCTCTGCCGGCAATCGTCTGGCTAACTCCGCATCGTCCTATCTGCGCTCGGCAGGGCATCAGCCCGTGGATTGGCGTCCCTGGGGCGAAGAGGCCTTTCGGCGTGCCCAGGCTGAGGACAAGCCCATCCTGCTGGACATTGGCGCGGTCTGGTGCCACTGGTGCCACGTCATGGATCGCGAGTCTTATGAGGACGCGGAGGTAGCCCGTTTCATCAACCAGCACTTCATCGCCGTCAAGGTGGATCGCGACGAGCAGCCGGACGTGGATGTGCGCTATCAATCCGCCATCAGCGCCATTACCGGCCAGGGCGGATGGCCGCTGACCGCCTTTCTGGCTCCCGATGGCCGCCCTTACTTTGGCGGAACTTATATTCCCCGCGAAGAGCGCTACGGCCGCCCCGGCATTTTGCAGGTGTTGGCGGCCATGGCCCAGGTCTGGCGGGAACGTCGCGAGGAGGCGCTGGACACGGCCCAGAACGTGATGGCCGCCATTGAGCACAACGAGAGTTTTGCCGGCCATGGGAGCCTTGTGCCTGAGGTAGTTGAAAAGATTGTCGACGCGGTGCTGGCGCGCTTCGACCCGCGCTTTGGCGGCTTCGGCCAGCAGCCCAAGTTTCCCCACTCCGCGGCGCTGGATCTGTTGCTGGACTTTAGCCTGCGGCGCGACCACGAGCAGGCCCGCAACGCCTTCATCGTCACGCTTGAAAAGATGGGCCGGGGCGGCGTTTGCGACCAGTTGGCCGGCGGCTTCCATCGCTACAGCGTGGACGAGCGCTGGGTGGTGCCGCACTTTGAAAAGATGCTCTACGATAACTCGGAACTCTTGCGGAACTACGTGCACGGCTTCCAGAGTTATGTGCGTCCGGAGTTTGAAGAGAAGGCGCGCGAGATTGTAGCCTGGCTTGACAGCACCATGACGGATCGCGCCTACGGCGGCTTTTACGCCTCGCAGGATGCCGACGTGGGCCTGGACGACGATGGCGATTATTTTACCTGGACGCAGGACGAGGCACGCGCGGCGCTCACGGCCGAAGAGTTTGCCTTTGCCAGCGATTACTGGGATATTGGCGGACTGGGCGACATGCACCACAACCCGGTCAAGAACGTGCTTTTTGTGAAGCAGACCATCGAACAGATGGCCGCCGATGAGGCGGATCTGGCGCGGTTGCGCACCTTGCGCAATCGGGCCCGCGCGCGGCTGTTGTCGGCGCGCTCGCTGCGGGTTGCGCCGTTCATCGATCGCACCCTCTACACCGGCTGGAACGCCATGGCGGTGCGAGCTTATTTTGAAGCGGCGCGGGTGCTGCGTCTGGAGCCGGCGCGCGTGTTTGCGTTGAAGACCATGGACCGGCTGCTGGACCGGGCCTGGGATGGACACCTTACGTTGCGTCATGTGATCGCGTATCCCAGCGGCAGCGGGCCTGCGAGCAATGAGCCGGGCATCCTGGACGACTACGCTTTTACCATCCATGCCTGCGTGGACGCGTGGCAGGCCAGTGGCGCCATGAGTTACTACCATGCGGCTCTCAAACTGGCCGATGCCGCCATTGCGATCTTTTATGACTCTGCCGCCTGCGCCTTCAGCGATACAGCCGCGTCTGAGCCCGGGCGCGCGCCTTTGGGTGTTTTGACCGCGCGCCGCATGCCCCTGCAGGATACGCCCACGCCGGCTGGCAATCCGGTAATGGCCGCGGCTCTGCTGCGCCTGGAAGCCTTGAGCAACCGCCGCGAGTTGCGCAAGATTGCCGAGGACACGTTGGCCAGTTTTGCCGGCATTGTGGAGCACTTCGGGCTCTACGTGGGCAGCTACGGATTGGCGCTGGAGCGGCTGCTGCGCGAACCCGTGCAGGTGGTCATTGTGGGCTCGGGGCCGGAGGCAACGCGGCTTGAGGCCCTGGCCGTGGCGCGCTACGGCATCAATAAGACCGTGATGCGCATTGCGCCTTTCCGGCTGGTTCCTGACGGGGTGCCCGAGGCTCTGCTGCATGTGCCCCCGCCCGCGGATGCGAGCGTCTGGGCTCTGGTCTGCAAAGGCCACACCTGCCTGCCGCCCATCACCGATGCGGAAACGCTGCTGCAAGCCATCGAGGCAGAGATCTGAACCTTTTCAGCGAGCGCGATCCTTCCGTCCTGCAAGGCTGATCCGAAGCATCGTCGCCGCATGCAATGCCGCCCTGTAAGGGCGGAGTGCGAATAGCCCAGGGCCAGCCGTAGGTGCAGCCCTGGGCTATTCGCCCCTCGCTGGATACGCGCCCCGCAAGGCAGCTGTACAATTTCCCCCTGTCCCCATCGAATTGTGGAAGGGCCGCACCGCAAGGGCTCATTCGCCGCCGAACAATCCGTTGCCTTCGGTCTTGGCCACGGTGGGATCGGCGAGGGCTTGCGCCTCTTTCGCGATCAGTCCCGCGGCCTTGCTTTGCTCTTCAAAACTGGTAAAGATGCGGAACGGATCGCCAGGCAGCAGATTCTGCTCCTCCAGCGCCAGCCGTACCCGCTTGCGGAACTCCCGCACCGGCCCATACTGCTTGGTGGCCAGGGTGCGGAAGACTACCGGAAAGATCAGCTCCGAGCCTTTGATGGCCTCAATCCCCAGCACCTGCGGGTCGGCCACAAACAGTTGGCGGTATTGCTCGTCGTTGCGAACCTCCAAGGCTATGCGGGTCAGCAGGCCCAGCACCTGGTCCGGATTGGCGGAAAAGTCCACGCTCACATTGACCGTGGCCACCGTGTAACCCGAGTTCAAGTTGGCCACCGACGCAATCTGCGAGTTGGGGATCACGTAGAGCGTGCCATCGGCGTCGCGCAGCGTGGTCTTGCGTAGGGTGATGGCCTCCACCACCCCGCTGAAGCCTGCTAACCGCACCGTATCGCCCACGTTGAACTGGTCCTCGACCAGGATCAGCAGGCCATTTAGCATGTCCTTGACAATGTTCTGCGCGGCCAGGCCAATGGCAATGCCGGCAATCCCGGCCGAGGCTAGCAACGGCCCCAGATCGATGTCCACGGTCTTCAGGATCATCAACACGGCGATTACCGTGATGATGGTGGTTCCGGTGGTGCGAATGATTCCGGCCAGGGTTTTGACCTGCGCCACCCGGCCGTGGCCTGCCGCGTGTTGCTCGGCGGCGCGGATCATGTGCCGTGTGACGATGCGCAACAGGTAGCTGAGCATCCAGGCGATCACGGCCACCACGATCAGCCGCGGCAGCTTCAGGCGGACAAACTCCTGCGCATCGTCCGCCCACTCGTCCAGAACCTTGCCCAGAAAACGGCCTTCAGCAAACAAACCGGTGCGCGATGCCAGCAGCAGAGGGTACATACCAATCTCCATCTCTTTAGATTAGTGCGCCGGGCAGGGAAGGGTAGGATCGGCAACCGGTTTTCCCGCTGCCGCCAGTGTGGAATTCCATATGGAAGGAGGTGCGATCCCGCGGATTGATACAATCATGCTGGGATCTTGCACGATCCCCTGGGGAGAACACGACGCATGGGACTTGCAGTTTCCGGCTGGCGCGCCAATGACGCAGCTGTTCCCACTCGCAGCCTGAGTGCTGAGAAGTTGATTGAAATCTATCGCTTCATGGTCCTTTCGCGGCGCATGGACGATCGCGAGATCATGCTCAAGCGGCAACAAAAAATTTTTTTCCAGATCTCCTGCGCCGGCCACGAGGCGCTGCAGGTGGGCGCGGGACTGGCCCTGCAGGCTGGCGTGGACTGGATCTTCCCCTACTATCGCGATCGCGCGCTGTGTTTGGCGCTGGGCGTTCCGCCGCTGGATATGATGCTGCAGGCCGTGGGCGCTGCTGCCGATCCGGCCAGCGGAGGCCGCCAGATGCCTACCCACTGGGGCAGCCGCGCGCTGAATATTGTGAGCACCTCGTCCTCCACCGCCACTCAGCTTTTGCACGCGGTGGGATGCGCGGAGGCGGGCCGCTACTTTACCCATCACCCGGAAGCCGCGCTCAAGCACGAGGGCGACTACCGCGCCTTCCGCGACGTCAAGTTCCAGGGCAACGAGGTGGTGCTGACCTGTGTGGGCGAAGGGTCCACCTCGCAAGGCGAGTTCTGGGAGGCGATGAACACTGCCTCCAACCAGAAGCTCCCGGTCATCTTCTGCGTGGAAGACAACGGCTACGCCATCAGCGTTCCGGTGGAGGTGAACACGCCGGGCGGCAGCATCTCCAAGCTGGTGGCCAACTTCCCCAACTTCCACTTTGCGGAGATGGACGGCACTGACGCGGAAGAGTGTTTTCACGCCTTTACCGCCGCCGCTGAATATTGCCGCAGCGGCCGTGGTCCGGCCTTTGTGCATGGCCACTGCATGAGAGCGTATTCGCACTCGCTTTCGGACGACGACAAGTGGTATCGCACCGCCACCGAGCGCGAGGCCGACGCCCTGCGCGATCCCATCCTGCGCATGCGTGCACGGCTGCTGGCAGAAGGCATCCTGACTGAAGTACAGATTGCGGCTCTGGAACACGACCAGGATCGCGCCGCGGCTGAAGCTGCCGAGCTGGCGCTGGTCTCGCCCCTGCCGGAGGTCTCCAGTATCCTCACGCATCGCTATTCGGAAGATCTTGATCCCACCAGCGCGGCATTCGATCATCCCGCGGCGGAGTTGAGCGAGGGCGACGATGCGACCCCGCGCACCATGGCCGACCTGATCAACGTTTGCCTGCACGACGAAATGCGGCGCGACGAGCGCATTGTGGTCTTTGGCGAAGACGTGGCCGACGCCAGCCGCGAAGAAGCTCTGAGCGAAGTCAAGGGCAAGGGCGGCGTCTTCAAGCTCACCGCCGGCCTGCAGCGCGAGTTCGGCTCAGAGCGCGTCTTCAACTCGCCGCTGGCCGAGGCCAACATTGTAGGCCGCGCCATTGGCTACGCCGCGCGCGGCATGAAGCCGGTGGTGGAGGTGCAGTTCTTTGACTACATCTGGCCTGCCGTCCACCAGCTGCGCAACGAGGCCGCAGTCATGCGCTGGCGCTCCAATGGCAGCTGGGTATCGCCCTTTGTACTGCGCGTGCCCATCGGCGGCTATCTGACCGGCGGCTCCATCTATCATTCGCAATCCGGCGAGTGCATCTTTACGCACATTCCCGGCCTGCGCGTGGTGATGCCGTCGAATGCGCTCGACGCCAACGGGCTGCTGCGCACCGCCATCCGCTCCGACGATCCGGTGCTGTTCCTCGAACACAAGCGGCTCTATCGCGAGCCCTTTGGCCGCGCGCCGTATCCCGGTCCGGAGTACATGATCCCCTTCGGCAAGGCGCGTATTGTGCGCCCCGGTTCGCAGATCACGATCATTACCTACGGAGCGGTGGTGCCGCGCGCGTTGCAGGCCGCAGAACTGGCCGCACGCGAGCACGGCATCGATGTGGAAGTCATCGATCTGCGCTCCCTCAATCCCTACGACTGGGAGGCCATCGCTACTTCGGTTACCAAGACCAGCCGCGTTCTGGTTGCCTACGAGGACATGCAGAGCTGGGGCTACGGCGCGGAGATTGCTGCCCGCATTGCCGATGAGTTGTTTGAAGAGCTGGACGCTCCGGTACGGCGCGTGGCCGCCATGGATACCTTCGTGGCCTATCAGCCGCTGCTGGAAGACGAGATCCTGCCCCAGCCCGAAAAGATTCTCAAGGCCATTGTTGAACTAACAGCCTTTTGAGATTTTCTGATCGTCGAATCCATCCCCTTCCCAAAACAAGACGGATGGACACAGCTCGTCAGGCAGCGGGATTCTGAAGTTCGAGCCTTTTGCAAAACTCGTTGTGGAAGCAAGAAGCGTCAGGGCACGACTTTCCTGGGTCCGCGGCGACAGGTCTTCGTCGTTGGGGTGGCTTGAGTCGTGCCGACACGAACCACAAAAGGTTAGCCCTTGCATCCTTCTTCTCAATAGCTTGCAGTTCCTCAGCGGCTAAAGCCGGGGGCTATTTTGACCATTTTGCGGCACGACTGAAGTTGTGCCCTGACGCTTCTCGTCTCCTGCGGGGAATTCTGCAAGAGCCTCTGTCGCGAACGATTTCTCTTCCTCGATGAATTGAGGAAGAAAAACCAGGGAGTCATTCTTACTCAGCGACCTTACTCAGCGACGATAGGATTCGACAGTTCGCCCAGGCCTTCGATCTTCACCGTGACCGTTTCGCCGGCCTTGAGCCAGCGCTGCGGGGTGCGGCCCATGCCTACGCCGGAAGGTGTTCCGGTGGAGACCACGTCGCCCGGCAAGAGCGGCGCAATGGAAGAGAGGTACTCGATCAGCCGCGGGATCTTGAAGATCAGCTCGGCCGTGGTCGAGTTCTGCAGCACCTCGCCGCCAATCGTAGTGCTGATGGCGAGCGCGTGCGGGTCGGCGATCTCGTCGGCGGTCACAATCGCTGGTCCCATTGGGCAGAAGGTGGGGAAGCTCTTGGCCATGGACCACTGCGAGGTGGAGCGCTGGATGTCGCGGGCGCTGACGTCGTTGAGGATGGTGTAGCCGAAGACATGCTGCATGGCGTCCTCAGCCTGGATGCGGTATCCGCCCTTGCCGATTACGAACGCTAGCTCTGCCTCGTAGTCCGGCTCTTGGGAGTTCTTCGGCAGCACAATGGGCGCGCCGGGAGCGTTGATCGCGGTTCCCAGCTTGAAGAAGACGACCGGGAAGTCAGGAAACTTGGCCTTGGTTTCAATCGCATGTTCGCGATAGTTCAAGCCAATGGCAAAGATGCGCGGGGGATTCGGCAAGGGCGCGTGCAACTGGTAGTCGCCTTTGCGGTAACAGCGCCGGGTGACGTACCGATTCAGTTTGGGCTGGCCATAAACGATCACGTCGAGGGCGGTGGGGCACATGGTGGGGAGCTTTTGCGGCGCGCCGGGCAGATCCGCCCACATCACTTCTTCCAGTTCGAAATCGATGCCGCAAGCCTTGGCTTCAGGCGAAGGGGATTCAAACAGACCGGCTCTGGGTGTAGGGTCGTCCTTGGTTGAAAAGGTAACAAGCTTCATGGAAAGTCCTCCAGGGCACCTGCGGTGCGGTCAATCGCTTCGCCCCAAGCTCAAATGGCGGAGCATCTGCTGCCTGCAATGCCTCTCAGGGGTTAAAACCCTGCTTCTTCTATTCTTCTGTTGCGGCCCGGCTGAAGCCGGGGCCTTTCAAAACGCTTTCGCAGGCGGCAATTCGCGGCGGATCAGGCTGCGGTCCAGCCGCCATCCACCACCATCAGCGAGCCGGTGGTGAAGGCCGCTTCGTCACTGGCTAGGTAACGGATGAGCGAGGCCACTTCCTCGGGACGGCCCAGGCGGCCTACGGGTTGGCGGGCGCGGAGTTCGGCGCGCGTCTCCTCTTTGCAATCTTTGTGGTACTTCTCCAGATAGGCCTCCACAAAGGGCGTTTGCACGGTGCCGGGGCAGACAGCGTTCACGCGCAGCTTCTTGGGGTATTCGACGGCGAGCTGGCGGGTCATGGAGACCACCGCGCCCTTGCTCATGCAGTAGGCAAAGCGCTGCTTGATGCCCACCAGGCCGGAGACCGAAGCCACGTTGACGATTGTGCCCAGCGCCTCGTGGTGATCGGTGGCAGCAAACAGCAGCGGCAGAAATCCCTTGGAGACCATGAAGACCGCGCGTACGTTCACGTTGAGCAGACGGTCGAAGTCCTCGATGGAAGTGGTCTCAATGGAGCCCACGTGGCCGATGCCGGCGTTGTTGACGAGGATGTCGAGCCGCTCGAGCTTGGCCGCGGCCGCGGCAATGGACTCGGGGCTGGTCACGTCCAGGTGAAGGGCTCGTGCGCTTCCGATCTGGTCGGCAAGCGCTTCGGCGGCGGGGATGTTGATGTCGGCAATCCAGACGAAGGCGCCCGCGCGCACCAGCTCGCGGACAGTGGCTTCGCCTATGCCGCTGGCTCCGCCGGTGACCAATGCGTGACGGCCGTCCAGACGGAAGGCTTCGGTTCTTGGGGTGGTCGATGCGGATGTTTCAGACATTAGGCGTACCCTCGCGATAGGAAAATTTCGGAAGGAGAAGTATAACGCCGCGCGGGAAACCATGTCAGCGAACGGCATCCGTCGTGGCCCATGGCGGCGTGGTTGAAGCGGGCTTGAGTCTACGCGGTGTTTGGTACGCGCGGGGGTTGAAGCTCCAATTCTCTTGAAGGATCGCGTTCATAGGTATTGAAATCGTGCCCTTTCAAAACTCGACTTTTGCCGCAGGAACTTAGTCGTATTTGAGGGTCGTATCAATAAGGAATGGCATTCCCGGGAATCTTTTCGACTTGGCTTCTGCGACCGCTATACTATCGCCATGATCCCCATAGGTTCTCATCCGGCATGGCATCCAGTGATGGAGACGCTGGCGTATGCCTCAGGGTACGCGGTCTTTCGATGGCTGCGCGCGCGGCATGGCGACGTGGTGGACGAGCCGCGGCGCTGGACGATGCTGGCCGCCGCTGCGGTGGGTGCGCTGATTGGGAGTCGCTTGCTGGGGATCGCCGAACAGTGGCCCACTGTGATGGAAGCCTGGAAGAGTGGGAGGTTTTTGGAGCTGCTCCTCGCGCCGGGAGGAAAGACGATTGTCGGGGGCCTGTTGGGCGGCTGGATGGGCGTAGTGGCGGTAAAGAAAATGACCGGATTCCAGCGTCGGGCAGGCGACCTGTTTGCCGTACCTCTCTGCGTGGGGATTGCGGTGGGGCGCGTGGGATGTCTATTAGCCGGTTTGGCGGACGATACCTACGGAAAGCCGACCACGCTGCCGTGGGCCGTGAACCTGGGCGATGGTATTGGACGGCATCCGGTGCAGGTCTACGAGATATTTTTTCTAACTATTTTGGGAGTCGTTGTGAGTAGAAGAGCGAAGCTCCCCGACGGCGCGCGGTTCAGAATCTTTCTGGGGAGTTACTTGAGCTGGAGAATGCTGATCGACTTCTGGAAGCCGCAGCCGCTGATCGGCGCAATGAATCTGATCCAGTGGAGCTGTCTGACGGGGATTCTTCTTCTGGTTTTGGATGCATTCCGATCTAACTTTCGCGGCAGATACAAAGTCCAACTCGACGGTCCGAGAGAAACTCCCAGTAGTCAGTGAAGAGGATATATGACGGAGAAGCACTTTTCTTTCGCAAAACTCGTTGTTGTTATGGTGGTTTGCTTTCTGGTGGGTGTGGGGCTGTGCGGGCTGGACTTCGCACTGGCGGCGCGCGGCCTAGGGAAGAGTACCGAGGAGTTCAGTGTTGGCCCGCTGGATGCGGTGTCACTCGTGGTCATGGTCCTCTCCGCTGCGGGCCTGGTTTTGTCGCTGGCTGTCTGGTTGCTAACCGCGATCTTTAGAAGTATTGTGCGCAAGAACGACAACGATGGGCAGCAATGAAGAGCGAGAGATCGCAGAGGGACGTACATTCGATGGTCCAGAAAAGGACATTATGAGCGAGCGGCTGGTTGATCGGATTCCATTTGCAAAGATCGTTACGGTGCTGGCCACCGTCATTGGGATTTCGCTGGGGCTGTGCGGAGCAACGTTCTTTCTTTCGAGAGGGGCAGGCAGCGGCAGTGGTGTTTTTATAGGTCTTGGAATCATGGAACTGGTTGCCATCGGAGTGTCGATAGCCGGTCTGCTGCTAACGCTTCTGGTCTTTGTGACACTTTCGATCTTGGGGGCCTTTTCAAAAGAAGTGTCACAATCGAGGATTTTTCCCGAACCAGGGGATGATACAAAGATCGACAAGAACGAATAGCGTTCCCGAAACCCGCCGAAGACGCGGAGGGAGCATCCGTATGTTTGAAAAGAAACTGTTAACGCTGGCTGCCATGGTGGGGATTCTGGCTTGCGGTGCTTGCTTTTTGCCGCCGTTGTCACAGAACGAGCCGCTGCCTCCGCCGATTCCCAATGGGCTTGATGGGGTTCAGAGCATCCGGGTCGAGGTGGCGAATGCCTCTCCATCGCATCATCTGGATTCAGCCGATCTGGCGCTGAAGATTGCAGAGACGATCAACCAGCAGTCGTGGAAGACCAGAGTCAACGCTCACGTCAGGAAGGAAGCAGGCGACGGGGACGCGGTTCTGGCCGTCACCGTTTTGAGTGAGACTGTAGGGTCTGCGAAGCCCGGACGCGTGACATTCCTCCTCAAGGATTCAGCTACGCTGACGCGGCTGGATGGCACGCTGGTGTGGCGGGAGACGGAGGTTGGAAATTGGATTACGCGCAATTTTGCGGATGAGAACGCAGCAGATGTCTGGAAGGCGCCGGACCTGGTCGATTGGGTGAGCAAAGCACTGAGCGACAGGCTGGTCTTCCGTATGCTTTACGGGCGTTGATCGAACCGAAGATTTCAAAGGCATCATGAGCTGGTCGATTGAAAGAGATTGAATGCAGGACGACGCGAGAGGATTCGAATGACTGAGAAACTTCGGCCTTACCTGTTCTACGACGTGGCGATCTCGATCTGCTCCACCTGTTACCGGCGGGTGGATGCGAAGATTGTCTTTGAAGACGGCAAGGTCTGGATGCTGAAGCGGTGTCCGGAGCACGGGCGCGAGCGGGTGCTGGTGGCCGACGATGTGGAGTACTATCGGCGGGCGCGCGAAGTGTTTATCAAGACGCCGGAGCAGCCGATGGTCTATAACACGCCGGTGAAATATGGATGTCCCTACGACTGCGGACTTTGTGCGGACCATGAGCAGCATAGCTGCCTGGCCCTGGTGGAGATCTGCGATGCGTGCAACCTGACTTGCCCCATTTGCTACGCGGGCAGTGGGCAGCACCGCGGCGAATACCGCACCCTTGACCAGATCGCCGCCATGCTGGATTGCGTGGTGGGCAATGAGAAGCATCCGGACGTGGTGCAGATCTCAGGCGGAGAGCCGACCTTGCATCCGGAGTTTTTTCGCGTTCTGGAGATGTGCAAGGAGCGGCCCATCCGGCACCTGATGGTGAATACCAACGGAATCCGAATTGCGCAGGACGAGGAGTTTGCCAAAAGATTTTCTGATTTCATGCCGGAGTTTGAGTTATATCTCCAATTTGACTCGCTTGAGCGTGAGACGGTGATGCGGTTGCGCGGCGCGGATCTGCGCGGGATTCGCGAGCGGGCGTTGGAGCGGCTGAACAGACTGGAGATTTCAACCACGCTGGTGGTGACTGTGGAGCGCGGCGTGAACGACAGTGAGTTAGGCGCGATTGTGGAGTTTGCGCTGACCCAACCAGCGGTGCGAGGAGTTACCTTTCAGCCGGTGCAGCAGGCAGGGCGCGTAACCGGCTTTGAGAGCGCGCGGCACCGGTTGACGCTGACCGAGGTGCGGCGGCGCATTCTGGAGCAGACCGACGTGTTCAAGCCGGAGGATCTGATTCCAGTGCCCTGCCATCCCGATGCGCTGGCCATGGCCTACGCCGTCAAGATGGGCGGCAAGACGATTCCGCTCACTGGGATGATACCGCCAGAGACGCTGATCAACGGAGCAAAGAACACCATTGCCTATGAGCGCGAGGTGGGCTTGCGTGAGCATCTCTTCAAGCTCTTTGCCACCAACCATTCGCCGATGGCGCAGGCTTCCACATTGCGTGAGTTAATCTGCTGTTTGCCCCGCGAGATGCTCTGCTGCCTGCCCAAGGTGTCGCTGCCCAGGGACCTGGGGTACAAAAATATTTTTCGGGTACTGATTGTGCAGTTCAGCGATGCCGAGGCCTTCGATCTGCGCAGCGTGAAGAAGAGCTGCATTCATATTGCGCATCCGAACGGAAAGAGGCTGATTCCCTTTGACACATTCAATATGTTTTATCGGGGAGATTTGGAGGCGACGCGGCTGGCTGGCCTGCGCGGCGCGGAAGGTGGCCAGGAAAGTGAAGAGAAGGACAAGCTGTCATGCATGAGTTAATCCAACGTCTTGCGCATCAGTCCATCCATCCATTCCTGTTCATCGTCGGGATGAGCGTCATTTATGGGACGGGCTTGATGCTGTTGCTTGCGGCCGCGCTCAAGTTTCTGGAGCACGCTGCAACGTCCCAAAAGATTGCCCGAAAAGTTATGCACCCATTTTCGACCCGGGAGATGATCGTCTGCATCGCGGCGCTGTTTCCTTTCTGGCTTCGTAGCATTGGGCAAATCGAAATGGATGCGGCGCTTCAATTCGTCTATTTTGGAATTGGCTTTGTTTTGATGTTTTGCGCGGTAATCTGGCATATATGGGCAAAATTCAACATTCGCGATCTGTGGTCCGATGGAATCGAAATCAAGCAGGAACACAAGTTGATCTCGACCGGGGCCTATGCGCTGTCGAGGCACCCGATGTATGCCTCCTTGCTGCTGTGGTGCTGGAGCGCAAGCTTCATGATGTTCAACTGGATCACGTTGACAATCTCCACTCTGGCGATTTTGCCGCTCATGATGGCACGGGCGCGCGCGGAAGAAAGAGAACTCAGCAAGGTGCTGCCGGGTTATGTCCTCTATCAAGAAAATGTGCGCATGTTAGCGCCAACCATCAGGGGCTTTTGCGCCGTTGCCGTCAAGCTTTTGGCCTTGTGCTTTCTGGGTTATTCAATTTGGCAGGGACTGACTCTGCCCAGCGTGATTCTGCTTTTTAGCCTTCATCTGTACCTGGGATACAGTCTGACGCCAGAAAAGGTGGCTTTCTCCTATCGCTCCAAATCCGGGATGATGATCGTAATATGGGGTCTGAGCCAGATATGGCATCCTGTTTACTATCTGCTCTACGTGGTTTTGGCGATGTTTGTTTATGGGCTTAAATTCAACTGCCCGTGCATGATTGTTTATAACAAGTACCAACGTTGCCCATGTTTCGACCTGGCGGCAAAGTGCGTGATGAAGAACCGCTCGGCAAGATGAAGCAGGTTGAAGAGAGGCTATATTGCGTAGATTTTCTGAAAGTTCCAAGCCGTCCCGCCCCAGAGTATGGGAGGGCTTCCTGCGTCCTCCCTATCGCGTGTGGCCATTCTCGTTGGTGATTTGCACTCTTGTCGTGGCCGTGGCCTTCGTATACGTAGATCTATCGATAGCCCGTCGGGTTTCTGGATTGTTCGCGTCAACTCACGGCTTGGCCACGGGATTGGGCAGTATGGTTCTTCTCGGTCTGGAAGCAGCCGTTGTACTGACGCTGGTGATCCTCCGGTTAGTGCATGGGCATCTGTCGCCTTTTCGTGAGGCGACCGCGTTGGCTTGTCTAACTTCGATCTGTGCCTATGCCATCAGCGACAACGCGCTGAAGCCTCTGTTCGGCGTGCCCATCCCGACGGCTGTCTTTCAAGGCGCACAACATGCGTTCCACCTGATGAACGGCTCATCCAATGGCAGCTTTCCTTCCGGCCACATGGTTCTCGCCAGCGCCTTTTCCGGTGTCTTCATGCGAATCTACAGAGCCAGTATCCTGCCGCTTTCCATCTTGTTGGTGATCGCGGGAGCAATGCTCATCTTGGGAGACTGGCATTTCGTCAGTGACGTTATTGCGGGGACTTTTGTAGGCATCTCCGCTGGACTTCTGGCGGGCGAACTATGGCTTGTTCACTCCAGGCAGAACTCCGGCGCGAGATAAACAACGGTAAGTGAGTCCCAATGCGTGCGGCGCTTTTTTTCTCCGGTGCCTTGGCGGCTTGCGAGGATCGGAGCCGGGCCGATCAACTGGGAATTCCAGACTTTCGTCGACCTCAACTGCTGGAACCGCCGGATGCGGAGTCCGCTTGAGGGGCAGGGGAGAGCGGCCTGCCCTTTTCCCTATCCCGATCCAAGAAGACTGGGGGCGAAAGCGGCTGAAAATGATTTCGTCCGATTGGAGAATCTTCGGTAGAATTGCCGCGAGGTCTTCCCATCTTCGATTTTTCCTTCGCGTGGATTCCATCCTGAAGAGGAGGCATTATGTGGAGCTATCAGCAGTCAACCGGCTCTCTGTCCAACGCTGCAGGGCAGCTTGTTGCCACCGGCTACAGCGGATCGCCTGAAGGAAAAAACGACCCATCCCAACAGAACATTCCCTGTGTTGGCCCCATCCCACAGGGCTTGTCCACCATCGGCACACCGATCAACTCACCGGGACATGGGCCTTTTGCCATGCCACTGACGCCTGACGCCACCAACCAGATGTTTGGCCGCAGCGGCTTCCTGATGCACGGCGACTCGATTGAGCATCCAGGCTGCGCCAGCGAGGGCTGCATCATCATGCCGCGGCCGGTGCGCCAAGATCTTTGGAATTCCGGCGATCACCGCCTTCACGTGGTGGAGTAGTTTCGGGGCGCACGGCTAGCAGCGGTTCTCCAATAGATGTAGCCCTTGCAAAGATTGTGCAAGGTGGTTTTTTAAGGAAAAGGCCACTTAGCGGTTGTGCTTTCGGGGTATAGCAATTGGAGAACCGCTTTAGCAGCATTTTCCGGAATAGTGTAGACCTGAAGTTCATGGGTATCCCACCCATTTCCTCATAGAACGCGGAAATGGATGGGGCACGGAAGTCTATAGCAAAAAGAAAAAATGCTCTAGGGAATCTGCCGGGGCTTGGGTGGTGAGCGCAAGTCTGGCTGCAGTCTCGCGTTTTTGCACCAATCTTTGCGCCAACAACCAGGGCCTCCTGTGAAGGAGGCCCTGGTTGTTGCTGGTTGAAGTGTAAGCAGCGTGGTTGTTCAGAAGCGGACAATGAGACCCGAGCCAAGGCGCAGGTCGTGCTCCACATTGCTGGTGCTGCTGGGCAATGAGGTGCGCAGAAAATCTGCCTCAATGGCGCGGAAGCCAATGCGCCGGTTGATGGGGATGTTGATGCCTCCACCCGCGTTGACAGCCAGTCCACTGGCGCTTGCCGAGGTACCACCCAGTTCAGGAAAGACGCTGTTGCTGCCGTAGACTCTGCCCCCCAGGGCCTGCACAAAGAGCGCAGCCTTCTGCTTGGGAAGTGCAAAGGTATAGCGGGGGCCGAAGGTGGCAGTCACCAGATTCAGTCCTACACCGCTGTTGGCCATGTTGCTGGTGCGCAACAGGGCCAGATCGCCCACCACTCCCAGTCCCTTCAGGAATTGGTAGTGGATCTGTACGGACCCACCCTCCATCCAGAATGTCTGGTTGGGCACGGTCCGTCCCATGGCGGCGTTGAAGGTGAAGGTCGCATCCAGCGCGCCGATCTTGTGATCGGCACGCTGCGCGTTCTGGGCCATGACGGCAATGGAGCTGAGCAGACAAGCACCCGCAAGGAGCACCGTTCTGAATATCGAAATACGCATTTCCAGTCCTCCTTGTTACTCAACCGTCAGATTGAGGTTGGTGGGCAGGGTCAGGTTGCCGGCCGTCGTCGTTACGGTGATGGTGTAGGTCTTGGTGGGTTGTGTGAAGTAGCCAGCGCCGCCGCAGCCTGTGAAGCCGGCTGCAACCGCTGCTCCTGCGGTTAGCATCAGCAGTACCGTTAGCAGGCGCGCAAAGCGCTTGCTTGACTTGCGCATGCGGCCTGCAAAGGGCAACAGCAGCAGGGCAAAGGCTACTGGAGCCGCGTGCGCCAGCCACGGATGTTCGACGGGCTTGTTGTTGGCGATTGTCTGCGGCACCGTGATGTCAATCTGTGTGGGGCCACTCAGAGCTGTGTTGGTGGGCAGAATCCAGGATGTCCCATTGGTCTGCGCCGCCCATATGGTGGGGGTTACGGTTGCGGTTGCGCCGGTCGGCAGTCCACTCACGCTCAATGTGACTTGGATCGGGAAGCTGTTGCCGGAGTTGGGCAGGATGGGCAGCATGAATGACGCCCTGCCGCCCGGTTGAATCGTCTGCAAATTGCCGCTGCCGGAGCCGGTCAAGTCGCCGCCGGAGCCAATCGTGCCGATGGAGATGGTGATGACCGAAACCGGCAACTGCGTGCTATTGACGGCCTGGAAGTTGGAGTCGCCTAGGTAGGCCACGGTGATGGTGTGGCTGCCCAGAGCGAGTGACGAGGTTGTGTAGGTTGCTTGACCCGCGGTCAAAGGTACCGTTGCCAGCACCGTGGTCCCATCCAGGAAGTTGACTGACCCGGTAGGCGTGCTGATGGTCGATTTGACGTTGGCCGTGAAGGTGATCGGGTTCTGCAACACCACGGTGGCTACCGGGGTTGTCACCGTAGCAACGGGTTGAATCAGGCCTACCGCCAACGAAGCACTCGTTGTGCCACCGGAGACGTAGTCGGTTAGATCACTGGGTGTGAAGGTGGCAATCAGGTTCCAGTTGCCCGCTGTGAGTACGGTGTTGCTGGTGACGGTTACGGCTGTGCCGCCAGTTGTTGGAACCGCGGTGTAGGTGAACCCGCCTGCAACCGTCGCGCTGTTGAAGGTATGCGTCGGGTTAAGGCTGCTGGCCAGTGTTGTTCCGTAAGGGATGGCCGCGGGTGTTGCCCATGCCAGCGCCGGAGTGGCCTTGTTGACGGTCAGCGTCACGCTGGTGGTGCCAGCCGCAACGTAGTCGGTTGAATCACTGGGCGTGAAGGTGGCAATCAAGTTCCAACTGCCGGCCGTGAGCACCGTGCTGCTGGTGACTGTCACCGCTGTGCCGCCAGTTGTTGGAACCGCCGTGTAAGTGAAGCCCCCTGCAACCGTGGCGCTATTGAAGGTGGCCGTCGGGTTCAGTACTGCCGTCAGGTTGGTATTGTAGGTGATGGCCGCGGGTGTTGCCCATGCCAGCGCCGGAGTGGCCTGGTTGACGGTCAGTGTTGCGCTGGTGGTGCCAGCCGAGACGTAATCGGCTGGATCACTGGGAGTGAAGGTGGCAACCAGATTCCAGCTACCGGCGGTGAGCACCGTGCTGCCGGTGACCGCTACGGCGGTGCCGCCCGTTGTCGGAACCGCGGTGTAAGTGAAGCCGCCTGCAACCGTCGCGCTGTTGAAGGTGGCCGTCGGATTCAGTACGGCCGTCAGATTGGTGTTGTAGGTGATGGCCGGGGGTGCTGCCCATGCCAGTGCCGGAGTGGCCTGGTTGACGGTCAGCGTGAAGGAGGACGATGCGTTGGTGTAGTCGGTGTTGTCGGTGGGCGCAAAGCTGGCCGCAATGCTGTACGAGCCCGCCGTGAGCACGGTGCTGTTGGTTACCGTGACGGCTGTGCCGCCTGCCGTGGGTGTTGCCGTGAAGGTGAAGCCGCCCGGCACGGAAGCGGTGGCATTGAGCAGGCCATTGAGCGTGGTGCCGTAGGTGATGGTGGTTGGGGACGGCGTCCATGTGATGGTGGGCGTCGCCTGCACCACGGTGATCTGGTACTTACCAAACGTCTGGTAGCTGGCAGGAATGGTGTAGTTGCTATCGCCCAGGTAGGTTGCCGTGAAGGTGTGCGCACCCAGGGTTAGATCCGAAGCCGGGATGGTGACCACCAGGGTGTCGTTGGCGCCGGACAAGGTGCTGGTGAAGGTGTTTGCGGTTGTGGTGTCGGTTACGGTGACGGTTCCGGTGGGGAACGCCGCGCCACCCACGGCCGGGGTCAGAATCACATCGATGTTGGCGTTGGTTGCGTAGGGCACCGTCTGCGCCACGTTGTTGGGACCGGTAAGTTCGGGAGCCAGGAAGGTGAACACGCAGGCCGGTGGGTTCAGCGCGGTGAGGGACACGTTGTTGGTGAGCGTGTCGGCATTGGCGGGCGTTGCCACCAGCGTGTTGTAGGCGGTGAGGAAGTTGCTGGATACATTGCCCGGACCGATGGTCAGGTTGGAGTATTGGCCGGTGCCGCCGCTGTAGTTGCCATTGCCCCACACCGAGCTGCTCTCCACAGGAGCCGTGGAGTTGACCAGGCTGGAGAGCGCGGCGGGGTAGGTGACGTTGTCCATGGTGATGGTCAACGGATTGGTGATGGGGCTGCCGTTGTTGGTGTTGTACTCGCCCGTCAACTCCACCGTCCCGCTGCTGGAGGCATCGTTCAGGAAGACCAGATTCTGCATCAGAATGCCGGTGAAGTTGGGGATGGACGTGGTGGAGTCGCCAGCGCTGTAGTAAGGCGTGAACTGCACATCCGCCTTGTGATCCAGGAAGCAGGAGTTCGAGTACTGGATTCCGGTGACCAGATTGCCGCGATCGTTGGCCGTCTTGATGCGGACGGCGGTGGAGTTGGTGTCGGATACGCCGCTCGCGCTGAACAAGCCGTTGGCGTCCACCGTGCTGCCGTGGCCGGCAAAGGCGTTGCCCACGGCCATGTTGTTGTCGTAGAGAATGTTGCTGATGCCTCCGCCGGTATAGCTGCCGATGGACTCACCGTGGCCGGCAAAGAAGTGGTTGTTGATGACGGAGATATTCGCCGCCGGAGCTGAGGGAGCGCCAACTGCCACATTATCGTCGCCGTCGGAGATCCAGTTGTAAGCAATCGTAGCGTTGGTGGTGCCGCCCGGATCGATGCCGTCCGTATTGCGCGCCGCCGTCGGGGTCACAATCTTGATGCCCCAAGCGGTGAAGCCATTCACCGTGCTGACGGCCACGTGGAACATGGGCGAGTTGAGGATGGTGATCTTGTAGAGCGTGACGTTGCTCGATCCGCTCTCGGCCTGGATGAAACGCGGATTCTGCTGGCCGCCTTCGCCGTTGGCCTGGGTAGCGAGGTTCCACCAGGTGTTGGAGGAAGGCATGGCAAATCCGCTGGTCGTGAAGGCGTTGATCAGAGCGTCGCCACCGCGGCCGTTCAGCTTGCCGTAGCCCATGATGCCGACGTTGGTCGATCCTCTTGGAATATCGATCAGAGCCCAGCAACTGCCGGTTGCGGAGTTGTTGTTGATGGTGCCGCAGGTGTGTATGCCGGCAACCTTGTCGTAGTCCTGCACGTTGCGGGAGAAGTAGAGAGTGACGTTGGGATCCACCAGCAGGGTCACGTTCGAGGGCATCGAAAGTGGGCCGCTGAGGAAGGCGTTGTAGGTGGCGCTGCTGTCCATGGAAAGTTCGACAGACAGTTGCGTGCTCTGTGTGGTTGCGGTGGCCGAGCAGCTGTTCAAGGCTGCCTGGATGCGCGCGCCATCGATGTTGGTGGTGGTGGCATCGACGCTCGGGTCCAGATCGATCGTTGCCGGGTCGGTGGTGAGGGCCGCGGTCAACTGTGAGCAGACGGTCGGGAACGAGGGTTCCGTGACCGTGCGGGTGTCGCCGGTGGCCACTGGAGCCACCGCGTAGAGGCTCACCGAGGTGGAAACGCTGTGCCCGTAGGCGGTGTTGCCCGGATAGGTGGCGTACATGGTGTGCGCGCCAGCCGTGAGGGCGGCGATGGACCACGAACAGTTGCCGTTGGTGAGTGTGCAGGTGGTGGCCAGCATGCCATCCAGATAAAGGGTTACGGCGCCGGTTGCGGTGGCGGGCGCAACCGTGATGCTGCCAGAGATGGGCGTTCCGATGGTGGAACTGGTGTTGGCCACGTTCAGGGTTGTGTTAGTGGCCAGCTGGCCGGGGTTCAGCACGTAGATGCTGTAGGTGCTCGACGTTGAACCGGCGAAGTTGCTCCCATCGCCGCTATACATCATGGTGATGTAGTGGGTGCCCGAGGCCAGCGTGTTGGTGGTCAGGTAGGCCTCGCCAGAAGCGTCCAGCGGACCGCTGCTCAGCAGCGTGCAATTGCCGGCGACGGAGGTGCACACCTGATTGCTGTTCAGGCTGTCGTAGAAGGCGAAGTTGCCGGTGGGAATTACGCCCGCTCCGGGAGTCTGCGGACGGCCCAGGATGGTTACGCTGCCGCCGTAGGCAATGGCGCCGACGCTGGCCACAGGCACAAAGTTGTTCACCTGCGCTGCCAAGGCCGCAACCGGGTTCCAGTTGGCGGATTGGCCAGAAGCGAGCTTGGTGGCCGGTACGGTGGTGGACAGGAAGTTGACCGGATACCAGGGCGCGGCGGTGGCTGCATTCAACGCCAGCGCGTAGCTCTCGCGGCTGCCGAGGGCGGCTCCGCTGCCGGCGTTAAGGCCCGTGGGCAGCAGCGAGGCCGTGGTGGCGTTGCCGACATTGGTTGCGTACAGAACCGAAGGTGTGGCGTTGAAGAGAGCAGCCGGATATCCATTGGTGCCAACCGCCGGATCGGTATAGGCCATGGTGTTGAACTCGCCATACGTCGACGTGTTCAGGTACTGCGAAACACCGTCCCAGCCAATCCATCCCGCCGCATTGACCTGGTCCACGTTGGTGTTCAGCATGATCCATGTGGAGTACGACGAAGGATAGCTGCTGGTGCTGATGTCCCACGGGCGGCCGTAGTAGAGCTTGGTCATGCCGGTCGATTGCGACATCAGGGTGCAGCCGTTGCACACAAAGCCGCTCAAATAGTCGGTGCTGGTGGCAAGGGTGCTGTTGGGCACGCCGTTGGTGGTGCCCGTCGGATAGCGCTTGTTCTGCGCGGTGATGGTCTCTTGGCCCGCACTTGCTGTCAGTCCGTGCCAGGTGGTGAAGAAGTTGGTGTGATCAAACACCAGAGCCGCATCGCCGAAGGTGTAGTCCACGTTGCCCGTAATCAGGCCCTTCCACATGTACTCGCGGGCCACCGTGCAGTAGGTGCCGCAGCCTATCGAGGATGCATACAGCGTGTCCTGCTGGCTGAGCAGGTTCACATTGTTCAGCACCGCGCCATCGGAGTTGAGGAAGAGCGCCAGAGCCTGCGAGCCGCACTGCTGGTTGTTGTTGTAAAGGTACTGCAACGTCTGCGTGGGGCCGCCCAAAGTACAGGTGCTGCTCCCGTTGCTTCCAGCAAAGACGGTCGAGGTGGTTGTCGGATCGGTGTTGTAGGTGTTCTGGAGGGTCAGGTATTCGGCGTAGAAGTTGTTCGGCGTGGTCCCGGAGGTTGCCGCCGTCAGGCCCATATAGCCGTTCTTGCTCACGTCGAGGGTAGCCGCGCCTTCATCGCCGCCCTTGCCCGCCGGTCCAAAGCTGAAGCCCGCTGGCACGGTGCTGCTGGTGAACTGCCCAGTTGGCCAGGCGCCGTTCTCGCCGCTCAGGATCACCTGGGTTGAATCGCCGCCCAATCCGCGCAGCTGCACGTTGGGATAGCTGATGGCGTTCTGGCCGGTGTAGGTTCCGGGGGCAATGTAGATAGCGCCACCCGTGACCGGCAGCGCTTGCAGGGCCGCGGTTAGGTTGGTGTAGTTTGCGCCGCTGGGCGCCACCACCATGGTGGTGGCACCCACCGCAGCGGTGGTTGTGGCCTGCACAACGGAGTAGTTGATGCTCGAATTCGACAAAGAGTAATCCGTTGTGTCGGTGGGGCAGAAGGTGGCGTAGATGGTGTACGGTCCGCCAACCGCCAGGTAGGTGGATGCATCCACCGGTGTCGAGGTGGTGGTTGTGGTTGCCGTGCAAGAGGGGGCTGCGCCAAGCGCATAGGCAAAGTAGCCTGCCACCGCCGGAGTAACGGTTGCGTTGAGCACCCCGTTTCCGATGGCCGCGCTCACCTGCTGCGTGGTGGTTGCAGGCGTCCAGCTAATTGCCGTGCCAGCCGGAGCAATCGTGAAGCTCCCTGACGAGGCCGACGAAGCCAGGAACGACGCTTGTTGCGGGAAGCTGACCGTGAAGCTGTGGGAGCCCGCTGTCAGTCCTGCCAGATTCAACGTCAGCGAGGCAACAAGTCCATTGTTGCTGGTGAAGTTGTAGCTTGTGTTCGCGCCGCCGTCCACACTGACCAGCACGTAGTTTGCGGTGGTGGGGCCGACGGTGTTGTTGGTAACCGAGTTGTCGGTGGAGGAGCTGTTGGCCGTGACCGTGAGCGGGAAGCTCAGCTCGGTACCCGATGCCACAAAGACCGGCAAGGTCGTCGAGGCGGTGCCGATGGCGGTGAGGGTGGTATAGCCCTTCTGGTCGGCCACTCCGGACAAGGCCAGCGAGCCTACGCTGGCGGTTGAGGGGGTCGCCGGTGTAAAGGCGATGGTGTCAACATCCGCGGTGGAGCCGATGGCCGGGAACTGCGCAACTAGCGAGCAGGACTGGCCCGCACTCATCGCGTTCAGCAGGTTGTTGGTGAACGCGCAAGCGTAGCTGCCGCCCGTCAGGTTGAAGGCGCCGGCATTCACGCCGTTGGCGCTGCTCTGTGCCGCCGCACTCTGACTGCCAACGTTGGACAGTTCGGCGTTGAGCACCAGCGAGTAGTTCGATTGGAAGTTCTCTGCCAACGAGTTGCGTTGCACCTGGGTGAGGTAGTTTACGCCGCTGTCGGCGTTATAGACGTTGCCCACGCCGTCCACGGCGATGCCCGTCGGCGTGGACCCTCCCGCGTAAACCACTACTCCGGTGGTGTGGGGCCACTCTGCGGATACATGGTGACGCCGCTGGAGTTCTGCACGTACAGGTTGCCGGCTGCGTCCGTGGCCAGGCCCGTGGTGCTGGTGCTGGTCAGCGGCGTGCTGCCGTTGTAGTCCCACAGGTGGAAGGTTGTGTCGATGCCCGGCGTCAGTTCGTAGATCTTGGCATTGGCCGCGTCCGATACGTAAATGTTGCCGGAGGGATCCACGGCCAGCGCGTTCACCACGCCAGCCGTCATCGGGCCGTAGGTGCCGTTGTTGTTGCCATAAGCCACCGATTGGCAGAGCGTGGGCGTTGCCGCCGTTGCCGGTGCGTTGCAGACCGCCGATCCATAGGTGTTGAAGGCCGCGGTCGAGATCCGGTAGAAGTAGTCGGTTCCGGACTGGTTATCGGCCACAAACAGGTTACCTGCGCTATCCACTGCCAGGGCCACCGGGTTGGCCGTCCACGGGGTCATGGGCACGTAGCTCAGTGTCGTGGGGGTGTAGGTGTTGGTGCTGCCCGATGCGGAAACGGCCAGCTCCTGAATGCTGGAGCTGCCGTTCAGGTAGTAGATGTTGCCGGTTCGGTCCACAGCCAATGAGCTGGGCATGGCCGTCAATCCGGAGGCGAGGGGAACCATGCTCGAGGGCGAACCGGCCAGCGACTCCACGATGCTGAAGGTTCCCGAGGTGCTGATGGAAGCGTAGACGTTGCCCGCGCCATCCACTGCCACCGAGTAAGGCGTGGATCCGCTGAACAGCGATGCGGTGGTCAGCAGGTTGCTGCCGCCGGAGTTCGCGCCATCGATGGCTAGTACCGAACCTGCGACCGTGCCGCCCATGTTAAGGGTGGCCACCTCGCCGCCGGATGCCGTGATCGTCATCGATGCGGATTGCGGCCCGGCGGCGGTTGGCGTATAGGCCGTCGGCACCTGGCAATCCATCGAATTGTCCACCGAGCTATACCAGTTGCAAGTCATGGAGCCGTGGGTAAAGTTGGGGTTTGCGCTCTCGGTGATGCTGGCTGATGCCGCCGTGGCGTTGGGGAAGTGCACCATGAAGGTTTGCGCCTGCGGGGTTCCTAGCGCTTGCAGCGGGAAGGCATTGGCTACCTTGGATCGGGCCGCCAATGAGGTACTGGAATCGCTGCCGATGCCTTGGGCCAGCACCTTGCGCACCAGCATGCCGCTGCCATAAGAGGCAGAATCGTACAGGTAAAGATTGCCCTGTCCGTCGACGGCTACGCTCAGCGCATTGGTGTTGCCAAAGTTGGCGTAGCTGGTGGTGCCGGTGACCGGGCAGCCATCGCCGTAAATGCTCTTGGAAACCGCGCCGGAGCTGCCGGTGCAGTAGGCTCCAGCCGTTGCTGGCGAGGCGCCGGCCTTCAACAGGATGCGAATGGAGCCGGTGGCCATGTCGTAGAACAGCACTTGGGTGCCATTGCCGATGTAGATGTTTCCCTGCGGGCTGATGGCCACCTTGTTGATCGTGGTGCTGGCAATGGTGGTTGCATTGCCCAGAGTGGGTGTTGCGGCCAAGGTAGCGGCGGTGAAGCCGGTCTGCCCCAGTCCTGCGCCGCCAGCCAGTGCGTAAACGTAGCCGGGCGTCGGCGTTACGCCGGGATTGTTCTTGACGATGGCGTTGTACATGGCCACGCCAGCCGAAGCTACCGAACCAGTAGAGCCAGCCGAGGCCGCCGCGCCGGAACTAGCCCAGCCCTGCACGTAGAAGATGCGCAGCAAGCCGGCGGCGCCGGGATCGGTAAAGATCAGGTTGCCCGCCGCATCGGTTACTGCCGTATCGGTGTAGCCGGAACTGGGGGTGATGGCGGTATCGAAGAAGGGGCAGCCGTCGGCATGGGTGTCGAGTGCCTTGGAGGTGATCGTACTGTTCGCAAAGGTCACCGAGTCGCCGGTGATCGTCTTGAGACAGGAAGAGCCCACGATTACAGCCGCGGTCGAGTTATAGGTACTGCTGTAGTAGCCCGAAACGTTCGCCACGGTGTAGACGTATCCCGGCTTGAGGGTGCTGGAACTGATGGTCCCCGTCCAGGTCCAGTTGGTGTTGATCGCGAGCGCCGCGTACAACGGATTCACGCCGCTGAAGTAGCTCGATTGGTAGGGTCCCAGAATGACGCGGGTGCGCGAAGTGTTGGTGTCGGCGTAGTAGACGTTGCCGTAGATATCGCCCCAAGCCGCGCGCGGAGCACCCACTTCGCCGTTGCTCGTGGTACAACTGCCGGCGACCTTGAAGGCGCTGGCTGTGCCGCTCAGCGTGGCCGGATAGGATGCCGTGTTGGTCAAGGTGCTGTTGTAGGTGGAGAAGCCGGGTGTGCCATCCAGCCCTTCAGTTACACCGCTAGCGGACGATCCGCTGGTAGGAGCGGTGCCGGTGCTGCCCGATCCGGCCAAGCAGCCGCCGACGATACCCATGTAGCCAATCTGCACCTGGATGGGATTGGCCGCCGTCGGCGCGGGAGTGCCCGCCGCGCAAAGCGGGCTGGCATTGCGGCAGACGATGTGAATGACGTTCTGGCTGTATTCGGGAATGAGAACGTTGCCGTACGCATCCAAGCCGATACCACGCGGACCGCCCAGCACCGTTTGGGTGGCGGCCAGGCAGCCGTCGCCAGCTGAACTCAGCTTGCCCGACGAACTCCCACAGACCGTGCCCAGACCGGCCACCACCGTCATGGTGCCGGTGGTCTGGTCGATCATGTGGACGGCCTTGGTTACGTCGTCGGCAACGAAAACGTTGCCGTATTGATCCACAGCAACGCCGCCGCGGCCCGCTGCGCCCAGCGTAGCCGCTATGGCCGGACAGTTGTCGCCCGAGGCGGTAACCGCTTTCACGGTTGTCGATCCTGGACAGAGCGTGGTTCCAGCCGTGTAGCTGGTCGGCACCAGTCCACCCGCAAGGGTAGTCATAGTCGAGGGCAGCGCGATGGGAACCTGCGCCTTGGAGATGCAGGGAATGAGCGTCAAGGCGGCTAGCAGTAATGCGCTCAGGGGCCTCACAAAATACTTCGTGATCATCGTTTACTCCGGCAGTGAAGAGCGTCGAGGGGATGACGCATTATGTGGTCCGACCACTTTACCGGAACGATTATGAGAAGTCGCGATTTGGACTGTCAAGCAAAATGCGGAACAATCGACTCAGCGCGGTGGAAATATGAGGAAAAATGCACGAGTTACGAGGGTAAACTGTTTCACCCCGGACCGAAAGCAGCTTGGAATTCACCTTGGATTCGCTGTGGAAACTGACGAATGGACTGACCAGTGCCAACATGGGCAAAGAATCGACAAGCCTTCCTGCGCGCGCGACGATTGAACCAGCAATCCCATCCTGGCGTCCATTCTTAAGTGCGCCCTTGGCGGGCATGGGGAAAAGGAGATGCCACGATGTCATCGCTGGATCTGTGGCAGGAGCAGGTTTGATGGCGCAACGGCTGGGATGCCGATACATCATCCACAGCGTCGGCGAGCAAACGCTGTCTGGGTGCCCTGAGGTCTCGGAAAGCACAAATCCAGGTGATCGGAGAACTAGGGTTGCAGCAGGATCTTGCCCGTGGTGCGGCGCGATTCCAGATCAATCTGCGCCTGCGCCGCTTCGCCGAGTGCGTAGGTGTGCTCCATGCGCAGCTTCAGATCGCCTGAAGCCACCCAGTTCAGCACTTCGCCGGCGCGGTGCTCCAGCTCCTGCCGCGTGGCAATGTAGTGCCACAGCGTGGGCCGCGTCACGTAGAGCGAGCCCTTGCTGTTGAGTTGGATCAAGTCAAAGGGCGGCACCGGGCCGCTGGATGCGCCAAACAACGCCATCAGGCCACGGGGGCGCAGGCAATTCAGGCTCTTGGCAAAGGTCGTCTTGCCCACCGAGTCGTACACCACATCCACACCGCGCCCGTCCGTGAGCCGTTTCACCTCGGCTTCAAAGTCCTGCTCGGAGTAAAGAATGACCGCCGACGCGCCCGCCTCGCGGGAGAGTTCTGCTTTTTCGGCTGTGGAGACGGTGGTCAGAACCCGCGCGCCGATCCGCGCCGCCATCTGGGTCAGCAGCAATCCCACGCCGCCCGCGCCGGCGTGCACCAGCGCCGTATCGCCCTTCTTCAACGGAAAGGTGGAAAAGGCCAGGTAGTGTGCCGTCATGCCCTGCAGCATGGCGGCCGCGGCCTGCTCGGGCGACAAGCCAACAGGAACCTTCACCAGTTGCGCCGCCGGCACCAGCGCGTACTCCGCATAGCTGCCCAGAACCGCCGTGGACACCACCAACTGGCCGGAGCGGAAGCCCGTAACGCCCGGCCCAAGCTCTTCCACTGTGCCGCAAGCCTCGCTGCCCGGTATATACGGCATGGCGGCCTTGTACACGCCCTTGCGGAAATAGATCTCAATAAAGTTGACTCCTACGGCTTCAACGCGGATCAACACCTGCCCGGGACCCGGCCTGGGAATGGGCAGCTCGACAGATTGGAGAACCTCTGGCCCTCCGGTGGCGTGCATCTGGATAGCTTTCATTACTAGGAAAGAATGAACCTTTCGAGGCCAATGGGCAAGTGCCCTCGGGCACGTGCTTCATTTTGCGCGCATGGAGCAAGCCCCGTCCGCAGCGGCGAACGGGGCCTTTTGTTCAAATCTGTTCTGATGGGAGCATTTCCCGGAATGGTACGGACCTGAAGTTCATCGGTTCCCATCCCTATCCGCAAAAAGCGCGGAAATGGATGGGGCACGGAAGTTGAGAACAAAAGGGAGAGGCTCTAAAAGTCTTCCTTGCCATGGCGCGGCAGCAAGGATTGCTCGTCGCTGGGGACAAGGCGCACGATGCGCTCCACGGTGTAGGCCGCGGGATTGTCGCCGGTGTAGTGGTGGCGCACCAGCAGCTCGCCCAGCAAACCCAGAGCCACCAGTTGGATGCCGCAAACAATCATCACCGCTCCAATCACGAAAATCGGAGCATGCTCGAACATCAGGGCCTGGTGCGGGTTCACCAGCTTGCCGATCAGAAACAGCAGGGCAATTCCGCCGCCGCCCAGGATGCTCAGAATGCCAAAACCGCCAAAAAAGTGTAGCGGCCGCGTCATGTACTTGAGCAGGAAGCGGATGGTGATCAGGTCAAAGAAGACGCGGAAGGTGCGGCCGATCCCGTAGTGGCTCTTGCCCCGCTCGCGGTTGATGTTCTTGATCGGAATCTCGCAGATCGAGGCCCCGTACCAGCTGGCCAGCGCCGGGATGAAGCGATGCATCTCGCCATAAAGCGGCACATTCTGGATCACCTCGCGGCTGTATGCCTTGAAGGTGGTGCCAAAGTCGTGAATCTCCACGCCACTGAGCTTGGCCATCAGCCAGTTGGCACAGCGCGACGGCAGGCGGCGCATGATGAAGCTGTCCATCCGCTCCTTGCGCCAGCCGGAGACCACGTCGTAGCCCTCGGCAAGTTTTTCCAGAAAGCCGGGAATGTCGTTGGGGTCGTGCTGCAGATCCCCATCCATGGCCAGAATAAAATCGCCGGAGGCGTGGTCAAAGCCCGCTGACAGTGCGGAGGTTTGCCCAAAGTTGCGGCGCAGCTTCACCACCAGCACCCGGCTGTCCACCGCCGCAATCTCTTCCAGCAATTTGTAGGTACGGTCCTGGGAACCGTCGTCCACCAGAACAAGCTCAAAGGAATCATCTACCTGTTCCATGACCTGCTTCAGCTGGGCATAGAGAACGGTGACGTTGTCTTCTTCGTTATGAAACGGTACAACAATGGAAAATCTCGGCATCGTATTTACTTTGACGCATAATTGCGCCCCGGAAGGTAAGGATTTCGTAAAGCGGCAAAGGAACGCGGAGGGAAGGGAAGAGTGACGCAAGCCTTCGCTTATCGGTTCAGATCGTCGAGCATGGACTGCATCTCATTGAGCGCATGATTGTTGCCTACCCGGCCAGCGCATCCGATGCCCGCCTTCAGGCGCTCCATGGCCTCCGGCTTGCGTCCCTGATCGGCCAAGGTCTGCGCGGCCATAAAGTAACCGGCCGTGTAGTTTGGATCCATGCGCAACAGGGTGTCGAACTCCTTCAGCGCCTCGTCTGGCAGGTTTTGTCCCGCCAGTTCCATGGCAATTCCATAACGGGCAAAGCTGTTGTTGGGGTCCTTGTTCAGGATCTCCCGCAATGCTGCAATCTTGTCCATTGTTCCCCAGGTCTGAGTTGGCCTTCAGCGCCACACAGCGTGAAATTTGCTTAAAACGCGGAGATTGCTGAAACTGAAACAAGTCCGGCTTTTGGAGCGGGCTGTGCCGCCGCCTACTGCTATTGTAGCTGGCAGGCAGAGAATTCCGGCAAAGCGCCGGCAGAAGGGGACCGCCATGACCGAATCCGCATCCAGGATGGAACCGCGTTCCGTAGCCAGCACCCAGTCGGAGATGAACGAGATTGTTCTCCCCAACGACACCAACACGCTGGGTAATCTGTTGGGCGGCAGGCTGATGCACTTCATCGACCTGACCGGCGCGCTGGCTGCCTACCGCCATGCCCGCACCCACGTGGTGACTGCGGCCATGGACCACATTGACTTCATCCAGCCCGTCCATCTGGGCGATCTGGTCATCCTCAAGTCCAGCGTCAACCGCGCCTTTACCAGCTCCATGGAAGTGGGTGTTAAGGTCTGGGCCGAGCACACCCGCACCGGCGAGGTGCTGCACGTGGCCAGCGCCTATCTGGTGTTTGTAGCCATCGACGGCGACGGCCGCCCAGTCCGCGTTCCGGGGCTCATTGCTGAGACTGCCGATCAGGAGCGCCGCTTTCACGACGCCCTGCGTCGCCGTCAGCATCGCGAGGCGGAGAGCGTGCGCCGCAAGAAGGAAGCTCTGGTTGCCCTGGCCATTGATGAATCCACACAGGGCAAGGAAGAATCCAAGAAGAACTAAGGGCTGACGTCCATCAAGGGCCAGTCCCACTCAAAGGAGCAATCAAGCTATATGGCGCATTCAAATGCCATGCCTTCGCCGGTGGCCATCCCCGGTGTCAAGAAGATCGTTGCCATTGGTTCGGGCAAGGGAGGCGTGGGAAAAACCACGGTTTCGGTCAATCTGGCCATCGCTCTGTCCAAGTTGGGCTACAAGGTCGGGCTGATCGACGCTGACATCTACGGGCCGAATGTGCCGCTGATGATGGGCTCCCGGCAGCAGCCGAAGATCGGCGCCGGCAACGCCATCATCCCCAATGAGACGCACGGGATCAAGACCATCTCCATCGGCTACATCTCGCCCGGCGACAAGCCGCTGGTGATGCGCGGGCCCATGCTCCACCAGATCATCCGCCAGTTTCTGCAGCAAGTGGAGTGGGGCGAGCTGGATTATCTGCTTGTCGATCTGCCTCCTGGAACCGGCGACGTGGTGCTGTCGCTGGTCCAGACCGTGCCGCTCACCGGCGCGGTAGTCGTCTCCACCCCCAGCGACGTGAGCCTGGAAGACGCCCGCAAGGCGCTGGAGATGTTTGCGCAGGTCAACGTGGATGTGCTCGGCATTGTGGAAAACATGAGCCACTTCACCTGCCCGCACTGCCAGAAGGAGATCGACATCTTCTCCAAGGGCGGGGCAGAGCGCACCGCGCAGCAGTTCGGCGTGCCCTTCCTGGGCGCCATCGAACTGGTCCCGGCCATCCGCGAGGGCGGCGACCGTGGCTTGCCGGTGGCCCTGGCTGGACCCAAGAGCCCCCAGGCGGCGGAGTTCTATGCCATCGCTGAAAAGCTGATTACCCAGGCCGTGGCCTCAGCCGCCGCCGCCAACGACGTGATCGAGATCAGCTAGCGCCGTAGCCGCATGAAGTTGATCCATTCTTGGGTGCCCCAGGTCTCGATTTTGAGACCTGGGAAAGTACAGGGATTGGCAACTATCCAGCAGCGACCAACAAAAAGAGAGCGGAGCCTAGGCTCCGCTCTCTTTTTGTTGGCCTGATCGCGCTTTACCGCCAGTGCCCTTCGACCAACACCCACTCGCCATGGCGATGCTCCCAGCGATGCGGCACCCAAACCGCATGGGGACGCGGCGCGCGCTCGTAGTGGCCCGGAACCCAGACATAGCCCCGGCCATCCCAGCGATGATAGCCGGCAATCCACACGGAGCCACGCTCGGGCGGCGGACCGGGACGCTCGTACACAGGCGCCGGGGGCCCTACCCGGATCGAAACCTGCGCCATGGCGGCGACAGGCAGCAGCGTTGCTGCCAAAAGAAAGGCAAAGACGATCTTCTTCATTGCGAGAAACTCCTCCGATGGAGATATTAATCCGGAGTTACTGGCCCGGATGTTCCATTCAACACACATTCGACGGAGGAGTCGCGCGAAAACTTTCCCCTGCTCAAGATTCCCCCGACCTATGCACTAGCTCTTCTTGATCCGGCCCGTAAAACGAAGCGCCGTGCCCCATCCATTGCGCGGGCTTTCTCGCGCAAGGTGTGGGATACCCACACACTCTTCGCGGCCCGGATCAAGCGCGCTGGCTCATGGTTCTACGTCTCTTTCGTGCCTTTGCCACGCGGATGCGCGCCAGCATGCACCACTGTCTGAGCGCCAGCCATAGGTTATAACTCTGGGCGTGCGGATAAAGCTCCAGAACTTCAGAAAAGCTGCAGAACTCGTCTCGATGAGCGCGCAGAAACACCTCCAGTGCATCCACTTCCGCATCGGTTGCGGTGTTGGGGTGCAGGCAGAGGGTCCACGTTCCCGGCCCCTTGGCCACCGGGGCCCAAAGCTGTTGCGGCAGCCACAGTACGCCTCCGCGCTGGAACGGCTCGCGCGCCAATCCGTCACTCAGCACGCGGATATTCTCCATGCGCAGCGCCTTCAGCGTGGCATCGTTCAAGCCATGCCGGGGCGCAATCCAGAGTTTTGGACTCAGTCCCTCCGAGCGCAGCTTCTCCATTCCCATCTGTATCCAATGCCGTTGGGCCTCCAGCGGCGTGCCAGCAAACTCCGTCCACTTGTGCAAGGGGAGCAGTCCGCCGCCGCGCTGCTCGGACAGATGCCGGTAGCCATGCAGCGCAATGGTTGCGCCGTCCGCCTGGAGCGCCCGCATCCGCGGCCAGAACTCCGGGTCCACGGGGCCGCGGATCAGGTCCGGGTCCTCATTTTCAGGCACTACGCCCAGAATCGGCCGCACCCCGTGTGCGAAAACCATCTCCAACACCCGGTCCCAGCGCAGCCGGTTCCAGGTGGGGCACAGATCGTCCAGACGCAGCAAGTACCGTGTTGTTCTCTTCATCGTCATCTGTTCATCAACCGCTCCGACCAGTAGCGCAAGTAGAGAAAGGTGGTGATCGTCCACAGCGAGGTGGCCAGCGCAATGCCTGCCACTCCCATCCAGCGCATCAGCAGCAGATTCAGCGCTACATCCAGCGCCAGGTTGACGATGCCGCAGCCCAGCACCACATCCGTGCGTCCAGCCGCCACCATCAGCCGGTAATCCACGCGGCTGGCCACATAGAAGGGAATCTGCACGGCGTACAGGACCAGAACCCGCGTAACTGCGGTCGTGTCGGCCTTGCTGAAGACGCCGTGCTCGAGCGTTGTGCTCACCAGCCAGTGTGCGCTCGCGATCAGCGCCACCGCCACCGGAGTGGACGCCGCCAGCGTGACGCCCACCCAGTGCCGGACCGAGGATCGGCAGGCCATCCACTCGCCCCGTGCCACCAAGCGCGCAAAGGTGGGCACCACCGCGGTGGAGATGGCTCCCGCCATCAGTGTCAGCGCCACGCTTACAAAGCGGTTGGCATAGGCCAGGGTGGAGATGCTGCCCGGCGCCAGGCTGGCGGCCATGGCCTGATCCACCAGCAGCCCGCCCGAGGCCACCACGCCGCTTAAGAACATGGGGCCATACTGGCACCCTACCTCGCGCACCGCAGCCGTGGCCCCATGCCAGCGCAGGCTGAAGTGGTATCCGTAGCGGGGCAGCAGCAGCGCCACCAGCAGAGCCTGCAGCAGCGTGCCTGCCAGCGTGGCCCACACCATGGTCCAGATGCCAGCGCGCGCGCCGCCCAGCGCCAGTGCCGTGAGAATCGTGAGCGAGATGGCGGCCGGCGCCAACATGGGCGTAAAAAAACGGTCCCGGCTGTTGAGCACCGCGGTGCAGTTGCTGGCCACTCCGCTGAGCACTACCATGGGCAGCAACGCCGCCATCAATGCCATGGTCAGCGCCCGCTTGGGCCCGCTGAAGTTCATGCTGACCAGCGGAACCAGCAGCGGAGCCAGCGCCAGCATCATCACGCTCATGGCCAGCAGAAGCACGGTCAGGCCGAGCAGGGAACTGGCCAACAGCCGCTGTGCGCTGGCTTCACCTTCCTGCTCCCGCACCCGCACCAGCGTGGGCGCCAGCACCTGATTCATGGACTCCGCCAGCAGGTTTACGAGCGAACTGGGCAGCAGCAGTGCCGCCAAAAAGGCGTCCATGGCATCGGAGCGCCCAAAGGCCGCGGCCACCGCGATCTCCTTGGCCATGGCGATCAGCTTGACCAGTACGCTGGATGCGGCCACCACGGCCGCGGCGCGCAGAATGGCTGCATTGGCTTGTGCCAGTGGTGTGCCGGGAGCCTGCATCTGGCCGCCGCTCATGGCTGCGGCGCAGCCAGCGCGGAAAGCGGCAGAGTGTTGGTTGCGGCAGCTTCAGCAAAGGACGCAGCCAACTCTTCGGGCACGTTGCTCTGGAGCCGGTGGGCCAGCGCGATCAGCGCCACCAGCAGCCAGGTAAAACGGCTCTCTTCCACGCTGGCCACCATGGAGGTAACGGCAAAGACCGCCAACGCGGTCACGAGCGCGGTGCGCAGCGGGCCAGCCAGACGCCACGCGGCATGCAGTACAAACGCTGCCAGCACCGTGGCCAGGAAGAGCGCGGCCAAACCTCCTGCTACAAGCAAAGCCAGCGCGGTGTTGTGGGCCGTGTCTTCCGGGCGCAGCCCCGCGGCCTGCGTAAAGTTACCTGGCCCATGGCCAACCAGAGGGGCGCGCAAAAACGCATCCCAACCCGCGGCCCAGATGTTCATACGCTCGTTCAAGCTGCCGCCCTGCATCTGCTCGGGAATGGTGGAAAGCCGTTCCAGTACCGTGGCGGGAATCGCGATCCAGAGCGCCACGCCGGCCGGCGGCAGCGTCATCAGAACGGTGCGCTGCAGCCGTGGCCTGCCCCGCAGCAACAGCACCGCGCAGCCCGCCAGCGCCACCAGCGCTGCCAGCAATCCACCGCGCGAGGCTGTGAGCAGCGAAGCCACGAGCGCCACCGGCAAGTAGCCCAGCGCCCCCCAACGCACTGCGCGATGCGGATCGGTATACCCCAGCAAGGCAGCCAGCGGCAGGCCCAGATCCAGGAAGCGCGCAACATCGTTGGGGTCCTGTCCAAAGGCCGCATAGCGCAACTGCTGCTCAGCCAGGGCCTCAACGGAGCGGAACTCGGCCAGGGTCAGCAACGCCAGCACCCAACCTCCAGCCACGGTGGCGCGCAGCAGTAGGCGCAGATCGCGCGGGGTGCGCGCCAACTCGACCACCAGAAACACCACCACCATCTCCTGAAAGAAGGCGCGCAGCTTGGCGAGCGTCACCACCTGGTCAACGGACCAGAACGCGCACAGGCAGAACCAGAGATAGAGCGCCAGCACCAGACCCTGAATCCAGCCGATGGGCAACGGACGCTCTTTTTCGAGCAGCGTCGGCAGCGTGGCCGCCAGCAGCAGCAAACCCACCATGCGCGCCACGTTGCCCCAGGGCTCGCCCAGGTCTAGGGAGTACTCCCATGGAATGGCGAAGACATAGGCCAGCAGCAGACCCCACGCCAGGCGTCGCATGGGCTAGTACCTTTGCGAGTAAACAAGCCCGGAGTAGATGGTGACGCCAATCGCGGACTGTATGGCCGACTCCAGGGTGCGGTTGAGCACGCTGTGCATGGTGGAGTCGGGCACGAAGAGGATGTCGCGGTCATGCACCGGCTGATCCGGCTCCTGGCCGCGCAGCATGCGGCGCAAATTCAGTGTGGTCAGGGTGCGCCCGCCCTTCTGCTCGCGGATCAGGATGGCGCGGCTGGCAGCTGCGTTTTGCGACGGTCCCCAGGCCAGGGAGAGCGCCTGCACCACGGTGAGTCCCTGCGCTGGATCGACCGGAAAGCCGCCCGGGCGGATCACGTCGCCAATCACGTAGACCAGCCCCGCGCGGCTCACCTGCACCGTGTCGCCCGGCTCCAGCTCCGGGTTGTGTTCGGCGGCGGTGTCGGTGCCTCCGGGGTCCAGCACCACCGGATGCGGGGTGCGCGGATCGTCGCGACGGTAGATGTTCACCAGCCGCCCGGCGGAAGGCGAGAGTCCGGTTGCGGCGGAGATCAGGTCCAGCAGCCGGTGATGCAGCGTGAAGGGATAAACGCCCGGTCGTGCCACCTCGCCCAGCACGCTTACATCCTGCCCGGAGTAAATGGTCACCAGTACCGAGACCAGCGGATGCAGCAGCATCGCCTTGGCCTTCAGCGCGGCCTCAATGGCGCGGGCCGCCTGCTGTTCATCCATTCCGGCCAAGTGAATCTCATCGATCAGCGGCAGGGTCACGTTGCCCGCGGCGGAAACCCTGACCGCGCTGTGGAACTCGGGTGTGTGGTACTCGCTGATGTCCAGCGCATCGCCTGGGCCAATGGCAGTCTGCAGGGGAACGCCCGCCATGGACGCACTCTGCAGCGGGCCGGTTGCGGGGCTGGCCAGATTCCAAACCGCGGGCGCCTGGCGTGGATCGGGGGTGGTGCGGTTGTCCTGAGTGGGAGCGGTGCGCGCCACCCCAGCCGGCAATCCGGGTGGCGGAGGAGGCGCTTGGGCCCCCGGAGCAACGGGCAGGACTCCTTTGGGCAGTTGCGGCAACTCGGGGGGCGGCATCTGTGCCTGCAGGGTGCCAGCGGCCAACAGCAGCACCGCCAGCCAGCGCAGGTTGAGCTTCTCCGCCAGCAACACCGCGGCCAGCGCCATCCAGAGGGAGACAAACAGGGTAATCGCCATGGCCACGGGGAGGTTCGGTACCGCGGGTTTGGCGGGCGGAAATGCGGGGTCCACCACCGCCAGCGTGGAACTGCTGATGCCGGCCGTAAAGCCGGCCTCGTCGGCCTTCTCCTGCAGCCGCACAACCAGCGCCTGGTTGGCGTCAGCCTCCTGCTGCATGCGCTCGTATTCCGTGGCGGCGCGGTTCAGCTGGATGCCCTCCGCGGTGGCCTTGTCCAGGCTCTGGCGTACGGACTGTTCCCGCGCCTGAGCCGTTTGCCAAGCCCGCCGGAAGCACTCCACCAGACGCGCGTCCTCGCTCTTCTGTTGCGCGGCCAGGTTTTGCAGCTGGCGGTCAATCTCCACAACGCGCGGAAAGTTGGCACCATGCTCGGCGCTCAGCAGAGACCGCTCCTGCTCCAGATCCGTGCGCCGGGCGTGGATCTGTTGTAGCACCGCTACGGGAAAGTCGCTGGCCGCCATCTGCAGGCGCGGATCGGATGCCACCACCAGCTCCGGATCGCCCTCTTCCGCAGCATGAAACTCGGCTTCAGCCAGAATGCGGTCGGCCGTGGCTGTGACCAGCTGGCGGCCCAACTCGTCCATCTCCAAAAGCACCGGGTTGTGCTGAGCCGCGCCCTCGGTTCGCGCTGCATTGGCCGACGGCATGCGCAGATATCCGTGCTGCTCGCGGAAGACATCCAGATGCTTCTGATCCACGTTGGAGCGGTTGCGCAGTTCGCCCAATTGCTGCTGCAACCAGTTAGACGATTGCCGGGTGGCGTCCACCCGTCGTACGCCCTCTTCCAGCTCGTAGCAATCCAGCAGCATCTTCACCACCGCGGAGGAGAGCCCGGGGTCCTTGGAGCGGAAGCGAACCTCAATCAGCAGGGTGTGCGGAACCGACTGCACACTCAGTTTGCGATGGAACCGTTCCACCAGCCACGCTCGCGCCTCGGCCGAAGGATCGCCGGGTTGGAAGCCCGGAAAGCGGCGCGCAAAGTTCCACGCGAATCCCGGCGCACCATACAGCCGTAGAAATTTGATCGTGTCCCACGCCAGCAGATCGCTGCGCAGAATGCTGGCCGCGGTCTCCTGCGCCATGGGGGCGGAGAGAATGGACGTGGACAGAATAGGCTCCGCGCCTTCCATGCGCAGGGCGGAGAGCGGGGAAGTGCGCAGCTCCACCCGGGCCACGGCGTCAAACTGCGGGGGTGCCAACAGGCAGTAGAGCAGACACAGCAACAGCAGCCCGCCCACTACGGAGCCCGCTAAACGGGAGCGCCGTTGCAGCAGTTGGAGGAGCGAGGGAGCGGGCGTGGGCAAGCCAGTAGGAGGTTGGTCCGTCTCCGTGCGGTCGGGTTTTCCCGCGAGATTGTCCGGCAAGCGGAGGGAACCTCGGTCCCGAACACCCTGGCTCACAACAGCGAGGAATTGCGATAACGGCAGAATCGAGCGCAGGGAATCGACGACAGTTTCCCCCAATTCAGACCGTTTCGTCAATAAAAACAATCGAATGGAGAGCAAAGCGAGGGGAACCGGGCTGCGGAGAGCCATCCGCCCGGAGTCTTCCGGCTGTGGCCTTCTCCGTACCGGCCTCGCAGGCTCTACAATCGGATGCAAGGCGAATCCTGAGGGGGACGAAGTTGGGGCGCGCCATGGACCGCAAACAGGGCAGGGTGTTCGCGCACAAGGCGCCGTGCCGTCACCGTTGATTGCGTCCAATCGCGGCAAGGGTCTTTACCGATGATGCTTCTACTTCCCACCCCGTCTGGTCCAGGAACGCTGTGCTTGGCGGAGCAACTCGCGCTGCTGGCTCTGGCCGCCTGCTCGCTGCTCGCCTTCGCGCGGCAGGCCGTCGGCATTGCCGCAAAAATCTTGGTCGCCAAACCTGACCCCGCTCGTTCGCTGTTTCCACTGGGGCCACGCATCTGGCGCTTTGTGGTGGATGTTCTGGGGCAGCGCAAGGTGATCCGTGAGCGACCTCTGGTGGGCGTGGCCCATGCCCTGGTCTTCTGGGCCTTCTGCGCCTTCCTGCTGGTCACGCTGCATCATTTTTCTCTCGCCTTCAGTGCCGGATTATTGAGCCCTCGGAGCACGGGCGCGATCATCTTCTTCAACATGGCCGCCACGTTTGCCGTCGCGTGCCTGGTGGGCATCGTCGGCTTGACGGTGCGCCGCTTTCTGCTGCGTCCGCGCTGGCTGGGTGCTTCGCCCTCACTGGGATCGGCGCTGGTGGCTATTCTTATCGCCACCCTCATGGTCAGCTATCTGGCCGCCTTCTGCGTGGCTGACGGAAGTCTTGCAGCGCGTTCTCTCTGGTGGATTCATACCCTGGCGCTGCTGGGTTTTCTGCCTCTGATTCCGCGCACCAAACACCTGCATCTGCTGCTTGCGCCGCTGGCCGTCTTCCTGGCTCGTGAGGAGTTCGCGCAGATCCCTCCGCTGGTGGGCGATGAGGACTTTGGCTTGCTCGCAGGCACCGACCTGACCCGCATCGTCAGCCTGCAGGCCTACTCCTGCGTGGAGTGCGGCCGCTGCATGGAGCATTGTCCCGCGGTCGCTACCGGCAAGCAGCTCAATCCCAAGGAAATGATCCTGGGGCTGCGCGGTTATTTGGACCAATTCGGCGCGCGGTCGGACGAGCCGCTGGTGGGCCCCGTGCATCCCCTGCAGGCCATCTTTGAGTGCACCACCTGCGGCGCTTGCCAGTACCAGTGTCCGGTGGGCGTGGAGCACTTGCCCCTGCTCGTAGGCCTGCGCCGCGGGGTGGTGAACACCGGACAGTGGCAGCACAAGCAGGGCGCGCGGCTCTTCAACAATCTGGAACGTACCGGCAACCCGCTCGGCATGGCTCAGGCGGAGCGCGAGCGTTTTCTTGAGCGCGCGGGGTTGCCCCTCTTCGATGGCTCGCAGGATCTCTGTCTCTGGCTGGGCTGCATGGGCAGCTACGACGCGCGTGGCCGCCAGATTGTGACCGCGCTGGCCACCGTTCTGCATGCCACGGGCATCAGCTTCGGCGTGCTGGCCCGGGAGCAGTGTACCGGCGACGCCGCGCTGCGGCTGGGTAACGATCTGCTCTTCCAGCAACTGGCAGAGAGCAACCTTGCGGCGATGCAACAGGCCGGGGTCCAGCGTCTGGTCTCCATCTGCCCGCACTGCGTGCACACCATCCGCAACGAATGGCAGCAGTTCGGTGTTCCCCCAGCCATCGAACACCACTCAGAACTGCTGGCGCGCCTGGAAGCGTCGGCTACATTGCCGAGATCTCAGGAAGAAACGCCGAAGGCCCAGGAAAAAATCGTTTATCACGATCCCTGTTACCTGGCGCGTTACGCTGGTGTGGTGGATGAGCCGCGCGCCGTGATTGCCGCTGCTGGCCAGCTGGTGGAGCCTGCGCGCAACCGCGAGCACGGCTTCTGCTGCGGCGCCGGCGGCGGGCTCTTCTTCCTGGGCGAAGAGAGCGGCCAGCGCATTAGCCAAAACCGCGCCCAGGAGCTGGCGGCAACTGGCGCAAGCACAGTTGCCGCCGCATGCCCCTTTTGCTCTAGCATGATCGGGGACGCACTGAAGACGATGGGCAACGCCGCTCCGCAACTGGTCGATATTGCCGAGCTTTTCGCGCGCAGGATTTCGAACTGAACGGCGAGTTTTTCCCCTTCATGAAAGGTTACGGATGAAGATTGTTGTTGCCATTCGGCAGGTTCCGGAGCGGGGCGCGCGTATAGTTCTCAACGCTGCCGGAGATGCCCTCCACGAGGACGGTCTGCAGTTTGCCACCAACGAGCCCGATGCCTACGCGCTGGAACATGCGCTGGCCTTGCGTGCCGATGTGGGTGGCGAAGTGGTGGCCGTCAGCATCGGCCCGGAGCGCGCCGCCAGCACCCTGCGCGACGCTCTGGCCAAGGGGGCTGACCGTGCAATCCACGTGCTTGCAGGCTCTCTGGATGCCCTGGCCGTGGCCCGCGTTCTGGCTGCCGTTGTAACCCAGGAAAGAGCTGATTTAATGCTCGCAGGTTCGCAGTCGGAAGACATGGGCTACGGGCAGACGCCGGTGCTTGCCGCTGGCCTGCTCGGTGCGCCGCACGCCACGCTCGCCCTGCAGATCGTCAGCAACGGCGCGGGTCTCAGCGTCACCCGCGAGCTCGAAGAAGGCTGGCGGCAGAACCTCGACCTGCCCTTGCCCGCAGTCGTTGCCGTGCAGGCTGGCGGCATCGCCCTCAGCTACGCCACGCTGATGGGCATCAAGCGCGCCCGCACTCGTGAACTGCGCACCATTCCTGTTGCTGAGTTCGGCCTTGCGCTTGCGCCGTTGCTGCACATCGTCAACCTTGCACCGCCTGTCAAAAGAAAATCCACGCAACTGCTCCAGGGCGCGCCCACACAGGCCGCCGCCGCACTCATCGATAAACTCCGCCACGAGGTGCACATCCTGTGAGCAATGTTTTGGTAGTTTTTGAGACCCGCGAGGGAGCCTTGACCCGTGCAAGTTTTGAGGCGCTTACTGCCGCGCATGCGCTGGGCTCCGAAGTTGTCGCGGTTGTAGTTGGCGGTGAAGATAACCAAGCCGCTGCTCAAGCCGCGCTGCGGGGCGTGGATCGCGTCATCAGCGTTGAGCACCCGCTGTTCGCCAGCTACTCCGCCGATGGCTGGACCCTCGCGCTGGAACAACTCGTCCACGCGGAAGATCCCGCCTACGTTGTCTTCCCACACAGCTACCAGACGCGCGACTTTGCGCCCGCGCTGGCTGTGAGCTTCAACCAGATGTTGGTCAGCGATGTGGTGGCCATCTCTGCGGGGCCCGTTTTTACGCGGCCCCTGCACGAGGGCCGCATGATGGCTGCTTGCAAGCTCCTGAATGCTGCTCCCGCCTTTGTCTCGGTGCAGGCTGGAGCCTTTGCCGCAGCAGAACCCGGCAGCGCCGCCGCGCTTGTCCAGATCTTTACGCCGGAGCTTGCTCCCCACCAGGTTCGCACCCACGCCAGCCAGCCCTTTCGCGCGAAGACGAGCGCCGTCGATCTGTCTTCCGCAACCCGCATCGTTAGCGTCGGCCGTGGTATCCAGAGTGAAGAGGGCTTGCCCATGGTGCAGGCGCTGGCGCTGGCGCTGGGTGCGGAGCTGGCAGCCTCGCGTCCGGTTTGCGATGCGGGCTGGGTCAGCGCCGATCGCCAGGTGGGCAGCTCCGGCCAAACCGTTGCGCCCAAGCTCTACGTGGCCATCGGCATCTCCGGCGCTACCCAGCATCTGCAGGGCATGCGCGGCTCCACTTGCATTGTGGCCATCAACAAGGACGCCGATGCGCCCATCTTTGAGTTGGCCGACTACGGCATTGTGGGCGATCTATTCGAAATCGTCCCTGCGCTCACCGCCGCGCTCCGCTCCTGAGCCGCAAACGCGTGTGTACAGCCCTCCTCAGCGTGATTTATGTTTACGGTGTTTTGGTTGAAGGACGGTTGCCATGTTTCTGCCTGAGAGCTATGGTGTTGCGCTGGCCTTGATGCTTCTCTCCATGCTGTGTTGGGGATCGTGGGCCAACACCCTCAAACTCTGTCCGCGTTTCCGCTTCCAGCTTTACTACTGGGACTACGCCGCCGGCCTGGCGCTGGCCGCCATTGTCTGGGGATTGACCGCTGGCAGCCTTGCCGGTCCCGGCCTGCCCCTGATGGCCGACATTGCCCGCACCCCGCTCAGCGCCGTGCTCTGGGCCGTAGTGGGGGGCGCAATCTTCAACATCGCCAACCTGCTGCTGGTTGCCGCCATCGACATTGCGGGCCTCGCCGTCGCCTTTCCGGTCGGCATCGGACTGGCTCTGGTGGTGGGCGCGGTCTCCAGTTACATGGTGCGCCCGGCCGGCAACCCGCTGCTGTTATTCGCTGGTGTGGCGCTGGTGGCGGTGGCTATCGTGCTGGATGCGGCGGCCTACCGCAAGCGCGAGGGCGAAGCCAAGGCTACCACCACCCGCGGTCTGGTGTTCAGCCTCATCGCGGGGCTGCTCATGGGCTGCTTCTATCCTTTTGTGGCCCGCGCACTCACCTCCAGCCCCGGCCAGCCCGCGCTCGGTCCTTACGCGGTCTCGGTCTTCTTCGCCCTCGGCCTGCTCCTCACCACCATCCCCGCCAACTGGCTGCTCATGCGCCATCCGCTGGACGGCAAGGCTCCGGTGGCCAGTCGCGACTACTGGCAGGCTCCGCTCAGCTGGCATCTGGCTGGAGTGTTGGGCGGCGCTATTTGGAGCACGGGCGGCGTGGCCAACTTTGTTGCCTCCGGCGCGCACCTGATCGGCCCGGCCGTCTCTTACACCATTGGGCAAGGCGCAACCATGGTCTCCGCTTGCTGGGGTGTGTTTGTGTGGCATGAGTTTGCCGGTGCACCCCCCAGTGCGCGTAAGCTGCTGGCGCTCATGTTTATCTTCTTTCTTGGGGGCTTAGGACTGGTTGCACTGGCTCCGTTGTTTTATTGATTCGGCCCTCCAACAGTGTCACTCTATCCCACCCATCCCGCAGAAAACGCGGGATGGATGGGGCACGGCGGATTCAAGCTCCAAGTGCAACAGGTGTG
>CAZYDF010000017.1:0-60457 GCA_964645855.1 uncultured Occallatibacter sp.
TTGACCCGATCATTGTTGATCGCGTCGGCAATTGATCGGGCCGCTGCTCAGTGGGGTTTCTGTGCGCGACGCGAAACAAAACATGGAGGCAACGTAATGCTGAGCCGTCGATCAAAGTCCTTGCGCCCAAATAGGCTGCAGATAAAATCGATTTCTATCCTTGCCTGTATCAGCATAGTGATTTCGATTCTCTTCTGCTGTCATCAGGCACTTGCCCAAACTACGCCAAACCTCGGGCCGAATGTGTACTTCATCAGCCCGTCAATGTCAGCGTCTACAATTCAAAGCACGCTGAACACACTCAATACCGAGTCGCAGTTCAGCACGAACCGCTACCAGGTCTTCTTCCTTCCTGGGAGTTACAGCGGTATTGCAGCTGAAATTGGGTATTACGAGGCCGCGTCAGGACTTGGTCAGAATCCTCAGGGTGTCACGATCAGCGGATACCTCACTTCCAACCAAACTGACTCCAACGGAAACCTCACCACTAACTTCTGGCGCTCGCTTGAGAACATGGACATCAACTACTCGGGAACGTTGCAGTGGGGCGTTTCCCAGGGAGCTGATCTGCGACGCATGTACGTGAATGGCGCGCTGGAACTGACCAATACAGCTTGCGGCCAGGCAAGCGGGGGATTCATTGCTGATTCTTACATCACGGGCAGCGTGAATCCATGCAGCCAGCAACAGTGGTATACACGCAACAGCACAATTGGAAGCTGGTCGGGCGGAGTGTGGAACATGGTTTTCTCAGGCGTGCAGGGCGCGCCCACTCCCAATTATCCCTCTAACTCCTATACGGTGTTGCCGACCACGCCGGTAAGCCGCGAAAAGCCTTACCTGTACGTTGATAGTAACGGTGATTACAACGTGTTTGTTCCTTCCGCGCAAACCGGTTCGGCAGGTGCAACGTGGCTAAATGGTGCAACGCCGGGCTACTCGCTTCCGATTGCCAATTTCTTCATTGCCCAGCCGACTAACTCGCTGAACGACATCAATACGGCGCTGCAGAATGGCATGAACCTGATTCTCACGCCGGGAATCTATCAGTATTCGGGGGCCATCAACATCACAAACCCCAATACTATTGTCCTCGGTCTTGGTTATGCCACTCTAGTTCCCCAGGCCGGTAACGCCGCGATTACCGTGGCCGACGTTGACGGTGTGCAAATTGCAGGATTGATTGTGGACGCTGGGCCGGTGAATTCGCTGGTACTGTTTCAAATAGGCGCGCAAGGAGCGGCTCGGATCAGCCATCAGCAGAATCCTATCACCTTGAACGACATCTGCTTCCGCATCGGTGGGGCTGAGACAGGAATGGCTTCAACGAGCCTTGAGATCGACAGCAACAATGTCATCCTCGACAACATTTGGGCGTGGCGGGCCGATCACGGCCTAACCGCAGTGGGGTGGGCTGTCAATCCTGCCAACAACGGCGTCGTTGTGAACGGCGACAACGTTACCGCGCTTGGTTTGGCGGTGGAACACTACGAGCAGAATCAGGTTCTTTGGAACGGCAACGGCGGGCAGACGATCTTCTACCAGAGCGAATTGCCCTACGATGTGCCGAGTCAGAATGTCTGGACGGATGGTGCGGCCAACGGGTACTCGTCCTACGCAGTGTCCTCTGGAGTTACCAATCATGCCGCATATGGCCTCGGCGTCTATTCCTATTTCGACCAGGGCGTGAGCATTATCGAAGATAATGCCATTACGGTGCCGAACGCTCCGGGCGTTACCGTGAATGACGCGGCTTCGGTGTTCCTTGCGGGTAGCGGTCAGATCTCGGCCACCGTCGACGGAGTTGGAACAGTTGCCAAGAGCGGAGCCATAAAGAGTAATGTGGTTATCTATCAAGGTGTGGCCTGTGGAAGTGGTTGTCCGGATACACCGACCAATCTGACCCCGTGGGTGATTTCGCCCACTCAAATCAATCTCACGTGGAACCCGAGCTTGATGCCTGGGGTGGTCTATAACGTATACCGGAGTACGGTTTCCGGATTCACGCCGTCTCTGGCGAATCAGCTGACTTCGGGTACCGCCGGTACATTGTATGCAGACACAGTCTCGCCTTCAACGACCTACTACTACATTGTCGAGGCGCATGGTGCAGCGGGGTATTCGAGCCCGACGCAGCAGGTGAGCGCCTTAACGCCCGCAAATGGCGGTACGATTGCCACCGATGTGGTCAAGATCGACTCCGGCTACACGGGAGCTGCACCACCGACGGGTTGGGTAGCTGACGTGACGGGAACAAACAACATAACCATCACGGGATCGAGTTCTGCCGGAAGCGCGTGTAGTTCCCTCAAGAGTACGAACACCACGGCAGCGCCGAACGCTGTCTATACAACTGCTCGCAAAGGATCAGGCAGCGGATTCACTTACGCAATTGCAAATCTGACTGCTGGAAAGAGCTATATTGTCGATTTGTACCTCGCTGATAACTACTACTCCACGGCGGGATCGAGAGAGTTCAATGTTTTCATCAACGGCTCGCAGGTTCTGAAGAACTTCGATATTGCCGGGACCACGGGAAATTCCTGTATCGCGATGACGCAGTCATTCTATACCGTCGCTGACATCACCGGATCCATCACCGTGCAGTTTTCGAACGGTGCGTATAACTCTCCCGAAGTGGAGGGAATTGAGATTGGGTTGGGCAGCATACCGGCTCCCGGCGCGCCAAGCAATCTGACAGCGCAATTGGCAGCCAACGATCAACAGATCAATCTGGGATGGACAGCCAGTTCGACAAGCGGCGTTCAGTATGAGGTGTTTCGCAGCCTCACGCCCAGCTTTGCACCCTCGTCAGCCAATCTGCTGACCACGACGACCGCAACCTTTTTCGCGGATACCGCGATAGCGCCGGGGACAACCTATTACTATCTGGTGGAAGCAAACAATTCGATGCTCACCTCGTTGCCATCGCAAGGCGCCAGCGCGGCAACTCCGCCGTTGACCTTGGCTGTTCCAATCCCGGCAGCGCCAACAACCTTGACAGCAGCCATGGCATCCAACAGCCAGATCAACCTGCTTTGGGTTGCGAGCACAACACCCGACGTGCAGTACCAGGTCATTCGTGGAACAACTCCAAACGTGACGCTGTCCAATGGAACCGCTGTTGCGACAACCCCATTCACCAGCCTTTCCGATACCGGCCTGAACAGCGCTACAATGTACTACTATGCCGTAGTTGCTGAGAACTCAGGCGGAAACTCTTCCCTATCGAATATTGCCGCGGGCACCACCAGCGGTACTCCCACAATCACATGGTCGCCAGCGGCTTCGATCACATTTGGGACCACCCTTAACGGCCTTCTGGCTGCGACCGCATCGGTGCCGGGAGGTTTTGCATATACTGCGACGCCGTCAATGGGTGGTAGTGCTGTGACGGTGACCAACAGTACGGTGTTAAGTGCTGGCTCGTACGCGCTGACAGCCAACTTCACGCCGGCGGACATGGTGGACTATACAGCAGTGACGCAGACTGTATTGCTCACAGTGAATCAGGTGACGCCATCGATCACATGGGCGACGCCTGCGGCAATCAATTACGGCACGCCGCTGGACGCGACGCAGTTGAACGCGAGTTCCGTGGTGTCAGGCAGCTTCGCGTACACGCCCGCAGCAGGATCGGTGCTGGGTGCAGGAACGCCGACGCTGTCGGTGACGTTTACGCCGACGGACACGGTGGACTATATCGCAGTGACGCAGACTGTATTACTCACAGTGAATCAGGTGACGCCATCGATCACATGGTCAACGCCCGCAGCAATCAATTACGGCACGCCGCTGGTCGCGACGCAGTTGAACGCGAGTTCCACAGTGTCAGGCAGCTTCGCGTACACGCCCGCAGCAGGATCGGTGCTGGGTGCAGGAACGCCGACGCTATCGGTGACGTTTACGCCTACGGACACTGCGGACTACACATCCGCGACGCAGACCGTGCAACTGACGGTGAACAAGACAAGCCCGGCGATAAGCTGGGCAACTCCTACCGCAATCAGTTATGGAACGCCGTTGAGCACGACTCAGCTGAACGCAGCGTTCGGGGTGGCTGGCAGCTGCATCTACACGCCTGCTGTCGGGGTGGTGCTGGGAGTTGGCTCACAAACGCTCAGCGTCACTTGCACGCCCACAGACACAACCGACTACACCGCACAGAGCGCAATTGTGACGCAGGTTGTTAACCCCGAGGTGTCCAGCGTATTCCTGACGCCTAACCCTGCCAGCACCATGCTCGGTGGTGCAGTCAGCTTCGGTGTCACAGTGCATGCGGCGTACGGAACGCCAACCGGCACAGTCACGTTTCTGGACGGCACCACTTTGCTGGCCACAACAACACTGAGCGGCGGAACAGCGTCGTTTGCAACCACGTCGCTTGCGGTGGGGGCGCATACCATCAGCGCGGCTTATGCCGGTGACGGAAACGATCTGAAGTCCACCAGCACAACTACCACGGAAAGCATCATCGACGTCAGCATCAGCAGCACCGGGATTGGGTCGCAGACGATCCTGCCGGGAGGATCGGCGAGCTTCACTTTCGCTCTGACTCCTTCCTCTGGAAGCAGCTTGCCGCTTCCGGCCACCATCAGCGTGGCGGGACTTCCGAGTGGCGCCATCGCGACGCTGACCGGGACCGGATGGACGACAGTTACTAGCACTTCATGGCTGCTCCCAGCCAACACTGCCACGGGAGCCGCGACTCTTACCATCACAGCGCCAGCTGGGACCGCAAACCTGCGGAATGAGCCGGGGAGGCGTCCTGGTGTGGGAAGCACAGTAGCACCTTTTGCACTTTGCTTGTTGTTGTTGCCTTGGGCCGGCCGGTTGCGCCGCACGGCTTTGCGTATGCGTCCCTATGGAATGCTCGTCCTGCTCTTCGCAATTGGAGTACTGGCTCTGGCAGCCTTCAGTGGGTGTGGCGGACCTGGCTTCTTCTCTCAAAAACAGCAAAGCTATCCGGTAACCGTGACTGTAACGGCGGGATCACAGACGCACTCAACCAATGTCAATCTGATCGTGGAGTAGGAAAGACAAATGAATCTACGAATGTTTCTATTCGTTGCGATCCTGGGGACATTCAGTCTCCAGGATCTGCACGCGCAAGAGGCGAAGCCACGCCCTGCATCCACCCCGGCATCGACTCTGGACTTCGCGGTGGTCTACAACGGGCAGTGGGCGGCCGTGAATTCAACCAACCGATTTGCCATGCAAGGTGCAAGCGCCCAGATCCATGGCAAGTTCTGGAAGGGCCTGGGCGTGGTTGCCGATGTTGGAGAGACTCACACAGCCAACATGCATAACTCTGGCACTGGGCTCGATCTGGTAACAGCGACCTTTGGACCGCGCTACACTTGGCAGCCGCCGCACCGCAGGCTTGAGGTCTTCGGCCAGTTTCTGGGTGGAGAGGCCTGGGGATTGCACAGTGTCTTCCCTGCTCCTGGAGGCGCGCAGAGCAGTGTGTATGGTGGCGCCTGGCAGGCAGGTGGAGGAACGAACTTCCGACTGAACCGCTATCTCAGCTGGCGTGTATTCGAAGCCGACTGGCTATGCACTCATCTGCCCAACGCAACCAGCCAGTCAGAGAACAATCTGAGGGTCGGAACAGGACTGATTCTTCGCCTGCCATAGCAGCCTTCTGGCTACATGATGGGAGCTGCAAATCTGTTCTAGCCGACGGAATCGCTGATCGTGAAGTTCTCTTTTCAATGGAGAGAAATACCTTGACCGGCGCAGTACCAGTCATCTCCGGCAATGGAGATGACTGGTATTTGAGTCGCCCCGGCGAAGATAGGGTGATCCACCAGATCGTGATCTTAAGGAAGGCTGGGGCCGCAATGGATACCATCGCAGAGACTTTGAACGCTGAAGGGGTAAACTCACGGAGCGGTGGCAAGTGGCATGGTTCGAGCGTTCGCAACGTACTTCTGAGAGTGGGGGCTTGACGCCCTGCCATGAACCATTCGCGCTGAACGCGTATGAGCTATTTATCAAACAGTAACTTACGAGTAGGCGGTAATACGACAGCAATCACTTGGGTGCGTCTGGCGGATCGACTGTGACTTCAATTTGATTAGACTTAACGATCTCGTGTGTCTCGTAATCAGGATCAAATACTTTCCAGGCAGATGCATATCGTAGAATCGGCCGACAACCGCTCTGCTTTGCGCAGTCTCTCCAGGCTGGAGAAGACACGGCCACCCATGAACTGCTTCACCAACCCCAGGAGGGTATGGATTAACACGCGGTATAGCATGTCCGTTAGCCTCTCGAACATCATACTGAAATGCAATGTCCAACGAGCCGCTCACAGGTCCTCTTTGGCATGTGATCGGGACTTGTGACGTGCTCTTGATTTCAATATCGATCACAACGTCGTTCGTCGATTTTGCGTGCTGTGACTTTGCGATGATCGTTACTGAGTAACCAGGGTTGTGATGCTGAGAGAAGGCCCAGGGCGATAGTAAAAGCACTTGAGAAGCGATCAACAGCTTCGGCATTCGCATGCACACTCCTCAGGGATAAGTCTCTGTTGAAATGTTAGACCAAAGCTTCCCCGATACAGCATTCCTGTCGTATTGTCGCCAACTCGGTAGTTACCGTCTGGCACTACTTTCCCTTGCTCTACAGTGCATGGTGTCGGTGCAGATAGTGGGGTAGATGGCGTCAGCGCGCTTCATGGGAAGGGGGCCTGCTTGAGTGCTTTTCGGTTGCACCTAGGGGTATGTCTTTGCAACGAGTTGCAATACCTATTTTTGAACCCAATCTGATATAAGATTTGCAGAATGAATAAGTTATCTCTATTTGGTGCCGAAGAAGGGACTCGAACCCCCACACCCTTGCGAGTACGTGGACCTGAACCACGCGCGTCTGCCAATTCCGCCACTTCGGCACAAACACAGGTCCAGCGCACATCACCAGACCGGCAGTAATTACAAGTCTCGCAAAAGCGGGGGCTTGTGTCAAATCAGCAGGGAGCGGAGCCAGGCCGTCCGGTCCCCGAAGGGCCTAAACCAGCTTGGCGCGCGCCAGCACTTTGCGCGCCAACCCGGTCAGCGCCATGGAGCCAGCATCTTCAAGCCGAACCCATCGCCGCTGCTCGCTGGGTACGGCCACGGCCGGGATGTCGTCTTCAAGGACGGTGCGCACGCGCACGTAGTAGTTCACCTGCATAATGGCGTGGCGGACGGTCATGCGCAGCTGGTCGCCGGGCACGTCGGCCGCTTGCAGTAGCGGCAGCTCCCACATGCTGGGCATGACGGTCTCCGTGGCCGGACGTTGCTCTAGCAGCACCTCGCGCCCGCCCTGCTCCTGGCCGCGCGCCTTGGTGCTGGGATGGGTGCGGACGGAGAGTGCGTAGGCCACCTCGCGGCTCACCATCTTGGGACGGGGGACGCTCTGGTGCTCGCCCTGCGTGGCGCAGCTGGCGGCAATGGGACAGGTGCCGCACTGCGGGCTGCGCGGCGTACACACCAGCGCTCCCAGCTCCATCATGGCCTGGTTGAATTCGCCGGGATGACGGTGGTCAAGCAGCTTTTGCGCCTGCGCGGTGATCTGGCGCTTGAAAGCTGCGTTACGCGCTTTTTCAATGGACCATCCGGCCAGACGGCAAATCACGCGTTCCACATTGCCATCCACCACCGCTACCGGTTCACCGTGGGCAATGCTGGCAATGGCGGCGGCCGTGTAGTCGCCAATGCCAGGCAGCTTGCGCAGTTCGGCTGCCAAGACCGGCAGGTTGCCCTGGTGCAGGTCGGCCACAAATTGGGCGGCCTTGTGGAGCAGGCGCGCGCGCCGGTAGTAGCCCAGGCCGCTCCAGAGCCCCAGTACTTCGTCCTCGCGCCCCAGGGCCAGCGACACCAGGGTGGGAAAGCGGGTGAGGAAGGCCGTGTAGCGGTCAATGACCACGGCCACGCGCGTCTGCTGCAGCATGATCTCCGACACCCAGATGGCGTAGGGGTTGCGGCTCTGTCTCCAGGGCAACGGGCGGTGATTGCGCTCGTACCAGTCCAGCAGGCGGCGGCGCAAGGGGGTTAGCTGGCGGGTTTCGCGGTCAGTTCCGGGCACTTCTTCAGCTTACGTCAAAGCGGCACTCTGACCCATTTTGCCCCTGCAGGTCCCAAGAATTTCACGAATGTCCCCATAAGGTAATTGCGGCCTGACAAGCCCGCTGGTAGGCTTGGGTCAATCCCCCGGCTTCATGCGGTACGGAATCGCCCATGATGCGCCGACTGGCGGCCTTGACTCGAACTTGGAATGCGTTTGGCTGCGTCTGGATGAACCCGCCCACGGGCAAACTTCGACTTAATGGAGAATTACTTTGAAGAGAACCGCGATCCGCATGGCACTTTGCCTGTTGGTCCTTCCCGCATGTGTGGGAGCGCAAACGACCACGCCTCCGGCTGACCTCCAGTATCCCAACCTGAGCCCCACGCCCGGCTCGCGCGCGGCCTCGCGGGCCAACAATGGAGCCCTCACCCGCTATCAGACGCGCCAGGAAACCACCATCAAGCCGCTCTCGCGGATTGGCGTCAGCGGTGGCGTCTCCACCATGGGCATCAACATGCAGGTGGCCACCAACCTTACCAAGCACCTGAACCTCCGTGGCGTTGGCAACTACTTTGACTACACCATGACGAATCAGGTCATCGACAGCTACACGGTGAATGGCAAGCTGGATTTTGCCACCGGTGGCGTATCGGTGGACTACTATCCGTGGGCCTACCACGGTCTGCGGTTCAGCCCGGGCGTCATATTCTATAACGACAACTCGGCCACGGCCAACGTCCAGGTTGCCGGCGGGACCAAGCTTTCGCTGAACAGCGTTGACTACTATTCGTCGGCCGCCAACCCCATTACCGGCGCTGGCAGCGTGTTGCTCAACATGCGCAAGCCCACGCCCACCGTCACCCTTGGCTGGGGCAACCTGATCAACCGCCGTGGCGGTCACTGGTCAATCCCGTTTGAGCTGGGCGCAGCCATGATGGACACGCCGGGCGTGAACGTAGCCCTCACCGGCGGTGTGGCCTGTGACGTGAATGGCGCTAACTGCGTGAACGTAGCGACGGATGCCACGGTCCAGTCCAACCTGACGGCGCAGATCAACAAGTACAAGAGCAACCTGAATCCCTACCAGTTCTATCCAATCCTTTCCTTCGGCATCGGATACAACTTCAAGATTCGCTAGTTCCTGATCGAAACCTGCAAAACGAAGGGCCGCTCCTGATGGGGCGGCCCTTTGTGCGTGTGTCGTGTCCAGCATTGCTCGTGTAGGCGTTGGAAGACGGCCTGCTCAATCCACTAGCCGCAAGGTGCCAAACACCTCAGGCGTGTGGAAGGCCGGGCGTCCTGGGGCTTGCCAGGCAATGTACTTGCGGTTGGGATCGGCATCCTGGCAGCGGAAGAAGTTGATGCGCAGCTGGTTGCCCACTGTGGCAGGCCGGGTGTCGATGGCTGCCCAGGGAATCCGCATAAAGCCATACCAGACCTTCGCCGCGGCATCGATCCGCGCCGCCACCTTGCAGCCAGACTCCCAAACCCAGCCGCGCTCGTGGGGAGGGTCGTCCAGGTTCACATCCAGATCCACCCATTCGCCCTGCGGCGAAACCTCAAACTCCGTGTAGTGCCGGATATTGGCAAAATCTGCTCCGATAAAAACCTCTGCCACATCCCAGTTCCACAGCTCGTAGGTCTCGGCCGTGAGCAGTGGGTTGGGCTTCAAATGCAATTCTTGGTAAGGGCAGACGTAGAGGAGAAAAAAAGTTTCCGGGGTCCACTGCAGCAGCACCTGGCTATCGTGCCCGGCGATGGGTTCGCCGTAGAAGTCGGAACTGAAGTGCGTGATCGGAGCTCCGCGCCAGAAGGCAGAATCGGGATCGGTGTCAGCTTCGCAGTTGTGCGGCGCGCGCCGTGCCAGCGCTTCAGCAGTCTTTTGGGGCTCCATGGTTCAGGCCTCGCTTCCGGTTCCAAATATAACAAGAAAAAGGGGCAGCCCCATGAGCCGCCCCTTTCTGATCTTCCGCCCGCTGCATGCAATGCTCGAACAAAGAGCGTTCGAAGGATGGGGCGCCCTGAGAACCTGTCTAGAAACATGCGCTGAGGGCGATGTTCGTCCGTCCCTCCGGGACGGTGCCCTCTTGCCCGGCAGCTCTCCCAGGGTTCCGTCCGCTCCTGCGGACTACACCCTGGGCTATTCTCGACTGCTCCCTCCGGGAGCGATCATCCCAGCCTGTTTTTAGACAGCTTCTGAGGTCTTTTTGACTGCGAAAACCCTGCGCGAACGGCGCTGGCGCGCAGCGCGTCTGCCGCACGCAGTGCTTAGGCTTTGACGGCTTCCTTTACCTTGACCTTGACCGGTGTCAGCCAGCCGAAGCGGTCTGGTTTGAGGCCATTGGCGATGGCGAAGAACTCGTCGGCGATCTTTTTTGTAATTTCGCCCGGTTTGCCGTCGCCTACCAGGATTCTGTCCACCGAGCGGATGGGTTGTACTTCAGCCGCGGTACCGCTGAAGAAGACCTCGTCGGCAATGTAAAGCAGCTCGCGCGGAAGCGGCTGTTCCACCACGGTCAGGCCCAAGTGGCGCGCCAGAGTCAGTACCGAGTCGCGGGTGATGCCGGAAAGCGCCGAGTTGGCCAGCGGCGGCGTGTAGATGACCCCGTTGCGGACCACAAACACATTTTCCCCCGAGCCCTCGCTGACGAGCCCGTTCACGTCCAGCGCAATGCCTTCCTGGTAGCCATTGATCTCGGCTTCCATGCGGATCAGTTGCGAGTTCATGTAGTTGGAGGCAGCCTTGGCCAGCGACGGCATGGTGTTCGGGGCCAGCCGATTCCAGCTGGAGACGCAGACATCCGCGCCGCCGGTGCCCTGGATGTATTTGCCCCAGGGGAAGTCGGCAATGTAGACCTCAATCGGCGACCCGTGCGGGCTCACACCCATCTCGCCATAACCGCGCAGGGCAATGGGGCGGATGTAGCAGGGGGCCACACCGTTGGCCTCCACAAGCTCTACGACGCCCGCGCAAAGCTCTTCCAGCGTGAAAGGAATCTCCATGCGATAGATGCGGGCTGAATCCAGCATCCGCTGCATGTGCTCGGGCAGCCTGAAGATGGCCGCCCCCTGCGGCTGCGCGTAACAGCGCAACCCCTCAAAGACCGCCGAGCCATAGTGAATCACATGGCTCATGACGTGCAACGTGGCCTGCTCCCAGGGGATCAGTTGACCGTTGCGCCAGATCTTGTCTGTGGGCGTGATGGGCATGGGGGTGAAACTCCTCGAATGTACGCGAAAACACGTACTAACAAGCCTACCGCTTTCAGCGCCCTATGTCACGGCGTGGGACGGGAAAGAGAACCGAAGTGGGAACGACTTGGAGAATGTCTTTCAGGCGCTCACCGGTACGGCAGCCTCAACCAGTTCTTTGGCAGCCTTGCGTCCCAACCGGATGCAGTCGGGGATGCCGATGCCGTCGTAGGCGTTGCCGGCTAGCTTCAGGCCGTTAATTGCCGCCACCCGCGCCGTAACCCGCGCCATCTTCTCTTTGTGGCCCACGGCATACTGCGCCATGGCCCGCTGCCACTTGCTCACCTGGGCCGTCTCTGGCTCCACGGCCGGATCAAAGACCTTGGGCCCCAGAATCTCGCCCAGCTCCCGGCGAACCGTGGCAAGGAGCACGTTGTCCGGCTCCTGGAGCAGGTGGTCGTTCTTCATGCCGCCCAAAAAGGCGCGGAAGACCAGCTTGCCTGGTGCCGTACGGCCCAAAAACTTGCGGTGCACAAAGGTGCAGGCCAGCATGGCCCGGCCTTCCACGGCGGGAACCAGGAAGCCGAAGCCCTCCGGCAGCGTGCCCAGCTTCTTCTCGTCGTAGACCAGGTTGATGGTGATGGAGGAGGAGTAGGGAACGGAATCCAGGTCGGCAGCCAGCTCCGGATCGACCCCGGCCAGCATGCGGCCGGCTGCCCAGGCCTGCGAGGCGATGATTACTGCGTCGTAGTGCTCCGTTTTGCCGGCGGCCTCGACGGTCCACTCCTGGTGATTGCGCCGCAGCTTGCTTACCGGCGTGTTGAGCCGGATGGACGCCGCATCGAGCCGGGCCACGATCGCGTCCACCATCTGCTGCATGCCGCCGCGGAGGCCGGTAAAGATGGAACGGGGCGCGGCGCGCTTCTCGCCACCCTGCGGTTTGGCCTTGGCGGCGGCGCGCATCTTCTGGTGAGCGGCCAACATGCCGCGGCAAAGCGAGCCGTGCTCGGCTTCCATCTTCACCATCATGGGCAGCACGGTTTGGGCGCTCAACTGGGTGGCGTCGCCGCCATAAATGCCGCTGAGCAGGGGATCGGCCAGACGGTCCACCGCTTCCTGTCCAAAATGCCGCTTCACCAGCGCCGCTACCGACTCGTCGCCGGCCACCGGACGGGGCGGCAACAGCAGCTCCATGCCCATGCGAATCTTGGTGGGGATCGAGAACAGCTGCGTCAGCGCGGTGGGAATCAGCTTGGTGGGAACCAGGAACATGAGTCCGTCGGGCAAAGCCACCATGCGGTTGCGCACCACAATGAAGGTTTTGCGGGCGCTGTCGTTGGAGGGGATCAGCTGATCGCCGATGCCCAGCTCGCGGCACAGCTGGATCGCGGCCGGCTTCTCGGTCAGGAACGAGTCCGGGCCCTGTTCCAGCACCGACCCATTCACAATCTCCGAAGCTAGCGAGCCTCCCAGCCGCTCACGGCTCTCGTACAAGGTGTACTCAACAGGCGAACCTGTCGCTCGGGCCTGTTCCAGCTCATAAGCAGCTGCCAAACCCGCAATGCCGCCGCCGATAATTGCGATCCGCATCCTGGACATTCCCTTCATCATGACAGCAATCAGCCGGAAGCAACGCGCAATGCGCGGAGAATTCTGCTGCCGTAATCTCCATCACGTTTCTTGCTCCTTTGAGCGCAAGAAAACATCAAATCAGTGATTTAGGTTACGGTGCGTGTGGTTGCATGCCGCCACAGTGGACTCGTTAAGTCTAGAATAAACCCCGGTGCCGTGTACTGGGCCTGCATTTTCTTTGACGCCGGTTCGCACCTGTTTCTATCGAATTGCTGCAATCTAGCCTGGCATTCAGGACTACAATCGCAGCGACCGTAGCATCTTCCCGCCAGGAAAGCTGGTACGCTGCGCAACCGCGCCTTGCTGCCAACCGGTCTGGTGGTGCATCCCCCCTCTTGAGACGTGGCACCTTTGCCCCTGCTCTCAGACAACGCGCTAGGAGGCGCTCGATGACGAGTGAGCTGATCCACAGGCTGCACTTCGCTTTTACGATTACCTTCCACTACCTGTTTCCCCAGTTGACCATGGGTCTGGCCCTGCTCATCGTGATCTTGAAGACGATGGCGCTGCGCACCGGCCAGGAGCATTGGGACCGCGCGGCACGCTTCTGGGGCCGCATCTTCGCCATCAACTTTGTCTTTGGCGTGGTGACGGGCATCCCGATGGAGTTTCAGTTCGGGACCAATTGGGCGCGCTTTGCTCAGCTTTCTGGCGGAGTGATTGGCCAACCGCTGGCCATGGAAGGCGTCTTCAGCTTCTTCATGGAGTCGGCTTTTCTGGGCGTCTTTCTCTACGGCGCCAAGAAAGTTTCACCCAGGGTTCACTGGCTCTCCGCGGTGGGCGTCTTTGTCGGCTCCTGGATCTCCGGCTTTTTTATTATTGTGACCGATGCGTGGATGCAGCATCCGGTGGCCTTTGTGCGCCTGCCCAACGGCGGCTTTGAGGTGAACAGCTTTTGGGCGCTGCTCCTGAATCCGTGGGCCCTGCTGCAGTACATGCACAACATGACCGGCGCCGTGGTGACGGCCTCGTTTGTGATGGGCGCCGTGGGCGCTTTTTATCTCTTGGATAAACGCAATGAAGAGTATGGCCGCACCTTTGTGAAGCTGGGCGTGATTGCCGGCGTGATCTCCTCGATCCTGATTGTCTTTCCGACCGGCGACCTGCATGGCAAGTACGTGGCCAAGAACCAGCCCGCCGCCATTGCCGCCATGGAAGGCCTGTTCAAGACCGAGCAGGGCGCGAGCCTGGTGCTGATTGGCCAGCCCAACGAGGAGACGGGCCAGATCGACAATCCGATTGCGGTGAACGATCTGCTCAGCTTCCTCATCTACGGCACCACCAAGGCCGAGGTTGTGGGCCTGGATCAGGTGAAGCCGGAAGACAGGCCGGAGAACCTGCCTTTGCTCTACTACGCTTACCACATCATGGCTGGCCTGGGAACCTGGTTCATGGTGCTCATGCTGGGCTCGGCCTTCCTGCTGTGGAGGGGCAAGCTCTACACCAACCAGTGGGCGCTGTGGGCCCTGTTGCTCAGCTTCCCGCTGCCCTACATTGCCAACACCGCCGGCTGGATGACAGCCGAGTTGGGACGCCAGCCGTGGCTCATCTACGGCCTGATGCGCACCAGCCAGGGCTTCTCCAAGATGGTCTCCGCCAGCAATGGCCTGTTCACGCTGCTGGGCTTCATGGGCCTGTATGCACTCTTGGGTCTGCTGTTCACGGTGCTGGTGTATCGCGAGATCTCGATCGGACCCGAGCCCCTGGATGAGAAGGCGCACTGATGATTGCCACGGAAGCATTGAACCCAAAGGCTGATAAAGGAGCCTCGTTATGATGGGATTTATCTGGTTCTGGCTGGTAGCCGTGATGATTGTCGGCTACGTGGTCCTGGACGGCTTCGATCTGGGAGTCGGCATCCTGCATCTGTTTCTGGCACGTACCGAGCAGGAGAAGCGCACCACCTTGTCCAGCATTGGTCCGGTGTGGGACGGCAACGAAGTGTGGCTGCTGGCTGCTGGCGGCACGCTCTACTTTGCCTTTCCGCTGCTCTACGCTTCGGCCTTCAGCGGTTTCTATCTGCCGCTGATGATTGTGCTGTGGCTGCTGATTCTGCGCGGCATCTCGCTCGAGCTGCGCAACCACGTTGAAGTAGGCGTGTGGCGCAAGCTGCTGGATGCCCTGTTTGGCCTGGCCAGCTCGCTGCTCGCTATCTTCTTTGGCGCGGCGCTGGCCAACGTCATGCGCGGCGTTCCGCTCAATGCGGATGGCTACTTCTTCCTGCCGCTGTGGACCACGTGGACGCCCGGAACCCATCCCGGCGTGCTGGACTGGTACACGGTGATCGGCGGCGTGGTGGCCCTGTTGGCGCTCAGCCTGCATGGCGCACTGTGGCTTACGATCAAGGCCTCAGGCGAGCTGGAGGCACGCGCGCGCAAGCTGGTGCCGCTGCTCTGGGTCGCGGTGGTTCTGATTACCGGCATCAGCTTGTTGGCCACCATCGTGGTGCGCCCCGCGAGCGTGAACAACTACTTCAACTATCCGGTCACGTTTGCCATTCCGGCGGGCGTAACGCTGTCGCTGGCGGCTCTGTGGTTCTTCAACAGGAAGGGCGCGCCGGTGAAGGCGTTCCTGGCTAGCTGCTTGTACCTCTTCTTCATGCTGGCCGGCGCTTGCTGGTCGGTGTATCCCACGCTGCTGCCTGCCACCACCGGCGCGCAGTACGACATCACCCTGGCGCGCGCCCTCAGCGGAGATTATCCCCTGCATGTGGGCCTGGTCTGGTTTGGGATCGGCATGGCTCTGGCCATCGGCTATCAGGTCTTTGTCTATAGCCGTTTTTTGGGCAAAGCCGAGGTCGATTCGCACTAACTCTACCAGTTTGATTCTCAACCTTCTCTGGGTGCCCCAGGTCTCGATTTTGAGACCTGGGAAGCCAAGATGCCAAACTACCAATTCAAACAGCCAGAGACCTAGGAAAGACCAGCCGCTTTTCAAAGCGGAAATCGATCCACCCAAGCGCAACCTCCAATGTTCCATCTGTCCTTCTTGTAAAACTACAGACTAAAATATCGATAGACCTCCGAACTTATGAATTGCCCAGGATGTATATCCATGTTGCGACTGAAGAGCGCCCCAAGAATATTGTTTGACCGAAAGCTTAGTTTGGGGGTTCTTCTATTCCTGCTGTTTGCGGTCGGCTTTGTGGTGCGGATCTGGGGCATGTCCAGGTGCCATTTTTGGGATGAGATGGTCTACCTGCAGAATGCCCAGGTGATCGCCTTTGGCAAGAATAATTACTCCGAACTGAGTTATCGTCCGCCGCTCATCTCGCTGATCTTCGCGGGCGTGTTTCTGGCCTGGCATCACATCTATGCGGCCTGCATCGTTACCGCGGCGATCAACGCGCTGGGCGCGGTGTTTCTCTATCTGGCGGGGCGGCTCTCGGTGGGGCGTTTGCCGGCGGCGCTGGCGGCTCTTCTGCTGGCGCTGGCGCCGTTCTTTGTGGGCGTATTTCCTGCCGGCTTTGACAGCGACGATACGGGTAACAGCCTGCTGACGGATTCACCGGCGCTAACTCTAGTGTTACTCGCCCTCTGGCTTCTGCTCAGGGCGCTGCGCCATCCCAGCACCTTTCGATTTGCCTCCGCGGGGTTCGTGCTGGCGCTCTCCATCTTGATGCGTTTTGGCTCGATGCCGAGCGTGGGCATGCTGTGTCTGCTCGCGCTCCTGACGCCGCAGCGCGGGCGATCCATGTTGGCTTGCGCAGCTGGGCTCGCGGTGGGAATGGCTCCCTATCTCGTCTGGTCCAGGTTGAAGTATGGCGGTTTTCTTTCCACCCTGAAGGCTGGCTGGGCCAACGTGGAAGGGCCAACAGACTCCTTCTTTTATTACCTCAATAACTTGCGCACCATTTTTTCTACAGTGGCCATGGCTGGCCTGCTGATCATGGCTGTTTACGGGATCTTCAGGCTACTGCAAACGCGCGATCTGCCGACGCGGCTCCGCGCCGCGCTCAGCTCCGGCGCGACTCCTGCGGTGCTCCAGGCCTACCTCTGGCTCTGGCTGCTGGGGGCCTTTGTGTTCTTCAGCAGGATGCCCCACAAGGAGCCGCGCTACGTGTTGCCGCTGGCTCCGCCGCTTTTGTTGCTGGCAGGTTGCGGTCTGGCGCTGCTGTGCACCCTGCCCCGCAAGCCCCTCCGGATTGCTGGATCATTGCTGGTTGCCGCGTCGCTTCTCCTCACGTTTCTTCCTTTGCGCGAGCGGCTGAGCGGCCCTTTTGTGAGCGAGAATGTGCCGGAGGAGATGCTGGCATCCAATTTTCTGCAGGCCAGATTTCCTCCCCGGACCATGCTCTACATGAACTTCAATTACCCGGCATTCGCCTACTTCACCAGTTATAGAATTTATGAGCTTCCCGCCGTTGGGCCCAAGCTTTATGAGGATCTGGAGAAGATGCCCGCGGGAGAGATTCTTATCGCCTATCGCCGTACCGAGGGCGGGGAACCGAGGGTGGAGTGGCTGGACGCTAACCCAAAGTTCGAAAAGCTAAAGGAGTTTTCTACGATGACGGTCTATCGGCGTCGGGCCGACGCAGTGCGATAGCTGGTGAAATGTCATACCATGGCATGCAAATGAAAAGTCGTGTCTTCAAGTGGGCAGTTTGCTCTCCGTTAGTATTTTGTTCTCTCGTTTTTACGCAGACACCGGGTACGAAGGAGCCGGCTCTGACGCTGAAGCGCATGGAGATCAAAGTGCCGATGGCAGAGGCAGGCGCTGCTGGGCTCCAGACTGTCCTGGTTTGGCCTTCAACGCCGGGCAAGCATCCCCTTGTGCTGATGACTCATGGCTCAGAGTATTCAAAGGGGAGGAATCAGAAGGTCGGTCCTGGGTTGATGCAGCCAGCCGCAGTCTGGTTTGCGCGGCGCGGATGGGTAGTGGCCATCGTGATGCGACGGGGCTATGGAGACAGTGGTGGAAAGATGGAAAAGGCCCACTATGGCTGCAACGAAGCTGACTACTCCGCCATGGCAGATGAAAACGCATCCGACCTGGTAGCGGTCTATGAAGCGGTGAAGAAGCTTCCAGAGGTGGATGCAAGCCGCATGATTGCAACAGGTAACTCAGCAGGGGGCTTCGCTTCGCTTGCACTCGCTGCACATGCTCCATCGTCGCTGAAGGCAGTGATTAATTTCTCGGGTGGGTGGCATTCCCTTTTCTTCGCGGGCTCCTGTGCCAAGAGTGGACTTGTGCCTGAGTTTCGTACCATGGGAGCTTCTATTCACGTGCCAACACTCTGGCTTTATGCGAAGAACGACAGCCTGTTTCCGCCCAAGTATGTTGCGTTGATGCATGATGCCTTCACCAGCACTGGTGGTGATGCGGAGATGCCGTTGATCGGCAAAACAGGAGAAGATGGCCATTATCTGTTCTCTGAAGCTGTAGACGTCTGGACGCCTTTGGTTGAGGGGTTTCTGGAAAAGCATGGCTTGCCATGGCAGGACTTGGCGCCTGAGGCGCATAGTCAACCGATCCAACTACCGGAAAATTTTCCAAGCGAGATGAGAGCGGCCTTCATCCGGTGGGAGAAACTTGGGCCTAACAAGGCCTTTGCCATTGGGCCCGATGGTGGATGGGGCTACTCGAGCGGTCGCAAGACACTCCAGATTGCAAAAGACGAAGCGATGGATCGCTGCAGAAATCCACAGTGCAAGATTATTGCCTACGATGGAAAGTGATCAGCCGGGATGCATTGTTCGACCTTGGCCTGCATGACTCGATTGTTGAACGCAAGTGGAGGCCCAAAAGGAAGGCCCTGCGACTCCATCTGGAATCGCAGGGCTCTTCATTTTCGCAGAAGGGTAGAAAACTACAGCTTTACCAGGGGCTCGAACTCGTGGTGGTGGAAGGCTTCGGCGGTTTGTTCGGTTTCGGGGTCCCAGTGCTTGGGTTGGTAGATGCAGCAGGACTCGGGGGCCAGGGGATCGCCGGTGAGGGCGTAAGCGCGGGCGCGGGAGCCGCCGCAGATCTCCTTGAACTCGCAGGCGCCGCATTTGCCTTCGAGCCGCGAGGTGTCGCGCAGGGCCTTGAAGATGGGTGCTTCGCGATAGATGTCGGCCAGCGGGGTCTGCTTGATGTTGCCGGCATGGATGGGCAAAAAGCCGCTGGGGTAGACGTTGCCGGTGTGGGAGATGAACATGAAGCCCTTGCCGTCGTTGACGCGGCGGGTGGCCCAGCCCATGTTGCGCTCGTGGGTGCTGGCCAGCGGATCGCCGCCTTCGTAGGCGGGGGCTGAAGCCATCGGATTCTCTTGCGGTGCCATCGCCGGACGACGGGAGTCGTGGCCTTCTAAGGCAGCGTCTGCCTGAGCGCCGGGATGTCCGCCCGGCTGCCCTCCGGGATGGCCACCGGGGTGACCGCCCGGATGCCCTGCCTTCTTCTCTTCCAGCTTGTTCTGGATCAGGTAGCGGCGATAGTGCATGGCCTCGGTGGTCTTGACCTGGAAGCTGGCGCGTTGCGATAGCTCATAGATCTTGCCGAAGACCTGCTCGAACTCCTCGCCGGTGGGCAGGTCGTCGAGTTGGCCGCGGCCCACGGGAATCAGGAAAAAGACATTCCACATGACAATGTTGAGGGTCTCGAAGAGGTTGCAGAGGTTGTCGAGGTCGTTCATGTTGTGGCGGCTGATGGTGGTGTGCACCTGGATGGGGAGGCCGGCCTCGCCCGCCCAGCCAATGGCCTGGATGGTGCGCTCCCATGCGCCCGAGAGGCCGCGGAAGTGGTCGTGAATCTCGGGGGTGGAGCCGTCGAGCGAGATGCCGAGGCGGACCACGCCGGCCGCCTTCATCTTGAAGATGGCTTCGCGGGTGAGGAGCGGGGTGGCGCTGGGGGTAACGGCCACGTGGACGCCCTTTTTTGATGCGTATTCGACCAGCTCGTAGATGTCCTTGCGCTTCATCGGGTCGCCGCCGGTGAAGACGAAGATGGGGATCTTCATATCGGAGATCTGGTCGATCAGGATCTTGGCCTGGGTGTTGGTCAGCTCGTCGGGATGGGCAAGGGGCTGGGCGGCGGCGCGGCAGTGCTTGCAGGCCAGATCACAGGACTGGGTGATCTCCCAGATGGCCAGAAACGGGGTTTCGTCGTAGTTCAACCCGCCGCGGGCGGGAATGGTATGCATGGGCTGCATGGGGCCTCCTGGGGGAAGTGGCGGGCAACTCCGATCTTGCACCGGGGAAGAAACGGCGTCAACGTCCAGAAAGCAGGGGGGAAGGACCAAAGTCCAGCCGGGAAGGCTTGCTGGGCGAAGCGCGGGTTAAAGGAGAAGCCGCAAATCCACCTCAAGGAGACCAGTTTCAGGAGGGAGCTGGCTGTGACCTAAATCACGTGCTCCGAAAAATAAGGGCCTCGACGGGGCCTATTCTTAAAAAGAAAGTGATGGAGAAATCGCACAAGACAAACGGAGCCTAAAATGGTCGTATCGATCAGATATTAAGTTTCTTATGCTGAAGTCATTACCGTAAAAATGCAATATGTTTAGTGCAAAATACCGGTGATTAGCCTCACTCAAGCCTGTGCCACCCAGCACAGAATGCGGTATATAGTTTCGCCATAGTATGTGCGAACGAGCAGGAGGTCCCCATGCCAACCACGCTCAAAACCGGATGGAGCAAACCCTCAACCATTCTCTTTGCCTCTGAGATTCCCGCCAACGAAAAAGCTTTCGCATTTGCACTGGCCCAGGCCAAGGAGTTTGGCGCGGAACTCATTCTCTTCCATGCCTATGACACGCTGGTGGTGGCTGCAACGGAGCAATCCGGGATCCGCTACTACGACTATGCCGCAGCCGCGCGCAGCGAGAAACATCAACTGGAGCCGCTGGGGCAAATGGCGCAAGCGGCCGGCGTCCGGTGCGAGATTGTGGCCCGGCCCGGACTGGCCGCCGACCAGATTCTAGCCTTCCTCAGGGAGCGCGAGATTGACCGCGTGGTGATGGGCACGCACTCGCCTGGGCCGATCGGCAAGCTGCTGGTGGGTTCGGTGGCGGAGGCGGTGCTGCGCACGGCCAAGGTGCCGGTGTACATCATTGGCCCTGAAGTGGTGGACGGCAGCTATCGCAACTTTGCCACGCGGACACTGCTTTGCGCGGTGAGCCTGCTGGAGTCGAGCAGTGTGGTGGTCTCCTATGCGGCGGAGCTGGCAGCGCAGCATGACGCGCGCCTGATTCTGCAGCACGTAATCCGCCCCCAGGACCGCTCGGAGGTTCTGGCTTGCAAGTCGCTGGACCAGATTGAGAAGGAGATGCTCAGCTTGGTTCCAGAGAAGTTGCAAGGCAAGCTGACCATCCAGACCATTGTGGTGCCTGGCGACCCGACCGAGGAGCTGCTCTACCAGAGCAAGGCGCAACAAGCTGACCTGATTGTGCTGGGTGCGCAGGGTGCATCGGCCTTTGCCGCGATTACGCGCCACGGCGTGGTATACAAGGTGCTGGCGCATTCGCATTGCCCGGTGATGACCCTCTCGCCGGTGGTGCTGGCGGCCTGCGGTTCCAAGTCCGAGAAGATTCGGGCGGCCGAAGCCTATCTGGCCGGCGTTTTCTAAACCATTGATCCTACTTGGAAAACCGCGATGCCTCCGTTGTGGGGCGTCGCGGTTTGCTGTTGCACGGAATGTGGCAGGCGCGGCAGTTCCTGTAAAAAAACGCTTAAAACGGGCAGTTTCCTCACGGATTTGCAATGGAACCGGCGCACGGTGGCGCGTATACTGGCCGTGAGGAAGCGCGCCAGAGCGAAACCAGAGTTGGTGTGCCTTGGCAATTTCCTGCACGGTCGCCGCTCCCTGATGATCGCGTCGACTTGAGTGCATTGGTTTCGGGATACAGCAACTCTGGTTTCGCTTTAGCTTTGGCGCTTCCGTGGGTGAGGTGCGTCTTCCACAAGGACTCGGGCTCACTTTCGAATTCGGTTCCAACTTCGGGCACCGCCCGTTGGCGCGCGATAGTGCGTGTGCTGCGAAGTCCCCTGGACGCACTCAGCTGTGCTCTGGTTCCTGCCCCCTGTGCCCTATGCGGCTCTCCCTTGCCGCAGCTCTCTCTTGTGCCAATTTGCCATGCTTGCTGGGCCGAGTTCACGGTGCCCGCCGATGCGGTGTGCTCGCGCTGTGGCGACACGCTGGATGCGCCCGTTGCAGCCCAAGCTCCGTTGTGCCGCATCTGCCGCACGGCTCCCCCGCCCTTTGTGCGCGCGGTTGCCTACGGGCCCTATCGCGGCCGGATGCGCGACGCCATCCATGGCCTCAAGTATCAGCGCCTGCACCCGGCCGCCCGTCCCCTGGGCGCGTTGCTGGCGGAAGCCATTCTGCATCTGAAGGACGAGGCCCCAGCGGAGATGCTGGTGGTGCCGGTTCCGCTGCACCGTTCCAAGCTGGCCTACCGCGGCTTTAACCAGGCGCGCGCGCTGGCTGCTGAAGCCATCCAAGCGCTGGCGAAGACGCATCCAGACTGGCGCTTGACGCTGGCCTCCAGCACCCTGATGCGGCTGCGTGCGACCGAGACCCAGGCAGGGCTGACCACGCGCCAACGCCGCCTGAACGTGCGTGGCGCTTTTTCTGTCTCCGATCCGGCGGCGATCTTCGAGCAACACATTCTGCTGGTGGACGACATTCTAACCACGGGCGCAACCGCGCGGGCCGCGGCGCAGGCGCTGCTGAAGGCCGGGGCGGCGTCGGTGTGGGTGGCCACGCTGGCGCGGGCTCGCCGCGTCAACAATACAATGGCCGACATGGCTACCGAACAGCAGGAGGCGGACGGCTACTTTCCGCATACGGGTTCTACGCCATCTTACGGAGTTTTTTTCGATTCATTGCACGACCAACGATCTTTCTAACGGGGGAAAAAGATGTCGATTGGAAAAGCCATGATTCATGCGCGCAAGCAGAAAGCCATTGCCAAAGTAGTGGTCTCAGGGGGAGATGTTTCAGTAGCCGTGGCCAACCATATGTTGCAGATGCCGGTGCTGGTGCTGAACGCATCTTATGAGCCGATCAACATTTGCGGAGCCCGGCGTGCGCTGGTGCTGGTGCTGAAAGGCGTGGCGCGCACCGAGGAGGAGCACGGTCTCACCTTTCACGCGCAGCGCAACAACATCACCATGCCGTCGGTGATCCGGCTGCTGGAGTATCGCCGCATTCCGCACCAGACTCGCGCGCTCAGCCGCAAGAACATCCTGCTGCGCGACCGCAATACCTGCCAATACTGCAGTGCGGTGCTGGCACCCGGCGATCTGACGCTGGACCACGTGATTCCCCGTTCGCGTGGCGGCGCATCAACGTGGGAGAACCTTGTAGCCTGCTGTCATGGCTGCAATCGCCGCAAGAGCAACCGCATGCTGAACGAGATCGACGACATGATTCTGATGCGCGAACCGAAGCCCTTTTCTCTACACACCAGCCGCCAGATCATGCGCATGCTGGGCCGCGGCGACGATCGCTGGCGGAAGTATCTCTTCTATTAGGCTGCAGACGTTCTTAGGCCGCAGTGGGTTGCGGCGGAGTCGCGCGGCGCGGCGTGCCGTCGGTGTCGATCTCCAGAGACAGAGATCATTCAGCTTTCGCCCAAAAAGGTTCGGAGTCCTTTGGAGAACCACATTATGGAACTCGGGAGGGAAGACGCCCGCTGTCCACTCGGCTACTTGCCTGGGGGATGGAATGGCGTGAAAGCTCGTGTTCACGCATAGATTAGACGGCTGAATATCAATTATAGAAACTGGATAAATATACTCTTTAATGACTATGGATAGTTATCGAGTCCATTCTTTTCGTGTTGGCGCGGACCATGGGGACCGCGTCCATGTTATTATTGCCCACTAGAAAAGAAGCTATGAGTTAATAATCGCCCTGCGCCCTTTCGCGCTGGGCCTGTCTGGCTTGTAGCACGATGGTGCTGGCCAGGAAACTCTATTTCCGACACCTCCCTTTTTGTCGGGGCAAATGTGCGTTCTCGATCTTTGAGGATGCAGGCGGAGCTATGCCTGCATTCGACACCCAACCGTTGTTTCATTTTTGAAAGAGGCTCTTGATGAAGAAGTTTGCATTTATTGTGATCTCCGCGGCGCTTCTGGCCGCAACTGTGGCGGCTCCCGCCTTCGCGCAACAGGAAAAGGGCGACGTGGAACTTGGCCTTAACGGAGACGTGCTATTCTCCCATTCATCGCCGCTCTATTCGCATGGCGACGTGTTCGTGGATCTCGGCTATTATGTGACTTCCAAGAACCTGGTTGGAATTTCGTCGGAGACGCAAATCGACCACGTAAACGGAAGTACCGGAGTTTCTGCATCGACCAATACCAGCGAGTCGATTTATGGCCATTATCGCCATCTATTTAGCCTGAAGGCTCATCCTGTACTTTTCCCTTACGTCGGCGCATACGCAGGCGGAAACTATGACAATCAGGGAACGACGAGTAGCGATAAGAAGTTCCTTTTTGCCGGCCAGGGTGAAGGGGGCATCAAGTATTTCATGTCGAAGAAGGCCGCCTTCGAAGTTGCTTACAACCTCCTCTACGTGAACTATCCCAATTCCAATTTCCAGAATCGCTCCTTTAGCGATATCACTTTCGGCCTGACTTACGACTTCGGCAAGAAGAAGAAGTAGCTCGGCGTCTACCTTTCTTTGGATTGAGTCCGCATGAGACCCCAGGCAAGACCATAAGTCTGCCTGGGGTATTTCCCCTTCCCGCCATGGCTGCCCGGTGCTGACATGACTTGGACTCTACAGGCAATGTCCGGCAGTTAGACCGACTAAGTATCTAAAGGACCCGGCAATGACACAGCTATCCGCATGGTTTCCGAAGCTCCGTTCCATCCTTGTCCTGAGTGTGCTGGCGGGTTTATTGCACGGGGTGTGTGTGCAAGCACAAGATGAGCTCTTTGAATCCAGGATTCGGCAGGTCGTAAATGCGGGCCGCCCTGTTGAATCGATGGTGCTCAGTCCCGACGGCCGGTGGGGCGCCGTAGGAGCGAAGAGCGGCGATGTTGGGCTGATTGCGTTGAGTACGCCCGGCCAACTGCAGTGGGTTGCGCATCTGAAGGGCAAAGTCTACGCGCTCGCCTTCAACCGTGCGGGATCGTTGCTGGCAGCAGCGGGAGATGATGCCACGATCAACTTGATCGATGTGCGAACGGACGAGATCCGTACCCTGCGCGGTCACCACAAGCGGGTCCGCTCTGTTGCCTTTTCGCCCGACGGGAGCCTGATTGCATCCGGCGGTGACGACAAGGAAATCCGCCTCTGGGATGCTCAAAGCGGCGCGGACATGTATACCTTGCCGTGCGATTCCTGCAAGTCGGTCATCCATCTCGGCTTCAATGAGATTGGCACCACGCTCTTTGTGGTGGACTATCTGGGCGAGATTCTGGAATGGGACGTGAAGAACCGGCGGCGTTTGCGGCAGGATCAGGATCCGGCGCAAATGATCCGCAGCGCCGCCACGGATTTTTCTGGTTCGGAGTTGGTTTTGGGCGGGGAAAATATTACTTCGGGTGGAGTGCGTACCAATGGCATCCGCCTTTATGACGCCGATCGTATGGTGGTGAGCAAGAACTTCAGCCCAGGTGAATTCGAGGTGGATGCGCTGTCCGTCAGTCCCGACCATAACTATCTGGCTGCGGGACGGAATAACATCCGCCATAGCGATCTGAGCCTGTACGACATTCACTCGGGAAGCGAGATTGTCTCCTATCCCGCCGGCGCCGATATCAAAGCTGTCGCGTTCTCCCCGGACGGGCACTCACTGGCTTCAGCCGATGCGTCCGGGGAGATCCGTATCTACGATGTCAAAGGCGTCACGCCAGGTGGGGGGAGGGGCGATCTAGTTGGCATGAAGTTTCACGTAATGTCGAGCAGCTCGTCGCCGCTGATTCCAGCCCACGCGGAGCTGACAATTGCGGTGATCGACTTTGATGCCAACGGAGTGGAAGCCTCAACCGCACACACCATTACAGATCTGATGCACACGCGCATCGCGGCGAATCGCGCCATCACGTTAGTGGATCGGAGCAGGGTGGAGCGGGTAATCCGGGAGCAGAATTTTCAATATTCCGATCGTGTGGACCCGACCAGCGCCGTGCGTTTGGGCAAGATGCTGGGGGCCAGCAAGATGGTCTTTGGCGCAGTTGGCAAGCTAGGCACTTCCACGAATATCCACACCGAGATGATCGATGTGGAGACGGGCAGGATTGACGGTAGCGTGGACGTGATCTGCCAGCAGTGCCACGATGAGGACCTGCCGGAAGCCATTGCCGCCCTGAAGCGCAGCCTGGTTGAGGATTACCGCTAACAAGTTAAAGGTGACGCACAGAGCGCGCGGTAACTTCGGAGCACATATGGATCTTCGTGCAGGTGACCGGATTGGCGACTATGAGGTGCTCCAGATCTTCGGGTCCGGAGGCATGGGGCAGGTCTTCAAGGTGCGCCACCAGCTGACGCAACGCGTTGAGGCGATGAAGTTGGTCTTGCCGGAGCTTGTCGAGTCGCCGGAGCTTGCGGCTCGTTTCAGGCGCGAGATTCAGCTCTTGGCCAGCCTCGATCATCCGAGCATTGCGCGCCTCAATACGGCTCAATTCATCGATGGCCATATGGCCATGCTGATGGAGTTTGTGGATGGCCAGACGCTGCTGGACTTGCAGAAGCAACGCCCCATTCCACTAGCAGAAGCCATTCACTACATTTGTCAGACCCTTGAGGCACTTGAGTTCTTGCACGCACACCAGGTCGTCCATCGCGACATCAAACCTGCAAATCTGATGGTGACCGGTGACGGGGTTATCAAAGTGCTAGATTTCGGCATCGCCAAAGTGATGGGGGTGCAAGGGCTCACCCGCCAGGGCACACTGGTTGGCACCGTGGATTACATGTCGCCGGAGCAGGTGAAAGGGAATCCTGACCTGATTGATGGCCGCTCGGATATTTATTCTGCCGGCGTGGTTCTTTACGAGATGTTAAGTGGCCGCTGTCCGTTTGCATCCGACAGCGACTACGACGTGATGAGCGGACACCTGCACAGCGCGCCGCCGTCGCTGCTGGGTCAGTCCGCGGAGGTTACGCCCGCACTGGACGCTCTGGTGATGCGGGCGCTGGCCAAGGAGCCTGCCGAGCGCTTTCAGGATGCTGGAGAATTGCGCGTCGCGTTGAAGGAGTTGGTGGAGGGCGGGCTCGAAAAGCAGGGAACGGTTGTCGACAGGTGTACGCCGCGCAAGACCGTGGTGGAAGTGCGGGAACAGGATCATCGCTCTGCTTCTTCTACAAAGAAAGCCAAGCCGGCTAAGTCTCGCTCAGTAGCCTTGATGGCGGGCGCTGGGCTGGTTGCGGCTGGACTTCTGGTTGCGGCAGGGTTGGGCGTAAAGCATTTCTTGATCGACGCCAAAGGCGTCGCACTGGAATCGCAGGTGCAACCGCACAGCCTCAAAGTTGCGCAGGTTGTTTCGCCTGCTCCAGTTGGACCGGCAAAGCCCGGCGTGGTGTCGAACTCGGATCAAAGAAATAAGCCCGCCAGTGCGCCGGCTCATCGCGCGGCAGAGATTGTAGCGAACACTCCCGTGGGTAAGTATTCGTCCGCACCAATCGGCGGGGCGGCATCATCGATAAACGCGCCGCGGGATGCAGTTAGCTCCGGCGTGAATCTGCAGCAATTAGATGAGCAGCGGGAGCGCATGGTTGGTCTTCAGGCTCGCGCCAAAAGTGCCACCACGCGCTGGCAGGGCATGCGGTTACAACTGGCATCGCAGGGGCTGGGCCTGCGACCTGATATTTCGACTAGTCTTGAGAAGATGTCCAGTTACCTCACACAGGCCGATAGCTCATTGCGCGCAAAAGATGCTGGAGCAGCCAAACATGCCATGGACGCGGCTGAATCGGAACTGAAGCATGTAGAGTAAGTCGAAACGAGACAGAAGGCTCGATCGTCGGCAGCGTTCTACACCCTACCGATAGGTTTTGTCGTCGATCTTGGCGAGGTCGGTGGCGTTCATTACGCCGATGGTGACGATGGCAAAGGTGAAGACTTCGTTGCCGGGTTCCAGATGACCGGCGATGGTGCGGTCCGGAGTGCCGAGGGTCATGTGGGCGTGGATGCGGCCGTTGATGATGTAGCCGTTCATGCTGACCAGATCGGCGGGCTGGGTGGGGTTCTTCTCAAAGGTGTCGTGCGAGGGCATGGTGCGATTGGCCACCTGATGCACGTGATAGCCGCGCACCGATCCAGCAGCGCTGAGGATCACGCCGTTCTTGATGTTCTCCTGCTTTACCATCTTTTCCATCCCGGCCAGCAGATCGGTTTTGTACTTGAAGCGCAGCACTACCACGCGCTCAAAGTTGCCGGTGATGGCGTAAACGTCGGGCACCGCAGCCGAGTTCTCTTTCAGATCATCAGCCGGGTTTGGCGCGGGGTTCACGATGGTGTGGCGCGTCTCCTGTGCGCCCAGAGTAACAACCGCGAGAGCAGCAAACAATACCGCGTTCCTTCGAGCAAGATTCCACATGGTCCAGAAACCCTCCGGCTCCAATATAGAGCGGAGGGTGGGCTATGCGATAGGCAGCACCTGGGTGCGCAGCTGCGCTTCGCGCAAACCTTGTCAGGCTTGAACCGGGCGGTGGTACTGGTGTTGCACAGCGCCCTTACAGGGCGCCGATCTTCAGAACATCGCATACCCAGGGCTGCCCCTTCCGCTCCGCGTCAGGGTTGTCCTGGGCTACTGGCACAACGCCCTTTGCGGGGCGTTACGTTGGGGAGCGCGCATGCTGAAGGTTGAATTCAAAGCCACTATAGATCCGGCCCGTAAGTGGTGTGTGGGTATCCCACCCATTTCGCGATAAGGCCTGCGCAATGGATGGGGCGCGGAACTGATTCAAAATCATCCGGTCAGAAACCCTGCGCGCGGCCTATTTCTTCTCCGGCTGCCCGGACGGCGGATTCGCCGGTTGCTGCTCCTGCGGTTGCTGACCGCTGTTGGTGATGTCCTGGTCGCCATAGAGGATGCGCACCTTGGTGCCGAATTGTTTGTAGTCGGAGTACTTGATGGTCTGGCGAAGATGCACGTCGTTGGCCATGACACCGTAGCCACCGGCAAAGTGCAACATGCCTTCGCCCTTGCTGTAGATGGGGAACCAGTAGTGGCCATCGATCTGTCCGCGCCAGGTCATGAAGGGAGGATGCAGATCCTCCTGGCCCTTCTTGGTGTCGTCGGGAACCATGCGGCCGCTGGTCACCACAATCTGCAGGTCGGTGGCGTCTACCCAGATGCGTCCTGAGAAGTACCGCTTCTTCTTCTCGATGACTTTGGGCTCAACGGAGAAGACGTAGCAATCCATCTCGTCCACCGGCTGCCGACCAACATACTCCACGTTGTATTGCGCGATGTCTTCCGTGGTGAGCACGAAGGAATAGCCCTTTTGAAGATCCTGGAGATCGGAGGGCGAAAGCATGAACTCCGTGAGGGAGTTCTGGGGTGCAAAGACCACATGCTCGGTGCGGCGGCCGGTGGAGTCAAAGATGACGTCGTCCACTTCGTAGTACTCGCCGGTAGCTTTGTTGTCTTCGTTGATTTGCTGAATGCGGGCCACGCGGCGGTAGGTGTAGTTGTTCAGGGCGCGGCGGAACTCGCTCTCCCTGGCGGCAAACTGCTTGATGATGTCTTCGGCGGGAACCGCGGGCGGGTGGACATCCATGCGTCCAAAGCCGGAGTCGAGCGCCATGGGGGTAAAGGTGTCGCGGCTCTGAGCCGGAAGCAAGGGCGCGGCGGCAAGCAGGACCATCCAGAATAGACGTTTCAAAGCAGGGCTCCTCAAAGAGTTCGCAGGGGGTGCGGGGCGGCTCTGGCTTCAGGATAGTCGCCCCGGCCGGTCCGATTCCGCTGGTACTTTAGACGCAGTTAGAGCCTCGGAAGGTCTACCAGAGGGCGGGAGTCCCTAAAATAGAAGCTGGATGACCTTCAGCGAACAATACGATGTGGTGGTGGTGGGCGCAGGGCACGCTGGTTGTGAGGCCGCGATGGCGGCTGCACGCATGGGGATGAAGACCGCGCTCATCACCATGAATCTGGACCTGATTGCCCAGATGAGCTGCAACCCGGCTATCGGCGGCGTGGCCAAGGGCCACCTGGTGCGCGAGGTGGATGCGCTGGGCGGCGTGATGGGCGAGGTGGCCGATGCCGTCGGCATCCAGTTCCGGCTGCTCAACAGCTCGCGCGGCCCGGCCGTGTGGAGCCCCCGCGCCCAATGCGACAAGCAACTCTACCGCGTGAAGATGCGCGAGGTGCTGGAGGCGCAGGAGAACCTGCACATCCGCCAGGCGGAAGTGGCCGGGTTGGTGATGAAGGGACGTGGGACTCGGGACTTGGGACTGAGGGAACGAGGGAACAAGGGGACGTGGGACTCGGGACTCGGGACTCGGGACTTGACGGGAGACGAGGGGGATAAGCGGCCTTCGCGGCGCGTGCTGGGCGTGAAGCTGCGGGATGGACGGCAGATGCTGGCCGGGGCCACCGTGATCACCACCGGAACCTTCCTGAATGGGCTGATCCACTGCGGCGAGGAGCGCTATCCGGCGGGACGGTCGGGCGAGCAGGCCAGCGTGCTGCTGGGCGAGGCGCTGCGCGCGCTGGGCCTGCGGACCTGCCGGTTGAAGACCGGCACACCGCCGCGTCTGGACGGGCGGACGATCCGCTGGGAGAGGTTCGAGGAGCAGCCGGGCGACCCGGAACCCACGCCCTTCAGCTTCCGGACCACGAAGATCGTGCAGTCGCAGATTAGTTGCCACATTGCCTTTACCACGCCGGAGACCTTGCAGATTATCCGCGAAAACGTGCACCGATCGGCCATGTACTCGGGGCGGATTGAGGGTATTGGCCCCCGTTACTGCCCGTCGATTGAGGACAAGATCGTCAAGTTCCCCGACAAGACCCAGCACCAGTTCTTTCTGGAGCCGGAGGGGCTGAAGACGCATGAGGTCTACGTGAACGGCATGAGCACCTCACTGCCCATGGAAGTGCAATGGCAGATTGTGCGCTCCATTCCGGGGCTGGACCAGGCGGAGATGCTCAGGCCCGGCTACGCCATTGAGTACGATGCCGTGGACGCTACCGAGCTGGATCGCACCCTCAAGGTGAAGTGCATGGAGGGCCTGTATCTGGCTGGGCAGATCAATGGGACCAGCGGCTATGAGGAGGCGGCTTGCCAGGGCATCATGGCCGGCATCAACGCCGCGCTGCGGGTGAAGGGCGAAGCGGGCTTTACGCTGGACCGCAGCGAGGGCTATACGGGCATCCTGATCGACGACCTGATCTCCAAGGGCACCAACGAGCCGTACCGCATGTTCACCTCGCGGGCGGAGTTCCGGCTGCATCTGCGCATTGACAACGCGGACCGGCGGCTGACGCCCTACGGCCACAAGCTGGGGCTGATCGACGCTGAGGCGTGGGCGGCATATGAGCGCAAGCAGGCTCGCATGGCCTTGCTGGGTCAGCGGCTGGCCAACCTCAAGCCGACGCCGGAGAAGTTGCAGCAAGCAGGCCTGGCGGAGCAGACGGCGGTGGCTGGACTTACCTGGGCACAACTGCTGAAGCGGCCTGAGGTAAGCATTGAAGCGGTGGTGGAGGCGCTGGGCGCGGAACTGGGCCAGCATCCCGAGCTGGCCGTATGGCTGGACAGCGCCGCGCAACTGCCAGGGCTGCGCAAAGCCGAGCTGCGCGCCGTGGAGACGGAGATCAAGTTTGTCGGGTACCTGGACCAGCAGCAGAAGTCGATTACCAAGCTGAAGGCGGCGGAACAGGTGACGATTCCGGCGTGGTTGGACTACGGCACGATCAGCGGGCTTTCGCGAGAGATGCGGGAGAAGCTGGAGCGGGTGCGGCCCGCCACCATCGGGCAGGCCAGCCGCATCCCCGGCGTGACCCCGGCGGCGCTCAGCCTGGTGCATGTTTCGATTCGCCTGCAGGGACGCGGTCGGCAATCGGCTGCGGACGCAGAGCAGGCTTGAGGCCATCCGGCGGAAGCAGGTGAAGAGTGCGTCAGGTTCTAGATCCCTCTCCTAGATGATGGGTGGGAATCCCACCCATTTCGCGAAAAACTGCGAAATGGATGGGGCACGGCACCTCTCATGAAGACCGAATCAACAAGGCCGAGATGAAAACAAGGAAAAAAGTCCGGGGGCTGAGGGCGCGGACTTTCTAATTTTTTCCCGAAAGCTGGTAACTGGAACGCGCGGCTGTCCGCCCTCAGGCTTAGGTGGAGGAATTATCCACCCGGAACTGGCCCACCAGCTCTTCGAGCTTTTCGCCAATTTCGATCAAGTGATGGGAGGCGACCACCACCATCTCGGCTCCGTCCGCACTCTCCCGGGCGTTGGTAGCTACGATCCGCATGGTGCTGGTAGCGGAGTCCGCGGCGGAAGCCTCTCCGCGGGCGGCGTCGGCAATTCTGGCGATGCGGTCGTTGACCTCAAACACCAGTCGCGAAATCTGCTCAAAGGTCTGGCTGAGGCCAGCCACGGCATTTGCGCCTTCTTCTGCATGGAGGCAGGCTCCGGCAATGTCAGCTGCGGCCTGCTGGGTCTCGTTCTGAATGCCGGAGATCAGCGAACCCACCTGCTGGGTGGCCTGAGCAGTGCGCTCGGCCAGCCGGCGTACCTCGCCTGCCACCACGGCAAATCCACGTCCATGTTCACCGGCCCGTGCCGCCTCAATGGAGGCGTTCAGCGCCAGCAGATTGGTTCCGGCGGCAATCTCTTCAATAACGCCAACAATGGAGCCGATCTCCCGGACCCGCCCGCTAAGGGAGGAAACGCGGTTGGCGCTTTCCTGGGTATCGACGGCCAGTTGCTGGATCCGGGCGGAGGTGGCTTCAACCTGCTGTACACCCAGGCGTGCTGCCTCGGCGGCGTCGCGGGCCTGAACGCTGGCGTCGTTGGTGTGGTTGGAGGTGGAGGCAATGTCGCGCGAGAGCTGCGTCACCACATCCGTAGCGCTCTCCGCCTCCCGGCACTGGCCGGTCAGGCTGTTCACGGCCTGCTGCGCAATGGCCTGGATCTCGTTGGACTTGGCACAGGTGGCCGTGGCGCGATCCTGGACATCGATCAGCGTATGACGAATGCGGGCCACAAACAGGTTGAAGGCCGTGGCCAGCCCGCCGATCTCGTCACTGCGGCTGATGTCGAGTTCCGTGCTCAGGTCGGCGTCGTTCAGGTGCGCGGTGAGGGTTTTCACGGGCAGAATTACAAGCCGCTTGAGCATGATCATCAGCAGCAGGAAGATCAATCCCACCAGAATTGTGGTCTCCGCTGTCAGTACGCTGAGGGTGTCAATGGTCCGCCAGGTGACGTCGGAGGTCGGATAAGCGGTGTAGACCTGATAGCCCCAGGCCGGGTAGGTAGCCTGGGTGACGGTCCAGCCGGAAGCATCCTTGCGGATGGCATTCAGATCCTTGTCCGTGACCTGCGCGCCATGCACCAGCACCGTTCCGGTCGGATCGAGCAGCGCCACAAAGCCGTGATCGAGGATGTGGGCATCAACAATGCTGCGTCCGAGGGCGGCAATCGAATCCAGCCGGTAGCCGGTGTAGAGGGCGCCCACCAACTGGCCGGAGCCATCTTTGAGCGGTAAATAGCTGGTGGTGTACGGTACGCCCAGGATGTTGACCACACCGCTGAAGGTCTGGCCCAGCGACAGGGCGGCATAGGCCTTGCCCGAGGAGTCCAGAATCGTGCCCACCGCGCGCGAGCCGTCGGGCTTCAACACGTTGGTGCTGATGCGCGTAAAATCCCGTCCATTCCAGGCAAAGATGGTCGCGGTACCCCCATTTCGTTCGCGAACGCGGTCGACAATCTCAAAGTTTTCTACTTGGGACTGGCCGCCGAAGAGCAGGTTCGGCACCTGCTTGCTGCCCAGCGAGCTTGTACCCTTCAACGAGGGCGCACCCTTGCTGGCGCCCAGGTCCTGGAGCAGGTGCATGGCGTCGCCAACCCGCTGGCCGGAAAGCTCATCGATGCTGGCAATGCGGGCCATAACCTCGGTTGACTCAGTTCTGGCTTCCCGTTCAGCGTCCCTGTGGGTGCGCATCGAGAAATAGAGCCAGGTGAAGACGCCAAAGACAGAGCAGACTGCCACAACAAGAAGAAGCGTGGCAGCAACCAAGCGGGTGCTAAGGGAACAGATCTTCATAGCCGACCGATATCCTTCCAACGCCGCGGCATGAAGCAGGTTGATCGACCGGGCGGAACGAGCTATGAGGGGAGTATCGGCGTAGAAATAGGTTACTTTAGGTTATCTATAGGCAGTCCGTTTGGTTACCTGTAGTTGCGGGAATTCCAGTTTCCGATTGGGAGGGCTCCAATCTATTGATTTCGTGCCCTGTAGCTCTCCCACCCTTTCGTCAGAAGAAAGGCGAAAGGATGGGGTACTGCGCTAACCCGAATTCATGAGGTCGGAAACCTAGTTGTTGTGGCCGAACAGCGGAATATGGAAAGGCGATTCGACAGTGGACGGCTTCTTCGACTTGGGGCCGTTCTCTTCGCGCAGGGCCGTACGCTGGGAGTTGACGCAGATCCAGCCGCCCCGCACCCGCTCAAAGACGTGGGTGAAGATGCCGTTCTCATCGCCCACCGAAGTGTTGACCTTGTGATGCAGGGTGTAGGTGCCGTTCGCCACGGCAATATCGCCCATCATGCGCACGGTGATGACCCGCTGGTTGATATGCAGAGTACGGTCAACGCCGGCAATCACCAGCGCCAGTTGCTGGTTGCGGGTGGTGATCTCGCCGGTGGCGGCAATATCGACAAACAGCGGCGAAAGGACCAGCTCCAGGCTGTATTGGTCGCGCTCGTTCACAGCCTTTGACCAGGTGTCTTCGATCTTCTGGAACTGGGCAACGTCGGCGGCGTCCGTAGTGGTTACTGGAGCCTTGGCAGCTGGCGCGGTCGGGGAAGGGTCGGGGGTTTGTGCGGCTGCTAGGCAGCCGGCAAGCAGGAGTGCAGGAATACATACAAAGGCACGGTTCATGGGCGGTTTTTGGCTCCCAGTCCCTATCATATAGGCCAGAACGCAGAACAATGTTGAATTTGACGCATAGAGGCCAGCGAAGAAAGCGGCCGAGCCGGAGGGCTCAAACCATAGCCTGCAAACGGTCCGGCTGATGGATGGTTACCAGCGCATCCTCGATCGAGATCCATCCCTCTTTGCGGAACTGGCCCAGCGTGCGGGTGACGGTCTCGCGGGTGGTGCAGGTCATGGAGGCCATCTCTTCGTGGGTGAGCAGCAGCGGGAAGCGGAATTCGCCACCGGTCAGGTGCTCGCCGATCTGGTGCGCCAGCTCCATCAGCAACCGGCCCAGCCGGGTGGCGACGGTTTCAGACAGGGCGATGCGGCAGGCGTCCTGCAGGGCAAAGCGGTACTCCTGGCAGATGCACTGGACGGCGCGCATCTGGGCTTCCTTGTGACTGCGAAGAAAACTCAGAAAGCGGTCGCGCTCCACCGGACGCAGTTGGGCGCTGGTCAGCGACTCCGCCGAAACCTCGTAAAGGCCATGGGAGAGAACCGCATAAAGGCCCAGCATGGATCCAGGACCTGCCACCCGGACAATCATCTGCCGGTCTTCCATTCTGCCGGTCGTCAGCTTCAAATACCCGGAACAGATCAAATAGAGACAGCGAGCGTCGTCGCCCTGGGTGAATAAAGTGGCCTGTGCGGGCAGTGAGATGGTGCTGGTGGCCAGCTCCAGATCGGCCAGCACGGCGCTTCCTAGTGAGCAGAACCAGCCCGGGCGGCGGTTGGAACAGGCAGCGCAGCCAGCCGGGACTTGCCGCGCCGCATGCCGTTGGCGCGCCTGGATATCCGCCGTTAACTGATGGTCTGCCATGATCATGCCCCGTGCATTCTAGATGTTTCCTTAGGGTTGTTGCGTACGTCTGTCTGGCGCAAATCCGCTGCTTCCAGTAAGTTGCGCAAACAGAACCAACGGCATATTGAATAAGGAAAGTCTGCCGGAATGCTTTGGGCCAACGATGTGACCGGGCTCACGGGTGTAGAACCGGTTTTGAAGCTGCTGGCTGCGCGCCCACCTGCTTGGGGAGGGAATTAAAGCCGCAAAATGGATCAATGGAGTGAAGAAATCCACCTGAATCATCGATAGGAAGGACAAAGACGAACCGATAATGCTTTCTCAGGAGCAAGAATTCGGGGTACAATCGTTGGCCGGGAGGCAGGCAATCCGGATCACTGTGGCAGGGGAAACCATGCGCACTATTCCATGCGGAATCGCGTGTGATGAGAATCACCGCTTGGGCAGCTAGAAACCACGTACCCTCCATGGCATAGAGTGATGCTCCGCACATAGCGTAACTCAGGCGCAATGTGCTGGCGATTCCCAGTTTGGTGCCGAAGTTCTGAAGATGGATCGTTTGCCCGGATCAAATTGAGAAACGTTGGTACATTGGTTCGCGGAGGTGGCGTAATGAGAGCATCCAAGGCGGTATTTTGCATGCAAATGAGTAGGCCTGTAACGCGATTGCCCATCGGTGCGGCTCCGGGATGTTGGTCGGGACTGCGTGTTGGATTGATGTTGCTGCTGGCGACTGGATTTTTCTGCGCCACAGCTCAAGGGGCCCCGGCCGGGGCAAAGGACGATGCTGCGAAGGCTCCGGTTGCTGCGGCAGGCGACTTTGTTGGCTCTGAAACCTGCGCCACCTGTCACGAGGAGGTGGCCAAGAAGTTCGCCTCCAATAAACACGCTAAGTTGGCGGAAGAGCACCTGACGGTTGGTGCTGGCTGCGAGAGCTGCCACGGAGCCGGCAAGGCGCACGTCGAGGGCGGTGGCGACACCTCCAAGATCTTCAACCCCGCCAAGGCGACGCAGAAGGAAGTCACAGCCCGTTGCCTGACCTGCCACGCCAGCGCGCACCCCAACTTTGCGCGTTCGCCCCATGCCAAGGCCGACGTTGGCTGCACCAGCTGCCATAGCGTCCACGCGGGCGACGTGAACGAGCACCTGCTGAAGGCCAGCCAGCCCAAGCTCTGCTTCCAGTGCCACAACGACGTGAAGCCCCAGTTCAATATGCCCTTTCACCACAAGGTGAACGAGGGCGCGGTCAGCTGCAACGACTGCCACAACGTGCACGGCTCGTTTGGAGTCAGCAACCTCAAGTCGACTGCCGACCAGAACGCTGTCTGCACCAAGTGCCACATGGAGAAGCGCGGACCGTTCATCTTCGAACATGCTCCGGTCAAGGGCGATGGCTGCCTGTCCTGCCACAGCCCGCATGGCTCGCAGAACGCGCGCCTGCTGAACGCTCCGAGCGTGAATGCGCTTTGCCGTCAGTGCCACTCTTCGGTGGCTGCCGGCGCGGTTCACAGCCTGAACGTGAGTGGTTCGTCGGATGTGACGCCTTGCATTGACTGCCACACGATGATCCATGGCTCGAATCTCGATCAGTACCTGAAGCGTTAGTCGGCTTTCCGCCAGCGCCCGGGTGCTCAGCACCTGGCTGTGCGGGAAAGCTGAAGACAGGTTCCGACACGACAAGCGACTTTAAGAAGTGAGGCACTTTTATGAACAATAGCTGTTTGAAACGGCTACTTTATGCCCGGAGCGCCCGCACGGCCCTGTTTGCCGCGGGTCTGGCCATCGCCGTGCCGATGGCGGCGAGCATCGCGCTGGCCCAGGCGCCGGCGTCGGCTCCGATGACAAAAATGACAACGCCCGAAGGCTACTCCGCCCACCACTCGGTGGACGTGGGCGGCCGCGTGGCCAACAAGGTTGGCTCCGGCGCCATGTATGACACCATGGTCAACGAGCAGTCCGGCCCTCGGGTCAGCAGCGAGACCATGGACCTGCACAAGCTGGCCTCGAACAAGAAGGCTCTGGTCGACAATGCCCGCATCACCGGCTCGGGCTTTGGCGGCGATCCCTACAACTTCCTCAAGCTCACGGCCGAAAAGAGCAAGGTCTACGAGTTCACGGGCAACTTCCGTCGCAACCGTCAGTACTTTGACTACGATCTGCTCGGGAACCCCAACAACCCAGCCGGCATCACCGTGCCGATCGGTCCTTCGACGGCGCCCACCGGGACCTTTGCCTGGCCGCAGGTGCAGCACTCCTCGGTCATGACCAACTCGGTTCGCCGCATGTTGGCCACGGACCTGAAGCTCTTCCCGAGCCCCAAGGTCACGCTCCGCTTCGGCTATGCCTCGAACGTTATGCAGGGCTCCTCGCTGCTGCCTGCCCGTTCGGCAGGCATCATGAAGTACGGCGCACTGTTCCAGCAGATTCAGCGCCACTCCACCGATGAGTTCACGGCTGCCATTGACTGGAAGCCGCTCGCCGGAACCATGATTACGTACGAGCAGATTGTTCTCCACAACAAGGAAAACAGTTACTTCACGCTGGATCCGAATGGATTCCTCGCACAGGAAGCCGACGGTACGCCGGTCTACCTTGGCAACTGGGATTTGTCGAGCAACGGTTCGGCTACCGCCACCACGACCTTTGCCCCCTACAGCAGCCTGGCCTGCAGCAGCCTTGCGACGGCCAACCAAGTCTTCACGGCCTCGTCCAACGGCGGCAAGCCGGTCATCGATCCCTCCTGCGCGGTGCTCACCAGCTATACCCGCACCAACCCCACCCGCCTGACCATGCCCACCGAAACCCTGCGCTTCCAGTCCACCAGCATCAAAAACGTGAGCATTAACGGCCAGGCCAGCTACAGCTGGGCGACACTGAACATGCCCAGCTACTACGAGAACGGCGGCGGCCTCAACGGAGCCATCCGGGACGAGTACTTTGCGGCCTCCGGTACCGGCAAGCGTGAAGTCTACAACGCCGATCTGGGTGTGACCTGGCAGGTTACGCCGAGCTTCAGCCTGTCCGATCAGGTCAGCCTGATGTCCAGCGCCCAGCCCGGCAGCGTGCTCTATCCCAGCTACACCAAGCTGAACACGCCCGCCGTTGCTGCCTCTGAAACCATCAACTACCCCACGCTGACCCCGACAACCACCACGGCTGGCGCCACGCAGACCGGCGGCGTTCTGGCCGGCACCTACCTGGGTACCAGCTATGCCTACTTTGGCCAGGAACAGATCACCAACAGCATGAGCGCCAACTGGGTTGCCACGCCCAAGGCCAACTTCTCGTTGACCTATCGCTATGGCAACAAGAACATCGGCCAGAACACGGGCTATCAGTCGGCTTATGCCACCAGCGCCTCGAACACTCCCGTTCGTTCCATAACGGCCATCAGCGAGCAGGCTGGCATCTTCAATGCAGCCTATCGCGTGAATGCCAACTGGGACATCAACGGCACCATCGAAGCGGCCTACAACGACAACGTGCTGACCACCGCCACGCCGCGTCAGCTGCGTCGTTACCGTGTGCATACCAAGTTCCGTCCTGAAAAGTGGGCTACCTTCACGGCTGCCTACACCGACGTGGAAAGGCACAACAACACCAACAACGTCGGCGCTACGATTTATGGTCCGCTGAACCACGTGGACTATAACCGCACGGCCGCGATCAGCGGGATCTTGACGCCGACCGAGCACGTGGCGATTGACTTTGACTACGCCTACACCGACAACTACACGGCCACCAACACCTGCTACACCGCCCAGGACAGCGGCATGATCGCCACCTCGACTGGCATCAGCCCGTACTTTGCCGGTGCTGCCTCGGTTAGCTCGACCGGTGCCCTGCAGACCTGTGCAACCAGCGCAACCAACAGCACACCGAGCAACTGGTGGGCACGCATCTACACCGACGCTCCCACGCAGTCCGGTGCAGTGGCTGTTATGGTTAACCCCAACGACAAGGTGCAGGCTGGTCTTGGCTATCGCATCAACTCAGTTGCCGGCAGCCAGTTCTTCATCGATGCCCGCGACGTGAACGGCGCCCTGGCCTCCAAGTACCAGACCCCCTACGTCAACGCCAGCTGGAAGGTTACTCCGGCCCTGACCTGGAAGGCTGAGTACAATTACTTCGGCTATGGCGAAGGCGGACCTTCAGGTGCGCAGAATTGCACCATGTACAGTGTTGCCGCGGCCACCACGGCGACGGTGGTGCCCTGCGCCAGCTTGTCGGTTTCGACCGGCATGAACAGCGGCAATGCGGGCATGACCGCGCCACGTACCTTCCACGCCAACAACATCAGCCTGGGACTGCACTACGAGTTTTGACGGTAGAGCCGTCAAGGCTGACAATTGCAAGGGTGGACCGGGACCGGATTTCTCTTCCGGTCCACCCTTTTTTGCGCTGGCACCGCTCCACCCAGCCCGGCCACGGACGCCCGGCAACTGGATGGGTGCCTGAACGCAAGCCGGCAAGAGATCCCCGGCAGCTCCTGAACTAGTTGGGAGGCAGGAGCCGGGTGATGCAATACAGGAGTCCTACATGACTAAGTATCTTCGGTTCGTACTGGCGTCAGCTGCCGTGGTTGTGCTGGCTGGCACTATGAGTTTTGCCCAGTCCAGCGGGGAAACGGTTTACAAGGCCAAGTGTGCCATCTGCCATGGAGTGGCGGGAGTACCTAGCCCGGGCTTTGCCAAGACCACGGGCATCAAGGCAGTTAGCGATCCTGCGGTGAAGTCCATGAGCGAGGTGCAGGAGATCGAACTCACCAATAGGGGTTCGGGCAAGATGCCTGCTTATGCGGGCAAGTTGACCAGCGATCAGGTCAAGGCCGCGGTCGAGTACTTCCGCTCCTTGGGCAAGTAACGGGGATTCGGAGCGGTCTTGGCTGGCCGCTCCGAATTGCTTCCTGTTCCACAAATTGCTATCTTGGTAGCCGGTCAGGGGGAGGAACAACGCCCTCTTGCCAATCAGAAACGGATCGTTCAACTCGGCCCATGCCTCCCCAACGCAATCAGGCCGGCAAAAACCCAAGGAGTGTCTTCATGACCAAGAAGCTTCGTACTTCCATCGTTCTCGCTCTGGCGCTGGTTATGGCTGGTGCAATGGCCTTTGCCGTAGACGGTAGCGTCTACAAGGCGAAGTGCGCCAGCTGCCACGGCGCCGCAGGCGTTCCGAACCCAGGGATTGCCAAGCTGATGGGCGTCAAGCCCGCCTCCGATCCCGCGATCAAGGCGCTCACCGAGGCTCAGGTGATTGCGACCATCAAGACCGGCAAGGGCAGGATGCACCCGATTGCTGGCATTTCAGACGCCGACGCGAAGGCTGCAGCGGCGTTCTTCAAGACCCTCAAGTAGTCCTCCAAAACGGAATTGAGAGTCGAATCGGGGCCCGCCCTTTGTGGCGGGCTCTGGTTTCGCTGACCCCTGTGGCGCGTCAGCGTACTTCCCGTCGGCGGCCTGACCGCAGCTACTCTCTAAACGCCAAACAAAGTGCAATTGTTCTCCAGCAATGTCAAAATAAGCCACGCAGGGGGTGGATGTGTCCTTTTTTAAAAATTTTCGTGACCACTGGGTAAGGCCGGCGCTGTTCTTCGGCAATAACCCAATCAGCCTTGCTGGCGGCGCCATCACCAGCGCCTCGGCTGTGACCATGGTTGGCTACTGGGTTGTCGAGCTGTTTGGCCGTCCCAACGACAATCCCTATCTGGGTATCATCTTCTTCTTTGGATTGCCGGCACTGTTTGTTCTGGGCCTGATGCTGATCCCGGTAGGCGTGTTCTTGCGCCGCCTGAAGTTGCTGAAAGCCGGTCTGATTCCGGCTGAGTACCCCAAGGTCGATCTGAACGACAAGATCTTTCGTCACGGGTTGGACATTGTGCTGGTGGCGACCATTGTGAACCTGCTGCTGGTGGCCATGGCCAGCTATCGCGGCGCGGCGTATATGGATTCGCCTGAGTTCTGCGGGAAATCCTGCCACGTGATGAACCCGGAGTATGCGGCCTATCAGGTTTCGGCGCACTCCCATGTGGCCTGCGTGGAATGCCACATTGGCTCCGGCGCGCGCAGCTACTTTGAAGCCAAGGTGAACGGCACCAAGCAATTGCTCGAGGTTACCGTGGGCCGCTATCCCACGCCGATTCCCTCGCCGGTGACCAGCCTGCGCCCGGCTCGCGAGATCTGCGAGGCCTGCCACACCCCGGCCCGGTTTGTGGGCGAAAAGCTGCTGGTCAAGTCCAGCTATGCCGACGACGAGAAGAACACCCTGGCGCAGACCGTGCTGGTCTTGCATCTGGGCGGCGAGGACTCGCTCTCGCACCTGAGCGGCATCCACGGCGTCCACCTGAACCACATGGAGTACATCGCCACGGCCAAGGACCGCAGCACGATTCCGTGGGTCCAGCGGCGCAATGCCGATGGCACGGAGACGGTCTTTGCCGCCTCGGCGCTGAACGGCGCCGTGCCGCAGGGCGAGCGTCGCACGATCGATTGCATCGACTGCCACAACAGGGCTTCGCACACCTTCCAGACACCGGAAGAGGCGGTGAATCGGGCTATGGCGGATGGCGCGATCTCGGCCGACCTGCCCTGGATCCACAAGGAGGGCCTGGAACTGTTGAAGGCCACCTATGTGAGCCAGGACGAGGCGCGGGTGAAGATCCCCCAGCAACTGAACGCCTTCTACAGCTCGCAACGGCCTGACGTGCTGCAGTCCAAGGCTACCGCGGTGAAGGCGGCGGCCGAGCAGTTGGTGGCAATCTATAGCCGGAACGTCTTCCCGGACATGAAGGTGACGTGGGGAACCCACCCCAATAATATTGGCCACATGGCGTATCCGGGCTGCTTTCGCTGCCACGATGGGGACCACGTTTCCAAGGACGGCAAGACGGTTACGCAGGACTGCGCCAACTGCCACAACCTGCTGGCGGTGGAGGAATCGAAGCCTAAGGTTCTTTCTGATCTGGGTCTCTAATCCGTTAACCCCTCGGAACGGCCCGTTGCCGGGAGCAGATGACATGCTCCCTGACAGCGGGCCGTTTCTGTTTGCGCAGCCCGGTGCGGGCCTCAAAGCCCAAGAATCTACTGTTGCAACGAGGGGAACCGCTATACAATCAGGGCCAAGCGCCAGACGTATGTGTGGGTTCTGCCCGGAAAGTGTAGGGGCAGAACTTAGCTCTTTGTAGGAAGATAGGGTCAATGCCCGCCTTGTTGTCCCTGGGGTGGGGAACAGATCACTCGGGGTTTACGACGAAGACCAACATGGCCATAAAACCAACCTTCGGTTTGCTGCTCGCATCCCTGTTCCTGATCGCCGCGGGTGCGGCGCAGACCCAGGCGGTTGCCTCCTCCTCCCCTATGTCTACCGCGGCCTCACGGCTGGCGGGGGACTGGCGGAGCACCACCGCAGTTCAGTTGCCTTTGAGCGCGCCGCCGCAGTTCCGTGCGGCAAGCGATGCCGGAGCTGCGCCCTCCAGCCAGCAACTCACGCGCATGCTCCTGCTGCTGGCTCCTTCCACGGCGCAACAGCAGGCGCTGGCAGCCAAGCTGAACGATCTGCAGAATCCCTCTTCCACTTCGTATCATCGCTGGCTTGCACCGGCGGAGTTTGCGGCGCAGTTCGCCAACTCCCCGTCGGACGTGGCGGCGGTGGTTGCGTGGCTGCAAAGTCAGGGCTTCGCGGTTGCCCAGTTGCCTACAGGCCGGGGATGGATTGAGTTCTCTGGAAGCGCAGCGCAGGTGGAGCAGGCTTTTGGAACCCAGGTGCGCTTGGTAGCCACTTCAGGTGGCACCCGCGCCACTCTGGCAGGGTCCATCACGGTACCCGCAGCGCTGGCTCCGCTGGTGCAGGGACTGGTGTCACTGGATGGTGTTTTGGCTATGCCGGCCATGACCACCCCGCAAAGTTTGACGGTTACGGCAGCCGATTTGGCCTTGCGCACCTCTGCCGCAACCGCGGAAGCGCTCACGCCGAGCCTGATGGCGCAGCAGGTCCACTTGGGCACCCTGCAGTCCTCCGGCGTAACTGGCGCGGGCGAGAGTATCGCCATTCCGTCGCGTAGCAACGTGAACGCCGCGGACGTGGCCGCCTTCCGGGCTGCCTTCGGGCTGCCGATAGCGGCGCTGAAGGTGCAGGCCAACGGAGATCTTCCGGGCCTGGCCGATGATCAAGCGCTGGCCACGATGGCCGCTTCCTGGGCAGGCGCCGCGGCGCCGGGCGCGCAGATTCTTTTGGTGCCTTCCAACACGACGGAAGCCACGGACGGGCTGGACCTGTCGCTTGCCGCCCTTGTGGACGGCGCATTAGCGCACACCGTGGTGGTGGGCTACTCCAGTTGTGAGGCAGGGCTGAGTGCGGCGCATCAGGCGTTTTACTCCGCGCTCTATCAACAGGCGGCCGCCGAGGGCATTGCGGTGATTGCGGCCACGGGCGACGCCGGCGCTTCCGCTTGCACGGTTGCTGGCAGCACCACGCCGGTGACCACCGGTTATGCCGTGAATGGCCTGGCCTCGACGCCCTGGAATGCAGCGGTGGGCGTGGCGGCATTTACCGCAGCGGGCGCGGGCTCCAGCGCCAAGGCACTTGCGGCCTGGTCGCCCGTCTCCACGCTGGACCCAGCTTACGCGGGCGGCGGCGGCAACAGCACGCTTTATGCCGTTCCCAGTTGGCAGACCAATCTGACGAAGGCGCAAACGCAGACCCGGCTGCTGCCAGATCTGACGTTACCCACGGCCATCGACAGCGGCGCCAACCGTGGCATCGTTTTTTGCCTGAGCGGCGCAACGGCGTCGGAGGATTGCACGCTGGTCCGCAGTGGCGGCAGTGCTGTGGCGGCGGCCATCTTTGGCGGCATTGCCGCGCTGGTTGCCGAGCAGAATGGCGCGCAGGGCAGCCTGCAGTCCACACTTTATGCGCTGGCCAGCAAGACCGGCGTTTATACCGATGTGCAACAGGGCACCACGCAACTGGCGTGCGCGGCTGGAACCACAGGCTGCAACGCCGCTGGCCAAATTGGCTACAGCGCCGCCGCGGGCTACGACCTGGCCACCGGTCTGGGCGCCGTAAATGCGCAGGCGCTGGTTGCCAACTGGGTGACGCCGATGGTTGGAACCGGTGCCACGACCATCAACATGACGGTCTTGCCGAACCAGACCAATAATACCTACAATCCATCGGCAAACATCACCTTCACGGCGCAGGTTCTGTCTGGAACCGGTGGAGTAACGCCCACTGGCTCGGTGACCTTCTACGACAACACCACGAACGAGAGCCTCTCGTTGCCCATCACCCTCGATGCCACCGGCACGACGGCGCCGACAACGCTGGAAGGGGTCTTTGCCCTGGGTCCCAACGCGATCGTGCCGCAGTACGGCGGTGACCCGGTTTATAACAAGAACAACTCGACCCCTGCGCTCACGGTTACCACTCAGGCCAGCACCATCACCTTGACGGTGACGCCTTCGACTCTAACGGCTGCGCCAGGCCAGACCATCTCCGCGGTGGTGACTCTGGCGGTTGGCACCAACCCTCCAGCGGGCACCGTGGATCCGGGCGGCGTGGTCACGCTCACAGTAGATGGCGGACAGGAAACCTATACGGCTTCGACGATCACCTCTGGCGGCGTCACCACAGCCACCTTCCCCACCGTGCTGATGCCTGCCAACAGCGCGCTGACCACGCACACATTGCAGGCTGTTTATCCAAACAACACGGACTACACCTCTGTGGCTTCGCCGGGCTCTACGTCCACGATCAACATCGTCAAGAGCACGCCCTTTGTGAAGCTGACGCCGGCCACCAACACGCCCCTGCCGGGCGCGAGCCTGCTGCTGACGGCCAGCATTTCGCCCCAGGTGACGGAGACGATGGCTCCTGGTGGTTTTGTGGATTTCTATATGGATGGCGGTTGGATTGGCACCTCGCAGGTAACTGCTGGCTCGCCTGCTTCCACGGCCATCTTTACGATGACCGCGCCCGCCCTCAGCACCGGTACTCACACGCTGCTTGCACAATACGGTGGCGACAACAACTACGGTTCCGGGAACTCGGTGGGCGTCTTTATCACGCCCACCCAAGTGACGCCGCAGCTGACGCTCACCCCGGCCACTTTGACTCCCAATCCCGGCGCGAGCGACGTGCTCACGGCCACCCTTGCGCAGACCAACTCCAGTGGCGCGCTCCCCTCGGGAGGCATCAGCTTCCTGCTGGACGGTATTCAAGTCGGCTGGGGAGCGCTGGTGAACGGCACCACAGCAACCTACAACCTTACGGCCCCGCTCACGGGTACGCACACGATCCAGGCCACCTACATCGGTGACGGCAACTTTCTGCCGGCCTCCTCGACGGTGCAGAACCTGACAGTTACCAAGATCGTCACCATTCTGAACATTACTCCGTTCACCACCACGCTCGCGGCGGGCGGTTCCGTGCAGTTCAACGTGACCATCACGCCGGCGAGCTACCTGGCGGCGGGGACACCTTCCAACACCGTCACTTTTCTGCTGGACGGCGTTACGACGCTCGCCACGGTCAACGTCACCCAGGGCGCGCCCTCGACGCCTTCGACGGCCACCTATACCTTAACCGCGCCCTCTATCGGAACCCATACCGTTACGGCGACCTATAACGGCGATACCTACTACGCAACCGGTTCGGTCACCAGCGGCACCATCACCGTCGCCAAGATCGCAACCACGATTACAGCCACGCCCGCCACCCTCACGCCGGCCGTGGGTGACCTCATGAATGTGGTTCTGAGCGTTGCCTATCCGGCCACCACGCCCAGCACTCTCACGCCCACCGGTACCACCATCGCGAATGTCGACAACTACGGTTCGGGTTATGGGACGGCGTTAAGTGCCAGCAATCCAGCCACGGTGACGGTTGTGGTCAGTCCCTACTCCGCCGGAGCGCACACCCTTACTGCCTCCTACGAGGGGGACACCAACTTCGCATCCTCGGGGACACAAAACACCATCACCCTGAACGTGCAGAGGGGCACTCCGACGGTGACCCTCACCCCGGCCACCACCACGCCCGCTGCTGGAAGCAGTCTTCTGCTGACTGCCTCCATCACGCCTCCCGGCGCAAACTACCACTTGGCCAACAGCGCCGTAGGGACTGTCACCTTCACCGTAGACGGGGTCTCGGTAGGCAGCTCCGGGGTGGTGCAAGGTACGCCGACCTCCACGGCCACGCTCTCCATCACCGCGTCGGCGATAGGTCCACACACCGTTGGGGCAACGTATAGCGGCGACCCCAACTATCTGCCCCTCAGCGCCGCCCCGTCCTCCATCACCGTGAGCAAGGCCATCACGACGCTTACCGTGACCCCCGCCTCCACCACGCCGACTGCGAACTCCAGCATGCTGGTTACGGCCACACTGGCCTCCCAAACCTCCAGCACCATCAACGCCGGGGGCAACGTCACCTTCTCGATGGACAACATCCTCTTCGCCACCAGTCCCATGGTCGGAACCATGTCGGTAGCTACCCTTACGGTGCCTGCCAGCGGTACGCATGCCATCCAGGCCATCTACGGTGGCGATAGCACCTATTCCGGCTCCACCGCGACCGGGGTGAACATCTCCGTCGCCAAGACGATTACAACCACCACGATCACGCCTTACACCACCACGCCGGCGCTGGGCTCACCGCTGCCCATTACTGTCTACGTCAACCCGTCCGCGATCAACACGGCAACGCCTACCGGCATGGTGACGGTCAGCGTGGATGGCGTGGCCGCAATCGCGCAGCCGCTGGTTTCCGGCAATCCGGCCACTGCCAGCGTGACCCTTCCGGCGCTTTCGCCTGGGGCACACACGCTCACGGCGCTCTTCTCGGGCGACGGCTACTACGCCACGTCCACTTCAGCGGCCATCACCGTGACCGTGCCCAAGGTGAGTACCACCCTGGTGGTGACTCCATCCACCACCGCGCCCTCAGGCGGCGCATCGCTGGGGGTTTCCGCCACCATCACGCCGACGCAGACCTACACCACGCTGCCCACCGGGACGGTGAGCTTCACGCTGGATGGCGTCAGCGTTAGCAGCGCTGCGGTGGTCTCTGGATCACCCGCCTCGGCCAGCGCCACCCTGACCGCGACCAGTCTGACGCCGGGCTCCCACGTGCTGGCCGGCGTTTACTCGGGAGACACCATCTACGGCACCTCAACCGCAGCCTCCACCACCATCACGGTGCCCAAGAGCCCGACCACCACCACGGTGAATCCGTCCACGTTGACGCCCACGGCGGGCGGCTCCATGACGGTGACGGTGGACGTAACCTCGTCGAATCCGGCCACCGCCATGCCCAGCGGCACGGTGACCTTGACCGAGGATGGCATTACGGTTGGCACCGGCACGCTTGCGGCTGGCTCGCCCTCGGTGGCCACCATCACCCTGAATGTGGTTTCAGCCGGGTCCCACGTTCTGGCGGCAACCTATTCGGGCGATACCTATTACACCACATCAAATTCCTCCACGGTGCCGATTGTTGCGGCCAAAGGCGCGTCGGTTACCGGGCTTGCCGCCCTGCCGGTCACGCTGACGGCCGGCAGTACGGAGACCCTGACCGCGACCGTGGCTCCGGCCACTCCAGTAGCTGGCGTGACCTACACGTTGACCGGCACGGTGAAGTTTTACGACGGGGCTACCCTGCTGGGCACGGTTCCGGTATCGAGCAATACCGCGGTCCTGGCCGGCATCGCGCTCAAAGACAACATCAACCACACCCTTACCGCCGTCTACTCGGGCGATACAAACTGGATCGGCAGTACCTCTACCGCGCTGCCGCTGGATGCCACCACCCTGCCGGATTACGTGGTGCTGACCTCCAACTACTCGGTTGCGCCTCCAGGCGTGGCCGTGGTGCTGACCGCGACCGTGACGCCGACCACGGTGTCCACCACGGAGACCAATCCTGGCGGTATGGTGATCTTCTACATCGGCACCACCATGATCGGCCAGGCTGCGCTCAGTCCGGTTTCAGCGATCAGCAGCTCGTCGGTGGCCACCCTTACCTTGCAGACGCTGCCCCCAGGACCGGACATCATCTACGCCGTCTACATGGGCGACGACTACTACGACGAGGCTACCTCCAACAACCTGTCCATCGTGGTAGAAGACTTCACCATCACCCCGTCCGCGTCAAACCCGGCCACCAACCTGACCATCGTCAAGGGCTCGTCCGGTTCGGCTTCCTACGACATTACAGGCGAGGGCGGCTTCAACAGTCTGGTGCAGGTGGTTTGCGCCGTTTCCTCGCAGGACGACATGACCTGCACGGCCAGCCCGCAACAGGTGGTGCCCACCGGAACGGTCACCTTTGTGGTGCAAACCTTCACCACCGGAACAACCGCCAGCAAGGCGCCCCCACCGCCGCTTTGGCCGCGTGCCATGGGTGGCACGGCTTTGGCAACCCTCGGGCTGTTCTTCCTGCCCTTCGGACGCCGTGTACGCCGCCGCCTGCTGGCGCGTGCTGGCAAAAGGCCGGAGCGGGGACTGGTGCTCCTGCTGCTGCTGATGGGGCTGGTGGGAGCTGGTGTGGGTTGCACCAACAGCGAGCCGATTGTTACCGCCGGCACGCCGCTGGGTGTGGCTACGCTCAAGATCACGGCCACCTCCTACGTGAACAACACCACCATCAGCCACAGCGTCTATCTGACGGTGAACGTGATCACCGGGACCTAACCCGATCCAGCATAAGCACGGCGCGGGCGGCCCCATCGGGTCGCCCGTTTGCTTTTCAAGGAAAAGGGCTGCCCGGAGGTGATAGGCTGGCCTGTCGAAGCAAGGAGCTATCCAGAACATGCATTCCAGCCATCCTTACCACTTCAATCTGCTCACCGCGGCCCATCAGGTGATGACCGAACATGGTTTTCAGCCAGACTTTCCGGAAGGCACGGACGCCGTTCTGGCGACCCTCGCAACCCGCTCGCTGCTGGAGGGTGCGGAAGGAGTCGTCGATCTGCGCAAGCTGATCTGGTCGTCCATTGACAATGACACATCCAAAGACCTGGACCAGATTGAGTGGGCTGAACAGCTTGCGGACGGCCGTATTCGGGTGTTGGTGGGTGTGGCCGACGTGGATGCGTATGTGGGCGTAGCCAGCCTGCTGGACCACCACGCCAGCAGTGAGACCACCTCGGTGTACACCGGCGTGAAGGTGTTCCCGATGCTCCCCACGGAGCTTTCGGAGGGCATTACTTCGCTGAACGAGAACGGAGATCGTCTGGCGGTGGTGATTGAATACAGCGTGGATGCCGCGGGTGGCGTCGCCGATGGCAAGGCGTATCGCGCGCTGGTGTGCAACCACGCGCAATTGGGTTATCCGGGCATTGGCGCCTGGCTGGAGGGCCGTGCGGCTGCGCCTGCCAAGATCCAGGCCAACAGGGCGCTGGAGGTGCAGGTTCGCCTGCAGGACCAGGCCGCGCAGCGCATGCTGGGCAGTCGCTTCCAGCATGGAGCGCTGGATCTGGAAACGATCGAAACCCGTCCGGTGATGCTGGCCGATCAGGCTGTAGAGATTGCGCGGCTGGAAAAGAACCGCGCCACCTCGCTGATTGAGGAGTTCATGGTGGCGGCCAACGGGGTGATCGCGCGCATCTTCGAGGATGCCGGCATTGCCAGCATTCGCCGCGTGGTGCGCACGCCCAAGCGCTGGGAGCGGATTGTGACGCTGGCAGCGGGTATGGGTACAACGCTGCCCGCGGAGCCGGACTCAAAGGCGCTGAACGACTTCCTGCTGCTCCGCAAGCAGAAGGATCCCGACCACTTTCCGGACCTGTCGCTGGCGGTGGTCAAGCTGATGGGGCCGGGCGAGTACATTCTGGTGCACTCGCGGGAAGCCTCGCCGGGGCACTTTGGCCTTGCGGTGCAGGACTACACCCACTCCACCGCGCCCAATCGCCGCTTTCCAGACGTGGTGACACAGCGGATTCTGAAGGCCTGGCTGGCGCACCAGCCCCAGCCTTACCAAGCCGACCAACTCGGCGACATTGCCACCCGCTGCACGCAAATGGAAGACGCGGCCCGCAAGGTGGAGCGCGACATGCAAAAGCGGATTGCGGCCGTGGTGCTCTACCCGCACATTGGCCAGACCTACAGCGCCATTGTGACCGGAGTGAACAACTACGGAACCTTTGTTCGTACGCTGAACCCGCATGTGGAAGGCAAGCTGGTGGAGGGCGGCAAGGGACTGGACGTGGGCGACCGGCTCCAGGTGCGGCTGGTTGGCACCAATCCGGAACGCGGTTTTATCGATTTTGCGGCCTGAAACCCGGCGCACGCAAAAATGCCGAGGGGAGTGTCAATATTCTTTTCTTTCAATCGCATAGGACGTTGCCATTGTTAAAGTTGAGCCTAACTTGGGGCTAGGCAGTCTGGTGGGCTCGTCTTTATGGCCAATTTCAGCGTCTAAACAAGAGTTGAACTGAAGCTGCGTCCTTCTGACGCCGATGTGAGATGGGGTGGAGTCAACTCCCCGTCGGCCAGCCCCAAAGCTCTGCCGGTGAGCCGGTAGATAGACTCTGAAGTACTGCTTTTCCGGTAGTACCGAAATACGAATCCAATTTTGGTGAATGAATGCTTTTCAAGAAATTCCCGCTTGCGCTCCTGTTTTGTTGTTTGACTGTCTTTTGCGGAGCTATCACCCTGTGTGCCCAAACCAACGCCGCGGAGGCGTCCTCCAGTTCGGTGCTTCCAGATGCGCCTACGCCCGTACTGATGGCGATGGCTTCTCCGTCGGACGCTGAACCGGTTCCGCAGGCCGGACCCGCGCAGCAGAATTCCCCGGCCACAACGGACGATGCAAGCCAGCACCAAAAGGCGCAAGAGCAGATCAAGGAACAGGAGAAGCAGCGCGTTCTTGGCATCCTGCCGGCCTTCAACATTAGCTACCGTTCGGATGCCGTGAGCCTTACGCGCAGCCAGAAGATGAGCCTCGCGTTCCATTCCGCGGTGGATCCGGTAACCTTTGCAACGGCGTTCCTGGTGGCGGGCTACCACGAGGCCAACGACGACGACCAGGGCTTTGGCTGGGGGATCAAGGGCTACGGCAAGCGTTCCGGCGCGGCTTATCTGGACGCTTTCGATGGAACGATGATCGGCAACGGCATTCTGCCCGCGCTGCTCCACCAGGATCCGCGCTACTTCAGGTTGGGGCATGGGACGGTGACGCACCGCCTGTTGTATGCAATGATGACCAATGTGATCTGCAAGCACGACAATACGGGCAAATGGGAACCGAATTACTCAAACGTTGCCGGTAATATCGCCTCCGGAGCCATCTCGAACTATTACTATCCTGCCGACGGTTCCGGCGTTGGGCAGATGTTTAGCAACGGCATGATCGTCACTGCGGAAGGCGGCATTGGATCGATCTTCCAGGAGTTCTGGCCTGACATCTCGCGCAAGTTCTTCCACAAGGACCCGACCCACGGTTTGGACGCCCAGGCTCAGGCGAAGTCGAAGAAGTAGCCGCCGCAGCAACCCACCTACCAAGGCGTCGCTCAACCATGAGCGACGCCTTTTGCATTTTGTAGTTTTTGCCGTTTTCTTCCTCGGGCGTGAGCCCTTTCTCAGTTCTGCTTGCCTTTAGCGCTGACTGTGATATATGGTTTTCTCGATTTATCCCTGCAGCATTGCCGTTGGCTTCAACTTAGCCTGGTTGCATGCCGACAACGCTCGAAGTGGGCACTTATTCTGCAAAGGGGATGGCGTGCAGCCTGGACGCCGAACAACCAAGGGGAACAAAGACTTGATGAAACGCGTTGAAACCACTCTCTCCACGATCCTTCCTTATCTGCTGATTCTGGCCGTGGCTGTGCTGCGGCTTGCGGTAGCGCATCCTGGCAACTTCGTTCCGCTCTTCTCCTGCGTGCTGTTTTTTGGCGCCATGCGCACGCGCCGGGAGTTCGCTTTTCCGCTGCTGGTGCTGATGGCCGTAGACGTTCTTCTCACTACGCGCCAGTATGGCTACGTGTTGACGGCGGACCATGCCATCACCTGGATCTGGTACGCGGCGGTCATGCTGCTGGGAGCCATGGTGGTGGGCGCAAAGGCCTCGCCAGTGCGTGGGGCTGCGGTGGCGCTGCTCGCTGCCGCAGGATTCTTTGCAGTGAGCAACTTTGCGGTGTGGGTCATGTGGCAGATGTATCCGCATACCGCTGCCGGTCTGGTTGCCTGCTACGCGGCCGCGGTGCCCTTCTTCCGCAACAGCATGATCGCGGAAGGCTCCGCCAGTCTGCTTCTTTTCGCTTTGCCCGGCCTGGTCCGCGGCACACTCGCAGCCACCCGTACCCGCGTGGCTAGCTACTAGTTTGAAACCGCTGACGAGGATTTTCTGATGCTGCAAGTGAAGGAACTCTACGACGCAATTCTGAATGGCAACGCCAAGCAGGCTCATGCCGCCACTGAAGTTGCCTTGGCGGCGGGCGCCGATCCCATGGCGCTGATCTCAAGCTCCATGGTTCCGGCCATGGACGAGGTGGGCAAGCTCTACGAGGCGGAAGAGTACTTTGTGCCGGAGCTGCTCTTGGCCGGCCGCGCCATGAAGTCCGCCATGGAGCTGCTGAAGCCGCTTCTGGTGGCCTCAGGCCAGCGCATGGCCACCCGCATCATCATCGGTACGGTTAAAGGCGATCTGCACGACATCGGAAAAAATATCGTGGCCTCCATGCTGGAGGGCAGCGGCTTTGAGGTGATCGACCTGGGCACCGATGTGTCGCCGGAGCACTTTGTGGCGGCCGTCGAGGAGCGCGAGCCGCAGATTGTGTGCATGTCGGCGCTGCTCACCGTGACCATGCCGGCCATGAAGAACACGATTGAAGCCATCCGGCACGCCGGACAACGTGCCCGGGTAAAGATCATCATCGGTGGCGCTCCGGTGACCAGCCAGTATGCGCTGGAGATTGGCGCGGACGGCTATAGCGAGAACGCCAGCGGCGCGGTTGCGCTGGTCAAGAACCTGCTGGCCGCCTGAGCTTCAGCTTCGAACGCAAACGGGTCTACCCAGCAATCGTAAGGGGAAATGCTGCTCACAGAGCGGCACGGTCTTTTGCGCCTTCAAAACACCTTGATTTGCTCAACCAGGAGGCATCGAAATCCTATGACAGCTCCCGCGACAAGCTTTACTTCGCTCGCCATTGCACGTACCGAAGATCTCATCTACGGCGTTTGCCCGCTGCCTCTCGATTGTGGCCTTGGCCTGCGCATCGGCGCGGGACATGTGTTTCCAGAGGTGAACTTCACCCTGCCACCGATCGACATGACGGCCGAAACCTGGCCGCAGGTGGTGGCGCATTACGAAGAGATGGGCGCGCAGATCGTGCGCCGTGCCGTCTCCATGCGCGTGCCGGGCATTGTGCTGGAGTTCGAGCTGCTGCCGCCCATGACCGAGCAACCGGAGTGGGGCGCGGAGTTGACTGCGGTGCTGAAGAGGCACTTGATAGAAGCGCATGCGAAACATGGGCTGAAGAGCGCGCTGCGCGTTACGCCGACTGATATTCGCGATCAGCAGAAGCCTCCCTTGATGCGGAGCGGAGAACCGTGGGAGAAGCTGAAGCGGTCGTTTGAACTGAATGCGGCGGCCGGTGCCGACATTCTTTCGATTGAGTCAGTGGGCGGTAAGGAAGTGCACGATCAGGCGCTGATGTATGGCGACTTTCCGGGCATCGTGTTTGCGCTGGGGGTGCTGGCTCCGCGCGACATGAGCTGGCTTTGGCGGCAGATTGGCGATGTGTGCGATGCGCATCCGGGCGTAGTGAGCGGCGGTGACTCCGCCTGCGGCTTTGCGAACACCGCCATGCAGCTTGCCCACCAGAAGATGCTGCCGGAGGTGCTGGCCGCCGTGGTGCGCGCAATGAGTGCGGTGCGCAGCCTGGCGGCATTTGAGCAGGGCGCCGTAGGCCCGTCAAAGGACTGCGCCTATGAAGGGCCGGTGATCAAGGCCATCACGGGACGGCCCATCTCCATGGAAGGCAAGTCCGCTGCCTGTGCGCACTTCAGCCCCATTGGCAACATTGCCGCGGCCATGTGCGACCTGTGGAGCAATGAGAGTGTGCAGAATGTGCGCCTGTTGAGCGGCAATGCGCCGGAGGTCTTTACCGAACTGCTGGCCTACGACTGCCGCTTGATGAACGCGGCCGCGGCAACCAGCGGCGGCGCCTTGCAGATGCGCGACTGGATGACCACCTCCGATGAGTGGCTGAGCCCGCAGGCGGCGGTGCTATCGCCCAAGGCAACCATGCGCATTGCTTCGGCCATTGTGGCGGAGCAGTCGCCGTACCATCGCACCATTGCCTCCGGACGCGCCGCCGTGGAGCTGATCAAAGAGGGCGCTGCCGAGGGCAAGCTGACCCTGGCGCGCAAAGAGCAGCAGTGGCTGGGCCGCATTGAAGAGGCGCTCAGCAGCTTTCCTGAAGATGAGGCTGTGCTGCTTGCCGAGATGGAGCCGCAGTATGGCGCGCTCTATAACAAGTCGAGCTATGGCCTTTAGAGGGTCCGGCTGTTTACCATGACCGGGTGGAGCGAGCCCGGTCATGGAACCCTCCGCGCAATCAACATGAAACTCAAAGCCATTGTCTGCCAGGTATTTACGCGCGAGTTTGAGCAGGTGGTTGCGCGTGTCGGTCACAGTGTCGATCTGGAGGCCATCCCCATGGGGCTGCACTCGCTGGGGGTGGAGATGCGCCCGCACCTGCAGGAGCGCATTGATGCCGCCGATGAGGCTGGCTACGACGCCATCCTGCTGGGCTACGCGCTCTGCGGCCGGGGGACGGAAGGGCTGCGCGCGGGTAAAACCCAACTGGTGCTGCCGCGTGCGCACGATTGCATCGGCATTCTGATGGGCAGTCGGCACAGCTACCAGAGCTACTTTGAAGATCATCCCGGCGTCTACTATCGCTCGCCGGGTTGGGTGGAGTTCCAGACGCCCGACCTGAAGCTGGAGCCCGCGTTTGCCGCGCAGAAGTCGCCCATGGGCGAGAACACCACGCTTGCGGAGCTGGTGGCAAAGTACGGCGAGGAGAACGGGCAGTTTCTCTACGAACAGTTTTCCTCCTTTCGCCGGAATTATTCTGGACTCACCTACATTGCCAGCGGCGTTGAGGGAGAAAAACTCCTGGTGGAGAAGGCGCGCGCCGAAGCCCTCGAACAGGGTTGGAAGTTCGAGTTGATGGACGGCTCCATGACCTTACTGGAGCGGCTGGTGAACGGCGACTGGAGCGGAGATGACTTTCTGGTGGTGCCGCCAGGAGCCACCATCCGCGCATGTTTGGGCGACGGAATTGTGGAAGCGCTATGAGTGGCGAGCAAGAAAAAATTCGCATCCGGCTGGAACCCCTCGCGGTGGAGCTGGAGGTGGCGGCAGGCTCGGAGCTGGTGTCTACGCTGGCGGAGCATGGCTTTGAGTTTCCCTGCGGTGCAACCGGGCTGTGCGGCGGCTGCGGGGTGCGGGTATGTTCCGGGTGGCTACCGGCCACCGCCGCGGACCGCGAGCACTTTTCCATTGCAGAGCTGAGCGATGGCTGGCGGCTGGCCTGCCAGGCTCGCCCGCAACTGCCGCTGGTGCTGGAGTGTGGCCAGTGGGAGATGGATATTCTGGCAGACGAGACGCAGTTTCCCGCGGGCCGCGAAGGCTTGGGCATTGCCGTCGATCTGGGTACCACTACCGTTGCCGCGCAGCTTGTGAACCTGGCCACGGGCGAGGTGCTGGTCGTCGAAACCGAGCTGAATCCACAGGCCGCATTCGGCTCGGATGTGATGAGCCGCGTTCGCGCCGCGCTGGACGGAGCCGACCTGGCCACACCCATCCGCGAGAGCATCGGCGAGATGGTGACGCGTATGGTGCGCGACCGTGAAGCGGAACTGGTGGACGTGGTGTTGGTGGGCAACACGGTGATGCACCATCTCTTCTGCGGTTTGCCGATTGCCCCGCTGGCTGCCGCTCCCTTTGAGTCGCCGCATCTGGCCGAGCAGGAATTTTTTCCTGCCGATCTGGGCTGGGCGCTGCCAGTAAGCTGCACGGTACGCTTTGCCAAGTCCTTGGGCGGATTCGTGGGGTCGGACATTCTGGCCGGGATTCTTGCCACGGGGATGCACCAGAGCCGGGAGCTGATTGCTCTGGTGGATCTGGGCACCAACGGAGAGATCGCTATTGGCAACTGTGAGCGCATTGTGTGCGCTTCAACGGCGGCAGGCCCGGCCTTTGAGGCAGGAGCCATCCGCATGGGCATGCGTGCCGCCACCGGAGCCATTGCCTATGTGGCGATTCTGGACGGAGAACTGCGGGCCACGGTGATCGGCGGCGGCGAGCCGCGCGGCATCTGCGGCAGCGGGCTGGTGGATGCGGTGGCGGCAGGGCTCAACCTGGGCGCGATCCTGCCCAGCGGGCGCATTGCCGATGGAACCAAGCGCTTTCCGGTGGCGGGCGCGGTGGAGCTGGCGCAGGCGGACGTGCGCGAGCTGCAACTGGCCAAGGGGGCCATCGCCGCGGGGTTCAGAATTCTGCTGCGCCGCATGGGGGCCGAGGCATCGGACCTGAAGGCGATTTCTCTGGCAGGAGCCTTTGGCAACTACGTGCAGGTGGGCAGCGCGCTTCGGATCGGCCTGCTGGACGCTCCGGCTGGTATGATCCATGCGGCAGGGAACACAGCGCTGCGTGGCGCAAAGCTCCTGCTCGCGAGTACGGAGCCGGTTTTGCCGCCGGTGGAACACTTCAGCCTGGCCGCCGATCCCGCTTTTCAGGACGAGTTTGGCGACTGCATGGGATTTGCAGGAACGGAAACCTCTGCGGAGCCTTGAGCGTGGCTCAGCACCAGGTTGCCTGCAACCAGAGATTCGCTACACTTAAAGCTAGGAGAATCGGATTCGATTATGCCCCATCCCCAAATCAAGTTCGGAACCGACGGCTGGCGCGCGGTCATTGCCGACGACTTTACGTTTGCCAACGTGCGCATAGCGGCAGAAGCTGTTGCCGCTTACATTCATGCCAAGGAAGATCCAGCCAAGGGCATCTGCATTGGCTACGACACCCGGTTTGGCTCCAAAGCCTTTGCCCTGGCCTGCGCGGAAGTGGTTGCGGCCACGGGCATTGCCGTGGAACTGGCGGACCGTATTACGCCCACGCCCGCGCTCAGCTTTGCGGTGCGGGGGCACGGCCGCGCGGGCGGCATCATGATCACCTCGTCGCACAATCCGGCGCAGTGGAACGGCGTCAAGTACAAGGCCTGGTATGGCGGCTCGGGCAGCCCTTCTATCATTGCCGAGATTGAGTCCTACCTGGGCCAGCCAGTTCCAAAGGCAGCCACTCCTGCGCCCATCACGCTGGTCAACTTCAATCCTGCGTATCTTGAGGCGGTGGAGAAGTTTGCGGACCTGGATCTGATTGCGAAGTCGGGCATGAAGTTCTGCATCGACTCCATGTACGGCTCGGGCGGCACGATCTTGTCCGAAATTTTCACGCGGATTGGCGTGACCAACGTGGCCATCCGGTCAAATCCCGATCCCACCTTCCCTGGCATCAATCCGGAGCCTATTGAGCCCCACATCCGCGCGTTGGGCGAGGCGGTGGTGGCCAACGGCTGCCAGGCCGGTCTGTGTACCGATGGCGACGCCGACCGCATTGGCGCCACCGACGAAAACGGCATCTTTGTGGATCCGCACAAGATTTTTTCCATTCTTTTGAGCTGGGTTTTGAAGCGCAAAGAGTGGCCGGGCGTGGTGACGCGGGCCTTCAACACCACCAAGATGCTGGACCGCATCTGCGCCAAGCACGGGCGCGAGCTGATTGAGCACGGCATCGGCTTCAAGTTTGTGTGCGATTACATGCTGGAGCGCGAAGTGGTGATGGGCGGCGAGGAGTCTGGCGGCATCGGCTTCCAGCGTCACCTGCCGGAGCGCGACGGCATCCTGAACGCGCTGCTGTTGGCCAACGTGATGGCGGAAGAGGGCAAGACGCTGGGCCAGCTGGTGGCCGATCTGCAAGCCGAGTATGGCGAGCACCAGTATGGGCGCATCGACCTGACCATTCCGGACACGCTGAAGAACGCGGCCATTGCGCGGGCCAAGGCCGTACAGGTGGGTGAGGTGGCGCTGGCGGGCATGAAGCTGCTGAGGACGGATACGCTGGACGGGGTGAAGCTCTACCTGGAGAACCCGGAAGCGGCCACCAAGCCGAATGCGGCCGAGACGTGGATCTTGTTCCGGGCCAGCGGCACTGAGCCACTGCTCAGGGTCTACACCGAATCCTGTTCGAAGGAAGCGGTGGCCACGCTGCTGGCAGCAGGGCGGAAGTTCGCCATGGGCGAGTAAGCGGCGGCAAAACCAGGAAGTACGGATGGCGGCATGGAAGCTCAAAAAAAGAGCAGAGATGCCGCCTTTCTTTTTGGCCCAACAGGTCCTGTTCCATCTTGGGCTGAAGGCCAAGAAGAAGAGTCCACAAGGCGGAAAAGACTGATTTTGGCAGTGACGGGGCCGATAGAACCAGAAGAACCCTCAGAAGGTCGGCTGTGCGCCGAGCCAGGAAATGCCGATGAGCCCGATGCCGGGCACAAACCGCCGCAAGAACCAGGAAGGCGCGCCGCAGCAGGACGACGTGCGCGAGGATCTGGTCGCTATTGCGCTGGACGGTTTTTTGCCCATGGCGATGCTGTCGGCGGTGTGCCTGGTGGGTGCAATGGCGGTGTCAGCGCACTACTACCAGGACGACTGGCTGTGGGGCGCGGCGGAGCTGACGCTGGTGATTTCCGTGGTACGGGTGGGAATTGTCTGGGGCTTCCAGAGGCAGAACCAGCGGAAAGGGCCCAAGAAGTTTCTGGTCTGGGCTAGCGCCTTCAGCATCGTCACGATGGCGTTTTGCACCATGATGGCGCTGGTGACGGTGTACAACTTCCGCAGACACGACGGATCGATCCAGATGCTGTGCGTGATTGGCACTTTTACGCTGTGCAGTGGCATCAGTTCGCGGATCGGGATGCAACCCAAGGTGTCGCAGGCCTGCATCGTCCTGCTGCAGGGGGCGCTGGCGTACTCGCTGCTATCGTCGCCGCTGCCGATTCTGCGCCTGACGACCACCCTGTCAGCGGTGACGGCGTTTTCCTACTGCGTGTCCATCCACAACCAGTACCGTGTGATTGACGAGCAGGTGCGGACCAGGCGCAGGCTGCGGAATCTGGCCAATCACGACTCATTGACCGGCCTGCCCAACCGGCACCTGTTTGACACTACATTTGAGAAGGTGTGCGCCGAACGGCGTCCGTTTACGCTGTGGATGCTAGACCTGGACGGCTTCAAGGAAGTGAACGACACCCACGGCCATGCCATGGGCGATGAGCTGCTCAAGCAGGTGGCGCGCAGGCTGGACAGAACCGTGCGCACCGGCGACCTGCTGGCGCGACTGGGCGGCGATGAGTTCGTGATTCTGCAGCCGGAGACCCATTTGCGCGAGGCAACGGAGCGGATGGCGGAACGGATTATGGCAGAGATCGCGGCCACGTACCAGATTGATGGGCACCGGATCCAGATTGGGGTGAGCATGGGCATCAAGCTGGCGGCGGAGAGCCAGGTGAGCCCGCATGCGGCCCTGCGCGAGGCAGACAAGGCGCTCTACCGGGTGAAGGATCTGGGACGGGGTGGGTTTGAGATGGTGTGAGCGGCGGTGAGGCTTTATCGGCGCGGCCAAGGGCCTTCCTTCAGTCCTGTGGCCCCCCAGGGCAATCGCATTTCAAAACATCTCCAGAAGCCGGTAGAGGAAGTCGTCGTC
>CAZYDF010000018.1:0-60302 GCA_964645855.1 uncultured Occallatibacter sp.
AGAAAGATGTCTACTATGCCGCTGCGTAGCAATACTTCAGGGCCGGATCAATAGGGAGCAAGGGAATAGTCCCCCACCGGCTTCGCCTACTCATGAAGAGATGAAACGTGCGGAAGGAGCAGGGGCCTTCAGGCCCCTGAATTGAGAGCTTGAATCAATGGGCCTTCAGGCCCTGACGTTTTCTTCGCTCCATTCTTTTGTCGGACTTGCAAAGTGGTTTCTCTTTCGCCTTCCACTGGTTTTCACCGACCCACGGAGGGATGAAACTTTGCATGTTCTGCCCTCGGTTTGCGCCCCAGCGGGGCGCAGTGCTAATAGCCCAGGGCAAGCCGTAGGCGCAGCCCTGGGTTGGCTCTCCAAAATGAACATCGCGCCCTGTAGGGGCGCGGCGAACCGTCAAAAGGGCATTCCAGTTTCTTGTCAGGGAATAGTGCATAAATGCCAAATGCCGCGACTTGCGTCGCGGCATTTGGCGGTTCTTGCGGGTGCGTCCGTTACTCGGTAACGGCGATAATCGAGGCAAAACGTCCGTGGTTGCCGCGGTCGCGGAACTTGACGTAGCCGGTGATCTTGGCGAACAGGGTATCGTCTGAGCCGATGCCCACGTTCAGGCCGGGATGGATACGGGTGCCGCGCTGACGCACGATGATGGTGCCGCCCGTGATGAGCTCGCCGTCAAACTTTTTCACGCCAAGCCGTTGCGCGTTGGAGTCGCGTCCGTTTGTGGAGCTGCCTCCGCCTTTTTTGTGTGCCATTGCCGAATCCCCTTCTCGAAAAGAGTGTGCTCGCCGTTACTGGGCGGCGGTGTAGGTCACGCCGTCGGCCTCAATGGCCTTGATGCGCACCTCGGTAAAGTTCTGCCGGTGCCCCTGCAGCTTCTTGTACTGCTTCTTGCGCTTCAGGTGGAAAACCAGGATCTTGTCGCCGCGGCCCTGGCCGAGAATCTCGGCGGTGACCTTGGCGGAGGCCGGCTTGGCGATGGCGCCGGGCTCGCCGCTCACGGCCAGCACGTCGCTGAATTCGACCGTCTGCTCGGCCGACGGGAGAGTCTCAATCTTCACCACATCGCCGGGAGCGACGCGGTACTGCTTGCCACCGGTGCGAATCACTGCGTACATGAAAAATCCTCCGGCACGCTGGATTTCGGGCCAGGTGCATCGAACTCGAATCTGTGTGCCAAGTCGGGGCGGATACAAAAGCTACTGCATCGGGAGGGGGGGATGCACACACCCCGCTTGGGCGGTCTCATGAAAAGACCTTGCCACAAGCTCCCGCACACCCTGAAAGAGTGCATCGCCGAACTCTACGATTCTATCGTCAAAGCAGGGCCGGGGTCAATTGAGGCCCGGAACCGACGCAGTGCAGGCCACCGAAGCTGAGCAAAATGAAGAGTTTTAGGGGCAACATAAGCGCTGAACGGGTCGGCCGTGGTGGGGGAGGGCTGCGGATTCAGGTGAATCCGGTGACCTGCGCCGCTCAGCGCTGGGGGAGACTCGGAAGGCCTGCTCAGGGAGTCCAAAGGGCTCCGGAGTTGACCGATCAAGCCAGGCCTGCGGCGTTCCGCAGCGCCTGACAACAGCGTGCCACGAAGCAGCCGGTCAGCGCGTCACCCGTCCGGGCGAGAAGAGCAGGAGAATTCGAAATGGGAGAAGGAAATCGGTTTTGGCACCAGACTGCGGGACGGCAAGCTGCTTTTCCGCAGCCGGGGAGTCTGTGTGCCCGGTTAGCGCGAGCGGCTCCAGAAGGGGAAGACAATCAGGAGCGCAAAGCCGATGGCGAAGGCCAGAGCCAGCGCCACCAGCAAGTACATGGTCACCAGGCGGGGGCCGCCGCGCTCCTCAGTCGGCGGCCTGCTCTCCGGTGCGCTACTCATATTTGAGCGCGTCCACCGGGTTCATCTGCGCGGCGCGGGTGGCCGGCGCGGTGCCAAAGATGACGCCCACAGCAGTGGCCGAGCCCAGCGCAATAATCACCGACAAAGGCGAGATGGGGATCGCGTAGTCCGTAAAGAAGTGGATGGAAAGCGGCACGGCAAGCCCCAGGATGGTTCCAACCACACCTCCGGCCAGGGAGATCAAAATGGCCTCGGCCAGAAACTGGTATTTGATCTCCCGATAGGTCGCCCCCAGCGCCTTGCGGATGCCGATCTCGCGGATGCGGGCGCGCACGTTGGCCAGCATGATGTTCATAATGCCCACCCCGCCCACCGCCAGCGTAACCGCGGCCACCATCACCAGAACCGCGGTAATGGCGTCGGCAATGTTGGCGGCAATGGTCAGCATCTGCTTCATGGTCTGCGTTTTGTAAACGGAGTTGGCGCGGTGGCGGCTCTTGATGATGCGGATAATCTCGTCGGAGGCGGCAGGAACTTCATCCATGGTGCGCATGGAAAAATAAATTTGGTTCACCCGCTCCGTCCCCGTAAAGTAGCGGACCACGGAGTAGGGAACCAGCAGGGTCTGGTCCGCAATCTCAGACATGCCAAAGTCGTCCACGGCCAGTTTGAAGACGCCGATCACCGTAAACGGGATGCCGCTGATTTCAAACACCTGGCCCACGGCGGCGTCGGCTGAGCCGTAGCGCTCCTTGGCGTAGGTCTCTGAGACCACGGCGCATTTCATGTGGGCGTTGTCGTCCGTATCGTCCAGAAAGCGGCCGGAGAGAATCACCAGGTTGCGGATGTTCTGGTATTGCGCGCTGACGCCCAGGATCAGCATGTCTTTGGTCACGCCGCCGCCGTAGCTGATCCGCTCATGCATGTCCATCACCGGCGAGGAGTACTGGACGCCGGGCAACTGGGCCACCACGGTCTTTTCGTCTTCGCGGGTCAGGTAGTCGCTGTAGCGGATGTGCTCGGCCGGGGTGGGGCCGCCGCCGGAGTACTCCACTTCCACGGAATTGGTCTCGATCTTCTGCAACTGCTCCAGAATGTAGCGTCGGCCGGTCATGCCGATGGTGACCACCAGGATGACGGAGGCGGTGCCGATCACCATGCCCAGGGCGGTCAGCGCAAATCGGGCCTTGGAGGAGCGAAAGCTGTCAATGGCCAGCTTGAGAATCTCGCTTAGCTGCATGGTGCTGCTCGCACTACCCAGCGTCTGTTCAAAGCTGGAGCGATTCGGGGGGCCGGTCACGGGTTCATTCGGTGTCATGCACGTCCTGGGGAGCAGACCCGCTCGCGGCAACCAGGTGAGCGTCGCCGGGGCGCAGTCGAAAGTCAGCTCTTAGCTTACGCGGTAAGGGGCCGGGAACAAAACCAAAGAAGATGCGGGCGAGCGGGATACGGAATCCCCGGCCATTCGGGAGTGACGGCGCTCACCGCCTGCAGGCAGAACCGCGGGATAGCCTCGCCGTGCATGAATTGGCAGGGAATCAGCGAGGCGCTGCTGCTGGGGCTGGCCACCGGACCGGTGTGCCTGGCTACCTGCGGCCCCGTAGTGACTCCGTGGATGCTGGCTCAACCCGGGGGGATACTGCGCCAGGGTAGGCAGTTGGGCCTGTTTCTGACGGCTCGGCTGGCGGGCTATCTGGCCTTCGCCGTGGCGGCGTGGCTGGTGGGTTCGGCTGTTCCCCGCGCCTGGGAGGGCCGAGGCTGGCCGCTGGCGCTGGTGGATCTGCTGCTGGCCGCGGCCATGGCGGCCTGGGCAATGGGTTGGCCGCGCCGCAAGTGCGGCACCCAGGCAGAGGGAGCGCTGGTGCAGATTGGACAGCCGCTCGGCAGCCAAAAGGCCAGCGCCCAAAAGGTGAGCGCCCTCTCGCTGGGCTTTTTGACCGGCATCAACTTTTGCCCCCCCTTTCTGGCCGCCGGAATTCGTGCCGCGCAATGTAACCATTTGGGCGCGGCGCTCGTATTCTTTACAGCCTTCTTTTTTGGAACCGTGGTATGGTTTGTGCCCATGGCGGCGCTGGGCCTGGTGCGGCGTACCTCTGCCGTGTTGGCCGTGGCGCGCATGACGGCGTTGTTGCTGGCCCTTTGGTATGCAGGTATGGGTGTATTGATTCTTGCCGGGGAGGGATTGCATGGCTAGTTCGACGATGACCACCAACCAGCTGGTGACGCGCGGGGTGGGCCGCTCCATTCTGCTCACCCTGCCCATGGTGCTGTGGACGCTGCTCATGTTCACGCCTGGGTTGCGCCAGCCGGGCGCGGAAAAGCATGCGGCCGCCGCCGTAACCGGTGTCTTCATGGTTGGTCTCTTCTACTGCATGATGCGGACGGGCCAGACCTATCGCTGGCGCAGAATATTTTTTGTGGCGCTGGGCTTCCTCTTTCCGGTGGGTTTTATCGCCGCGCTGGTGGCGGTGCGCGGATCGATGAGCATTCCCATTGAACACATGGTCTCCGGCGACACGCCCTTCTGCTACATGGTGATCCCCATGCTGATTGTGCCGGCGGCGCTGACCCAAACGCTGGTGTTTCCGGGATCGATTCTGCCCACCCCGTCCAATCCCCACTCCATTGCGGCGATGATCGGGCTGTGGCTAGCAATGACGCTGGTGCTGGGCAAGGGGTGGTGCGCTTATGGATGCTTCTTTGGCGGCATTGAAGAGGGCTTTGCGGCCATTCCCAAGCGGGCACGGTTGCGCAAACTCAATGACCGCTACCGGCTGATACCCTGGGCGGTGCTGCTGACCATTGTGCTGCTTTCAGCCGCCATCTTTGAGCCCGTCTACTGTATGTGGCTGTGCCCGTTCAAAGCTGTCACCGAGTTTCCGGCGGTGCGCGATGTGGAGACGGCCATCCAGTTCGGCGTCTTTGTGCTGCTGTTTACGGGGCTGGTGGTGGTGCTGCCGTTCTTGACCAAAAAACGTACCCAGTGCGGCTTCTTCTGCCCCTTTGGCGCTTTTCAATCAATCTTCAACAAGATCAACATCTTCGACATTCGCTTTGACCGTGAGAAGTGCACCGATTGCAGGGTGTGCGTGGTGAACTGCCCCACCATGGCCATCAACGCTGAGGCCGTGGGAAAAGGCGAAGCGCGGATGAGCTGCATGAAGTGCGGCGCGTGCGTGGATGGCTGCCGGAAGGGCGCCGCGGTGTGGCACATCAAGGGTACGGCGGTGGGCGCCAACCCGGAACGAGCGCGCTTGTTGTTTCTCTATGGTGCCTGGGCCATGGCCACCATGTTTGGCGGCAGTGTGATTGCCCACGGAATCTCCACCATCCTGCACTTTGTTCTGAAAGGCTGAAAGGGGACCTGCCATGCGACTGCGCATTACCTCTGTGCTTGGAACCACGGTTGCCGTGGTCACGCTGTTTGTGGCCCTGCTGGTGCCGCTCAAGCTGATGGGCGGCATTGCGTCGGCCTTCGCCCATGCGGGGTTCCGCATCGATCCGGTCTATAGCGGCGGGAATGTGCTGCGCACCTTCCATGGAACGGGTTACACCGTTACCGTTTATGAAGCGGTGTTTCCGCATTGGCTGCAGCGCGGCAAACCCTTCCAGCAGGTGGTGTTTGCGCCGGCTACGGCGCTGCCCGCGCATGTGGACCAGACCATCGACATGGACGGCGATGGCAAGCCCGATCTGCGTCTGGTTTTCGACCTTCCCTCGGACCCCAACGCTCCTCTGCATGGGAGCGTGGAGGCTTTGAACGCGAAGTACCGGTCGGTGGCGAATCTCGGCAATAACTCGTTTACCGAGCTGCTGGTCCGCGCCGACAGCCGGATTCTGCTCCGCGTTCCGCTGGCCGGGAAGAAGTGAGTGCAAGGCATCCGCAGCCATACAACACTGCATGGAGCGCCGCCTTGCATGGAGCGCCGCTGCGTCCACCAGCACAGCGCTCGCATCCTATACAACGCTGTCATCCCGAGCGAACGGGGCCCCAGCCGTTCTCTGGGGTTCCCAAAGAGCGATCTTGGCTCTTTGGGGCAGAGCCTGGGGGTGGTGAGCAGAAGGATCTGCGGTTGCTTCTAAAAGGCATCTGCGCCAGCAACCTGAATGAAAGCGACCGACTGCATGTGGCGCTGCACAGCGCCCTTTCAGGGCGCGGTCTCTGTGATCGGCCTGATCCCAGCACGTCGCGCGGCTCCGTGCTGGGCTATTTGCACAGTGCCCCTTGCGGGGCACCGGACGATCTGTCTGTTTCGACCCACCTTGGAGTCTTGTCTCCAACGTTCATGGGTATCCCACCCATTTCCGCAAAGAACGCGGAAATGGATGGGGCACCCAGCTGGCCGTGTTTCTGGGCCGGATCAATAGAACGTGCCGAGGGTGGGAACCCTGCGATCAACAAAAAACGCCGCCCTCAACGGAGAGCGGCGTTCTTCTGTCGGAAATGGCGCGCAGCGCGCCCCCCGCACCGCAGGGCATTCCATGCAGCCCGGCCTTTGGTCTCTTTGCGGCGAGGCTCTTTCGACAAAGGGGCCGAAAGTGTCTGTTCCATGCAATGGCGCACAGCGCGTCTGCCGCACCGCAGGTGCTTGCATGCAGCCCGGCCGCCTCTTCGAGGCGAGACACTTTCGACAAAGGGGCCGAAAGTGTCTCTGTTCCATACAATGGCGCGCAGCGCGTCCGCCGCACCGCAGGTGCTGCAGCTCGGCCTTTGGCCTCTTGGAGGCGAGATTCTTTCCGCGAAGAGGCCGAAGGCATCTGCTCCATGCAATGGCGTACCGCAGGTGCTAGTGGCGGAAGTGGCGGATGCCGGTAAAGGCCATGGCCACGCCCAGCTTGTTGGCGGCTTCAATCACCTTGGGGTCGTTTACTGAGCCACCGGGCTGGATCACGGCCGTGGCGCCAGCAGCAACCACCGTCTCCAGGCCGTCGGGGAAGGGGAAGAAGGCGTCCGAAGCCGCAACACAGCCTGCCAGCGGAAGCACAGCCTTCTGCGCGCCGAATTTGGCCGCATCCACGCGGCTGGTCTGTCCGGCTCCGGCGCTGATCAACTGGCCTTCGCGGGCGTACACAATGGCGTTCGACTTGACGTGCTTGCAGAGCTTCCAGGCAAAGAGCAGACCCTGCATCTCTTCCGCGCTGGGCTGGCGCTCGGTAACGATCTTCAGCTCGTCCTGAGCCACGCGACCGGTGTCGGCATCCTGCATCAGCAGGCCGCCCGAGACGTGCTTGATCACCGGACGCGGTGCGGCCGACTTGACCACCACCAGGCGCAGGTTCTTCTTGGTGGCAAAGCGCGCCTTGGCCTCTTCCGTGAATTCAGGAGCCGCAATGGCCTCCACAAAGAGTTTGGCAATCTCTTCGGCGGCCTCGCCGTCCACCACGCGATTGACGCCAAGGATGCCGCCAAAGGCGGAGATGGGATCGGCGGCGAGCGCCTTTTGATAGGCTTCGAGCACCGTTCCGCCCGTAGCCGCGCCGCACGGATTGGTATGCTTCACGATCACCACGGCGGTTTCGTCAAACTCCCGCACAGCTTCCCAACAGGCATCCAGATCCACCAGGTTGTTGAAGCTGAGTTCTTTACCCTGCAACTGGGTGGCGCCGGCAACGCCCAGGCCGGAGCCGTCGGCATAAAGCGCGGCGCGCTGGTGGGGATTCTCGCCGTAGCGCAGCGCCTGCTGGAGCGGCATGTTGACGCGCAGCGTGGTGGGCAGGGCGGTGGTGTCAGGCGCGGCTGGCTCGGCTGGAGTGGGCGCGCCGGCAATCTGTTCGAGGGTATTGGCAATCGCCGTGTCGTAGGCGGCGGTGGTGGCAAAGGCCTTTTTGGCCAGATCCCAGCGGGTGGCGCGGCTGAGCGAACCGTTGTTCGCGGCCAGCTCTTCAGCCAGGGCCGGGTAGTCGGCCACGCGGGTCACAATGGCCACGTCTTCAAAGTTCTTGGCGGCGGAGCGCACCATGGACGGGCCGCCGATGTCGATGTTTTCGATCAGATGGCCGAACGCAACTCCGCTCTGCGAAGCAGCCTTCTCAAAGGCGTAGAGGTTCACCACCACCATGTCGATGGGTTTGATCTGGTGCGCGGCCACGGCTGCTTCGTGCACGGCGTTGCCGCGGATGTAGAGCAGGCCGCCGTGGACCAGAGGATGCAGCGTCTTCACGCGGCCGTCCAGCATCTCTGGAAAGCCGGTCAGCTCGCTGATGTCCTTGACGGTGAGCCCGGCCGCGCGCAGTGCCGTGGCGGTGCCGCCGGTGGAGACCAACTCCACGCCGAAGCCGGAAAGGGCGCGGGCAAAGTCGACGAGGCCGGTCTTGTCAGTAACACTCAACAGTGCGCGGCGGATGGTTTTCAGGCCGAGGGCGGCGGAACTCATGGGAACTCTCCTTGTTGTGAGGGTTTTCAGCGCCGGAGAGGAGCTGGGTTAGCTTGTCCGGCGGGGTCCAGGTAGTTTGACGACGAACGAAGACACCAACCAACAGACTACAACCCCGCGCCGCGAACCGCCGGGACAAACCAGCAAGTGAGACGCCCACTGCGACCTTGCCAGGGCGAATAGACTTTGGTGCCGGTGCGGTTCACCGGATTCGGGTAGAGTTAAGGTATGGGGAGTACTCCCGGGATTCCAGCACCTGAGATTCTGCCGCCCGACGGCAGCACGCCGCCGCCTCAACCCAGAGTGCGCCCCAACCGTCCTGCGTGGAAGATTGCTCCGGCCACCCATCTGTTGATGGCCGTGAACATCCTGGTCTTCCTCTGGATGCTGGCCGGGCACGTCAACTTCATGAGCCCTTCGCCGGACGACCTGCTGGCCCACGGCGCCAACAACGCCGGCGCGGTTCTGTTCTACGGCGAGTGGTGGCGGATTGTGACCGCCATGTTTGTGCACGTGGGCATCATCCATCTGGCCACCAACATGTGGTGCCTGTGGAACCTGGGCCTGCTGGCTGAGCCGCTGCTGGGCTCCGCGGGCGTGGTGGCGGCCTACATCCTGACCGGTGCGGCCGGCAATCTGCTGTCAACCTTTGTGAATCAGTTGTCTTATAGACCCCCGGCGGGCGTAGTCGAGCTGTTTGGTCCGGTGGGTGCGGGTGCTTCCGGCGCGGTCTTTGGGCTGGCCGGGGTGCTGATCATCCTGCTCAAGTCGCCCTTGCTGCCGGTGCCGCGCGTGGAGTTGAACGGATTGCGCAAGTCGGTGATCACCTTTGCCGCCATCAATCTGGTCATTGGTCTGGCCACCATGACGCCGGGTTCGCCTGTCCACATTGACAACATGGCGCACCTGGGCGGATTTGCCTGCGGGCTGGCCTTTGCCATGCCACTGGTGCCCCGCATTGGCGCGCCCCGCCACAAGTTCGAAGTGCGCCTGCGCTTTGCCGTGGCCTTGGTGGTGGTGCTGCTCACCCTGTTCGGGTTCTATCTGGCACAGTTTTAAGAACAGTGAACAGTGGGCAGTGTTCAGGGCTCGTGGTGTTCGCGCTCCAACGTTTCAGGAAAACAAAAATCCTCCCCGAGCACGCTCCGGGAGGCTTTTTGCTGGATCGGAGCTTAGAGCATCTTTCCTTTTGCTCTAGACTTCCGTGCCCCATCCATTTCCGCGTTCTCTGCGGAAATGGGTGGGATACCCATGAAACCCAGGTCCACACCATTTCACAAAGATGAATATCAAGGTAGATCCGGCAACTCTTCAATTTACCGATCAGGCTTACCGATCAGGCCGCATGCTTTGTAACTGGGCACGACTTCAGTCGTGTCCAGTTACGAAACTCTGTTTGCTTGTCTCTTTGCTCACCGAACCTGAGCCAACTTGATCTTCATCTTCACAAAGCGCCTTACCGCACCGCCGTCTGCGAGAACTTCTTCACCATGGCCAGCAGCAGCTTGCGGTCGCTCTCGTTCAGGTTGGACGAGTAGCGGCGGATCTGGGTGAGAAAACGCAGTTCCTCGTCGGTCAGTTTCTGGTTGCCGATCTGGTGATTGAGCGAGTCGTCGGCAAAGAACTGGGCCAGAGGCACGTCGAGCGAGATGGCGATCTTGGAGAGCGTGTCCAGCGAGGGAACGGTGTGGCCGTTTTCAACGCGCGATAGATAGCAGCGCAACAAGCCCGTCTTCTTTTCAATGTCGCCCTGCGAAAGGCCCTTCTGCAGGCGAAGGGAGCGGATAGTGGTGCCGATCTTCATGAGGTCCCCGAGTTCCGTTGGCGGCCAGGGTTTACTGGACAGGCAGCAACAGAATGAATATTGACATAATAGTTAACATGGGCGGAAGCAGAATGCAAGCGCTCGCGCAACCCCGCGTGGTTCCTGAGGTACCAAGGCGGAAACCACTCTGGTCCAAGGGTTGGTCATGCCGCTTGCTGGCCTCTGTGACAGTTTGTTACACACCTTTACGCAATTGTGACGCGGACGGAGGCTGGTTGCGCGTCTCTACCACTGCGTACTGCTGGCGCTGATGGTGCGCCGCCCGGTTGCTGGTCAACCTGGGATGGCTTTGGTACGTCAGTAGAGATGAGACTGAAGAGCAAAGCAGCGGGAGTTGGGACGAGGATGATGCGAGCAAAGCTGGCAGTGGCAGTGGTGGTGGGTGGAATGGCAGCGTGGGGCGCGAGTATTGTGCTCCGTGCCCAGGAGCCTGCCGCGCAGGTGGAGCAAACCGGTGGCAAGCTGCACGGCACCGTGAAGAGCGGCGCAACCCCGCTGCCGGGCGTGACCGTGATGGCGTTGAATTCGCTGACCGGCAAGCGCGTGGCCACCACCACCGACCTGACCGGCGCATGGACCCTGGTACTTGCCCAGAACGGCCGCTACGTGGTCCGCACCCAGTTTGCCGGCTTTGCGCAGGGCGCGCAGGAGGCGGTGCTGAACGCCCAAAGCCACGAGCAGACGCTCACCTTCGACTTGCAACTGGCCTCGCGCGCGGCTGCGGCGGAATTGTCCCAAGCCAAGGCCCAGACCCAGGCCGAAACCGCCGCCACACAGCTTGTCCAGCAGATGACCGGCAACGGCGCGCAGAGCGTGAGCTTGCTGAGCGCGCTGCAGGCCGGCACCGAGACCCAGGCTGGAACGGGCTCACTGAGCGCGGGTGCGGATTTGCCCCAGGTGGCCACCAGCTCCGACTTCAGCGGCGACTCGGTGTCCATCAGCGGCCAGCAGGGCCAGGTGAGCGCGGTGGCGGGCATGGATATGGATCGGCTGCGCGACGCCATGGAGACCGTCCGCTCCCAGTTGGGCGGGCAGAACGGGGCAATGGCTGGCCTCTTTGGCGGCGGTGGACCCGGCGGAGGGGGTGGCTTCGGCGGTGGCGGCATGGGTGGACCGGGCGGCGGCTTCGGTGGCGGCGGCGGTATGGGAGGCATGATGGGTGGCGGCGGCGGGCGCGGCAACTTCCGCGGATTTAATCCTGGCCAGCCCCATGGCGCGGTCTTCTGGTCGGGTTCCAACTCGGCGTTGAACGCGGAGCCCTTCAGTTTGCGCGGGCAATCGCAGGCGCAACCGGCGTCGGGCACCAACCGCTTCGGCCTCACCTTCATGAGCGCGCCGTACATTCCGGGCGTGACCAAGCCCAGCGGCAAAGACACCTTCTTCCTCACCCTGAGCGGCCAGCGCAGCTCCACGCCCGTGGATCAGTACGCGATTGTGCCCACCGACGCCGAGCGCGCGGGCGATTTTTCGGACACGGGTCTCGCACCCATCTACGACCCGGCCGCGCAGACGCAAACCCAGTTCACGGGCAACGTGATCCCCACTGGACGCATTAGTCCCTCTGCAACGGCCCTGCTGACGTGCCCCAATCCGATTGCGAGCGGAACGAACTGCCAGCCGTTCTTCCCAAAATCAAACTTGACCCAGCTGGTGAACAACTACAACTACCATTTGCTGAGCACGCAGCAGAACAACCAGACCCAGGCAGGGCTGCGTTACATGCGCTCGCTGGGCAAGAACGCCTCGCTCACCGGCATGGGACGCGGCGGCGGCAATCGTCGCCAGCAGAACCAGGGCTTGCGGCAGAGCATCAACTTCAATGCCAACTGGAGTCACTCGGCGGCGGACAATGTAAACATCTTTCCGCAACTGGGCGGCAGGAACTGGTCTGACTCCTACTCTCTGCAAGCCGGTTATACGGTGGGCTACAAGCGCTTGACCAACGTCTTCAACGTCAACTGGAACCGCAGCGCCGCCCAAACCCAGAATTTTTTTACTGGCGCCACCGACGTGGCCCACAGCTTGGGGATCGACGGTCCCGGCGGAACTACGCTGAACGTAGACCCGCTGAACTACGGCCTGCCCAACGTGACGCTCAGCTCCATGAACGGGTTGAGCGAGGTGCAGCCGAACCAGTCCATCTCGCAGACAATTTCCTTCTCGGAGACGTTGAGCTGGATTCACAAGAAGCACAACATGCGCTTTGGCGGTGACTACCGCCGCGTGCATCGCGACTTCCTGGGCGGCTCGAACGCAACCGGCTCCTTCACCTTTACGGGTTTGTTCACGGAAGACGCAGCGGGCGACCCCACCACCGGCTCGCCGATCGCCGACCTGCTGTTGGGCCTGCCGCAAGCCACCACGCTCAACGCCTCCGCGGCCAAAAGCTACCTGCGCGACAACGTGATCGACGGCTTTGCGCAGGACGACTGGCGCGCCACCTCCTCGCTGACGCTCAACTACGGCGTCCGCTACGAGTACTTCGCGCCTTACACCGAGAAGTTCAATCATCTGGCCATGGTCAGCACCGATCCCAGCAACGGCTTTACCAGCCAGACCGAGGTGCAGGCGGACCGCGGGCAGCGCTCCAGCCTGGTCGATCCTTACCTGACCGCGTTTTCGCCCCGCCTGGGCTTTGCCTGGCGCGTGCCCAAGACGAAGCAGATGGTGCTGCGCGGCGGCTACGGCGTGAATTACACCGTGGGCCAGTACGGCACCTTTGGCAACACCATGGCCCGCCAGCCCATGCTGAATGCCCCCAACTTCGTCAACGAGCAGACCAACGAAGAGGTAGATGCCACCGGCCACGCCAGCTCCGCCTGCGCCCGCGTGACGTCGTCCACCTGCTTTACCTTGGCCAGCGGATTTGGCATCCCCAACACGGTGGGCAACTACGCCGTCGATCCAGGCTACCGGCTGCCCTTCGTGCACGTTTGGAACCTGAACGTGCAGAAGGCGCTGCCCTGGAGTCTGGTGCTGAACGCGGGCTATAACGGGTCCTTTGGCGGCAACCTGGACATCAAGAGCGCTCCGCGTCCCATCTCGGCCACTACGGCCGGAACCGACCCCAACAAGCTGGTCTTCACTTACGAGCAGTCCCGCGCCAGCTCCAGCTTCCACTCCGGCACCGTGAGCCTGCAAAAGCGGCTTTCCGCGGGATTTGCCGTGGGTGCCTTCTACATCTACGCGCACTCCATCGACAACTCGGTTTCGATGGCCCAGAACTGGCAGGATCTTGCGGCTGAACGCGCCAGTTCCACCTCCGACGTGCGCCAAAGCGTGAACGGCAACTATCTGTACGAGCTGCCCTTCGGCTACGACAAGCAGTGGTTCACCTCGGGTGTTGCCTCGCATATTTTGGAGGGCACCTCCGTCTCCGGCACCTTCAGATTTGCCACCGGCACGCCGCTTACGCCCACCTACTCATCTGGAGTGCAGAGCACGGCCTGCGGCACCAACGCGCTCTTCCGCCCGATTCTGACCGGCGCTTCACCCCGCAGCGGGCTGAGCGGAATGGAGTGGTTCAATCCGACGGCTTATCAGGCGCCCACTGTCACCAGCTCCACACCTTACCCCTGTGGCGTCTTCGGCAACACCCCGCGCAGCTCCTTGCGCGGGCCCGGCACCATGAGCAACAACATGACCCTGGCCAAGACCATGCAACTGGGCTCCACACGCAGCTGGGAGTTCCGCGCCTCGGCCAACAACGTCTTCAACACCGTGCAGTACTCCGGCGTGGATACCAACGCCAGCTCGACCACCTTTGGCCAGGTCAACTCAGCGGCCTCCATGCGGACGTTTTCGTTTGAGTCGAGGTTCAGGTTTTGAGAGCAGGGAATAGGGACTTGGGACTAGGGACCAAGGGACTGAGGGAGTATTGCCAGACAAGCGATGACTGTCTGGGTGCCCCCGGTCCCTCGCTTTCGGGGACCGGGGAAGCAAAGGACGCTGGGGAAACAAAGGAAGCCGGGGAGACAAAGGACGCCAAGGAAACAAGGAACGCATGCCGCGCAAACGGCCCGGCATCCGCAGAGCAGCCGCCCCGGCGCCAAACCGGACGCCCCGGCGGGGCGGCACGAAGATAGCCCAGGGTGAAGCCTGACGCGGAGCGGAAGGCGGAACCCTGGGAAGGCTGCAAAAAAGGTACCTGAGCCCCGTAGGGGCGGCACGAAACAGCGCAACACCAACAGGGAGCACGATGAACAAGTTTGCTGGAAAAGCCGGAGCCATCCTCGCCGCAGCAGCGCTGGCAATGCCAGGTGCTGGCTGGTCGCAACAGAACCCCGCGCCCGCGCTGGGTACCCAGATCGCCACACCGCAGGTGTCCGACACGCCGCAGGGTGGACTGGTGCTGAAGGTCAGCACCAATCTGGTGCTGACCAACGTGGTGGCGCGCGACACCAAAACCGGCGAGCTGGTCCAGGGCCTCAAGCAGTCGGACTTCCGCGTTTGGGAGGGCAACCGCGAGCAGCAGGTTTCTACCTTCGACTTCCAGACCGTGGAGATGGCTACGCCGCTCAAGGAAGCCACCATCAGCGGGCTGGCCGCGGGGACGAGCGGCTCCAAAGCTGTTTTGGTTGCCAAGCCGGAAGACCTCCGCAATCACCGCCTGATCGTCATGTTCTTTGACCTGACCAGTATGCAACCCGAGGATCTGGAACGTTCCGTGGATGCGGCGCGCGACTTTCTGAAGACCAAGATGCAGGCGGCCGATCTGGTGGCGCTGGTCTCGCTCGGCGATACGTTGAAGGTGGATCAGGATTTTACCGCCGACAAGGACGCGCTGATCCGCGAGGTGGGCGCCTACAACGGCACCGAAGGCCAGGGCTTTGAGCAGGGCGCGACCGCCAATACGAATCAGACCGAAGACACCACCGCCTACACCGCCGACGAGAGCGAGTACAACGACCTGAATACGGATCGCGAGCTGTTTGCATTGCGCGCCATCGCCAAGTCGCTCGAAAAGATTGGTGAGAAGAAGTCGCTGCTGTATTTCTCCGGCGGCATCTCCCGCGACGGCATAGAGAACCAGGCTTCCTTGCGCTCGGCGGTGAACGCCGCGGTGCGCGCCAACCTGGCCATCTACAGCGTGGACACGCGCGGACTGGAGGCGATTGGCCCGCTCGGCAATGCCTCCACCGGCAGCCTGCGCTCGGGCGCCAACAACGGCGCTGCGCTCCAGAACAACATGAATGCCAACTTCAGCAGCCAGGAAGTGATGGCCACGCTCTCCACCGAAACCGGCGGCAAAGCCTTCCTTGACTCCAACGACTTTGCGCCCGCCTTTGCGCAGGTGCAGAAGGACTCGTCGGCGTACTACGCCATCGGTTTCCGCAGCTCGAACCCGGCGCACGACGGCAAATATCGCAAGCTGAAGATCACCGTGAATCGCCCCGGCATCAAGCTGGAGTACCGGCCCGGCTACTACGCACCAGCCGACTTCCAGCACGCTGGCCGCGAGGATCGCGAACAGGAGCTGAACGAGCAGTTGGTCAGCGACCTGCCCGCCACCGACATGGCGCTCTATATGGACGCCTTCTTCTTCCGCGTGGATCGCGATCGCTACTACGTGCCGGTCTCGCTCATCGTGCCGGGCTCGCAGATTCCCTTTGTGAAGGGCGGCGACAAGGACAAGGCCACGCTCGACATCTTGGGCGGCGTGCTCGATGAGGTGAAGCGCCCCATTGGCCGCGCCCGCGAGACCGTGAAGCTCAATCTGGATCAGGGTCTGAACGCGCGCCAAAAAAACATTCAGTACACCACCAGCTTCAATCTGCCGGCGGGCAAATATCACCTAAAATTTGTGGTCCGCGAGAACCAGACCGGCCGCATGGGCTCGTTTGAGGCCGACATTTTGCTGCCAGAGATGAAGAAGGCTCCGCTCAAGATGAGTTCGATTCTGCTGGCCAGCTCGCGCCAGCCCAGCAAGAAGCTGGAGCCCACGGTGCGCAACGGCCAGGAGTACGTGCCCAACATCAGCCACGTCTTCCGCCGCGATCAGCATCTTTTTCTTCTCTACGAGATCTACTCGCCGATGCGCGCGAAGGTAGAAGGCGCCAAGGGCGGCGGCGAGCCGGTGCGCGTGCTCACCAGCCTGCAGCTGATGCAGGGCTCGGTCAAGGTGTACGAAACCCCGCAGGTGGAGGCCAAGACCATCAATGTGGCCGGCCGCGATGCGGTGGCCATGGAACTGGACGTGCCGCTGGACGCGCTCAAGCCGGGCCAGTACACCTGCCAGCTCAACGTGATTGACGATACGGCCGGTGCCTTTGCCTTCCCGCGTTTCGCGGTGCTGCTCAAAGATCCGCCCGCCCCGCCCGCTCCGCCAACTGCCCCGGTTGCCCCAGCGGCTTCGGCTCCCGTGGCGGGAACAGGGAAATAGACGATCTGCCATTGTGGCAAAAATATGTGCCAAAATGGCAGAATAGGCGTAAGCTGGATCCATGGCGTCCACGGCTCCCCTGCGCGGCAGGGCTCGAACTCGGGAAGTTGCTGGCGGCGGCGCGCATGGCGTGGCCCCAGCCAAGGCGGATACGCCGGCCATCCTGCGCCTGCTGGCGGCGGGGATGAAGTGGGCCCAGGTGGCGCACTTCATGGACCAGTCGGGGCTGACGACGCGGGAGCTGGCGGGGTTTCTGGAGCTGCCGGAGCGCACCTTTGCACGGCGGCGCGAAAGCGGCCGCCTGCTCAAGGCGGAGTCCGAGCGGATGCTGCGCCTGATGGAGATTTTTTCCTCAGCAACGGAATTGTTCGACGGGGATGCAGAGGCCACTCGCCAGTGGCTTACCGAGCCCGCCTACGGATTGGGCCAGGCACGTCCTATTGATTATGCGCAGAGTGACTTTGGCGGGCGCGAAGTGCGCAACCTGATCGGGCGGCTTCTGCACGGAGTTTTTTCTTGATCGAGGCCTGGCGCATTGTGCACAAGCGCTTTGCTGCTGAGGCATTCTCCGGCGAGGGCGCGCGCCTCTACGGTGGCCGCTGGAATCCTCCCGGCGTGGGCATGGTCTATACGGCCGGATCGCGCTCGCTGGCGCTTCTGGAAATCTTGGTGCATCTGGGCCGCAGTCGGCTCTTTGCCGATTACGTGCTGATCCCGGTACAGTTCGACGCCGCGCTGGTGACCCCGGTGGAGGAGTTCGGCCTGCCCGCGGAGTGGGATCGCGAGCCGCCTCCGGCGGCCACGCAGACGCTGGGCGGCCAGTGGCTGGCTGCTGGCGAGCGTCCGATTCTCTCCGTGCCCAGCGTGGTGGTGCCGGAGGAGCGGAACTACCTGCTCAACCCCGCGCACCGCTCCTTCGGCCAGATCCAGATCGGCAAACCCACCCCCTGCCGGATTGACCGGAGACTCGTGGAGCGCTAACGATCCCGTTAGAATAAAAACATGACACAGAGCGCGCGGGACAGAGCCCGCAAGATCAAGGTAGTTCTTTTTGACGTGGACGGCGTGCTGACCGATGGGCGCATCTGGGTGTTTCCTGCGCCTGTGGCCGACGGCAAGGGCGGCTTTGAGAGCCGCATGGTGGAGTTCAAGGGCTATAACGCGCACGACGGCACCGCCTTTTCGCTGCTGAAGATTGCCGGCATCAAGAGCGGCATCATCACCAAGCGCATCTCCGAGACGGTGGCCATGCGGGCCCGCGACCTGAAGCTGGAGTTCGTCTACCAGGGCCAGAGCTACAAGATGAAGCCGATCCGCGAGATCATGGCGCTGGAAGGCATCACTCTGGACGAAATTGCCTACGTGGGCGACGACGTGATCGACCTGCCCGCCATGCGCGAGGTGGGCTTTGCCATTGCCACCGCCAACGCCCGCGAGCGGGTGAAGGCCGAAGCGCACTGGGTGACCCCGAACGTGGGCGGCGACGGCGCCGGCCGCGATGCTGTGGAGTTCATCCTGGACGCACAGGGGATTCTGGACCAGACCATCGAAGCCTACATCGACGAGGGCAATCCGTTGCCGCCATCCATGGACATTGGTAAGGGTGGGGATCTGAAGGCGTAGCCCGGATAGCAAGTCAGCAGGTCAGCCGCGCCTGCGGCGCTCGTCAGCAAGTCAGCGGAATGCTCTCCGGGCTGACTTGCTGACTTGCCGACTCGCCACAAAAACATTCAACATCAGGAGATTTGAGACACGATGAGCAGTGCAAACAAACGGGCGGTGGTGCTGTTGAGCGGCGGACTGGACTCGGCCACGGTGCTGGCGATTGCGCGCGAGCAGGGGTTTGAGGCGTACGCCCTTTCCTTCCGCTACGGCCAGCGCCATGTGGTGGAGTTGGAGGCTGCGCGGCGCGTGGCGGAGGCGGGCGGAGCCAGCCAGCATCGCATCGCCCAAATCGATCTGCGCATCTTTGGCGGCTCGGCGTTGACCGACGAGATTGCCGTGCCCAAGGGCCGCGGGATGGAAGAGATGGGCCACGGCATTCCGGTCACCTACGTGCCGGCGCGCAACACCATCTTTCTCTCCTTTGCGCTGGCCTGGGCTGAGGTGCTGGGCTCCAGCGATGTTTTTATCGGCGTGAACGCCCTCGATTACAGCGGCTACCCCGATTGCCGTCCCGAGTACATTGAGGCTTTCCAAAAGATGGCGAACCTGGCCACCAAGGCAGGCGTCGAGGGCCACCAGAACCTGAAGATTCATACTCCGCTGATCGCGCTCTCGAAGGCCCAGATCATTGCCGAAGGCCTGCGGCTGGGCGTGGACTACGGGCTCACCAGCAGCTGCTACGATCCATCGCCCGAGGGCGCGCCCTGCGGCGGCTGCGATAGCTGCCTGCTGCGTTTGAAGGGATTTCGTGAGAACGGGATGGAAGATCCGTTGCCGTACAGCTCTTGAAGAGCAGCTTTTAGCTGCTAGCTTTCAGCTTTTAGCTAGCGGTCTGCGCAGCCCGCAATCGTTTCACAGGGAAGCGGACGAAGACGAAAACCCTTCAACCAGCAAAGATGCGCTAGAAGCTAAAAGCTAATAGCTGAAAGCTGCTCTTATGTACACAGTCAAAGAAATCTTCTACACGTTGCAAGGCGAGGGCGCGCAGGCGGGCCGCGCGGCGGTCTTCTGCCGCTTTGCGGGCTGCAATCTGTGGAGCGGCCGCGAGCAGGATCGTGCGCAGGCCGTCTGCCGCTTCTGCGACACGGACTTTGTGGGCACCAACGGCGAGGGCGGCGGGCGCTTCGAGTCGGCTGAGGCGCTGGCGGCTGCCGTGGACGCTTGCTGGCCTGCAGGCGTTGCTGTCGAGAAAGAATATGTGGTTTGTACCGGTGGTGAGCCGCTGTTGCAACTGGACCCCGCTGCGATTGCCGCGCTTCATGAGCGTGGTTTTGAGGTGGCGGTGGAGACCAACGGCACCCTTCTGGCTCCAGAGGGCATTGACTGGATCTGCGTGAGCCCCAAGGCGGGCGCGGGGTTGAAGCAGCGCACTGGGTCGGAGTTGAAGCTGGTGTTTCCCCAGGAGGGCTTTGGGCCGGAGCAGTTTGAGGGGCTTGGGTTCCGGAATTTCTTTTTGCAGCCCATGGACGGGCCCCGGCAGGCGGAGAACACCCGGGCGGCGGTGGAGTATTGCCTCCAGCATCCGCAGTGGCGGCTGAGCTTGCAGACGCACAAAATTGTAGGGTTAGCGTGAGAGCGGAGTTAGCGGGGTTGGCGGAGTTGGCGGGAACCACCCCAGCCAACAGCCTGTGGGTGCCCCTGGTCCCGCTTCTGGGACCAGGGAAAGTAGAAGGCCCGCTCTCGACCCGTCCCGCCCCCAACTCCCAGAAGGAAACGGGAGGGGCCTCACCAAGCGCCAACCCCGCTAACCCCGCTAACCCACAAACCCCGCTCCTTTGGCGTACCCTAGACACAGCACTATGGAAATCTACAAGAGCTTTTCGATTGAGGCGGCGCATTGGTTGCCGAACGTGCCGGAAGGGCACAAGTGCGGGCGGCTGCATGGGCACAGCTTCCGTATTGAGATTCACGTTGCCGGCCCGGTGGACGATCATCTGGGCTGGGTGGCGGATTTTGCGGAGATCAAGGCGGCCTTCAAGGACCTTGAGGACCGCATCGATCATCGTTGCCTGAATGAAGTGGAAGGGCTCCAGAACCCAACCAGCGAGAATCTGGCGCGGTGGTTGTGGCAGGCGCTCCGTCCTGCGCTGCCGCTGCTCAGCTCGGTGGTGGTTCAGGAGACCTGTACCAGTGGCTGCGTGTACCGGGGTGATTGAGCCCCGCAAGCGCTCTCCACGCGGGACGCGAGGGGGTGGCCCCACCGCAGGCCACGCAGGACGCGAAGCGGTTTGGCCCCACCGCAGGTGCCGGGTTGGCCCCGCCGCAGGTGGTGCGTCTAACTAGACTTGAGGTAGGGTTTACATTGATGACTATGCGCCGTACACAGTGGGTTGCAATCGTTTTCGCGTCTTTGCTTAGCTCGTTGGCCGGGTTGAACCCCGCCGCGAGCGTGGCCCAGCAGTCGAGCAGTTCGTCCTCCGCGCCGGCCCAGCAGGGCTATGTGCGCGAGAAGACGCCCACCCTGGTGGATCCGGCTGGCCCCACCATCTCCACCATCAGCTCGGAGCCGGTCTTCATCATGGCGGCGGCGTTGAACGTTTGCGGCTACGATGAGGGCCTGGCCGACAGCGCGCCGGAGCGCCAACGGGTGCGCGACAAGATTGCCGACGTGCTGACCAAGAGCGAGGACGCACGCGCGCGCCGCGACGCCGTCTGCCTTTATATTGCACAGCACCGCATGACCGGCACCGAGCGCGACATCTCGCAGTACATCTCGCTCTCGCTCTACATCACTCCGCCGCCGGAGATGGAGACCACCGCGGAGCTGGCGGAGATGCCGCCCGACGCCACCCAGGTGCTGGAGTTTGTGCCCATCCTCAAGGCCTTTGCCGAGGCCGTGGATCTGCATGGGATTTGGCTCACCACCCACCGGCTCTACGACGACGAGGCCGACAAGTTGCACGATCAGCTCTCCAAGATGATCGTGGACGCCAATCTCTACCTGAAGATGCCCACATCCACCTACGATGGCCGGCGCTTTGTGGTGGTGATTGAGCCCCAGTTCTCGCCCAACATTGTGAATGCTCGCGTCTACGGCACCGATTATGTGGTGGTGGTTTCGCCCACGGCCGAGGGCAAGATCCGCCTGGCCGATGTGCGCCACACCTATCTGCACTATCTGATTGAGCCGCTGCTGTTTGCCCGTTCCAACGCGATTGACCGCACCGGTCCCATCCTGAAGGAGATCCGCGAGGCTCCGCTGGAGTTCCGCTACCGGTCCGATACCGTGGCGCTGACCATTGAGTGCCTGATCAAGGCCATTGAAGCCCGCACCATGGATACCGGCATTGCCGACATCAAGGTGCCCACCACCATTGAGCGCGCGGAGCAAACCAAGCTGGAGATCCAGCGCCGCGCCGTGCAGGCCAAGATGGAGGTGGTGCGCCAGGCGACTGTCCGTCACGACATGACCCAGGGCTTTGTGCTGACCCAGTACTTTTACGAGCAGATGGTGCAGTTTGAGCACGATCCCTCTGGCCTGAAAGACACCATCGGCGAGATGGTGTACAGCATGGATGTGGACCAGCAGGTGCATCGCGTCCGCCAGATCGAGTTTGACAAGGAAGGCGACAGCGACGTGCTGATGCGCTCCAAGCCCAGGAAGCTGGAGGGCATGGACCTGGCCGAGCAGAAGCTGGCCACCGGCGACCTGGGCGGAGCCCGCGCCATGGCCCAGGAAGCCATCAGGCGCGACGCCGGCGTAGACACCATTCCCGCCCTTGCGGAGACGGCTCGGGCCAACTTCATTCTGGCGCGGCTGCAGGTCCTGTCGGGCCATCCGAGTGAGGCCATGGAAGGCTTCCAGACGACTCTCAAGACCAGCAAGGAGCCCCGTCTGCTGGCCTGGTCGCATATTTATCTGGGCCGCATGCTGGACCTGGATTGCAAGCGCGACGAGGCGGTGACGGAGTACAAGCAGGCGCTCGAAAACCGCGACGGGCAACTGGACACCCGGTTGGCAGCCGAGCGCGGCGTGAAGACCGCCTATCTGCCCAAGGGCGCCAGCTGCAGCGACGATGCCGACGCACCGCCCCCGGCGGATGGGCCAGCCGGTGGAACGCCGCTGCAGGGTGGGACGCCGCCGTCGAAATAACCAGCCTTGTTCCTGCTGGAATCGGTACCACGTGTCGTTTAATGGAAGTAGAGTCGGAGAACTGGCGCAGAAGCTCCGGCCGGATGGAATTGGGCTCAGGATGAGCGAGGAGATCGACGAAACAGGGTTGGAAGAGCTGGAAGCTGCACTGGGATATACGTTTGTCCAGCGCCGGGCGTTGGTGCGCGCGCTCACCCACCGTTCGCTGGCTCATGAGCTGAAGGTCAAAGAGCTAGCCTCAGATCATCCGGCTGTGATCCAGCCCGGCGACAATGAGCGGCTGGAGTTTTTGGGCGATGCGGTTCTGGGACTGGTGGTGGCGGATGCACTGTTTCGCCAGCACCGGGAGTGGCACGAGGGCGAGCTGACCCGGGTCCGCTCCCGTCTGGTGAGTCGCCAGAGGATGGCGGAAGTAGCTGAGTCTATTGAACTGGGGCAGCATCTTCGGCTGAGCAAGGGCGAAGATCGCAGTGGACTCCGGCGCAAAAGCACGGTGCTCTCCAACAGCATGGAAGCGGTGATTGGCGCTATTTATTTGGATGGCGGGCTGGATGAGGTCAAGTCCTTTGTGCGCCGCCAGGTGATGGGCGAAGAGGCAGACCAGTTGGCCGAGGAGCTGCGCTCGGGCGCGGCGCTGGGCAACTTCAAGTCGGCCCTGCAGGAGCGCGTGCAGGCCGATGGCAGCGGGGTTCCGGTGTACCGAGTGAAGAGCGAGAGCGGTCCGGACCATCGCAAGCGGTTTGTGGTGGAAGTGCGGCTGATGGGCGGCGATGGCGGGCCGGGCCAGGCGCTGGGACGCGGCTCCGGCGGCACCAAGAAGAATGCCGAGCAGGATGCGGCGCGGCGGGCTCTGAGCATGATGGACCGCGCCGCGGGCCTGGCAGGGTCTGGGGCGGACGACGAGAAAGAGATGGAAGGATGAGAGGCGCGGCGGAAAATCCGAAGACAGGCATCACGCTGCGGCCGTGGCAAAAACCATCTGTGACAGAGGTTGGCTCGTCGTTGCTGCGTACCGTGGTGGTGGCGCTGTTCTTGCTTACCTTTGTGCTGCAACCCTTTCTGATTCCCTCTGAGAGCATGGAGCGGACGCTCTTGGTGGGCGATTTCCTGCTCTTCAACAAACAGGTGTATGCGCCGGAGGGCAAGCTGAGCCGCTGGTTGCTGCCTTATCGCGGCGTGGAGCGGGGCGATATTGTGGTCTTCCACCATCCCGATCCGCCGCTGCTGGTCAAGCGCGTGGTGGGGGTGCCCGGTGACCGGCTGCGCATTGAACAAGGCCGCGTACTGGTGAATGGCCAGCCGCTCGACGAGCCCTATGTGGCTTTTGAGCCGGCCCCGCCCAACCCCTTTCGCGACCACTTTCCGGCCCACGTGTATACCGACCCCCAGGTGGACCCCGACTGGTGGCGCGAGATGCAGGGCCTGGTGCGCGACGGCGAGCTGGTGGTGCCCGAGGGCCAGTACTTTGTGCTGGGCGATAACCGCAATCATAGCAAGGACTCACGCTTCTGGGGCTTTGTCCCGCGGGAGGCCATTGTGGCCCGTCCGCTGGTCATTTACTTCTCCCTTACCCGGCCCTCCACCACCGATGTGGACGTGGCGCACGATGATAGACTCGGACACGACAGGGAACTGCCGTCGCGTCTCAAAGGCTTTGCCCGCTGGAAGCGCATCTTCCACGTGGTGCACTAAAAGCAGTGAGCAGTGAGCAGTGAACAGTGGGCGCACGGGGTGAACGGTCGTTCGCAGTCTGGCAGCCAGCTCTTCCACTGCCTCCTGTCCACTGTTTTCTGACCACTTCTCACTGACCACTGTTCACTGACAAAGAGCGACCCAATGACCATGAAAAAGACCCCGGCAGCACAGACCGAACCCGAGATCGAGACCGCCCCCGCCGACAACAAGGTGGAAGAGACCCCGTTGGAGGCCGTGGCCAGCATCTGCGGCGTCTTTGTGGTGTTTTTGTTTGTCCTCACCTTCCTGGCGCAGAACTTTGTCATTCCCTCCGGCTCCATGGAAAAGACGCTGCTGGTGGGCGACCACCTGGTGGTGGACCGCATCACGCTCGCGCCCAGCTCCAAGTGGATGCCGCTGGTGCACTACCGCGAGCCCAAGCACAACGACATTGTGGTCTTCATCAAGCCGGTTCCGGACGATGTGGACGGCAAGCCGCAGTATCTGTTCCTGGTCAAGCGCCTGATCGGCGTACCCGGCGACCACATCCATCTGCGCAACGGCACGGTCTACATCAACGGCGAGCCCCAGGTGCAGCCCCACGCCGAGCCCACCACGGCGGAGAATCACAACCAGTTCCTTGACGAGTTTCCCACCGAGATGCCGGCCACCCAGCCCTCTTCTACCGAGGAGTGGGCGGTGAACGCGCCGCGCTTTATGGATGGACAGGATCTGGTCGTCCCCGAGGGCAAGTACTTCATGATGGGCGACAACCGCCACAACAGCCTGGACTCGCGCTACTGGGGTTTTGTGCCGCGCGAGAATATTGTGGGCCGTCCGGTGTTCAACTATTGGTCGTTCGTGACGCCTGAAGATCAGTACGCGCAGACCGGTCCTGGTCACCTGGTGGCGTGGATGGGCCACGTGGCCCTGCACATGTTCTCCGATACCCGCTGGCGGCGGACGCTGCATGTTGTGCGCTAGGCCATTTTTTTACTTTAGACTTCTGTGCCCCATCCATTTCCGCGTTTTTTTGCGGAAATGGGTGGGATAGTTATGAAATTTAGCTCTACACCATTTCAGAGAATTGAGTTCCCCCTGCACGGGTTCCCATCGACGGTTTATTCTGAAGTCCCATGGCGGATGAAGTGCAAGACCGGCAGCAACAACCGAAGAGCCAGAAGCGCAAGCGGCTGGGTATTGCGGCGGGAGCAACAGGAGCGCTGATTGCGCTGCTGGTGATCCCACCGCTGGTGAATCTCAATCATTATCAAACCCGAGTGACCCATCTGATGGCCGCCTCTTTGGGCCGTCCGGTGCGCATGAGCCAGGTGGGCATTCGCCTGCTGCCGCGCCCCGCGCTGGTGCTTGCTAACCTCACGGTTGAAGAAGATCCTGCCTACGGCGCGGAGCCGGTGCTGCATGCCAACTCCGTGACCGCGCCCATCCGGCTGCTGAGCCTGTGGCGCGGCAAGCTGGAGCTGGCCAGCATCAATGCGGACGAGGCCAGCGTGAATCTGGTGCGGACCACCGATGGGCGCTGGAATCTGGACGCGCTGGTGGGCCGTGCGGCGCGGGCCGGTGCGGAATCCGGCGCGGCAGCCCGTTTGCACCTGCCCTATCTGCGCGCCACCAACTCCCGCATCAACGTGAAGGTGGGCGCTGAAAAGCTGCCCTTCTCGCTTACGGATACCGATCTCTCCCTGTGGCAGGACCAGCCCGGCCAGTGGCGGCTGGAGCTCAAAGGCCAGCCCTCCCGCACCGACCTGAGCGTGAACCCCGGCGATATGGGCATTGTGGAGCTGACGGCAACGGCCAGAACCGCCGCCCAGCTCCGCCAGATGCCCCTCAAGCTGGATCTGGAGTGGCGGGATGCGCAGTTGGGCCAGTTGACCCGTCTGCTGCTGGGTCGCGATCCGGGCTGGAGAAGCGATCTGCGCGGCGAGCTGCACATGGATGGCACGGCCGACCTGGCCCAGGTCAAGACCCGGCTGCGGGCCTCAGGCGTGCATCGCGTGGAGTTTGCCCCGGCTTCGCCCCTGGATTTTGACGCCAAATGCGGATTTGTTTACCACTACTCCGCGCACACGGTGGAGAAGCTCAGCTGCGAGTCGCCGCTGGGCTCCGGCCGGGTGAAGGTCATGGGCGAGCTGCCCGGCAACGGCCCCGCCCGGCTGACTGCCGAGCTGGACAAGATTCCGGTGGCTGCTGGCCTGGCTGCTCTGCGCACCCTGCGCAACAATATTCCCGCCGATCTTGAAGCGGCTGGCATGGTGAGTGGCCGCATTGACTACGCCGAGCCCGCGGCCGCAGAAACCAACCCCGACACGGCCAAACCGGTCAAGCCTGAAGCAGCCAAACAGGCAAAGTCCAAGAAGCCTGAACCCGTTATGGTGAGCCCTTTGACCGGAAGCTTGCTGGTGCAGGGCTTCCAACTGAGCGGAGCTGGCCTTACTCAGCCGCTCAAGTCAGAAAAAATTGTGCTGAACGCGGCCTCGGGCCGTCCGCTGGCTCTGGCTGGAACCGTGGCCTTTGACCTGGACGGGACGGCTCCGTTGGAGGCGAGTCTGCGGTTGGGCCTGTACAGCTTCCAGGTGGGACTGCGCGGACAAGCAGCTGTGGCACGGGCTCGCGAGGTGCTGCATGCCAGCGCAGCCAAGGGTGGAATGCTGCTGGACCAACTGGCTGGCGATCCGCTGAACGTGGACCTGATCTTGGCCGGGCCGTGGATGCCCGGCGAGGAGCCGGAAGCTGGTTCCAGCGACAGTCTGGCCGGTACCGTGGCCGTACACAATGCCAACTGGAAGTCTGACTCCCTGGTGAATCACGTACAGGTTGCGCAGGCCACGCTGCACCTGGGCGCGGGCCAGATGTGCTGGGACCCGATCGACTTTACCTACGGTCCGCTGAAGGGCACCGCCACGCTGACCCTGCCGGTGGACTGCCAGAACTGCGCGCCCCACGTGGAGGCGCAGTTTGCCGAGCTGGATGCGGAGACTCTGCAGGCCGCTTTGCTGGGCGCGCACACCAAAGGCACCCTGATCTCCGAGCTGATCGACAAGCTGCATCCGGCCGCGCAAACCGTTTGGCCGCATGTGAACGCAGTGGTCAAGGTGGACGCCTTCAAGCTGGGACCGACCACCCTGCACAAGGTGGTCATGACCGTGGCGTTCACGGCCGAGGGCGCTGAGATTGGCTCGCTGGACGGCGAGCTGCTGGGCGGCGACCTGCACCTGACGGGTGCGATCAAAGCCGGCGACAAGCCGGCCTACGAGCTGAAGGGGACGGTGGAGAGGCTGAATCCGGCAGCGGTGGGTCAGTTGCTGGGCGAGCGCTGGAGCGGGGGCGAGCTGAACCTCTCCGGCAATCTATCCGCCGCCGGCTACACGGCAGACGAACTGGCCAGCGCGGCCAAGGGCGCGCTGCATCTGGACTGGAAGCACGGCGCGGCGGCGGGAGCAGCGGGCGCGGTGCCCCTGGCGCTGGCGCACTTTGAGCGCTGGACGGCCGAGGCGGAGATTGCCTCTGGCAGCATCGCGCTCAAACAGAACGACGTGGCCGCGGGCAGCCGGAAAAGCGCGGTGGAGGGCTCGGTCTCGCTCACCGTCCCGGCCAAAGCCACCTTTGTAGTTCCCAAGGACGCGCACGCCAAGCACTAGCTAGATTCATTTTTCCTTTTGGTAACGATTTCCGTGTTGGTATAGATTTCCGTGCCCCATCCATTTCCGCGTTCTTTGCGGAAATGGGTGGGATACCACGGAAATACAGGTCTACACCATTTCAGAAAGATGAAGATCAAGGTAGATCCGGCAACTCTTCAATTTACCGATCAGGCTGCATTACCGACCAGGCCGCATGCTTTGTAACAGGGCACGACTTCAGTCGTGCCGAAAACGGTCCAAGAAAAGATCTGGGCTTTAGCCCCTGCGGCCTTTCGTCCCGCCAGTATTTGTCTATTCAGGGGCCGGGTGCCCCAGGTCTCGATTTTGAGACCTGGGACGGGAAGGACAGGAAGGGCAGGAAGAGACCGGAACAGACAGGAAGGAGCAGGGGCCTTCAGGCCCATGAACGCTTGCCCAAAAAAATCCGGGGTTTCACCCCCGGGCGCACTCTCGTGCGGCACAGCGCCCTTTCAGGGCGCTTGGATGTTTTTGGGATCGCAAACCCAGAGCTGGCTCAGGAGCAACCCTCCAAGCCAGCTTTTTTCTTGCTGGAGCCGGAAGCCGGCGCAGGCCAGGGCGGCACCGTGGTTGGGCAGCCTGCGCACCCGGAGCCCAGTCAACAGCCTGAAGGCAAAGTAGAGAAGGTCCACCATCGGCCGTGCCACCAACCAGCCAAAGATGCCTGCGGGAATCGCGAACTCCGAGACAACCCACACCGCGTTCTCCGCTGCCGCATCCCGCAGTCGGCGAGCCAGCTCTGCCACCTCATCGTCCACGAGGCAGTCCAGAAAAAAGTGGGTCACAAGGATCTGGTAGGGCGGGTGCGGTGCCTGGAAGCGGCGCGCGTCTTCAATAAACGTTCGCACCCGGTTACGGTCGTGCCCGGCACGGCGCACCAACTCCGCCAGCATGGCGGGGCTGGCGTCCACGGCGTCCACCTCCAGCGCGGACAGCGCCCGGAGGAGCTGGGCCGTAAAGCGGCCGTCGCCATCGCCCAGCACCAGCGCCCGGCTGCCGGCCATCTCCGCCAGGAAGGCGGTGCGGGCGCGCATTAACCAGGGGCCAAAGCTGACCAGCTCCAGCCAGCGGTAGATACGGGCCAGGGCGTCAAAGCGGGGCGCAGCGTTCATCGGCTTATCCCTGTTGCCAGCAGCACCGCCGGAGTCAGCAGCACCAGATCGGCCATAGCCCGCAGCGTGACCGGAGCCAGCCGCCTGCGATTGTGGTCCAGCGCGGCCAGCAGCAGCGCCGAGAGCGCAGCAGCGAAGATGAGTAGAGAAGAACGCTGCTGGCTGTGCACCAGCAGCGTGGCCGCCAAGAACGCGAAGCCGGCCAGCGCTATGGATTTTGCTCTCAAATGGAAGCACTGTGCCCCATCCATCGCGCAGGCCTTATCGCGCGATGGGCGGGATGCCCACGCACGATTTGCGGCCCGGGTCGCCAGCGCCCGGTCCGTTTTGGGAGGTAAACCAGCATTGTCGCCTTCCCACTCATCGATTAGGGCGCAGTTGAGCCAGGCCAGCAGCGCCAGGGCGACGGCGGGCGCGGCCAACACCGCAGCCGGCGTCTGGGCGCGGGACCAGGCCGGCAGCAGGCAACCGGCGGTGAACAGCAGACCTACCAGCAGCTCCTTGGTGAGAACGCGCCGCAGCAGCCTCTCCCTCCACCACCCTATTGATCCGGCCCATAAACGCCGACGCCCGGGTGCCCCATCCATCCCGCGTTTTGTCCGGGATGGGTGGGATAGAGTGACACTGCTGGAGGGCCGGATCCATAGAGCAAAGGCGGACGGGGCATGGACGCGGGTAAAGTAAGCCAGTGCGGCGGCGGCCAGCAGCGAATCGCGGTGGCGTACCGGCGCGGGAACCAGCCGCCACAGGATCCATGCGGCACAGGCGGCGGCCAGCGCGGCCAGCGGAGCCAGTAGGCGGCGGTGTTGCCAGTGGAAGTAGTGCCGCTCGCGCAGGCGATGGCTTCGGTCCAGAGCCAGATCGGCGCGGGCATCTAGCAGCCGGTCCGCCACGTACACCGCCCACACGGCGAGCGCCACCAGCAGCGGAACCCACGCGGGCAGCCGTACCCTAGCAGCCCGGGCCAGGCTAAGCGTCCAACAGACGGCAACCGAGGGCGCATCCAAGCTGGCCAGATGCCACAAACGCAGCGGCAACAGCACATCCCGCTGCAACGTCGCGTGCGGATCATGCGCCGGCGAATTGGGGAAGACCTTCGGCACTGTCTCGATTCTATGGGCAAAGCGCGGCCGCGGCTCAGCATTCAACGGGACTGCTGGTGGTACCAGAGGCCAGCTTCAGGGACGTTTCCAGCTTCCTGAACTTCCGAAAAGGTTGGATAAAGGGCCAATTTTCCGCAATCTGTGGTAAAAATGCCACAATACATGCATGCGGCAAGGGGTCTAGTCTAACGAAGTTGCAGGTTTTGCTTCTTTGCAGTCCTTTACCCGGAGATCGTGTTTGCGTAAATCTGGTCAGATGGAACAGACGGTGGTTGCCCCCCTGGAGTTCACCGGGGTCGGCCTGCATTCCGGCGCTCCGGTCACCATGCGTTTGCTGGCCGCTCCGGCTGGTTCGGGCATCGTCTTCCGGCGCACCGATCTGGACAACTTTGAGATTGCGGCCATCGGTCGCAACCTAGCCAAGGTGAGCTATGCCACCAGTCTGATGCGGCAAGGCGTGCTGATCTCCACCACGGAGCACTTGTTGTCGGCGCTGATCGGCATGGGCGTGGACAACGTGATTGTGGAGCTGGACAACCTGGAGCTGCCCATTCTGGACGGCAGTTCGCTGCCCTACGTGGAGGCCATTCAGCAGGTGGGCATCCGCACCCAGCGCCGCCAACGGGAGGTGATCCGCGTGCTCAAGCCCGTGGAAGTGCGGGAGGGCAATAAGTTTATCGGCGTTTACCCGGGGGACGGCTACCGGATTGAGTACGCCATTGATTTCCCTGCTCCCATCGGCCGCCAGTCGGCAGACGTTGATTTGGCCGCGGAGACCTACGGTGCGCTGATTGCCGCGGCGCGCACTTTTGGCTACAAGGCCGACGAGAGCAAGCTCCGGGATATGGGCTTGATTCGCGGCGCCAGCTCGGAGAACGCCATTGTGCTGGGTCCCAACGGCCCGGAGAACGGTCCGCTGCGCTTCAGCGATGAGTATGTGCGGCACAAGGTTCTTGATCTGATTGGGGATCTGGCTTTGGCTGGGCGCCGCATTGAGGGGCACGTGGTGGCGGAGCGCGCCGGCCATGCCATGCACACCGCTCTGGTGTCGCGACTGATGAAGGATCGCTCGGCCTGGGAGCTGGCGCGGGTGCAGCACGAGGAAGAGCCGGAACCGGCCACCAAGCGGACTCGCGCACGGGTTCTGGCTCAGGCATAGAGCGGTTGTGGAGCAGCACGGTTGGCGGGTTCTTGCGTTCTGATTTGGTAGCTTGTCCTCGCCAAATTCCCGCAAGGGAACGCGCCTTCAATAACATTTCAAGTGCGCTATGCCGTCGATCAACTCCGGTTTAAACTGGATGCGGACCCCATCTCAGCTTCCATGATCGAAGCCCGATAGACAAGGAAAAGCGATGCCTTCCGGACGCTTGAGCTTAATACGCATACCAATCGTTCTGCTGACGTTGGGCGACTTGGCTCTGCTGGCCATGCGGCTTCGGCCCTGGAATGAAATTGTGAACCTGCCCGGGCAGGGAACCTCCGGCTACGATCCCATCATCTGTCTGGTTACCTACCTTTTCCTGCTGCTGTGGATGGGCGGCAATCAAAATCCCGACGTGCAGGAGGCACTGGTCAAGTCCATGCGCATGGCCATTCCCGCTGGCTTGCTGGCCATTGGCTACGTGGTTCTTTCTGATAATCACACCCTGCGGAGCGCCTATCTCCAGATTGGGTTGCTGGTGGGCGCAGCCATCTTGTCGGGTCTGGCTGGCTGGCAGGGAGCCAAGATTACCAAGAGCCCGAACCTGGGTATTGCCGCTGGCGTGTGGAGCGCCATGGTGAGCGCGCTGATGGCGGTGGCCGTGGTCCTGGCTCGCATTGACCTGAACAATCCGCTGCCCCAGTCAACGGACCCGTGGAAGCAGTATCAGGGGTTGGCCATTGGCAACCAGACCGTGCAGTCGCTGGTGCACTCGCTCAACATGGGCACCGGCTTTCTGCTCATCAGCCCGCTGGTGGGCGGCACGCTTGGCCTGGTCTTTGCCATGGCGACTCAAGAGTAGCCGGGCAGCACGCAACTCCACCGGCCCCGATCCCCACGGTTCGGGGCCTTTTGCTGGTGCTTGGCCCCCACTGGCTGCGGAAAAGCTTGGTATTTAAGGCGGAATCTCCAGAAAGCATGCCGCAGGGGCTAAAGACCATCCTTTATTTTGTGCTACTTGCGGCACGAATGAAGTCGTGCTCTGACGCTTCTAGCCTTCTCTTGGGAGTTTTTCAGCTGCCTGTCGAGTCCCAGCACCTAGCACCCAGTCCCCATGTTGTAGGCTGGCAAAGACGGGTTTCTCCCCAGTTCACCCGTCGGAGGCGAACGAATGCAGAAGCTTGTGGACGGCCACCAGCGGTTCCTGGCCGAGGTGTTTCCCAACCGGCGTGGCGAGTTTCATCTGCTGGCCGAGAGCCAGCAGCCGGCCTGGCTGTTCATCACCTGCTCTGATTCCCGCGTGGTTCCCGACCTGGTGCTGGGCACCGATCCCGGCGACCTGTTCATCACCCGCAATGCGGGCAACGTGGTGCCCATCACCAGCCAGGATGTGGACGGCTGCACGGCTACTATTGAATACGCCGTGGAGGTGCTGAAGGTGAAGCACGCCATCCTCTGCGGCCACTCCGACTGCGGCGCACTGAAGGCCGCGCTGGACCGGGAGAGCATTGCGAATCTGCCCAAGGCCGAGCGCTGGCTGCACCACGTGGAGTCGGCCTTTGCCCATCGTCAGCCCCTGAACCCCGCCGAAGGCGACGCGGCGGAGCTGACGGCTTTGATCCGTGGCAACGTGGTGGCGCAACTCCACAACCTGCGCGCCCAGCCCAGCGTGCGCAAGGCCGTTGCTGCCGGGCGGCTCACCGTCCACGGCTGGTACTACGACATCTTGACCGGAAAGATCGAAGAGTACGACGAGCAACAGCAGAGATTCCTGCCCTGGCCGAAGTAGGGAGGCGTACTTCACAGGCTTCCCAAGACAACCCGGTTCAGGCCCGAATCTCTGCATGTGCGAAAGAACTAGTCTGTCAACTAGTTGATCTGGATTAGAATGAAGATGGAGGTCAACCATGGCCAGCGGCTACGTTGAGATCGGCGCATTTGAAGCCAAAACCAAACTCTCCGAGATTCTGCGCAAGGTGGAACAGGGAGAGCGGTTCACTATCACCGTCCGAGGCCGTGCCGTGGCCGACCTGGTGCCGCGTGAGGACGCGGCGCAGCGGCGGGCGGCTGAAGCGGTGCGACAGATGCTGGAAACGCCACTGGTGATGGGCGTGTCAGCCGAGCAGATCCGGGAATGGATCGATGAGGGGCGGGAATGAGTCTGGTATTGGACGCCTCCGTCGCGCTGGCATGGCAGTTCAGGCGGGCGGACGAGCGCGAAGCCGATCTGGCGCGGGAAATCCTGCATCGGCTTCCTGCCGGTGGCGTGTATGTGCCTGCAATATGGGCTGGCGAGGTGGCCAATGTGCTGTTGCGCGGAGAACGGGCAGGCATGGTCTCGGCTGAGCAGAATGGCAATTTTTTGGAACGGTTGGAGCTGAGCGGGATTGTGTTCGACGCCGCATCCGCCTGGGCCGTGCTGCAGCGGGCGCTGTCGCTGGCCAGAAGCCACGCGCTGACGGCCTACGATGCGAGCTATCTGGAACTGGCGCTTCGCTTGGGTGCGGGATTGGCCACCTTCGACCGCAAGCTGGCTGTGGCGGCCCGGAGTGTCGGCGTTCCTGTCTTTGGCGACGCAGGCTAGAGCGGACCTGGCCCAAGCAGGTCCGACTCCCCACCCTTGCAGCGTTCCTGTCTTTGCTGCTATTTTGCCATCTCTTTGAAGGCGGGGTTGGTGCTTAGCTCATTGAGTTCTGTCTTGATTGCGGCGGATGTGGCCGGGTCAGCCGCAATGGCCAGCAGGTAGTCCGCCGCCAGCGGATCGTTGCGTTTGAAGGAATTCAGTGACCAGCCTGCGGCCATGTACGTAACGGCATGGTCAATTTCCGTTGTCCATTGCTTGCCGAGTGTACCGGCCTTGCGGCCTTTGTCAAAGGCGTCGTAGTCCGTATGCCAGGCCAGCGCGGAGACAATCTGGCGGATAGGCTCGATTCGCCCTGTCGTCATGAACTCCGCCCAGCAAAAGTCCAAACGTGTTGGGTCCGATCCATCGGCAGGGTTGAAGAGGTAAGGGTTGGGGAACTCGGGGCGCTGCTGGAAGTGCGCGCGGTCCTCAGCGCTCCAGTTCCGGATGATCGGCTCAATGTCAACGTTGGCCATCTGCAGCGCGGCCACGCCCAGTGTACGCGTGGGATCTTTCTCCTCGCCGATGCGCAGGGCAAACTTGCGCGCAGCCAGAGGATTCTCCTTGAACGCTGCGGCAAACATCGCCATGGTGTTTTCAAGTGCGCTCTGCTGCTGCAGCAGCTTGGGATCGGCAGCCAGCGCGCGTAGCGCCGGCAACAGGCGCGCTGGTTCTGGATGGCGGTAGTAGTTTGCCGACCAGTTTCCCTCTTCGTCAAGATTCTTGAATATCTTTTGGCTGCCCGTAGCCCACGATTCCACCTTGATGCGTGCGGTTTCCAGCTTCACGGCTCCGCTGGGCATTGTAGCTTCGGCGTCGATTATCAGTTCGCCATCGCCTGCATCGGAGGGCACGCACCAATTGCCGGCAGCCACTCCCAGCAAGGTCATGGACTCCATTGGATTCTCGATCTTCGCTGCTCCCAGCACCTCCGTTACAAAGTCGCCACCCTCGGGCTTGATTGGATGCGTCTGGGCAAAGGTCGCAGGTGGAAGTTCGTCTGTGTGCCCGGCAAAGTGGATGTGATAAGCCACCTGCGCGCCTGCGATCAACGCCTCGCGCTTGTCGCCCACGGCGTATACACCCAGACGGATGCACTGGCCAGGATTCACCTGCGTCAACTGCTCTGGCGCATTCACTAGCGCTGCCGTATGGGTCCAGTAATTCGCGGCGTAGGCATCGGCAAAGACCAGGATGTGCTTGCTCAGTTCGGTGGCCACCGGCTTCGTCTTGCTTGTGGTTGTGTGCTGCGCGGTGAGCGGGAGGAGGAAGAATGCAAGAATGCCGCCAGCAAGCAGCAGCCGGCCGCAGAGGGAAGAAAGATTCCTGTTTGCCATGGTGGTTGCCAGTAAAACGCAACCGGAAGGGAATTGCAAGTAGCTGGCTGCGCTCAGATAGGTGTTGGGTAACTTCGCCTCGCAAATTACTTTGAATCCATCCAGCTTGGTGGCGGAGGTTCGTGCGCCCCTCGGGGGCGCCGTGCGGGTAGCCCAGGGCAAGCCGCAGGCGCAGCCCTGGGAGGGCTGCCCATAATCGGCGCGCGCCCTGAAAGGGCGCGGTGCAGCCTTCGTGGTAGATGCATCTTTGAAAGACTCCAGAGCCAGCGTCGTTCCTTCCCACCCTTGCTCGCAAAGAACGCGATCAAGGATGGGGCACGCAAGTGTCTGAGGCACAGCAAAGCCCGCTGCAGGTGCTGCGCAACCCGCGTCCGCTGCATGCACAATGCCGCGAAGCGAGTTGGCCGCACCGCAGGTGCCCGCAGGTGGTTAGTGCACGCCGGGCGGCGGGGCAACGTGCTTGTCGGGCTTCTTGAACATCCAGGCCAAACCTGCGCACAGGAACGAGAGCAGCGCCGTCCAGCGGAAGACGTCCACATAGGCCATCAGCGCTGACTGCTGCTGCATCAGCCCATAGATCATGCCGAATGCGCCGCCCTGGCCATTGGCCGGGCCCACGTGGTGGCCCAGATACACGCCGATCAACCGCGCCTTCTGTTGCAGCACCGGGTTGGATGGATCGAGGTGCGCGCCCAGATCATTCTGGTGCTGGGCGGCGTGGCGCACAATGGCGGTGGTGGCCATGGAGATGCCGATGGACCCGCCGATGTTGCGCAGCATGTTGGAGAGCCCCGTGGCGTTGCCCATCTCCTGCCGCGGGATGGTGGCCATGGCCAGCGTTGCCATGGGCACAAACACAAAGCTCAGCGCAAAGCCGGTAAACATGATGGGCAGCAGCAGGGAGTAGGGGCCAATGTCCAGATTGATGGTGGCGAAGATGAGTGAGCAGATGCCAAAGCCGAGGAAGCCGAAGGTCATGAGCTTGCGGCCATCGACGCGGTTACCGATGATGCCGATGATGGGCGAGCCGATGAACGATCCCAGTCCGCGCGGGCCCACCACCATGCCGGCCGTAAACGCCGTGTAGCCCAGAATCTCCTGGTAGTAGAGGGGCAAAATCGCAATCGTGATGTAGATGCACATGCCCAGCATGGCCATCAGAATACAGCCGGTGCGGAAGTTGCGATCCTTGAGCACGTGCAGGTCCAGCAGTCCGTTGGGGTTGGTCCAGGAGCGCCAGATCCACAACACCAGCGCGATCAGAAGCGCCGCCGTTGCCCAGCGCACCCAAACCGCGCCAAACCAGTCGTCTTCCTGGCCCTTGTCGAGCACGATCTGCAGGCAGCCGGTCCACACCATCAGCAAGCCAAAGCCGATGTTGTCAAAGGGCGAGAACTTGGCGTTCTTGATGTGAGGCGGATCGTGCACAAAGCGGGTGATCAGGATGACCGCCAGAATGCCCACCGGGATGTTGATGTAGAAGGCGTAGCGCCAACTGAAGGTATCGGTCAGCCATCCGCCCAGCGTGGGGCCGAGCACCGGAGCCAGCACAATGCCCAGGCCGTAGGCGGCCATGGATTGCGATCGTTTCTCAACCGGAAAGCTCTCCAGCAGGATGGACTGCGACAGCGGTTGCAGCGCGCCGCCGCCCGCCCCCTGGCAGATGCGCGCCAGCAGAATGACCCACAATGAAGGCGCCGCGCCGCAAAAGAAGCTGGCCACGGTGAAGATGATGACGCAACTGAGCAGGAAGCGCTTGCGCCCAAAGCGGTGGGCAAACCAGTTGGAAGCGGGCAGAATGACGGCATTGGCCACCAGATAGCTGGTGAGCACCCAGGTGGCCTCCGAGTTGGAGGCCGACAGCGACCCGGCAATGTAGGGCAGCGCCACCGATGCAATGGCTGTATCCAGCACCTCCATAAAGGTGGGCAGCATCACCGAGACGGTGACCAGCCACGGATTCACTCCCTGGGTCAGTGGATAGCGTGCGCGTGCGGCGTCTGTCGTCATAGGTGCGGTTTTTCGGTCCTGGAATCTTCAGCCTATACGATCGGGTGGGGGCTTTACCAAATGGCGCTGCTTGTGCGCAATCTGGCGGCATTTCCCCGCTATTGAGAATAGGCGGTGTATCATGATCCATCGTGCCGCTGGGTTTGCAAGTGGAGGGCTGGCTGTGAATCGGAAATCCTGGTTTGTGTTGCTTCTTCTCATCAGTGCATCTCTGGCCGTGGGCCAGACGCGTGACCAGAACTGGAAAAAGTGTTCGGGCGACGATGCGCAGTCCAGCATTGAGGGCTGTACGGCGTTGATCCAGAGCGGACAAGAGTCCAATGCCAATACGGCCATTGCCTATGCCAACCGGGGCAACGACTACAACAAGCTGCATCAGTACGGCAAGGCCATTCCGGACCTTACCGAATCCCTGCGCCTGAACCCGAACAACGCGCACGCGCTCAACTGGCGGGGCCGCTCCTATGAGCATACCGACCAGCCAGACCTGGCCATTGCCGACGACGATGCCGCCCTGCGCCTGGATCCCAACCTGGCCGTGGCCTTCAACGATCGCGGCATTGTCTACGACGACAAAGCTCAGTATGATCGCGCCATTCAGGACTACAACGACGCCATCCGCATCAAGCCCGATCTGGACATCGCCTGGTATAACCGCGGCCTCGCCTATAGCCACAAAAAGGATTATGCGCGCGCCCTCCCGGAGTTTGAGCGCTATATCGAGATGGCTCCCTCCGATCCGGACGGCTTCTACAAGCGCGGCTCCATGCGCCGCCTGCTGGGCCACTGCGACCTGGCCACTCCCGACTACGACCACACCCTGCTCCTCGATCCCGACTACCCCATGGCCTACTTTGACCGCGGCATGTGCCGTGCGGAAAAAGGCGCGTACGGCCCGGCCATTGAGGATTACACCAGCTACATCCGCCTCAAGCCCAGCGACGCCGACGGCTTCAACAACCGCGGCAGCGCCTACAACAGCACCGCCCAGTACGACCGCGCCATCGAGGACTTTTCGCAGGCCATCCGCCTCGACCCCAAACACGCCTTTGCCCACTACAATCGCGGCCTGGCCTATCGTCACAAGAACCAGCAACGCGAGGCCATTGCCGACTTTGACACCTACATTGGCCTGGCCCCGGACGACTGGGACGGCTATCGCCAGAAGGGCGGCTCCCACGACATGCTGGAGGAGTACGACAAAGCCATTGCCGCCTACACCCAGGGCAGCGAGCGGACCACGCAGAAGGCGGTTGCGCTGGAGTTGCGCTGCGACAGCTACCGCCGCAAAGGCGACTACACCACCGCCATCCAGGACTGCAGCCGCTCCCTGGAGCTGGACAGCAACTCCTATTCCGCCCAGTTCTCACGCGGACTGGCGCGCTACCTGAACGGGCAAACCGCCGAGGCCGCCAGCGACTTCCGCCGCTCCTTTGAGCTGCGCAAATACGACTACTCCCTGCTGTGGCTGCACCTGGCGGAACAGCGCCTGGGACACGACGATAGCGACGAGTTCAATCGCGACGCCGCCACCCTGAACCTGACCGATTGGCCCGGACCCGTGGTGGAGTACTTCCAGCACAAGCGCTCCTTTACCCAGCTGACCGACGCCGCCAAGAACACCGACGACGAAAAGGACAAGGGTCAGAAGTGCGAGGCCTACTTCTACATGGGCGACGACGCCTTGACCGGCAGCCAGCGCATCATGGCCAGCGCCTGGCTGCTGGCCGCCCGCCAAAGCTGTCCCCACAACTTCTTTGAGTACGAGGGCGCAGTGGTGGAGTCGGGCCGCCTGCTGCAGTTCTAACACCTGCGGTGTGGCCAACTGCGCTTCGCGCCACGGCATGAAGCAGCCACCTGCGGTGGGGCCAACCGCGCTTCGCGCCATTGCATTGCAATAACCTGCTTTGCGGTGTTGTATGGAGCGGACGCGGTTGGCTGCGTTACAAGCGGCGGCCCGCTACGCGCCATTGCATGGAACTACCTGCTCTGCGCCACTTCATGAAGCCACCAGCATTGCGCCATTGCAGGGAACAATGTCGTTGCATGGATCCGCCCGCTTCGCGCCACGGTGTGGAACTGCTTCCTTTGCAGCACCGCATGAAGCCGCCCGCTTTGCGCCATTGCATGAGGCGGACGCGGTTCCCTGCATCACAAACGGCAGACCGCTGCGCGTTCACCGCGGAGAACCTACCCCTCGCAGGCTGTCATCCTGAGTCCCCATGGGCGTACCGCTCACAGGACGGAATGAAGATTCTCAAACTTAGCGATTCGGTTCGTTTATGGCTTGATCTTGGTCGAAGCATCGAACCCCGTGCCGTAGGCACAATGCATGTTAGCCCCACGTTTCAACGTGGGGAAAGCTTCCACACAAATACCCCGGAGTCCCGTAGGGACCGCGCAAAGGCTGCTGCATGCAATGCCGCGAAGTGGTCTGTCGCACCGCAGCTGCTGGTGAGTCGAGGGATCTGCGTTTGCTCTTCGGGGGCCTTTAGCCCCAACACAGCGGTGCGCATCCAGCCTTGCCGCCTTCCCCGGTCCCAGAAGCGAAACTGAGGGCCACCCATATGCAGGGCTGGGCAAGGGGAGGGATGCAGAGCACCCGCTTACCGCGCTATTTTTTCTTAGGGGGGCAGGGTGTGATCTTATCAGCATCCAGAAGGACAAGCTTCCAAGTTAGGAGTATTCCGAGGATAAGGGGAGCAAGAAAGAATGTGTTGATAGCCCACATAGATTTACCCATCATCGTATCGCCAAAGAAATACAACCAGGTGGATGCAAAGGCGTATGCCCCTACAGTGAAGATGAGTTTCTTACGGAACAGTGAGAGGGATATCTTTCGCAGGTCAGTCAGCCTGCTTATGGCGGCCTCATGCCCTCGTTCGGCCGCCATCACATACTGAAAGGTCATCGATTTAAGAGTAGCGACGTTATTGAAGTCAAGATTCTTTTCCCTGGCGAGTCCACACTGGTAATAATCCTCTGCCATTGTTCTAGATGTCTCGCTCCATGGAACAGAATCTTCAGTTCCTGTCAGTCGTAATCCAGACTCAACACTGCGCAATTCTTCAGGAGACAAGTGGTGAGACGAAGCTATCGGTACGGGCTTAGGATCAGCCAGTGCGATTTCTTCTTTCGCACGCTTAGGCCTTTGGACTTTTGGGGCTGGGCTTGGTTTTCGCTGGGCCGCAGTCTGGGTTCTTCTTTCGGGCTGCATCGATTCGCGCACTGTATTTGGCCGAAAAAGGCTATTCAAAGTGTCTTGAAACGACGCGGAGTTGATTGGCCTCTTCTCTCTCTCCTTCTCCAGCAGCTGCATCACCAGCTCATCCTGCCCGTCTTGCCTGGCCAACTCAGGATTGACCTCACTCGGCCGCTTCGGCGTTACCGTCAGGTGCTGGTACATCCAGCCTTCGTAGCTCTCCGACTCAAACGGCGTCCGTCCGGTCAGCATCTCATAGAGGATGCAGCCCAGCGCGTAGAGGTCGGTGCGGCCGTCCAGCTCTGCCGCCTTCACGCCCTTCCATTGCTCCGGCGCGGCGTATTGCGGGGTCAACATACCCAGCCCGGTGCGGGTCAGCGTGGCCACGCCCTTGAGCGCCACAATGCCGAAGTCAGCGATCTTTGGCTGCCACTGCTCGCCCTTGCGAGCCATCAGAATATTTTCCGGCTTGATGTCGCGATGCACCAGATCGAGCTCATGCGCCGCGGCCAGTCCGCTGGTAATGCCCTGCGCAATTTCCAGCGCCATGGCCACCGGCATGGGGCCGCGCGCCATCTCGATCAGCTTGCGCAGATCTGGCCCTTCCACGTATTCCATGGGAAAGAACAGCGAGCCGTCCTCGGCCCTTTCCAGGTCACCGGAGCCGATCACGTTGGGGTGGTGCAGTAGCCGGAGCGACTTGACCTCGCGCAGCAGCCGGTCCACCAGCGTCTGGTCCGCGCTGGCCTCGGGCGACAGAAACTTCAGCGCCCGTTGCTCGCCCATCAGCAGGTGGTCGGCCAGGTACACCGTGCCCATGCCGCCCTGGCCCAGCTTGCGCACAATCCTGTAAGTGGATCGGATCTCCAGGCCTGGCTTCAGGTCGCGAATCTCATTGAGGATGTTGCCATGCGTAGGGCAGGTGGTGAGCGAGTCATGATAGCCGGAGGTACATTGCGGGCAGGTCTTCATGCGTTCGCAGCTTTCAGAGATGGGGTGGGAGAGTCGGGACCATTCTCCCACCCCATCCCCACAAAGGCAAGCACCTGCGGTGCGGCCAACCGCGCTTCGCGCCAGTTCTGTGCTGGGTAAAGGACCGTTCCCCGGTCCCCAAAAGCGAGGGACAGGGGGCACCCGCCGGGGTGTTCAGAAAGGCACTCGGTGGGCCGCTGCATGCAATGCCTGCATGCCATGCCTCCATGAAATGGGCAAAGGCTGCTCCATGCAATGGCTGTAGACTGGGGGCACGCGATGAAAGCAGCCACGACAACTTCGAAGGAAGATTACCTGAAGGCGATTCTGGAGGCGGAGGCGGAAGGCCATGCCGTGATTCCAGCGCTGATTGCGCACTGGATCAAGGTGTCGCCGCCGGCCGTGACCATGGCGCTGAAGCGCCTGCGCCGCGACGGGCTGGTGGAGCCGGACACCGACGGGGCCATCCGGCTGACCGAGGCCGGCCGTGCGACCGCCTACCGCACCGCCCTGCGTCATCACCTGATTGAGCGTATGCTGAGCGAGATCTTCGGTATGGAATGGCACCAGATCCACGAGGAGGCGGAGCGGCTGGAGCACGCCGTTTCCCCCGCCTTTGAGGCCAAGCTGCTGGAAAAGCTGGGAGCGGAGGGAGCCTGCCCGCACGGCAATGCGGTGCTGCCTGCCTCGCCCGCCGCACGCCGGGAGCGCGGTGAGCTGCTGCTGACGGAGGCTGCGCTGGGCGTATGTTACGTTGTGGTCAGCATTCAGGAGCGCGATCCGCAACTGCTGGCCTACCTGCATCAGGCCGGAATTGGGCCGGGAGTCGGGTTGCGTGTCACCCATCACAACTACGATCAAACCATTGCGCTTCAAATGGATGCACAGAAGGCTACGCTGGGCAGGAGCGCCGGGGAAGCCGTTTGGCTGCGCGTGTCTCTCTCGTCGTAACGTAATCTAACGGAACAATGTTAACTAGAGTTAACTGCTTATGGCATACTATGCTTGATGAGCAGAGCCATCTTTCGTTCCTTGCCTATGCCGATGAATGCCCCATCTACGACCCTGCTGCACGATCCTTCGCTCCCGGAGGTGCATGGCAGCGTACGCCTGTTGACGACCGGTTCCAAGTGGCGCAGGTTCGCCGGCTTTGCGGGGCCGGGCTTCCTGATTGCGGTGGGCTACATGGACCCCGGCAACTGGGCCACGGACATTGCGGGCGGCTCGCGGTTTGGCTATACGCTGCTGTTCGCCATCATGGTGTCGAATTTGATGGCCGTTTTGTTGCAAAGCCTGAGCCTCAAGCTGGGCATTGCCACCGAGCATGATCTGGCCCAGGTTTGCCGCGAGGCTTTTGGCCGGCGGGTGAGCCTGTTCCTGTGGATTGGCGCGGAGATTGCCATTGCCGCCTGCGACATGGCCGAGGTGATTGGCTCCGCCATTGCGCTGGAGCTGCTCTTCCACCTGCCCCTGATGTGGGGCGTGATCATTACCGGCACCGACGTGCTGTTGCTCCTGGTGCTGCAGCGCTGGGGCCTGCGCTACCTTGAGGCGCTGGTCATGACTCTGATCGCGACCATCACGGTGCTGTTCATGGTGCAGGTAGCGCTCTGCCATCCGGATCACTGGCTGGCGATTCGCAGCTTCCTCATCCCCAGCCCTGCCATCGTCACCAACCCGGCCATGCTCTACATTGCCATCGGGATTCTGGGTGCCACGGTGATGCCGCATAACCTCTATCTGCACTCGTCGCTGGTGCAGAGCCGCAACTACGAGCGCACCAGCGAGGGCAAGCGCGAAGCCATCTGGATGGGCAAGCTGGACTCCACGCTGGCCCTGACCCTGGCCCTGTTTGTGAATGGCGCCATCCTGATTGTGGCGGCGGCCGTCTTCCATCGCACCGGACACTATGAGGTGGAGGCCATTCAGGATGCTTACCAGCTGCTCAGCCCGCTGGTGGGCGCGGCGGGGGCGAGCACGCTGTTTGCGGTGGCGCTGCTGGCCTCCGGGCAGAACTCGTCCATTACCGGCACCCTGGCTGGCCAGGTGGTGATGGAAGGCTTTATGCGGATGAAGGTGGCTCCGTGGCTGCGCCGGATGCTGACCCGGCTGTTGGCCATTGTGCCCACGGTGGTGGTGGTGGCGCTCACCGGCGAGCAGGGTACGGAGAAGCTCTTGATTTTGAGCCAGGTGATCCTGTCCTTGCAGTTGAGCTTTGCCGTGGTGCCGCTGGTCATGTTTACCAGCAACCGCAAGTGGATGGGCGAGTTTGTGAACAAGCCCTGGGTGACGGCCCTGGCCTGGACCACGGCGGCGGCCATTGCGGTAATGAATGGCTGGCTGCTGGTGCAGATGGCGATGGGCTGAAGAGCAGCTTCCAGCTTTTAGCTTTCAGCTGTCAGCTTGTGTCGATGAACGATTTGCATTCTGGTTTCAGCAAATCGAAGTGGGCGAAGGATACGCTCACAGAATGCTGGCCGCGCAAGCAAGAACAAGCTAGAAGCTGAAAGCTGAGAGCTAAAAGCTGTACCATGGTCTCGATGAAAGTCTTGTCCGCAACAGAGATGCAAACCTGCGACCGCGTGACTGCGGAACGCTTTGGTGTGTCCACACTGGAGCTGATGCGCAGGGCGGCGCGCGCGGTTGCGGCCTTTGCGCGGGCGGAGTTTCCGGACGCCCAGCGCGTAACCGTGCTCTGCGGCCGGGGCAACAACGGCGGCGACGGCCTGATGGCAGCGCGGTTGCTGGCGGAGTCGGGCCTTGAGACGCACGTAATCCTGCTGGGGCCTCCGGATGGCTTTACGGCCGACGCCGCAGTGGCCTGGGCGGAGCTGCTGGCGGCGGCGCCCGAAGGCACGGTGCATGCGGTGGAGAACTCCGCACAGCTGGGCAAGCTGGAGGCGCTGTTCCACCTGGATCTGCTGCTGGACGCAGTGCTGGGCACGGGTTTTAAGCCGCCCATGCGCAAGCTGGCGCAGTCGGCCATGGAACGGGTGAAGGCCAGCGGCGTACCGGTGCTGGCGGTGGATCTGCCTTCCGGCTGGCCTGAGGATTCAACTGCGGCAACCGAAGAGGGAGTTTTTCCGGCCAATGCCGTAATTACCTTTACCGCGCCTAAGCCGGCGCATGTTTTTGGACAATTGACGCGCGGTTGGCGGCAGCCGGTGGTGGTTGCGCCCATCGGATCGCCGGACGAGGCGATCGTCTCCGAGCTAAAACTTGGCTGGACGGGCGATGCGCTGGTGCTGGTGCAACAGCCACGCTCGGCCGCGGCCAACAAAGGCAACTACGGCCATGTGCTGGTGGTGGGGGGCAGCTTTGGTACCAACGGCGGCAAGGCCGGAGCGCCGACCATGGCGGCACTGGCGGCGCTGCGGGCTGGCTCCGGGTTGGTGACGGCGGCGGTTCCTGCCGCTGCCATGCCGATTGTGGCCGCCGCAGCCCCGGAGCTGATGCTGTGGCCCATGGAAGTTGCTCCGCACGGCGGCATCACCGACGCCAATCTGATTCCCCAGCGCATGGATCTGCTGATGGCCGGAAAGTCGGTTTTGGCGATTGGTCCAGGCATGGGCCAGGCGCGGGAGACGGCCAGCTTTCTCTCCGGATTGCTTTCCACCACCAAGCTGCCGGCCGTGGTGGATGCCGACGGGTTGAACATTCTGGCGGCCAAGCCGGTACTGCTGAGCAAGCTGGCCAAGAGCCGGACGCTGGTGCTGACGCCGCATCCGGGCGAGATGGCGCGGCTGGTGGGCAAGACCGTTGCCGAAGTGCAGGCCAACCGCCTGGAGACGGCGCGCGAGCTGGCCACCGAGCTGGGCGCAATCGTGGTGCTCAAGGGCGCGCGGACCCTTGTGGCCCATCCGGACGGCACGGCATCGGTGAATACCACCGGCAATCCGGCCATGGCCAAGGGCGGGTCTGGCGACGTGCTCTGCGGCCTGATTGCGGGTTTGCTGGCGCAGCATCCGGCAGAGCCGGGACGCGCCGTGGAAGCGGCGGTTTATCTGCATGGGTTGGCTGCGGACCTGAGCCTGGACGCGCCCTCCTTCGACGAGCACACGCTGCTGGCTACCGATACGCTGCGTCAGTTGGGACGCGCATTTCGTTCCCATCCACAAGAACTCTTTCGCATCGACGGTGAAACCGGCTATGTTTGTTTTGCAGGGCGTTGTGCGCGGCCGGGGTTGAAGCTTGATCAAGGTTTGCAGGCGCACACCGCAGAGCGGGGCGAGGGTCAATTATGAGCGAGATTGCCGAGGCGGCCAAGGGTCGCAAACATCAGTTCACCACTTCCAGCGGCCTGGACACCATCGAAGTGGGCCGCAAGCTTGTGGAATGGCTGGTCGCGCCTCAGTTGCTGGTGCTGACCGGCGACCTGGGTACCGGCAAAACCACCCTGGTCAAGGGCATTGCCGAGGCGCTGGAAGCTGCCGAGGCCGAAGAAGTGACCAGTCCCACCTTCACGCTACTGCATGAGTACGACGGCCAGCGCGCCGGTAAACCCGTGAAGCTCTTCCATCTGGATGTGTATCGTCTGGAAGGCGAGCGGCAACTGGACACCCTGGGCCTGGAAGACCTGTGTACCGACGACGCGCTGGTGCTGGTGGAGTGGGGCGAAAAGTTCCAGAGCATTCGCAAGCGCGCCACCGGCGAGATCGCCATCCGCTCGCTGGGAGGCGATGCACGGCAGATTACGGTGACGCTGAAGAGCTGAGAGAGCAGGGAATAGGGAGTAGGGACTGAGGGAGTAAGAAACGGAGGAGTAGGAAATAGATCCTGGGAGTACGTTGCTCTCCATCACTAAATCCTTTCCCTACCTGCACGCTGTCCTCCTGAGCGAACGGGGCCCCAGGCGTTCTCTGGGGTCCCCAAAGAGCGATCTTGGCTCTTTGGGGCAGAGCCTGGGGGTGGTGAGTCGAAGGATCCGCTGTTGTTTTTAAGTCGTCCACCGGCTTTTGCCGACCCCGATGGATGAAATGTTTTAAGTCCTGCTTTCTGATTTGCGCCCCATCGGGGCGCGGTGCGCGCAGCCCTGGGTTTGCTTTCCAAAATGGATATCGCGCCCTGTAGGGGCGCGGCGAACGCTCAAATGGGGATTCCAGTTTCTTTCTAGAACTCTAAGGAGCAATGCCGATTCCTTTGAGCCATGCGCCTTTTCTGCGTGAGCGAAGAACAACTGCAGATCCTTAGACTCCCTGCGGCTGCGCCTGCGGTCGCTCAGGATGACAGCTTCGGAAGACGCGCCCTTTTTGTCCTGCCGACCTGCAACACAATTGGATACAGAGAAAACAATGATCTGGCAGGCCAAGACCTCGCCAATGGGAGAAGGAAAACATGCTGCGCCTTACGTTCACTGAAGTGCAACAGAAACTCGAGGCGGTTCTGGTCAAGCTGGGCATGGAGCCCACCCGCGCCACGGCCTGCGCAAAGCTCTTTTGCGAGACCACCCAGGACGGCGTCTACACGCACGGCCTGAACCGCTTTCCGCGCCTGGTCAAGACCATCCAGAACGGCTGCGTGGACGTGAACGCCAGCCCCACGCGCGTCTCCGGCTTTGGCGCGCTGGAGCGCTGGGACGGGCAGAAGGGGCCTGGCAACTTGAACGCTCAGCAGGCCATGGAGCAGGCGCTGGAGTTGAGCCGCGCGCACGGCATCGGTTGCATTGCCATGGGCAACACCAACCACTGGCTGCGCGGCGGCAGCTATGCGTGGCAGGCCGCCAACGCTGGCTCGATTGGCATGTGCTGGACCAACACCATGCAGAACCTGCCCCCTTGGGGCGGGCTCGATCCGGTGTGCGGCAACAACCCCATGGCCATCGGCATTCCGCGCCAGGCTGGGCCCGTGGTGCTGGACATGGCCATGTCGCAGTTTTCCTTTGGCGCGATTGAGAAGTATCGCAAGGCCGGGGAGCAGCTGCCGGTGCCAGGAGGCTTCGATCCCGAGGGCAACATCACCTGCGACCCCGCGGCCATTGAGCAAACCATGCGCCCGCTGCCGGTGGGGTACTGGAAGGGCTCGGGGCTTTCCATCCTGCTGGATATGACCGCCGCCATGCTCTCCCTGGGCCGCGCCACGCACCAGATTCCTTCGGACTTCCTCACGGAATCGGGCCTGAGCCAGATCTTCATTGCCATCCACCCGGCCACGCTCGGGCCCACGGACGAGTGCGAGCGTATTGCCGATGCCGTGGTTGCGTCCATTCATGGATGCAAGCCGGAGAAGGAAGGCCGCACCGTGCGCTATCCCGGCGAGCAAACGCTCAAGCTGCGCGCTGAAAACCAACAGCTTGGCTTACCCGTGGAAGAGGCGACCTGGGCTGCGATCTGCGCCATGTAGCAGCCTGTTGTGTGAGACGCGAAGTTTGCTTTTGCGTGTCCTGGGTGGGAGAATGATCCCGACTCTCCCACCCTACATCAGAAAGCTGCGTACGCATGAAGACCTGCCCGCACTGCACCTCTGGCTATCACGACTCGCTTACTAACTGCCCCACGCACGGTGCACTGCTCAACGAGATTCGCGATCTGAAGCCTGGCCTTGAGATCCGCGCTACTTACAAGATTGTGCGCAAACTCGGCCAAGGCGGCATGGGGGCTGTCTATCTGGCCGACCACATGCTCATGGGTGAACAGCGTGCCCTCAAGTTTCTTTCGCCGGAACTGGCTGCGGACGAATCTTTTACAGCTCGCTTTTTGCGTGAGGTGAAGACTCTGCGCCGTCTGCGCCACCCGAATGTGGTGGAATGCGAGAGCCTGGAACGCGCCGAGGACGATTCGCTCTTCTTCGCCATGGAGTTTGTCGACGGCCCTGACCTGCGCCACCTGATGGAGATGGCGCGCGGACCGATGCCGGTGCCCATGGCGCTCGAAATTGCCCGAGGCATCGCCGAGGGATTGGGCGCGGCGCACAAGCTGGGCCTGGTCCATCGCGACATCAAGCCGGAGAACATCCTGATGGCTCGCGATGGAGACGAGTGGAAACCCAAGATTGCCGACTTCGGCATTGTAGCCACCAAGGAAGTCTCCACAAAGCACACCCGCACCGGCGCGTCGCTGTTGACCATGACCTACGCCGCCCCTGAGCAGTGGCGAGGCATGAAGTCTGCCGAGCTTGACGGCCGCACCGACCTCTACGCGCTGGGCGGCGTGCTCTACGAGATGCTCACCGGCCGCACCGCTTTCGAAGCTGAGAGCTACGAGGGCTGGTTCATGCAGCACCTGACCGAGCAACCGAAGCCACCCAGCAAGATGAACAGGGGACTGACGAGATACCCCAGACTCGATGAGGTATTGCTGTACCTGTTAAGAAAGGATCGCAACGACAGACCGAAAGATGTCAATGAATTGCTGCGGATGCTCGATTCGATTCCGCAAGATCCTAATCAGCCACCTCCAACGCCACCTCCAACGCCACCTCCAACGCCATCGCCTAGCCCCGAGCAGACAGCATCTGCGTCACGTCTAACTCCAACTCCTCCGTCCCAATCGCGTCCAATCAACCAACCCAAGCCTCAACCTAATCTAGAACCTGCACATCGATCTTTTCCCCAATCCACACCTAGTCCGCGTCCCCGATTGGACTCCGAGCTAAAGCCTGACGTTTCAGGTAAATCACAGCGAAACCACGGAATCGCGTATTGGACTGGAAAAGCTGCAGGATTATTCTTTAGGCTAATGTTCAATTGGGGCCTTCTATTTGTCGTCATCGCCGCGATAGTTTTTTGGCTCATCGCCATCTATCAAAATGGCAAAAGTCCATAGCATCTCCTTTTCCGTAAGGGATTGAAACGAATTCGAAGGAATCTCTATCAATTGATCAGTGCCGGCTCACCAGACCGTTCGCGGATAATGTGCGGCGATCTCGTTGTCGGCAGTGATGAGCTGGGCGAGGCCTGCGGCGCGGGCTTGGGCCACAATCATGCGGTCAAACGGATCGCGGGTCCAGCTCTCGTCCAGCGCCAGCCGCGCGACCTCGGCAAAGGGCAGCGGACAGACCGTTAGGCCGATTTCAAACTCCAGCTTGCGTACGACGTCGCCTCCCCGCAGAAGCAGTCGCTTGCCCTCGTACAGGTACTCCAGTTCCAGCTGGACCATGGGCGAGATCAAGAGCGGCGCTGCTTCCAGCAGGGCCCGGGCCGCGGGAGGGATGCGCTCCAGCTTGCCCGCGGCCAGCCAAACCACCACGTGCGTGTCCAGATAGACGGCCCTCACAGCTTCTCCCAGTCCTCGGCCCAGGCCTTGACCATGGGCGCGGCCAGTTCTGCCTTGAGCGCCGCGTCGTTGGGGTCGTGAGACGGGTTGGGGCCAGCTTCCAGTTCGAGCGGAGTGATGCGGCTCAGCCGGCTTGCAGGCGCATCTTCCACCACCAGACGCAGGCGGCGGCCCTTGTGGCTCACCCACAGCTCGCGGCCCTCCAGAGCCTGATTGACCAGACTAAAGATCTCGCGCCGGAACTGGGTAATGGGGACATCCATGGCGATAGCGTACCATATGTACGCTATATTCAGTACGTCGCGTACATATAATAAAGGTAGGCGCGAACCAGGAGGTCCACCGCCCAGTCGGCCGGGAGGCTGGCGCTACGAAGAGACCCCGCATGGCGTGCTGTTGTAGCCGCCAGCTATACTGCCTGCGCAAGCAAACTTCACCTCGCCCGAGGCTTTCTGTGACTTCTTTGTTGCCTACGCTCTCCCGCCGTAGCTTTTCTCGACTTCTGCTGGCCGCGCCCGCTGCGGTCCAAGCCTGGGCCGACGCTCCCACTGATTGGATTCCACTCTTCGACGGCCGCTCTCTGAACGGCTGGAAGGCCAGCGAGCGCGCCGAGAGCTTCTCCGTGGTGGATGGCTGCATTCAGGCGCAGAGTGGCCGCTCGCATCTCTATTATGTTGGCCCGCATGCCGACTGCAAGAACTTCGAGTTCATGGCAGAGGTGATGACGCGGCCCGGCGCCAACTCCGGTATCTACTTCCACACCGCCTTTCAGCCCGAGGGCTGGCCCAAGGCTGGCTTTGAGGTGCAGGTGGCCAACAGCTACCCCGGCGACCACAAGAAGACCGGCTCGCTCTATAGCGTGCGCAATGTCTACAAGCAGTTTGTGCAGGACGACGAGTGGTTCACGCTGACGATCCGCGTTGCGGGCAAGCGCGTCGAGATCCGGCTGAATGGGATGCTGGTGGTGGACTACGTGGAGCCGGCCGAGCCCTTTCGCACCGACCTGAACTTTGCCCGGGTGCTGGGCCACGGCACCTTTGCCCTGCAAGGCCACGATCCCAAGAGCACCACGCGCTTCCGCAACTTGCGGATGAGGCCGCTAACGGAGCCTGCACCGGTGGAGCTGCCCACGGTGGACGAGCTTTACCGCGAGGTGATCCGCCTGGGCACGGAGAACTACCCAGTGGTCGATTATCATGTGCACTTAAAAGGCGGCTTGACGCTGGAGCAGGCACTGGCCAACTCGCGCCGGCTGGGCATCTTCTACGGCATTGCGGTGAACTGCGGGCTCAACTTCCCGGTGCACGACGACAAGAGCGTGCAGGAGTACCTGGCCACCATGAAGGGGCAACCCTGCTACGTGGCGCTGCAGGGCGAAGGCCGGGAGTGGATGACGCTCACCAGCCCGGAATCGATTGCGCGCTTTGACTATTGCTTTACCGACGCCATGACCTTTCGCGACGACAAGGGCTATCGGCGCAGGCTGTACGTAGCCGAAGAGATGGGCGACCTCTCCGATCCCCAGGCTTTCATGGAGATGTACGTACAGCGCATTGAGGCGGTGCTGCATGAGCCGATCGACATTTACGCCAACGCGACCTACCTGCCCAAGCCCCTGGTGGCGCAGTATGACGTGCTGTGGACCCCGGCACGGATGAAGCGCGTCATCGATGCGGCCATCGAGCAGGACGTGGCGATCGAGATCAATAATCGCTACAAGATTCCCAGCCCTGCCTTCATCCGTATGGGGAAGGCCGCGGGGGCAAAGTTCAGCTTTGGCACCAACAACAACGAAGCAGAACTGGGCCGCATGGAGTATGCGCTGCGGATGGTTGAGGAATGCGGATTGAAAGCGCAAGACATCTTTGTCCCCAAGGCGGACGGCAAAAAGCCCATTCAGGTGAAGAAATGGCGGGCGACGGGATATTGATGAAGCAGGGACTAAGGAATAGGGACTAGGGACTAGGGAACGAGGGAGGGATTGGTCCCTCCCTACCGGAAGCGGTCATCCTTGTATCTGCGCGAAGCGCGTCTGCGGCATGCAATGCCTGCCGCACCGCAGGTGCCGCGAAGCGCGCCTAGCCCCACCGCAGGTGGCTGCATGCAATGCCTCACGCAAACGGCATCACGGGCGAGGGCTGTTCGGCGGTGGTTTGTCCGGGATGGATTTCAGCGACAAAGAAATTCTCGCCGCGGGTGGGGCATCCGGCCAGGCGGCGTAACATGGCCAACTGGCCTACGTGGGTAAGGGCGTCGGCAACGGGGCCCTGCAGCAGCCGTTCAGCGGGCGCCTCCAGGGGATTTCCGGAGGCCAGGCAAGCGTCCAACGCAGTGAGCGCATGAAAGAAGCGGGCCTGCTCAGTTACCCATGGCAGCGGCAGGGAGTTGTTCCAGCGGGGTTGGCCCTGGGCCATGGAGAGCGCCCAGTCAAGCAGGTCGCCCATGTGGGCCAGAATCTGGGCCGGTTGATTGCCTGCGTCGGCAAAGGTAGCGAACGCTTCTGGCGAATTTTCCAGACTTCGTTGGGCGCGATAGGCCAATGTGGCGAGCGCATGGCGTACCATAGAGATATCGGCAGCGGTTTCCATGCACCCACTCTACAACAAGCAGCGCCGATAAGGGCCAACTCACGCCCAGACTCGGCGTCCGATTAGGTGTTCCGCCGATTCTCTGTTAAACTGAGAATTCTGAGTTCAAACGCAGGAAAAGACAATGTCAATTCATCCCGTTATGCAGCGCCTGGCCGACAAGCTGAAGCGCACCGATCTGCCCACGTTCGTGCCCGGTGACCAAATTCGCGTCCAGGTCAAGATCAAGGAAGGCGATAAAGAGCGCCTGCAGGCCTTTGAAGGCCTTGTCATCGCCATTAACAAAGGCCCCCAGGGCACCTTCACGGTGCGTAAGATGAGCTTTGGCCAGGGCGTGGAGCGTATCTTCCCGTTCAATTCCAAAGTCGTCGACCGCATTGAGAAGATCCGCAGCTACAGGGTTCGCCGCGCGAAGCTGTTCTTCATTCGCAACCTCCGTGGCAAGGCCGCCCGTCTGAAGGAAATTGATCGCGTAACCGGTAAGGTTCGCGGCTAGTTTTCTCTTCGCACTGTAGGAAAACCCCTGGTCCTCGCGATCAGGGGTTTTCCGTGTGAGTGCCACAAATAAAACACTTCAGGCCAGCCCGTTTGCACACGGCGCTGGCCTGCGGTGTTCTTAGAGGCTTGTCTGCTGGTAGCCGAGGGTAGGGTTGCGCGGGTCGGGTCCGAACTGGTTGTCGCCGGCGTCGCCGTCCAGCAGCATCAGGATCAGCAGGATGATGCCGCCGACGAGCGGGATAAAGGCCATCAGGACCCAGGCGCCGCCCTTGCCGGAGTCATGCAGCCGGCGCACGCAAACGGCCAGGCTGGGCAGGAAGATGGCCAGTGCAAAGAGGATGTAAAGGGCAATCAGCGGGCTGACGCCCTCGCTATGCATTGACCCGGCCAGGCCGACGATGAACAGGGCGATGCAAATTGCAGCGTTGACCAGCGAAAACGTCCAGTACTCCGTGCGCTGTGCCCGGCCTTCGAACGTTGCGTACTTCTTCCATGGTTTCGTATACCAGTTCATGCGTGTTTCTCCTATCTCTTCCATCAGCAAAACAACAAGGAGGCACAGAGACAGCCGCTGCGAATGATCAACAGAGCCTGCTTCTGAATTGACCTTGAATGTCGGCAGAATTATATCCAACTCCACGTAGTGTGCAAAGCAACTATCTGTAAAAACCAGTTGATCCAAAGTGTATTACCAGCCATCGCTGGCAGGTTTGTACGGGCCGTGTGGTCCGTCGCTGCCCCTATACTGATAACTATGGCCATCGAACCGGTATGTGGATGGACGCTGGAAGAGGCTGCCCGCTTGGGTGGCGCTCTGCGCATTGCCGGCGTGGACGAGGTGGGCCGCGGACCGCTGTTTGGTCCGGTGGTTGCCGCTGCCGTCATTCTCCACATGGGCTGTTCCATTCCCGGTCTGGACGACTCCAAGAAGCTGAACCACAAAAAGCGTGTCGCGCTGGAGCCGGAGATCAAGGCCAACGCCGTGGCCTGGGCCATTGCCGAGGTGGATGCCGCCACCATTGACCGCATCAACATTCTGGAAGCCACGCTCCTGGCCATGCGCCGGGCCGTGGAGCAACTGGCGCTCTCGCCGGATCTTCTCTTGATTGATGGGCGCAACACCATAGCCTGGGATGGCCCGCAGCAGGCAGTGATCAAGGGCGATGGCACCAGCTTTTCGATTGCTGCCGCCAGCGTCTTGGCCAAGCTCTATCGCGACCGGCTGATTGTGGATCTGGACAAGGTATATCCCGGTTATGGGCTGGCCCGGCACAAGGGCTATGGATGCCCGGAGCACCTGGCCGCGCTGGCTCGCCTGGGGCCCACGCCGCTGCACCGGCAGAGCTTTAACGGCGTAGGCCAAAGCCTGCTGCCCTTTGCCGCCGCGGCCCACCATTCTGTTGCCGAAACTGTGCCCCTGCTGGCAGAAGAGATTGCTGACGAGGTTGCTGAAGCAGAGGCGGAGGCGGCCGCGGAGCCCGTTGTTGAGCCCGTGACCGAAGCGCCTGCCGAGCCCCAGCCGGAAACGGCCCAGTGCTTTGCCTGCCCCTGCTGCGGCTATTTGACGCTGGAGGCCAAGCCTCCCGGGACCTTTGCCCACTGCGAGGTCTGCTGGTGGGAGGACGATCAGCTGCAATTTGACCAGCCTGACTACGAAGGCGGAGCCAATGCTCCCAGTCTGCGTCAAGCCCAAGCCAATTTCAAAAAAATAGGTGTCAGCGATCCTCATTTTGAGGGCAACGGCCGCAAGGCGCGCCCGGAAGAATATCCACCCATGGCGCGGTAGGGCTAGTTCTACAGTTGCAGATAGGAATTTCGGAAGGAGCAGGGGCCTTCAAGCCCTTGAAAAAGGCCTCAATCGGAAGGGCCTTTAGGCCCGGATCGAGCTAGCCCGAGATAACTCCAACTGTAGTACTAGAGCGTTTTTTCCTTCTTGCGGTAGACTTCCGTGCCCCATCCATTTCCGCGTTCTTTGCGGAAATGGGTGGGATACCCATGAAATTTAGGTCTACACCTGGTGCGCAGAATTTCCCTTCTCTTCCGCTAAGAAGAATAGAGAGCCAAGTACGGATCAACCAGCCAGTGCGGCAGTCAACAGGTTCGAGCAGGAACCTGACAAGCTGCCTTCTTCTGTCGTTCGATTCGGCTCGGCCCTCCGGTTGCGCATCAATCCGCAGCCACTGCATCCCCGCCGGATTTTTCCGGGGAGCAAGAGAGAGCGACAAGATGGTTTGGAACTCCCGAGTTTTGCTGGCAGCAGGGCTGCTGGTCTTTGCGTCCGTTTCCGTTGCACAAACCACCGTGGATAAAGGGCCGGATGTGATTCCCCCGCCTCCGCATTCCGTGCCTGCATCCAAGCCTGTTCCAGTCCCGGTCCATGCCACGGCGCCGCTGCTGGTCACCTGCGATTTGCCCTGCAAGTGGTCTCTGGATGGCACGGCCCAGGGCATCCTGCCGGCAGGCGGCACGGCCAAGGCGCGCGTGAACGAGGGCCAGCACTTTGTGGCGGCCACCGCTACGGACGGTGTTGAGCATCAGCAAAAAGACATCACTGTCGTGGCCAACCACCAGGTGGTTGTGCATCTGGAGCTACAGCCCCAAGAGGTTGCGCGCACGGACGGGAGGAAGCCCGTTCCCCCGCCGCCGGACCTTGGTCATCGGGAACCAACTCCCATTCCCCCGCCGCCGGAAACCAAACGTCAGCCTCCGCCGCCGGCATCGGATCGTTTCGACGAGGCTCAGAGCCTGGTGGTGGAGAAGCGCTACAGCGAGGCGCGGCCTCTGCTGGAGCAGTCCTGCGCCAGGGGCAATCAGGATGGATGTGCGTGGCTGGGCGCGCTCTATCGCGATGGAACCGGAGTGGCCAAGAACAACATCAAGGCGCGCGAGCTGTTCCAGAAGTCCTGCGACGCGAATTCCATGCGCGGCTGTTACGGACTGGCCACTCTTTACGGCAACGGGCAGGGTGTGCCCACGGACTACAAGCGGGCTCGCCAGCTGCTGGAAAAGTCCTGCAGCGGAGGCGACCAGAAGGGCTGTACCGGCCTAGGCTGGATGCTCCAAAACGGCATGGGCGGTGAGCCGGATTACGACCGGGCTCTGCAACTGTTGGACACATCCTGCCGCAGCGGCGAGATGATGGGCTGCAATAATCTGGCGGGGCTCTACGGCTCCGGCCATGGCGTTCCCAAGGACGACGCGCATGCTCGCCAGCTCTACAAACAAGCCTGCGATGGCGGCGAGATGAAGGCCTGCTACAACCTGGGCCAGTATATGCACGCCGGTCTGGGCGGGCCCATCGATCCGCTGACCGCGCACGCGCTCTACCGCAAGGCCTGCGAGGCCGGCGTCAAAGAGGGCTGCTCCGCCGATATGCTGCTGTAGGGCGATATTGTCTCTTGACGGATTGACTCTGAACCAATCCTGGGTGCCCCAGGTCTCGATTTTGAGACCTGGGAAGCCGAGATACAAAGGCACAAATTCGTGCTGTAGACAGTCTGCGGTGTTTACAGGGCGCAAGTGCGGTCAAGACTTGTTTACGGCCCCGCCCCGCGCTACCATGTTCGCAAAGAAATACTCCTATTCCATCCTCTCCAGAACCAGTCGAGGAGCAAGTGAGATCGACGTCATGCCCTGGAACCCCCGTGTATTCTCGATAGCCTGCCTGATAGCGTTCGCATCTGCCGCCGTGGCCCAGAGTCCGGACGATGGTCTAATTTTGAGGCCCCATCCGCACCCCGCACCCGCGCCCAAACCAAAGCCTGCAAGGTCTACGGCTCCGCTGGTGGTCACCTGCGATCTGGCTTGTACGTGGTCGCTGGATGGCGAGGCGAAAGGCAGCATCGAGGCGGGAGGATCGGCCAAGCTGCGCATCGGCACGGGCCAACACTTTGTTGCGGCCAAGGCCATCGATGGTCCCGAACTCCAGCAAAAAGATATTACTGCTGCCGCCGATCAGCAGATTGTCGTGCACGTTGAGCTGCAAACGCTGCGCGATGCGCGGCTCAAGAACGAACAGGCCCAACCTGGTGCACAGGTGCAGGAGACGAAGCGGCAGAGAGAAGCTCAGAGCCAGGCGGAAGTGCACCGCAAAGCCGAGGAGGCTTTCAGCCAAGCAAGTTCACTGTTCCAGCAGAAGCGGTACGAAGAAGAACGCCCTTTGCTAGAACAAGCCTGCAACGGTGGCGTGATGATGGGCTGTGGCGCCTTGGGTACCCTCTACGAACACGGCCTAGGCGTCACGCCAGACCAAGGTCAGGCTCGGCGGCTCTATCAACAGGGCTGCGACGGCGGTGAAGTGTTGAGTTGCAACCAATTGGCCTATTTCTACGGAACTGGAAAAGGCGGCCCGCAGGACGACGCACAAGCACGCCATTACGCTCAAATTGCGTGCGACGGCGGGGGCGCGCTAGGCTGTCAAAGCCTGGGCTTCGACTACTTGAACGGAAGAGGCGGGAAGCAGGATTACGGCCAAGCCATCCAACTTTACCAAAAGGCGTGCAACGGCGGCGATATGGACGCCTGTAACGAGTTAGGAAGCCTCTACGAGATCGGAACCGGCACCGCGCAGGATCACGGCCGCGCTCGTCAGCTCTATCACCAGGCATGCAACGGCGGCCTAATGATGGGCTGCTACGACTTAGGCGTTCTTTACGCGGACGGAACAGGAGTCCCACAGGACTACCCCCAGGCTCGTCTGCTCTTCCAGAAGTCTTGTGACGGCGGCGTGTCGGTGGGCTGCTATAACCTGGCCACTCTCTACGGGACGGGAACAGGGGGCGCTAAGGATTTCGCCCGCGCCCGTCAGCTCTATCAAAAGGCCTGCGACGGCGGCGAGATGAGCGGCTGCGCCAATTTAGGCGTCCTCTACAGCGATGGGACAGGGGGCTCACAGGACTACAACCAAGCTCGGCAATTGCTTCAAAAGGCCTGTGACGGCGGAGCGATAGAAAGCTGCATGAATCTGGGCCTCCTCTACGAGGACGGCCATGGTGTCACAAAGGATTACAACCAGGCTCGCCAGCTCTATCAAAAGGCCTGCGATGGCGGCGCAATGGCGGGCTGCAACAATCTGGCAATCCTGTGCCTGAATGGTCAAGGTGGGGCAGCAAATAAAATTCTCGCGCGCGGGTACCTTCAGAAGGCATGCAATGGGGGCTACTCGGCTAGCTGCGATAACCTGCGCAAAATGAAGTAGACGAGAGCGTTGTTCAGCCGCGAACTCAAGGTGCGCGGGCACTCTCGTTTGTTAACGTTGTTCTTCTCTATATTGGTTCTTAGGCATTGGTCCTTAGGCCGAAAACGCCTTTGCCACCCGCGCCTTCACATCCGCGAGCCACGCGGTGCGCTCTTCCGGCTTGCTCATGATCACACTGGCGTAGTTGGTGCGCTCCACGTTGGGTACGCCCACATAGCGCAGGATGCAGGTGGTCCACAGATTCTCCAGCGGATCGCCGAACCACTGCTTCTCGATGGCCTCGGGCGTGTTGCTGGTGGTGAAGACGAGTGCGGCCGTCGCCTTCAACAGGCCCTTGGGTGCGCCGTCCACAAACTTGTACGCCACGCCCTGGCGCATCACGCGATCAATCCAACCCTTCAGAATGGCAGGCGGCATGGCCCACCAGTTGGGATGCACAATCACGATGCCGTCGGCTGCAGCAATCTCGTCCAAATGCTGCTGGACCAGCGGATCGGTGACTGGCCCAACGATCTCTTCATGGGGCAGGATGGCGTCGAATTTTTCCGCATAGAGGTCGTGGAAGCAGACGGTGTGACCGGCGGCCTGCAGCGTCTCCTGAATGGTGTTGGCAATGGCGTGGTTGAAGCTTCCCTGGTGCTGATGGCCGAGAATGATGCTGACTTTCATGGCGTTCCTTACGGGTCGTTCAATGTTTATCTTGCAGGACAGACCCGGTTGCTGGTTGCACCGCGCCCCTACAGGGCGCGAGGTCATTTTCTGTGGCCAACCCCAGGGCTGCGCCCTGCTTGCCCTGGGCTATTCGCACTTCGCCCCTTCGGGGCGGCACCTGCGGTGCGGCAGACGCGCTTTGCGCTGGAGGCCAGCTTGCGGAAGGGGGCCAGTCCCTAGTCCCTTAGTTCCTCCGCAACGCTTCACCTAGCACCTAGCCACTAGCACCTAGAACCTACTTAAGTATCTGCGTCACGTCGCGGACAGCGCCGCGGGCGGCGCTGGTAGCCATGGCCGCGTAAGCCTGCAGGGCCTTCGACACGTTGCGGGCGCGGGTGTGGCTCGGCTTCCAGGCTGCCTTGCCACGAGCTTCCATGGCTTCGCGGCGCTGGGCCAGTACGTCATCCGTCACGTCCACACGCAGCACGCGGTTGGGAATGTCGATCACGATTGGATCGCCTTCTTCCACCAGTCCGATGCCTCCGCCGTCGGCAGCTTCCGGAGAAATGTGTCCAATCGACAATCCGGACGACCCGCCGGAGAAGCGGCCGTCGGTGATCAGCGCGCAGACTTTGCCTAGACCCTTCGACTTCAAGTAACTCGTGGGGTAGAGCATCTCCTGCATGCCCGGTCCGCCCTTGGGGCCTTCATAGCGGATCAACACCACGTCGCCGGCCACAACTTGGCCAGCCAGAATGGCGTCCACGGAGGCCTCTTGGCTCTCAAAGATGCGTGCGCGACCCTGGAAAGTGAGGTGCGCGGCATCCACGCCCGCGGTCTTCACAATGCAACCGTCGAGAGCGATATTGCCAAAGAGCACGGCCAATCCGCCGTCCTGGCTGAAGGCGTGGGCCTTGTCGTGGATGACGCCCGTCTCGCGGTCCAGATCGAGCTCGTCGTAACGGGCAGACTGGCTGAAGGGCTCGGTGGTGCGGATACCGCCCGGAGCGGCGCGGTAGAAGAGCTTGGTCGCCTCCGACGGCGCGCGCTTCAGATCCTGCGCGTCGATGGCTTCGCCCAGCGTCTTGGCATGGACCGTGTAGGTGTCGCGATGCAGCAGCCCTGCCCTGTCGAGCTCGCCCAGAATGCCAAAAATCCCGCCCGCGCGATGCACGTCTTCAATGTGCACGCTCTGCAGCGAGGGAGCCACCTTGCACAGGTTGGGCACGCGGCGCGAGAGACGGTCGATGTCGGCCATGGTGAAGGGCACATCGCCCTCCTGCGCCGTGGCCAGCAGATGCAGAACCGTGTTCGTTGACCCGCCCATGGAGATGTCGAGCGTCATGGCGTTTTCAAACGCCGCAAAGCTGGCAATGGAGCGGGGCAGGACGTTCGTGTCGTCCTGTTCGTAATAGCGTTTCGCCAAATCCACAATGGTGCGGCCCGCCTGCAGGAAGAGTTCCTTGCGGTCAGCGTGCGTGGCCACCACCGTGCCGTTGCCGGGCAGCGAAAGGCCCAGCGCCTCGGTCAGGCAGTTCATGCTGTTGGCCGTGAACATGCCGGAACAAGAGCCGCAGGTGGGGCAGGCGGAGCGCTCGTACTCGTCCACGTCGGCGTCGCTTACCCGGTCATCGGCGGCCACAATCATGGCGTCAATCAGGTCAACGGCCTTGACGATGTTGCTGGCCAGCTTCACCTTGCCGGCCTCCATGGGACCGCCTGAGACAAACACCGCGGGAATGTTCAGCCGCATGGCGGCCATCAACATGCCGGGTGTGATCTTGTCGCAGTTGGAGATGCAGACCAGGGCGTCGGCGCAGTGCGCGTTCACCATGTACTCTACCGAGTCGGCAATCAGCTCGCGCGAGGGCAGGGAATAGAGCATCCCGTCGTGGCCCATGGCAATGCCGTCGTCAATGGCGATGGTGTCGAATTCCTTGGCCACGCCGCCGGCCTTCTCAATCTCGCGGGCGACCAGTTGCCCCAGGTCCTTCAGGTGGACGTGGCCGGGAACAAACTGGGTAAAGGAGTTGGCGACGGCGATGATGGGCTTGCCGAAGTCGCCGTCCTGCATTCCGGTGGCGCGCCAAAGGCTGCGGGCTCCGGCCATGTTGCGTCCATGCGTCGAGGT
>CAZYDF010000019.1:0-60266 GCA_964645855.1 uncultured Occallatibacter sp.
TTTGATTCTGTTCACGCTCTTTGTTGCACTTGGAATTTGAATGTACCCACCCAGTGGTCCGTGTTTATCGGCGGGATCAACAATTGCCGGATCGATAACGGTTTCCGGGCGCAACCTTTTGCGGCTCTTCGTGTCTCTTAGGGCAGGAGTTGAAAATCCCTGTGCGAACCCATCTGCTGCTGCTCGCAACCCTTGCTGCTTTGGTTTCTCCCGCTGTGCCGGCTCAGTCGGCAAACTTTGACGTGGCTCTGCGTGGCCAGCCGGTGGGCACGGCCAGCTACCGGTTTGCGCCCGCGCAGGATGGGCTGCTCTCGGAGTCCACGGTCCGTCTTGCCACCAAGGGCGTGGAGTATGCCTTCTCCAAAACCGAGCAGCTCAACGCCGCTCACCAGCTGCGCAAGGCAGAGGTGAACGCCGTGGTCAATGGCTCGGCCGTGCATCTGACGGCTGCGGTTACAGGCTCGGAACTGGCGCTCAACGTCTCCGCCAATGGCCACACCACCACCGCCAAGCTGCCTGCTCCTGCCGCCGCCGTCTTCCTGCCCGACTTTGATCCGGGTGCGCTCCAAACCCTGCTCAAGCTGGCCGCCGCCCGCAACGGCTCGGACATGTGGCTGGTGATTCCGCGCCAGGAAGGAAGTGTGCAGCCGGTCAAAGTGGCCACCTATGCCGACGAAAACGGCACGCTGGACGGCAAGCCCCTGATGGTCCATCACCTCGTTGCCACCTGCGATGGCGCGTCCATCACGCTCTTCTCTGGTCCCGCCCATCAGTTACTGCAGGCGGAGCTGCCCCAGGCTGGCTTTGCGCTGGTCCGCAAGGGCTTTCTGCTCACCCCGCCCGCCAAAGCTCCCCCGCCCCCGGTTGACGAAGCCATCCCCACTCCCACCACGCCGCAATAGAACCGCCCCACGGGGCCACAACTGCCGGCTGGCGGACGACTGTTGCTTACTCTGGCTTAACACTGAACTGCATGGTGCGGTAGTCGAAGGTGTAGGCGGAGAGCTGGTCGAGGGCATCAATGCCGAGCACGCCATAGACATCGTCAAGAGCGGCTGAGCCGACGGGCTGGGTGAGCACCTCAACGTAATGGACGTGGACCGTGGTTGGTCCGACGACAACGGGTACGGTCTCTGCCATGTAGGCCGGCTGCGGGGGCAAGTTGAGCGGGCCGGGGATGGTGAACATCTCCATCTTCTGCTTGGCAAAGTCGCCAGTGTGCTCGTCGTAGTAGCGCGAGGTGAGATAGGTCTGCTGGCTGCCGGCGTCGATCACGTACATGCGCTCGTCGCCACCGCGGCTCAACGCGGCGGGCAGGGGGTCGCCGGGATCGCGGGCCTTGCCGAGCGCCACCACGATTTGATCGCCATCCAGAAAGAAGCGCGCACCCTTGGTAAGGCGGTCGTCCTTGGCACTGGGGTCAATCCTCTTGTCGGGACGCACGGTGATGGTGTCGTCGGCAGTGATGGTGATGCTGGCCAGGGCGGAGACCGCTGGGTAACCGAGCACGCCCTCCACCTGATAGTGATTGATGGGGAAAAAGTAGTCGGCATCCTCAAAGACGAAGACGGTCATATCGCGCAGGGTAAGGCGGCCGGCGATGGTGAAGCGCGGAATCACGGCCATATGCACCGGGATGGGCTTGCCGGTGAGGGTGTGGATGGTGACGGCTTGCTCGGAGAGCTTGAGACCCACCTCCTTGGCCAGGGAGTGGCTGATGAGGTTGAAGGGCGTGGTGGGGTCGAGCATGAGCGCGTGAGGCACGGCATCGATGAAGACGGGCACGTCGATCAGGCCGAGGGGATTCTTTTCCACCTGCATCTGAAAGGGGTCGCAGGGCTCCACAGTCATGCGCGGATTGTCTTTGGCGAGCGGCAGGAACTTGATGGGCATCTCCAGCTCGTCCTGCTCGTCCGGGGTGAGCTTGGCGCCGAGCCGCTTCTGGAGCACGTCGTAGGCGGCGGCGGCCCGGCTCCAGTCACCCTGGCGCATGTAGTCCTCGCCAATGGCGCGGCGGAGGAGCTTTTCCCGCTCCACGTTGCCGCTGGCCATCACTTTATCGAGCAGGGGTTCCAGCAGCTCCAAGGATTTTTGGGAGTTGTTGGCGCGATTGGCCAGCAAGCCGCGATAGAACTGGGCATCAACGGCGGAGAGGTGGACGATCTCTTGCTCCAGGCGGATGAACTGGTGGTCGGCAAGCAGGTTGCGCAGACGGGTGTCGGCATCCAAGCCGCTGGAGGTGCCGGTATGCACCTCAGCATCGCCCGCGGGCTGCTGCGCGGACACCGCCGAGCACAGGCAGAGGGCGCAGGCCAGAAGCAGGGCTGTGTGGCATCCGCGATGAAACGAAACGAACTTATCAGACACTTTCCGAAGGCCCATCCTCTTCAGTACGAAGGTATCAGATTTTCCTAATGAACTGGCGCGGGAGGTTGGCATCGTCGTATCCCACCCTAGCCGCAAAAACAAGAACGCGGCGAGGGTGGGGCGCCCGGACCGGGTTGCAATTCATGAGGGCCGGGTCCGGAATGAACACGGTATTTAGACGTTTCTGACGACGGGGTGGTTAGACTAAGATTGTGGCCGTGAAACGCAAGATCGGGCATTACGAGATTATCCGGCGGATTGGCGCCGGTGGCAGTGGCGTGGTCTATTTGGCCAACGACACCCAGCTGGAGCGCCCGGTGGTGCTGAAGATTCTGCGCGCCGGCTTGCTGACGCTGGAGCAGATGCGGACGACCGTGTTGCGCGAGGCGCGGCTGGCCTCCGCCATCGACCATCCCAACGTGTGCGCCATTTATGAGGTGGGTGAGACCGGCGACGAGGCGTTTATCGCCATGCAGTACGTGCCGGGACAGTCGCTGGACAAGCTGATTGAGCAGGGACCGGCGGCGTTACAGCTGGTTCTGTCGGTAGGCATGCAGATTGCTGATGGCCTGCAGGCAGCACACTCCCTGGGCATCTTCCACCGCGATTTGAAACCGCAGAACGTGATGCTGACCGATGGCGGGCTGGTGAAGCTGCTGGACTTCGGTCTGGCGCGGCGGCTGCATCCGGGGGACGAGCGCGACCAGCCCGCGCGACCCGACGAGATGCCGACGCCGGCCACCTACACGGCGCGCGGCGGAACCATCCGCTACATGGCGCCGGAGCAGTTTGTGACCGGGCAATCGAGCGTACAGACGGATTTGTGGGCGCTGGGCGTGTTGCTCTATGAACTGGCCGCTGGCAGGCATCCATTTGCCCGGCCCAACGACGAGGACTTTCAGGCCATCCGCGCCATCCAGTTCCAGGAGCCAACGGATCTGAGCGAGATTGTACCCACAATCTCCACCGAGCTGAAGAGCGTGATTGCGAATTGCCTGGAGAAGAATCCAGGGGCGCGTTACCGCTCCGCCGCGGAGATTCGCGAAGCGCTGAAGACGATCATGAAGGCGCTGGAGATCGACGCCGGGATTCTTCCGGCAGAGCTGGGCGCCGGGCAAGCAGCGGGCTCGAAGGAGGCGGAGAAACGGAGCACGGGATTCTTGTCGATGTTGGCGGAGCGCTTCCGGGAGTCGACGAGCGAGCGAAAGCAACAAAATTCCCTGGTGGTGTTGCCGTTTGCGAACCTGGGCGCGGCCGAGGTTGCGCCGATGTACGGCTTTGCGCTGGCCGATGCGATTGCCGCGCGGCTGGCCAGGATTCCGGCGCTGGTGGTGCGGCCGACCAGCACCCTGATGCCGCTGCCAATTGGACAGATGGACCCGCTGGCGATTGGCCAGAAGCTGCTGGTGTCGCATGTGCTGGTGGGCAACTTCCTGCGTTCGGAGAAGGGCTTCGATCTGAACTGGCAGTTGCTGGATGTGGCCAACCAAAGCGTGCGCTCCGGGGGATCGATCCAGGTGCCGTCGCTGGACTTGATTGCGGTGCAGAGCGAGATCACCAACGAGGTGTTTGCCACGCTGCATGGACTGGGTGCGGGCGAGGCCATCGATGCGCCCCGCAGCGGCCCGCGGCCCGCGATGACCGATGCCTCGCTGCCGGGGCCGGTGAGCGAAAAGTATCTGCAGGGACGGGCGCTGCTGAGTTCCTTCATGGTGCGCACCGGCTCGCGCGTGGACTTGGACAAGGCCCACGATCTGCTGCACAGCGTGACGGATACCGATGCGGGCTTTGCCTCGGGATGGACCGGGCTGGGCATTGCGGAGCTGCAGTATGCGCGCCATGGGTTTGGCGGACAGATCCACCTGATCCATGCGCGACGGGCCTTTGACGAGGCGCTCAAGCTGGACCCGGGATCGATTGAGGCGAATCTTTACCGCATTTACATGCTGCTGGCGCGAGGCGACAAAGAGTCCGCCCGGCACGGCATTGCGGGTCTTCTGACCAATGCCGCCAACGATTGGAATGTGCACATGGTGGCCGGCATCGGGCTGCGCTGCGACGGCATGTACGACGAGGCGCTGGAACACTTCAGCCGGGCTCTGAAGCTGAACCCGGCGAACGCGCCGATCTTGTACAACCATCGCGCCCGGGTGTACCACTACCAGAACCAGATCGGGCTGGCCGGCGACGAACTGGAGAAGGGCCTGGCGCTGGAGCCGCGGCATCCGCTGCTGCGCACCTCGGCTGGCTACCAGCAGATGCGCGAGGGGAATCTGCCCAAGGCGATTGAGATTCTGGAAGGCGTGATCCGCGACGACGAGTCCATGCGCATTGCGGTGCCCACGCTAGCACTGTGCTACGTGCAGGCCGGCGACCGGGAACGCGCCTCGGCGCTGCTGAACGACAGCATCCTGGCCGGAGCCGAGGCTGATGGCGAGATGGCGTACCGGCTGGCCACCTACTTTGCGGTGGAGGGCGACTCCAGCGAGGCCCTGCACTGGATGCGGCGCGCCATCTACCTGGGCAACGAGAACTACCCCTGGTTCCAAAAGAATCCGGCCTGGAACCGGCTGCGCACCAATGCCGACTTCGAGCGGATTCTGGAAGATTTGAAAAAGGCCTTCCGCAAGAATCAGCGCACCTGGAATCGGCTGCTGGAAGAGGTTCCGAGCGAGAGCGAATAGCACCTGCGGTGGGGCCAAACACGCTGCGCGCCTCACGTTCTTCAAAGCCAAAACTCTCTGGTTGCCCCATCCTTGTTCACGTCTTTTGTGGACCAGGGTGGGATTGGATACGTTCGTCCTCGATGGTCTCGGTTTCCCACCCTTCGCTAGAAAAAAGCGAAGGATAGGGCACCCGGCACCTGCGGTGCGGCCAAACGCGCCTTCGGCGCATTGCATGCAGCCACTCGCTTCGCGCCCTCCGTGGAAAACTTCCTATAAGAACGCGAAGCGGTCTGCCCCACCGCAGGTGGTCAGCAGGAGAAGCCGGCTTTGGTGAGGGCTTCCTTGAGGCCTTTCATGCTAGTGCGGGAGCTGGCCTCCGGAATGCCCATGGCGCTGCCAGGCTCCGGTTTGCCGCCGTGCCAGTGGGTCTCCAGGCTGAGCGCCAGGTGGTAGCCGTCGCGGGCGAAGGCCTTGATCTGGCCCACCCAATCGATGACCCCGCCGCCCACCGGAGCCCACTCGAATTTGCCATCTGGTTTGCGGATGGTGTCCTTCACGTGGCAGTGGCCGATGCGGCTCTTGGGCAGCTTGTTGTAGTCGTCGGGATACGGCGTGTCACCGGCAAAGGTGGCACTGTTGCCGGGGTCCCAGTTGAGCATGAAGTTGGGCTCGCGCACCGCCTTGAGTACCTCAATGGCCTCAGGGCCGGAGCCGGTGTTGCAGGCCATCTCGTTCTCCAGCAGCAGCACGATGTTGTGCGCGGCGCAGGTGTGTGCGGCCTGGCTGAGCTTCTGGTTGATGGCTTCGCGGTACGGCTTCTGGTCCTCAAGCCGCCAGAAGTCGAAGCAGCGGATGCGGTCGGTCTGGAAAGCTTCGCAAAGCTCGATGGAGCGGGCCAGAACCTCGCCTTGATGCTTGAAGTCGATGTCGGCGTGGAACCGGTCGCGTTTGGGGCCTTCGTTGGATATGGGCGCGTCGGGCCAGTGGACCTTGAAGAGCGGGCTCGCGATATCGGTGACGCGGAGCTTGTACTTTTCCAGAATTTTGCGGGCACGATCGACCTCGTCGGCGTTGAGGTCGACGATGTTTTTGCCCCACAGGCTGCGCAGCTCAATCCAGCTGAGGCCAAGGTCGTTGGCGGCAACCGAGCAGGCGTGCTCGAAGTCGGCGGAGATTTCGTCGTTGATGACGGCAAGGCGGAAGGGACAGCTCATAGCTTCACCCCGTACTTCTCGCGCAGCAGGTGCAGGCTGAGCGCGTTGGCTTCCTTGGGCGAAAGAGTGGAGCCATGTGGAACACGGTCCAGCTCCACAATGCCCCAGCCCCGGAACTTGATGGCCTTGAGGGCGTCGAAGACAGCGGGCAGATCCACACGCCCCTTGCCCAGCTCGCAGAACTCATAGCCGGTGGGCGTGGTGGGCCCGCTCACATCCTTGAAGTGCAGGAAGAGCAGACGCTTGGCGTGCTTGCGGATGATGGCCGCCGGATCGCCGCCGCCCTGCAGGGCATGCGCTATATCCAATTCCAGATGCATGTAGTTGGGGTCGGAGTTTTCCAGGATGATGTCGATGGACTCCGGTGGCTGCCCGACCGTGTTCATGTGGTTGTGGAAGCCGAGCTTGATACCGTGGTCGGCGATGGCTTTGCCGATCTCCGACAAAACTTCGCCCTGCAGCTTGGCATCGGCCGCTGGAAACGGTCCGGTGGGTTTAGCCCCGGCTGCAACCAGTTGCAGATACATTCCGCCGGCCTCGCGGACGTAGTGCGCGTGGTCCACGTGGGTGGCAACCTGCTGCTTGCGCACGGCGGGATCGATGGAGGCCTGGCCGCTGGAGAGGGCCACAAAGGTGAGCTTGTGCTGGGCCAGCAGATCGCGCAGTTTGTGGGGGTCGGGGATCTGCTCGAGGACGGGCGCGCGCAGCTGGATGCCGGCAAAACCGGACTCGGCGATCTCCTGGATGGCCTTTTCGGCGTTGTCGCTCCAGGTGATGGCGGAGCAGCCGGCGTGGAGTTCGAACTCCCCATGGTTGATGGGGTCGTTGAAGGCGGCAAGGCTCATGGGCGTGTAGAGCGGCCTCCCGGTGAGCGAAGCCTGGGCCGCGCGGGGGACGGCAGCCAAGGCGCCCGCAGTAGCAAGACCGGCAAGAAACTCCCGGCGTGATTTTTTCATGTTTCTTCTCCTTTATTCTTGTTCGCGACGTGGAGAAACTGCGCGCGAATGCGATCAGATTCTATTCCATGGCGGGGTAGGTTGGCAGCAGTTTAGGGCATCTTCCGGAACGGTGTAGACCGGAAGTTTATGAGTATCCCACCCATTTCCGCAAAAAACGCGGAAATGGATGGGGCACCCAGTTTTCAGTGTTTATGGGCCGGATCAAAAGCGGCGCGCATAGCGCTTGGTTTCGCCGGTTCGGGTATTGGTGAGGGCAAAGCTACCATCGGCGTGGGCCGCAACCTTGAAGTAGGCTCCAGCATCGGGAAGGCCCTGAGGGTTGGCGATGAGCGGCTGGGGACTGTTGTGGGCGGCGTCGGAGGCCTCGGCGGTGTGGATCTGCCAGAGCGTTTCCAGCCCCTTGCCGTCGTGGACGCGCTGCCATGCCTCCGGACTGCCGCCCTTGCGGGTGCCGTTGTTCATAATGGCAACGCGGGGATGGATAGCAGCGATCAGCGGCGCGGAGTTGGACTTGTCGAGGCCGTGATGGCTGACCAGGAAGAGATCGACGGCGGGCAAGGGCGAACGCGGGCAGACCAGAGCTACCTCCTTTTGGCCGGTGAGGTCGCCGAGGTCGAGAAAGCGGAAATGGCCGAAGGTGAGCAGGAAGCCGACCGAGCGAGCGTTCTCGGTGGGGTCATCGGGCCAGGGCTGCTCGGCTGCACAGGCCGGGTTGGGCGTGGGCTGGATGCCGGGGAGGGCGGCGAGGTGTTCGCCGTCGGCAGCCACGACCAGGACGGAAACGCCTTTGAGGTCAATGCGATCACCGGGATGCACGGTGCGTCGGGTCCGGCCCTCAATAGCCTTCAGATAGGTCGAAAAATCCTGACGGGTTACGTCGGAGTCTTCGCGATTGGGGCCGTGGTCAAGAAATTCGCCGACCGGAACCTTGACGACGAGCTGGGGCAGGCCGCCCACGTGGTCACGATGGTAATGGGTGGTGAGGAGGTGGCCGATGCGCGCAATGCCGGCATCCTTCATGGCGGCCTGGATGCGGGTGGCGTCGCGGCCGTCAAAGCCGGGCCAGCCGGTGTCCACCAGCAGCGAATCGCCGGAGGGGGCGACGATCAGGGTGGACTGGCCGCCTTCCACGTCAACGGAATAGATGCGCAACGGGGGCGCGGACGGGGTGGTGGACGGGGCGGCGGGGTGCTGGGCCAGCGCACCGGAAAAGGCAACCAAAGCCAGTAGCGAGCGCAACAGAGAGGAGAGGGGAAAAATTCTCATTTGCGGAAGAGTGTAACCGACCGGCACTACGAGGGGGAAACCTTAACATCGAGTTTGGGACGGCAAAGGCGAACTGACTGTTAGAATGAGAAGTACCGCATTACGCGGTTTTCCGCCGTGCCCCGAGCATCCTGATCGGCCCCCGAGACGGCGAGACAGACAAGCCAACCAGAGAAGAGGAATTTGCCCCTGTGAGCCAGACGATACGCAATATCGCCATCATTGCCCATGTTGACCACGGTAAGACGACGTTGGTGGACGCCCTGCTGCGGCAGGCGGGAACCTTCCGCGCCAACGAGCAAGTGGCTGACCGCGTGATGGACTCCAACGAGCTGGAGCGCGAGCGCGGCATCACGATTCTGTCGAAGAACACAGCCGTCCAGTACGGTGGCGGCAAGATCAACATTGTAGACACTCCGGGCCACGCCGATTTTGGCGGCGAGGTGGAGCGCGCACTCAAGATGGTAGACGGAGTGATGTTGCTGGTGGACGCGGCCGAAGGCCCGCTGCCGCAGACCCGCTACGTGCTGTCGAAGGCACTGGAAGCCAAGCTGAAGCCGATTGTGGTGATCAACAAGATCGATCGCCCGGACGCCCGTCCGCAGGAAGTGCTGAACGAGATTTACGATCTGTTCATCGATCTGGACGCGGACGAGCACCAGCTCGACTTCCCGGTGCTGTACGCTGTGGCCAAGAACGGTACGGCATCGCTTGACCCCGCGGTTCCGGGCGTCGATCTGCTGCCCTTGTTCGATGCGATTGTGAGCACCATTCCCGAGGCCACGGGCGATCCGGACGGCGCCATGCAGATTCTGGTCACCAACCTGGACTACTCGGAGTATTTTGGCCGCATCGCCATCTGCCGGGTCTTCCAGGGCACGCTGCACGCCGGCGACGAGGTGAACATCTCCAAGCGCGACGGCTCCCTGCAGAAGACCAAGATCACCAAGCTGTTTACCTTTGCCGGGCTGAAGCGCATTGAGACCACGGAGACCGCGGTGGGCGACATTGTGGCCGTGGCCGGCGTGGAAGGCATCACCATTGGCGAAACCATTACCGGAATCGAGAACCCTTCGCCGCTGCCGTTGATCATCATCGACGAGCCGACGATTGCGATTCAGTTCAGCGTGAACAACTCGCCCTTTGCCGGCCGCGAAGGGCACCTTGTGACCAGCCGCAACCTGCGCGAGCGGTTGGAGAAGGAACTGCTGACCAACGTGTCGATCCGCGTAGACGAGATGGGATCGCCGGACACGTTCAAGGTGCTGGGCCGCGGCGAACTGCAGTTGGCCATTCTCATTGAGATGATGCGCCGCGAAGGCTTTGAGCTGATGGTGGGCAGGCCCGAGATTGTGACCAAGGTAGTGGACGGGGTCCGTCTGGAGCCGGTTGAGCACCTGACCGTTGACGTACCGGAAGAGCATACCGGCGTGGTGATTGAGAAGCTGGGACCACGCAAGGGCGAGATGACCAAAATGCACAATCACGGCTCCGGCCGCGTGCGCATGGAGTTCCGCGTACCCAGCCGTGGCTTGATTGGCCTGCGCAGCGAAATGCTGACCGAAACCCGCGGCACCATTGTGATGAATACCCTGTTTGACGGCTACATCACCTACCAGGGTGAGATTCCGCAGCGCCCCACCGGCGCTCTGATTGCCGATCGCCAGGGCATCACCACAACTTACTCGCTGAATGGACTGCAGGAGCGCGGCATTCTCTTCCTGGGTTCGGGCGTGGAAGTGTACGAGGGCATGATTGTTGGCGAGCACTCCCGCGACAACGATCTGGACGTGAACGTGGTGCGCGAAAAGAAGCTCACCAACATGCGCGCCTCCTCGGCTGACGATGCGGTCCGGCTGGTTCCGTTCAAGTCCTTGAACCTCGAGCAGGCCATCGAGTTCATCGCCGGCGACGAGCTGGTGGAAGTTACCCCCAAGTCACTGCGCATGCGCAAGAAGATCATGCAAGCCAACCGCCGCCCCAAGACCTGGGAGAAGGTTCTCGACTAACTCTTCCTGGCTGCATTGAAGTCAAAAGCAAAAGGGCAATCTCTGCAAAGAGATTGCCCTTTTGCTTGCTGGTGGTGTGCCTCATGCCGATGGAAGCTTATGTTTAGTGTCAGGGCGCGACCTTATTGATCCGGCCCATAAATCTTCACAACTGGGTGCCCCATCCATCCCGCGTTTTGTGCGGGATGGGTGGGAATGAGATGCCGCTGTTGAATTGCCGGATCAATAGTCGTGCCTTAACCGCTGCAAAATGAGAGAGGCTTTAGCCCCTGCGGGAAAGCGGAATAACCCTGTAGACTGGCAAGACAATTTCAGAGTCTGGCTTTGGCCTCGAGCACGCGGCTGAGCGCTTCCTCCGCGGTGGCGCCGGTTGCGGAGAGATGGCCCATCTTGCGGCCCACACGCGGCGCCAGCTTTTCATAGAGGTGCACGCGCACGCCGGGCACCTGCATGGCGGCGGCAAAGTCGGGCTGGCCGCCGGCATCGATCCAAACGTCGCCCAGCAGATTGACGATGGCGCAGGGCGAGATCAGCGAAGTGTCGCCCAGGGGCAGATTGCAGCTGGTGCGCACCAGTTGCTCGAACTGGCTGGTGACGCAGCCGCGCTCGCTCTGGTGATAGCTGTTGTGAGGGCGCGGAGCCACCTCATTGACGAACAGATCGCCCTGTTGGGTGATGAAGAGTTCGCAGCAGAGCAGACCCTCCAGCCCGAAGCAGTCCACGATGGCAGCGGCAAGCTGCTCGGCACGCGTCTCCAGTTCTGGCGCGACGCCGGCGGGCAGAACGCTCCAGGCCAGAATCTGATTCTCGTGATGATTGCGCGCGGCAGGATAGGAGCGCACCTCGCCCGAGGGATTGCGGGCGGCCATCACGCTGATCTCGCAGGCCAGGTCAAGCGCCTGCTCGGCAACGGCAGGCTGCTCGCCAATGGACTTCCAGGCAGTGGCGATGGAGGTGTCAGTGGCAGGCTCGTCGAAGCCTATGCGCGCCTGTCCGCGGCCATCGTAACCACCGCGACCGATCTTCAAAAACACACGGCCACCGAGCGCGGCCACCGCGGCCTGCAGCTCTTCTTCACTCGTAACAACGCGAAAGGATCCAACAGGAAAGCCGTTGTCAGCAAGCCAGACTTTCTGCAGGGTCTTGTCCTGAATGATGCGGATGGGCTCAACGCCGGGACGCAGCGGAGCCAGCGCGGCCACGTTGCGCAGCGCATCGACGCCGATCTGCTCGATCTCCAGCGTGACCGCATCGGCGCCGGTAGCAAGACGGCGCGCGGCATCGGCATCGTCCCAGCGCCCGACGATGGTCTCGTCCACAACAAAGCTGGCGGGACAGCGCGGCTCGGGGTCCATCACGCGCACACGGTAGCCCATGGAGCGCGCGGCCATGGCCGTCATGCGGCCCAACTGGCCACCGCCCAAAATGGCCAGCAGGCCACCAGGCTGAATTGTTCCTGGTTTTGAAGTAGGGCCTGTGCTCATGCGGGCAGTTCCTGATCGAGCACTTCCTGGGTACGTTCCGCGCGCCATGCCGCCAGCCGCTCATAAAGAGCTGCGTCCGTACCGGCCAGAATCTCTGCCGCAAACAAGGCTGCGTTGGCCGCGCCAGGCTTGCCGATGGCCAGCGTGCCAACCGGCACGCCCTTGGGCATCTGCACTATGGAGAGCAGCGAGTCCATGCCGTTGAGCAGCGTAGCCGGCACAGGAACGCCGAGCACCGGCACCAGTGTTTTGGCCGCCAACATTCCAGGCAGATGGGCCGCGCCGCCTGCACCGGCAATAATAGCGCGCAGTCCGCGTTCGCGCGCCGTTTCGGCATAACGGAAGAGCCAGTCGGGCGTACGATGCGCGCTGACAATCTTGGCTTCAAAGGGAATTTCGAGGGTGCGCAGGATTTCGACGGCCGCGGAGAGAACCTCGAAGTCGCTCTTGCTGCCCATCACCACGCCCACCAGTGGCTGTGTCGTCATAGAAAAATTATACGAGGAAGGTGGCAGGCCGGGCGCACAGAGTTGGTTCGCGATAGAAAGGATTTTGTTCTAGAGCCGGTTGATCTCGCGCGTCTGGGGTTCTTGTCTTCCCACCCTTTCATCCGAAGAAAGGCGAAAGAGTGGGACACGGAGCGGACACAAACTCGTCCGATCAGAAAATCAGTGCCGGTGCCATGCCTCCACGGCGACCTCAAGAACCGCCAGCAGCACACTGGCCGCGGCCAGGAATCCTTTGGCGCGTTGCCAGCTCTGCTCATGGCGGTCGAGCCGCCGTTCCAGCTCTGCAATGCGGCCCCCGTTGCCATCGCCCATCAGCCCGTTCATCTGGTTCTTCAGAACACACAGATCGCTCAACACCTGGGCTTCGAATTCATTCATCATTCGCATCGTCCGCACTCCGTTAAAAGATAGCTGGCAGCAGTCATGATCCCACCGGCAGGTTGATGAACAGCGCCGTAGAAAATTCCGAATAGTTGGGAGGCGTGGCTCCGTCATACATGCGGATGTAGAACCGGTCATTGGCCGACTCGCGCGCAAAGGTAAAGTTAGTGACACTAGAGCGCATGACCAGAGTTGCGTCGTAGCCGGGCATGAAGGCAAGATCCCGGCGCCTGACCTCAAAGCCGCCACCCGTGGGAGGCGTGATGCCGACTGTGACGCTCACAGTGGTTCCACTCAGTGTGGTCACCGTAAGTGCGGTCAGGTTGGCGAGCAGCGTGGGAGCTACCGGGGCTGGAAGCCAGGCATCGGCAGGAACGGTGGAAGAAGTCTTGATGGCCAGATCGTCGGCCCACTCGTTGGCGAACGTTATGGAGTATTCGATCAGGTCCGGATAACTGGATCCATAAGTGAGCCTGACCGCGCGCACAATCACCTGCGCGTTGAGATTACTGGAAGGGGCAGTAAGTTGAAGCGCATCACCCGGCCACACATCGGTCGCAAAGCTGAGCCGCGTGCCTTTGTATACACCTCGCCACAGCGCACTAACACTTGCCGCGGCTTGCTCAATGGCCAGCGCGGCGTTGCGGCAATCGGCCGAAGTGCGCGTGGCAGGGCTAGTTACAGATCCGATCCAGGTTGCGATGGAAGGCGAACCTGCCGCGGTCAGTGCGGCCTGGCTTGCCGCGTTCACGGCACGGCCCACGGCACGGCCTCTTTCGCGATAACTCACGGCGATGCGCTCGCCGCTGACCGGAACAAAACCCGCGTAAAACACCAGCTTGCCACTACTCTCCAGATGACACTCCGCCGCCTCGGCTGTGGTACCAACTCTGCGGGTGTAGGCGGCGCCGCTGGGGGGAGTGCTCACGACCCAACCCAACCCAAGATCCGTAAGGCTGATCGACCGCATGCTGCCAATCAGATTCACACTGCTGGCCGGCACAATGTTGCAGGAGCCAGGAAGATTCGCCAGCGCGCCATCATAGAGAGTAACCGGCATTCCGCCCACGCCGTTGACGAATTGTTGCACTTCCATCTGCACCTTGGCGGAGGCCAATTGCCACATGCCTCCGGTGTCAATCATCCCCGCATCGCCAAAGGAATGATAGAGGGCCTGGATGCGATAAACTTCGCTGGCATGAATGCGAACCCTGAGCGTATAGAGGTTGGAAGGGTTGATGGTGTAACTTGTTCCCGCCGCGCTGCCCATCAGAATAGGTTGCAAACTGACCATCCCGGTTCCCTGCTGCGCGGTCACCTGGAAGCCCGCACTGCAGCCAGACAAACTATCCAGACCATTGAAGAAGCCTGCCAGAATGCCCGTGCTGCCCAGCGACAGACTTATACCGGTAGCTTCCAGAAGCAGGGTGCTGCCCATCTCAATGGGATCGCGCCACTCGATCAGCGTCTGGCCGTCGACGCCAGTGCCACCGTTCATGGCAAGGCCGCCGACGCCAAGCGTCAGAAAGCCGCCCCCTCCCACCGTGGCCCACACACGAGAGTCAATGGCGGACTCATTGAATAGTTCGCGGAAGATCGTCCGTTTCGAGGCTGGAGAGAAATAGGGTTCAGCAGAAAGGTAAAACTGCGAAGTAACTCCATCCCCCTGGAAGTATTCAGTAACATAGGCCGTTGGCTCATGCTCACCGCAAACAGTTACATCGTTAGCCAGCGCCCGCTTCAGGCTGGGAGCAAAACTCAGGTTGGAGAGATTCAGGCTGCCATCGGTTTCATTCAACGCGTGAACCGTGGTCGCCACGGTATTCAGTGTTAAAGCGCCATTCAGCGCACGATAGCTGGCGCGCGCCTGGCCTGCAACCTGTCCGGCATTTGTGCTCCACGGCGTTCCTGGCTGCGGCGCAAAGTGGCTGATGGTGGAAGCCAGCGTAAGCGCAGCGGTTGACAGCGCTACCGAACCAGTTCGATTGACCAACGCGGTCATCAGTGCGCCAGCGGTTTGCCCAGCAGCGCCCCCGCTGGTTGCCAGCATGAACTGATTGAGCAGCAGCTCGTCGCTCAACGCCTGAATTGCATAGCGATAACGCGGCCCTTCCATGGCCAGCCCTGCATACTCCGGCATGGGACTTACGGCAATGAATCCGGTAAAGTAGAGCGTCCCGTCGTCGCCGCTAACCGCAATCGTCTGGAATCGTACCGGGATTGCCAAGCCGCCCGTTGCTGGCAAGCTCAGCCACAGTTGACAAATCGCTGGCTCATTCAGCTTGCGTTCGATGGTGAGTGGCTGAACGGCATCGAGCGAGGACGTATAGTCTTGCCCTTGGATCGTGATCTTCATGGGACTCTCTGACCGCGTAACTCGATGAGCTACTTGTGGGTTATCTGGTTCGCTGCCTCGGCCGCCTTGCGGCAAAACCTAGCCGTACGGTGGGGCAGGTGAACAAGAGGCTGTTACACCATTGCATTCGCGGCGGGCATAAAGCTGCGATAACAAACCACGCGCTCTCCATCCAGAGGATCGGTAACGGGCAAGGCAAGGAACTGCGCCTTGGGCAAGATGCGCGCTAATCCGCCTTTGTGCTTCGCATCGAAAGGTTCAGTCGCCTCCTCGGCGCCCATCATGGTTTGCAGACGAGGATAGTGAAAATAGATGCGCTCGCCCTGACTGCCTTCCATGACAAACAGTGCCGACCACTCCTGATAGAAACTGCCGCCTTCGCGATCCACAAACCCGACCACGGCCTGCAGCTTTGCGCCCGTTGCTGGCGCGCCTCCCGGCAATGCTGCGTTCAGGGTTAGCCCGGTGGTATTCACCGCCGAAATCATGCCCACATTGAAGGTCACGCGCCGGATGTAGTCAACATCGGTGAGTGCCTGACGAAGGTAAGCGCCGGAGATCGGCGATCCCACAAAGCCCGTCTGCCCGGCATAGTCCACATCCACGGCAACAATCTGTCCCACGGAAAATGTTGCCGCCGCGGCAGCACTCAATACCACAGAGCTTGACGTGGATCCGCTTCCCACCACCACCGCCGTGGCCGCCTGAGCCCCGTCTGCTGCCGCTGTTGCACCGCTGGCCGGAGCCAATAAATTCATGTGCTGCGATCCGGTGGCCAGCGCCATGGTCAGTTTGGTCCAACTTAGAAACTGAAAGCTCACATGGGCCTGCAGCGTCTCGCGTACTTGTTCCAATGCCGCCGCCGGAATCCCGGTCAGAACCGCGGCCGTCTTGCCCGCCGGCTTGCGGGAGAACTCCTGAATCCATCCCAAACTGATCCACGGCGAGGGTGGTGCATCCAGACTGAAGCCAGCCTGTTCCGATGGATCAAACAGGACCGGGGTTTGCGTTTGTCTGCTAACTGGCGCAAAGTATGCCCGCACTCTTCGCACCACGGGCGCGGGAGCTGAAAACCAATTCGCCATCACTTATTCTCCCTGCTCCTGATAGCTGTAGACCATGACCTTGGCCGTGCGGCTCAAGCGATCGCGCTGGCTGGTCAAAGGTCCAAAGACAGGCTCATCCCAAAACACCTCGGTCAGCATCGCCGTCGGCGTTGGGGTCATGTAGTTGAACTTCGGCGTCGAATACGGACTCAGAAGGGCGAGCAGTTCGGCGTCCATTGCGGTGATGGCGCGTCCGCGATCCAACCCGCCAAAGGCCTGTGTCCCGCAGCTCTGGTAGATGACTTCGCACTCCTCTGCGATCATGGTTGCCGGCAGATTCACGTCGGTTCCAAGGCCTGTCCAACGCAGCACAAACACGTCGTTCGGCAACTGCGGAAAGGGCGCCTCCGCCTCTTCCAAAACAATTCCAGGACGCTCCGTGCCGCGCAGAAGAATGGTGCGCTCGGGATCAATTACCGCAAGTCGCGTTCGCAACGCGATATAGAACGAGTCTTTCGAATTCTGCATGGAGTTATGCTCCCTTGATCGCTTCGTCGGCGCATTGCTAACCGGCTACGCTTCGTGTGCTCTCATCCAGCTCGGCCGTTAAATCCCCTGTTGCCGCGCCTCGCGCAACAGCAGTCGATACAGATACACCTGCCCGAATGCTTCGCTGGACGAGATCGACTCAATCAGATAGTCCTGCCCTGCCACCGTGACTGCCAGCGTCATGGCAAACAGCGCCTGCGCTGAAGCTAGTTCGAGCGTCTGCACCTGCAGGGCCACGCTGGTGGCCGACACCAGGAGTTCCCACTTTGACTGGTCATTCTCTTTCCAACTAGGCCGCAGCTTGCGCATCGCCACTGGGCTGATCACCACGTCGTAAAACGTTGTCGCCACCAGCCCCAACTCCTGCTGGTTGGTGTCCGCATTGGTTCCTGTCACGCGCAGCAACGCCGATGTCCCCGCTACACTGCGAAGCAGGGCGTCGGCCAGCATCTGGGGCGCACTTACCGGGTTGCGCGGCGCTGTGTCGCTCATCGCTCACCCCAGCCTGCTCGCCACATAGGGACGCAACCACGCCTGCACAGTCTCGTCCACCAGGGAGCTTGAAAAGTACTGCATCTGCATCGTGTCGATCTTCGCTTTGCTCGCGTTCAAAGCCGGTGTCGCTTGCGCATTGCGCACCAGCTGCGCACACGCCGTCTTCACGTCGTCTCCGATGGTCGTCAGCCCTGCCGTGTAGGTAACTGCCACCTCGTTATACGGCAGTCCATAGAAATTGCGCGGCAGGTCCAGCTCTCCCGTATTCACATCGAAGTCCACGGTGCTCGCATCGATCGACGTCCACTGTCCAGGCAATGAAAACGCCGATGCTATCTCCAACAACGGATCGACCATGGCTTGACCCGGCCGCGGTTTGGCATAACGACCCTCCAGACTCACAATCGGGCTGGAAGCTGTTCCCAGCGGCGCCAAGGGAAGATAACTCAGCATCACCGTCTGCGCTCCTTCGGTCACGCGCAGCCGTTCCGTGTACTGGATCACGTTCAGATCCGGCCGCCTGCAATAGCTGTTGATCAGTGCCGAAGTCGCCGTGATCCAATCTGCCGAGGTTCCCGACGGTAATCCATAGTTCGTGTATTCGGTCGGCTGCAGATATGCCATACCTCACCCTTCTCTCTCGTCTTTCGTCTCAACCGGTACAGGTTGCGCCATACCGTCTGATCCCAATCAACCGCCGAAGGACGTGAAGGGGCCCCACACCGTGCGGAGCCCCTTGTTCCCGCCTTTTCTTCAACGGCGTTGTTCCTAGCGGTCGACCAGCACCTGATAGTGCGCGTAGTAGGCGCCCTTCACAACCGGTGCGCCAAACTTCACAACCACGTACTGCGAAGCCAGCGAGTTCGGCAGCCCCAACTGGAAGATGCGAGGAGCCGGATCCCCCAGCCAGTGATACTCGATCAGATCCTCGGTCACAATGTAGGCCGGCAGCACCGCCGTACCCGATCCCGGAGTGCCCGTGTAACTCACGCTCCAGTCCGGAATCAACGGCAGATCGCCTGCCTGCGTCGACAGCATCTTCACCCGCACCCCGCCCGTGATGCTCTCCGTGTTCAACACCACATTGAACTCGGTCTTCATCTCACGGTCGATCAGGTCCAGCAGAACCGGGTTGGCATAGATCGCCGTGGGCCGCACATAGAAGCCGTTGTTGGCCACCATCTGGGCCACTGTCGACTTCAGCCCATCCACAATCGATGCGGTCGTGCCGATCGTCGTCGTGTTGCCACCCGCGACGATCTGCGCAATCACACCCATATACTGGGTCGTGGTCGGCGTCGAAAGGCTGGTGTCATTGCCGTTCCAAAGCGCCACATCGTGCGCAACCATCAGACCGCTCACCGTATCCACCAGGTCCTTGGCCTGCAGATAGGCAAACTGCTGCTGCTGGTTGCCGAGCTCGATATCAAACAGGTTGTAGTTGATCTGCGAGACCAACGCTTTCAGTGGCACGCTGCGCTCCACCCGCGTCGGGCTCACCACAACGGGCACAATGCTGCGCGGGTTCACAAAGCCGGACGTGCCCGGATTCGGAAGCGCCGACTCTTCAAAGTACCGCGACGGATGACCGGTTGCCGGAACCTGCTTGATGCGCTGTCCAAACGGGCTCGAACGACGGCAGATATCGAAAATCTCGGTCTGATACAACGGAACTTCCAGCGCACCGGGTCCAATGTAATCCGCCGCTGCATGAATGTCTGCAAAGGTTGCGTTCATAGGTCCTCTCCGCCCCTCCCTGGGGCCAGTCCTTGCTCGAAGGAGCGCTTCTGCATCCTGTCCGAGCTCTAACTCAACTAGGTTTCAGATAGCAGGCCCAGGCCTCGCTCGCCCGGATCTCCTCCCATCCCTGTTTTCCGGCCGCACCACATCCCACCGACCGGACAACCTTTCGCTCTTGACTGCAACTGGCAGCTCTTGATTCGGTTCAAAAAAAAGAGATACTGCTCCGTGGCCCATCCTTTCCGCGTTCTTTGCGGAAAGAGTGGAAAAGCAGGATGTCGTTTTTTGGGCCGAGTCAGTGACCGCATTTAGGTAATGGCGCCCGCACGCAAAAGCTGAGCCTTCACCGCGATCCTCTGCTCCAGACTCAAGCCGACCAGTGCTGCGTCCAGAGTCCGCACATCCACCGGCCCTTCACCGATGCCATGCTTGGCAAGCATCTCGGTCGTCGATGCCGGCATCGTCTTGCGCAGTTGCGTCAGGACCGGCTGCGTTGCGGCTGCCTTCAGATCGGCCAGTTCCTGCTCCGCGGCCGCCAGCCGTTCCGCCAACTCCTGCTCCCTGTGGCTCTGCTCCACAGTCGCCGAGATCCTTTCCACCTCACCAGCCAGTGCGCCTTGCCGCTCTTCCAGCCAGTTCAGCGTCCTTTCCAGCAAGCTCGCCGCGGCCTCCAGCCGCTCCACAATCTCCTGCTCCTTGTTCTCCATTTCCTTCCTTCCTTGTTTGCCTGGATCGTTGTGTGTAAGGCCGGGTCATGCATGCCAAAAAGAAAGGGCTCCTCTTTCAAGGAACCCTTCCGCAATTCGAACTCTCTGGCAGCTAACTCGCCATTCTGAAACTTGTGGCCCGATAGGCCGCTTTCTCCCGCAACAGCACTGCCGCGCCGGTAAAGGTCACCCGCGTCAGCTTCCACACCTCGGCGCGCATGTCCTCCACCCGCGCATCGGCAATCTCGTAACTCATGCCCAGCGTCTCGGTTCCCTGCGCCTGGATTGCCGACGCCACCTCCGGAAAATCCCGTGCATACAAGTAGCCGCTCACCACCATCCGATCTCCGGCCAGATGAGCCTCCGTCAACAGCCCGATCTTGCGCCGTGCATCGTGCCCATTCCAGCCCGGCGTGTAGTCCACCGCCATTCCCAGCAACGAAGGCAACGCCCGCTCCGCCGCGTCCCCCGTCAACATCACCTTGTGTCCCCGTGCCCCTGCCGGCGCCTTGTCGCTGGCCCTGTTCACCAGCGTCAACACCCCGTCAAAGGCCACCCGGTTCGGGTGCCCGTCCACTTGAGGAATCCTCATTGCCATCGCTTCCAGTCGCATCCGCTCCCCACCTTCCCCGCCATCCCGGTCCGCATTCGCTTTCCTGTTCAGCCGCCCGCTTCTCCCGCCGCCAGCGCCGTCCTGGCTCCTTCCAGCGGACCCAGCCCGCGCATGGCCCGCACCTCGTTCACCGTCAGCACCCCGGCCTGCAGCAGCCGTACCTGCACCTCCAGTTCCATCTGCTCATCCCGCGCACTCAGTTCGTTGAAGACAAACTCAAACTCCCGCCACCCAACGCACTTGGCAAACAGGTCGCGGGTAATGTGCCCCGCCACCAGCGTCGCCAGGGGCGAAATCGCACCCCGAAAGGCCTCGTCCGCCATCTCGGAAGCGGTCGACTGGTTCACATCCGCCTCCAGTCCCAGCATCAACGGCGGCAACCCAAAGGCATTGGCCACCATGCGAATCAGAAACTCCTGCCAGGCCAGCCGCAGATCCGCATCCGTGCCTTGCGCAAACCTGAGCACCTCCGGCTTCTGTTCGGTGGAGAGTACCGGAACCCGCCCTGTCCCTTCAATCTCGTCCTGCCACCACCGGATCAGCCGGTCGTGCTGGGCCGGCGACGCCCCGTTCAGCCACAGTGCATATTGCGCCACCGCGTTCGACGCCAGCTTGCCCGCAAACCGGTGCGCGCTCAAGAACTCGTTCACCGTCTCAAATGCCACTTCCAGCGGTCCCAACCCAAACGGAGTAAAGCTCCTCGGATTCATCCGGATGTACATCAACTGGTCGTCGCGCAGATCGATCGCCACTGACTCCACCTGCCCCGGCTCCACCTGCGCATAGCGCGGCGTATCCGGCTGCCCATCCCACCTGGCATTCACCCGGATCGAAGCTCCATCCACCGACCACAGCATCGCTGGACGCTCCGGATTGCCCGTCGCCTCCATCTCAATCGCCCCGAAGCCCGCGGTCAGCGCGTCCTCAATCGCCTGCTCCATCAGGGTTCTGAAGCTGTCGGAGGCATTCGGCTCCTCCAACATGCGCCGCAGTGCGCGCAGCTTTTGGCCGGCATTCTGCAGTTCGTCCGCCCGCACCCCACGCCGCACCCTAACCTGCCAATCCATCGCCGCAATCCGGTCCTTGATCGCGTTGATCGCCCGCCGCACCACCGGCGTCTCCGCAAACCGCCGCAGATTTGTCGGTGTCGGCTTGGGCAGCAAGCGGCCCGGGTAATACGCCGGACTCAGAATCGACCGCAGCGCCAGGGTGCGGCGTCCACCCCCTGCTGCCTCTTCTGTCTTGTTTTCGCTTCCGGTCGCCTGCCGCCAGAACTCCCGCAACTGTTCTCCTACGCTCACAAGCACCTTCCTTCTTCCGGCAATTCTTCTCCGGAAAAACAAAAAGGAGCACGGCTCCAAATGAGCCATACTCCTTCATGTCTTCCCTCTGCTTTCGGCCTGCTACTGCCGACCTCATCCCGCGTCTACGAAACCAATACTAGCGCAAACAATCATAACTATCTGCAAACTCGATCCAATAAATCTTCTTCCCGCTGATCACTGAATACATAACTCGCGCTGGGCCGTCGCCGCGACTCTTTCCAGGTCGCTCGTGGTCAGCACCCGGATACGATGTTCCTCCATCGTCTCCACGCCAAACCGATACAGGGCCAGCCGCTCCGGCTCCTCGTCGGTCGCGCCCAGCCTAGCCGCCGACTCCACAATTGCGGTCAGCTCCAGCTCCGCTTTCTCCACCCGCGCCACACCCTCGTGCAGCCCCGCAGCTGAGAAGGCCAGCACCTTGGCCATCTCCACCCCAGGCTCCAGACTTACGGCATGAAACATCCGTATCACCCCATTCGGCCTGTAGCCTGCGTCAATCCGCAGCGGATCTCCCGACCTTGTATAGTCTGAGGCCGCAATCCGTTTGCGCATCAAATCCCACACCCCTACCCGTTCAAACTCACTGCGCATCCGCGCCTGGATCGCCGCCCGCCCACTCAGCCTCGCTATACGCTCCCTGGCCAGCGGCTCCACGTAGAGCCGCAGCAGCTCTTCCATGCCTGCCGGAAGACTCTCGGCCAGGTAGGCCTTGGGCTCGGTCATCTGCACGTTCAGGCTCAAGGACTCGCTCAGCCTGCGCATCAGCTCCTCAGCTCCCTCGCCCTCGAAGCGTCGCCGCAGATCGGTCTCCATCGCCTCCAGAAGATCCGTATCCGCATCCGGGTCCAGGCACCGCACCCGGCGCCAATCACGCGTGAAACGCACCTCCAGCTGGCTCGAGCCCTGCTCCCGCAGCAGCACGCCGATATGGACAAACTCATTGCGTACCGCATCCGGCACATAGCGGAGCAGCTGGAACTGACAGGCGCGTCTTGGCCTTTCCCCTATCATTTTCTCCTTGGATTCAGCAGGACCTCGGTCCGAAGTCTACAACCCTCCATCCCCTGCCCGACTAATTCACCCTCCCAGGATTCGCTCTCCCCAGAATGCTAACGCCCCATCTCTTCTCTTGCCACAGTTTTTTTCAACTTCTCCGCCCATCTCCACCCATTTTGGAAAGGGCTTCCGATCTGACCTCGCGAACATCTCGATCACTTCGCGGATTCTGCTCCGCCGCGCCAGCAGCTTTTTCACCAACGCTTCCATCTCGCTCAAATCGCCGCCGTACCACTCCGGAGGCACCTCATTGGCAGCTTCCCACACCGTATCCTCCGCCATCGTCTCCATCCGCGTCAGCCACGGCTCAAACGACTCCCAGCCCCTGACCTCCCGGTATACGGCATTGCGGTAGTACACCCCGCGCAGCGGTGCATCCTCAAACCGCCACTCCCCGGCATGAAAGCAATATCCAAAATCGATAAATACCGCCCGGTAGCGCTTTTCCCTCTGCTTGCGCACAAACACCGCCTGCCGCCCATTGGAGTTGCCAGTCCACTTGTCCAACGCCAGAATGCCGGCAAACTCGGCCACATTCTTCACCTCGGCCAGTTGCTCCTCGGGCAGGTAATCCATCACCTGACCCGGCATCATCCCGCCCACAAACCGCGAACCAAACTGCAATCCCGCTTGGCATGGCACCTTCTGCCGTCCCAGGTCGATCTCCAGCTCCGGCGTATGTTCCACCAGCCAGCTTGAAACCTCCACCAGGTCCACCTCCGGCGTCTCCAGTCCAACCACTGCCGCCAATCTGGCAGCCAACAGCTCGTTCGCTAGCACCCGCATGTGCTGCGGATTGTTCTGGAACTTCACAACATACAGATTCCCGTCCGCGCCCAGCATCAGGTGGCCCTGCGCTCCGCCCTGCAACCGCCGGATCTGCTGTACGGCCAGAACCGCCAATCCACTCTCCAGTCCTTGTTGACCCGGCCATCCCACAGAAGCACCGTGCCCCATCCTTTGCGCAGGCTTTATCGCGCAAAGGGTGGGGGATCATGACAGAATTCCTCCGGATCAAGAACCCCAGATCCCTGACGCCTGTCAGAACACCGAGAAAGTCTCCTCCGCATTCTAGAGCATTTTCCCTTCTGCTATAGACTTCCGTGCCCCATTCATTCCCGGGTTTTTTCGGAAATGGGTGGGACACCCCTTGAATCTTGTCCCCCTCTTGCCCTCGACGCTCCGCCCGAGGCCAGAATCTCCGCCCGTGCCCCCAGACCGATCGCCATCGCCATCACCCGGTCGTCATGCGTTCCCGCCCGCGCACCCGTTTTGCCGTTCGCCAGCCGCACAAAGCTGCGACACTCAGCCAGCAGACGCCGACTCATAAACAAGGTCGGAGCCTCCACCAGCGCCGCATCCAGCCGCCCCAGAACCGCCGGTCGGCTCACCGAGTTGGTCAGCCAACCGGCCTGTCCGTTCTGCCGGTAGACGCGCACATCGCCGTACCCTCGCTCCAGATGCGCCAGCACGCCGCTGCCGTGGTTGTTCCGCTCCACCACCAGCCAGGCGTTGTTGTAGCGGCGCGCCAGCTTGGCCGCCAGACCGGCCAACTCCGCCGCGCCCAGGTGCCCGGCAAACTCCGCGCACTGCACAGCAGTCTCCAGGTCCAGCACCTGCATCGCTGAGTAGTCTCCATCGCTGCCTCCGCCGGCCGGATCCACCGCCACCACATACCGCCGTCCAGCCACCGGCGGCAGCCAGATCTCCAGATCTCCGTTCCGCTGCCGCTCCACCGGTTCCGGCACATCGCGCAGCCGCACCTCCACCGCCGACCGCTCAAACACGCTCTTACCACTCGCGCTGAAGCAACTCTCCGCATCCTCGGCAAACTCCTGCGCCGCCATCCCTCGAAACTCCGCTCGAATCTGACGCCGGAAGCCCATCTGCTCCAGAGAGAGCCCTTCCCGCTCCATCAGCGCTCGCTCCTCCGCCGTCAGACTCTCTTCCGTCACCGCCGCCGCCTTGTAGCGCTTCTCCAGCCACCAGGGCAGAAAGTGCCTTACCGTGCCCGTCTCATCCGCCTTCTGCCACTCCTCGTAAAAGCACCCGCCCACACCCTCCGGCGTCGACTCCAGCACCAGCTCGCCTCCCGGCGTCAGCGCTGCCCGCAGTCCCGCCAGCGTCTCCGCCGGATCTCCCGGCCACCGCGCCAGCTCCGAGCAGTGCAGGTTCTGCACCGTCAACCCCCGCCCCGCATTCCGGTCCCCCGCCGACACCACCCGATACTGCGCGTCCATCTCCGGAAACACCAACTGCCGCACATTCGCGTGCGAAGTCTTCAACGGACCCGTCCGCAACTCCTCTGGCAACCAGTCCACAAACCGGTGCACAATCCGGAAGATCTCCTCGGCCGCTTCCTGCGTATGCACGACCTCCAGCGTCAACGTCCCCGGCTGCGTAATCGTCTTCAAAAAGAACCGCGCCGCCACCCAGGTCGTCATCCCCATCTGCCTAGCCTTCAACACAATATTCTTCTGGCCCCGCACCCGCTCAAACTCCCTCTGCGCCTCATTCGCCTTCAGCGGTGCTGTCCAGCCATCCTTTGTGCGCACCAACAGCAAAGCCCGCGCCAACGCCATGCCCACTGTTGCTCCCCGTAGCTTGGATGGACGTCGATCCAGAATCTTCCCAAATCTCTCCAACTCTTCGCGGGTCAGGTCCTCTGCCCTCAAAACCCAGCCATCGCCCGCTGTCGGCGCACTTGGCTTTGCCTTCCGCCTGGATTGTTCGTTGCCCGCCATCTTCTCTCCACTTGTTGCCGCCACTTCGCTCGTCCCTCCAGCGCTCCTGGCAACGCGCCTCCAATTCTGGCTTTCTTGCTGCCCTGCGTCCTCTGCCGACTAACAGGGAAGCCGAAGCTTCCCTGTTGTTCCAGACGCTCTGTTTCCGGGTTGCTGCAAACCCTGCCCTTACTGCATTCGAACCACCGTACAGCCTCGGCTCCACACCCCGCCCGTATTGCTTCCACTCGCGGTTGCTGACTCGGTTTGGATTGTGGCTCCCGCGGGTAACAAAAAGTTCACCTGATATGGGTTACTGCCTGCGTTTATCGACGTGCCAATGATCGCCGACCCTACATTTATCCCAGGCGCTACTGGCGCTCCTGTTTGCTGCGCGTGAACGTATTGGTAAATACTGTAGGCTGTGCTGCTTGCAGTCGTGCCGTAGATGTAGCAATTGACCTGATATTGCGCAGCAGCCGACGTTGTGAAGATGGTCGCATAGCTGCCACTCGGGGAAGTCTCCGAGAGAGGCGATTGCACATAGACGGTACAGGGCAGATGATCGTATCCGTCCAAGCATCCCAGCGTGTTCGTCAATCCAGGAATCGTCTGCCAGCTTTGCGTCGTACCATTGTAGGTCCATGCCTGCCCGCTCACTGGAGATCCCGCCATGCTGCTTGCTTTCGTCGCGGTCGCCGCATTCCCTGATGTATTTTGATTCCAGGTCGGCGCCGTACCGCTCAGCTGCGCATAGGCAATTTGCGCACAGTTGGCCGTTCCAGACGCTCCAACCCCGGTGGCATAGTACCCGCTCGGACATTGCTGCGGCGCGCTAGCCAGGGCGGTCGCGGTCGCCGCATTCCCTGAGGTATTTTGATTCCAGGTCGGCACCGTCCCGCTCAACTGCGCATAAGAGATTTGCGCGCAGTTGGCCGTCCCAGACGCTCCAACCCCGGTAGCATAGTACCCACTCGGACATTGCTGCGGCGCTCTAGCCAGGGCGGTCGCGGTCGCCGCATTCCCTGAGGTATTTTGATTCCAGGTCGGCGCCGTCCCGCTCAACTGCACATAGGCGATTGGCGCACAGTTCGCAGTCCCCGTCGCGGTAACTCCCGTAGCGTAAAATCCACTCGCGCATTGGCCCGGATAACTAACCAGAGCCGAGGCTGTAGCCGCATTGCCGGAGATGCTGTTGGAGAGAAGCTCAGTGGAGGCATCCACCAAATCCCCATACTGGTCCGTTCCCACAATCGTCTTGGCCTGCAAAGTCGTGGTCACATTGGCTATGTCCTCTTGAGAGCGGGACATCTCGTACGCATAGCTGAGGCCTCCAACGTAGGAAACATAGAAGCTGATCATTCCCGGCCCATTGAACGTCTGTCCGCCCGTCAGCTTCATCAACGTCGAGTTCTGGAAGATTAAATTCGCGTTCAAGGCATGGAACACAATCAAACGCCCATCCGTACTACCCGCGGTCAGCGCATAAATCACGGTCGACACCGAAGGCGAAATATCGTAATAGCTCGCGTTGTCAGGCAGCGTAAGATAGTGCCAGGTTACGCTTGACTCCGTCAGCGCGGTCGCTCCCGCAAACAGCGAAATGGCTCCCCGGCTGAGATAAGGAACATTCGCACTCCCATTATCCACCGGCGTCTGCACAAAACCCGCTGGAGCTACCTGGCTGTTAAGGCAGATCTTTTGCGTGCCGCTTCCCGTCCAGGGACCGCTCGGATCGAACATGTTCGCCATGATATCCATCATCGGATCCATCCCGCTCACTCTGATTCCGCATACATTCAGCGTACCCGATGTGTAATTGATCGTATTGCCGTTGAAGGACTTGTTATTGCCGTACCCTGACAGCCTGTCCCCGGCATCGATTCCCACCCCGTTCGCAAAGCTCCCCAGACTTATGTAGTTGCCGTTGACCACGGTTCCCATATTGCTGACCGAAATGTCCGAGATCCCAACCGAGTAACCGACTAGAATCATATTGCCTTTGATATTGGAGACGTTCCCGGCGTTGGCAATTCCAATCCCCCCCTCTCCCCCTTCAAAGTAATTCGATTCGATCGCCGCGTTCTGCGCATTCCCAATCACAATTCCGTTATAGGTCGTCGACGCCTCTGAATCGCGAATGGTCGGACTGTACGCGGTGGCCGTCGATCCGACGGCCAGCGAATAGCCCGTCAGCCAGCCACGCGAGGTGTTCTTGCTCAGCGTCAAAAGCCCCACGTCGTGGGTAGGGTTATACTTCACGCCGATGCCGGAACGCGCACTCCCTAGCCCTGTAGTCGGCCAATCCCGGTTCAGAAAATAATTCTCATGAATGCTCGTCGTTCCAGACCATCCCAGGTCCATCCCGTCCCCGCTCCCCCGCTGATACACCACGTTGTGATGGAACGAGGACGTACCGAAGAATGCATTCAACTGAACAACCGGATTGTTATTGGAAGTCCCATCAAAGCGAAGATGATCGATTTCTACCGTGCCGTTGCTTTCCGCTATCCCATCCGAGTAGTCCCTCAGCACCGGAGCCTCGGTCACCGACTTGAGAACCGTCCCCTGTGGATTCACCACCACAAATGGTTCCCCCGTCCCAGCACCGTAAATCCGGATGGCCTTTCCCCGGTCATCGCGTCCAGGAAGCACTCTGCCCGGCAGATAGAGGCCAGTTACCAGGTAGGTGCCGGAAGGAATAAAGACATCTTCCTCCGCTGCAAACGCTGCATTGATGGCGCTCTGCAATGCCACGGTGTCGTCCGTAACACCGTCGCCCGCCGCTCCGTAAGCACGAGCGTTGATTCCCTGTCCGCCCCCCAAAAACGTCGTGCCCGCGGTAACTGTGGCGCAACTCAGATGACCACCGGCCGTGGTTGTGCAACCATTGGCCGGAAGCGTGCCTGTGGCTGCCCCCTGCAACGCCGATATCGGGGCTTCAGCCGCCATGGCTCGTGCCGTTTCCACACTCACGGCGCTATCTGTATACGCGGTCGTCGCCAGCTTCGTACTCCTGTCCAGCGCTCCTTGAGTCGTTCCCGTCGTCCCATTCGGAAGAACGGTGACTGCGCTCAGGCCCGCGGCGGTCCCGCTCGTATTGGACGTAATGGCCGCGGGTAGATCCGCGCTCGTCAAAGCTCGATAACTCGGCGCGGCCTGCACGCTCCCTGTCCCTGGTCCAGCCAACACCTGATTCGGTTGAACCGGTTTCAATGTCGCTGTCACTGCTCCCGTTGACGCCCCATTGGAGAGCACCACTCCGTCCCCCGTAAAGCTCGATTGCCCCGCGGCCACCCACTGACATCCGCTTCCTGTCGTGGATAGCACCTGCCCCGCGCTCCCATAACTCCCCTGGCACTTGTAACCGCTGCCCACATCCATCGTGCCATCCGTCTTCAACACCCCAGCGGCACTCCGATACAGATTCGTGTCGTTGCCCCAATACAGTTTGTGCGCCGGATTCACCGCCAGTACGCCACCGCCTGCGGGCATGCCGGCCGGAACCGCTCCGTGCATCAACTGCTGACGCCACCGCTCCACTTCATTGCGCGCCACACTCGCCGACGCCGGCACATAAACCAGGAATGGATTCCAATACTGATTGCCCACCGAGGCCCCCGTCGATGGCCCCGTGTACAAGCGAAAATCAACCGCGTGCGAAGTTGCGCTTCCCGTCGTCAAGCACGACAGCGCAACAATCGGATGCCACCAGTTCCCATTGATGTTCTGTTGAAACGCGCCCGACGACGCTGTGCTTCCTCCCTGATCGAACACGTCCGCACCAGCACTCGCCAGCGCCATCGGGCCCAGATCGCTGGTCACAATCTTCTGGTTCTGTCCCGCCCTTGCCCACGCACCAAAGATGAAGCAGTCCCCTGCCGTCGTTGTCCCCGTGTAACCGCCAACCGATGTATATCCATCGCCGCTGATGGTGTTGATCTCCGCGGCCGTCGTCGTTCCGTCCGGAGCCAGCACACCTGTCCTGACGGTGCAGTTGTTGCAACTCCATGTCGCTGCGTTGGTATTCACACTCTGCGTCGCAGTCGGTATTAAACTCGGTCCCAGTGCGCCACCCACTCCGTCTAACTCTGTCATCGTGATCGAGCCATCCGCAATCGTGCCCACCGGCGCACTGCGTCCCACAGGCAGCGCAACACCTCCTTGCGCGTAGTCAGCGCCGTTCACCAGCAGCCGCCCGCCATAGTACTTGCCCGCCAAATTCGCCGTCAGCGCACCCGAGACATTGTTCACCACAAACCCATTCGTATTCCTGTTACTCGCCGCCGGGTACTCATAGTTGACCCACGCAAACCCATACCCCATGAAGCTGTCCTGCAACGTCACATGGTCAAAGGTCACCGGCTCCAGCGCCGGGCTGGCCGCGCTCACATCCTCCGTCAGCGCATTCGCAATCGGCTGTTCAATCGTCGTATCGCGAACCGTGAGGCCGCCCACCTGCTGCGCAATGCCGTTCGTGTCCAGCTTGATCCCCGCGCCAATCACGGAATTGTCATCGATCGCACTCGTCTCCGCCGCGCATCCATCGTTGGCCGCATCCACCGCGCTGCTCAACGCCGTGCATCGGAAACCAAACGGATACCCCTGCTGCGCGCAGTTATTCGTGCAGCTATGCCCCAGGGTCGGCAGCAGTGTCGAACGCGAAATCCTGAAGGACGACGAACTCGCCATCTCCATCGGGATCGAGGTCATCGCCGCCGTCTCGCCGAACGCGGTGTTCTTGAATGAGAGCCCCGCATTGTGCTCTCCCCAGAAACCCGCGCCATAGTTGCCCGTCACCCTAATATTCTCGAAGCCGTGATGTTGATTCGTATTCGTCGGCGGCGCAATCGCCACCATGCCCCACTGGTCTGTGGCCCCATGCGTATGCGTGAACACCGCCGTCGCTGTCGATCCGTTCACCGCCTGAATGCGCACCGTCTCAAATGTCGATTCGTTGAAGCCCGTCACCGTGCCGCCCGTGCTCGTTCCGTCCGCCGCACTCTGCGCCCATACCAGCGTCTTGGCTGGATAATCCGAACCCGTCACCATCGGCGTGGTGTTGAAGCTCGTATCGGCTACGCCCGCTACCGTCACCACCGTCCCCGCGGGAATCGTGCAGCTCGTGCTCAGCGTCGCCGTCACCACGCCCGACACACGTGTGATCGAACTCAAACTACATGCCGTCGTGCCCGCAATCGTGATCGCAGATCCGCTTGGCATGTTGGCAATGCTTCCGCTCGTAAACGTCGGCGTAAAGGTGGTCGCAATGTTCGTCGCGCTCACCGCCGTGCCCATCGTTCCCTTCACAACAGGGGCTTGAATCTGCGCCACTGGCCCACTCATCTGGTACGTCTGATTCACGCCCTGCCCTTGGCCGATCAAGTCCATCTGATCCGGCGTCTCCAACGTACTTCCGAGAATCAGATTGCCTTCCAGCTTCAGTTGCACCACCGACGAGTTAGCGCATGCCACGCCGCCATTCGTCGTTGCCAGTGTCGTACCGTTCTGCAGATAGCACCCATTGCCCGCGCAGGGCAGCAGCACCACACCCGACGTCGTACACGCCGCGGCAACCGCACTCGCCAGCGCGGTGTCAATCGGAGTCGCGCCGTCCACCACCGCGCCATACGCACGAATGTCCGCATACGGCGTCGTCGCCGGAATCAATCCCGGCGCCTGCAAATTGCCCGCCATCGTCTGCGTGGTCGTCAGCGTCGTTGACACACCATTCAGGTTCGCCAGCGCCGCGGGGGCGGTCGACGCCGCCGTGCCACCAGCCGCAATCGGCACCGTGCTCTCGCCGCCAAGCGAATTGCCGTTCACTGTATAGTAGGCAATCTGTCCCGCAAAACCAGAGCTCACCGTTGGGCCGCTCGTGGTATTCGAACCGCAACCTGAACCCGTATTCGTGATGAATCCCGAGCTATCGATTTGCAGACAGTTATGTCCGGTAGACGCTGCCAGTCCCGGAAACTTGATCGCCAACGCCCCCGTAAAACTCGCATACAGCGAACTGCTGTTGCCCCCGTACACGTTGAACGCACTGCCCGACCCCGTTTCATAGTTGACACGCACGGTACCCGTACTATTCGCCGCGTTCACATACGTGTCGCCCGAGTTCGTGCTCTGGTAGGCCTTGAAGCTGTCCAGCCCACCAATTGCCGAATTCAACGACAGGTTATTCGTAGCGTCCTTCACCAGATACCACTGGCTCGTACCGGTGTTGTCCTTGTAGATCAGCGCTTCCTTCTGGTTCGCTGTCGAGCCTGCCCACAACGTCAGGTCCACTTCCGAGTTAGCCCCATTCTTCACCGTCGGCGTCTGCTGAAAGGTCGTCGTTCCCCCAACCTGCAACGTGCCATTAAAGGTCGCATCGCCCAGCTTGTCAATCGTCGCCACCGTCGTTGACGTCGCCCCACCTGAGCCAATCACCACGCCGCCCGTACCTGCGTTGTTTGACCCGTTCAGCACTACCGCGCCCGTGCCCGCTGCGTTGACCACCGTCTGCGCATTCGTGCTCGATTGTCCGTTGTTGTACTGTCCAATTGAAATTCGGTACACACTGTTCAGCTCATCCAGCACCTGATAAAGCTGCTCCCCTGCGGTCGCATCGCTCAGCCCTATCGTCCATCGATAGCCGTAGTCGGTCTGGTAGCGATCCAGCAAGCCCCGCTCATTGCCCGCGCCTGTACCCAGCCTGTAATGATTCGTCAACGTCGCATCCTGCTGGCTACCGTACCAATCGCCAGAGACTCCGTTGAACGCACGATGAAAAGTATCCAGGAAGCTGTTGCGCGTTCCGTTGTCGGTCAGCGCACCACTGAACATCGTGCCACCCGTAATCCAACTGTTGTACGCGCTGCCAGTATCGGCCACCACTTGGTTGGTCGAGTTCTCATTGCGCAGCCCCAGGATCGTATTGTTCTTCGCGCTCGCTCCCAGGTGCAGCGCCGTCGCGCAGCCTTCCACGTCGCCGCCCGTGAACGTGTTGCCATCGCCTGCCTGCAGATTGATGCCGTAGGTTCCCGCAATCGGGCTGCCACTGCTGGTCGGGCAATCAATGTGGACCCGCACAAACGTGCTCGCATTCATCCAGTCGGTCGTGGCCGCATTCGCAACCTGATGCCCAATCGCATTCACCGCCGTCTGAAATCCATTCAGCGCTACATCGTAGTAAGTTCCACCTGTATAGTTCCCTGTGCCATCCAGCGTCATGCCTGTCTGGTTCGCATTGCCCAGTAAGTACAGACTCTGCAGATCCATCTCCTGCGTGCGATACGCCGCCAAACCCACCGCCGTTGCGCTCGTCGATCCCGTCACGTTGATCGCCACATTATCCATATGGAAGCCCAGCGTATCTACAGTGTAAGTCGCATCGCCAACCTGCATCGCCGCGCTTGATCCCGTATACGCAATCACCGTGCCACCCAGGCTTCCATTCGCCTGCGATCCTCCACGCAGCGCACAACCCTTCAATGCAACATTGCGCGCCCCCGTCGCCACAATCAGTTGATTCGTCGTTGCAATCGTTGCGCACGGCAGCAGCACCACTGTATTGCTCTTGGCAATCGTCACGCTCGCGCCCATCGCTTGGGTTCCGGTAAAGTTCCGCGCGTCGCACGTTCCGCCATAACTCAAGCTAACTGCGTTGGCGCAGGCCTGTAACTTCGCGCCAAAATCCGCGCCCGGAAACTGATCCACCTGCAGCGCGCTGCCCGGCTGCCCACTTCCCACCAGTGCGCTATAACTTCCGCCGCCCGACAACACGCCGCCACCACCGGCCACCTGCGTTCCGCTGGTCTGCGAACTGGTCGCATTCCACACCGTGTAACCGCCCGTGCCCTTCTGCAAGTTGCCGCCCACAAACGACAGATTCTGTCCTCCAATCAGGTTCACCGCGGCCGCCGTATCCCACGTGCCCGCCACATTGATGCTCGCTGTAGTCGTTGCGGAGCAGCCCACCCCGCCCTGCGTCACCGTAACCGCGCCAATCGATCCGTCGCTGTTCACCGCCGCCGTCGCTGCTGCCGTGCAACTGCCGCTAAAGCTTATCGGTACCGTTGTTCCATACGGGTCCATGCCCAATCCGTGCTCGCTGCCCACTGTAACTGCCGTCACCGCGCCACCTGATGCAGTTACCGTCAACGCCGGCTGCACCGCCGTCCACGTCGACAACACCACCACATTGCGCGCCGTCCATCCGTACTGTGTGCTCGTCAGATCCAGCACCAGACCCGTCGGAGTCTCCCCCGTTGCCGACGAGTTACTCACCAACGTCACAACATTATCCAGAATGTTATTCGAGCCCGTCGCCGCCGCAAACCCATGCGCCGCCTGAATCGTGATATTCTCCCAGCGGTTCGAATCCGCATTCAACCCCGTGGGCGCGGTACCCGCCAGGGCCGGCATCGCAATGCCCGTGTTCAACCCTCGAATGTCGATATTTCTGAACTCGCTCCAACGCGGCCACTGGGCCAGATACATACCGCAGGTATGGGTCGAATAAGCGCCCGCATAACTCCCCGCCATCGGATCGATGCCTGTTGGTACGATCTCCACGTTCTCAATCTGCGCCACCTTCAGGCCGTTGCCGCCCGCGCCCGTCGATGCCGGCATCGCAAGCGCGCAGTTACCCACATACCATCCCGCACCCGATCCCAACGTCGCCGTCAAACCATTGCCACCCGGCGAGAAGATCGAGTTAGTCTCCATCGGCCGGCTTACACCGCAACTTCCCGCACTCGCTCTTCCCTTGGCTGGCGCGCAGCTCACATCCACACTCTGGTCCACGTAAATCGTCAAGTCATGCAGTCGCGTGTAACTCAAAATATTCGTACTATCCGTCGCTGTCGCCAGCACGTCCTGCCCCGGAAATCCCTTCAGCGCCGACACCTGTTTGCCCAGTCCTCCTATCGTCTCTCCATGCCAGCTCAGCGTCCGCGTCTTGCATATTCCCTGTGGAATCGTCAGCGCCACGCCGTGCGCATTTGCATAATTTATGGCTGTTTGCAGTGCATTTGTATCGTCGGTCGTCCCGTCGCACACCGCGCCGAACTCTTTCACGCTGCGCTCTGCCTGCTGCGCCACGCTCGTCCTCCAATCCTTTACATACACTCCATTCGTATTCGTAAACGAATCGGTCCCGGTATAGTTCGGCGGAATCTGCATCGCTCCGGTCGTTCCCGCCGCTGTCATCGCCGCCTGCAGAGTCGTCTGCGCGCTGCTTGCTGTGGGCTGCTGCACTCCATTCAGCGTCGGCGTCGTCAACGCTCCCGTCATATTGCCACCCGCCAACGGAACCATCTTCGCAAGCCCCAGGTCCACGTAATGTTTGTCCGCGGCCTGCAAGGGTTGAGTTGGATCAGCATTCAACACCAGAGGGCCCGTTAGCGTTCCGCCTGCAAGCGGTAGCCACGAGCCCGCCAGGGTGCTCAGCGCCTGGTCCACATAGGCCTTGCTCACCGCCTGCACCGCCTGCGCTGCGGGCATAACCTGCGCGCGTACCGACCCCAACGCCGCCTGGGCCGTCGCGGGCACCACCCAGTATTCGGTGCTCGTCGTCCCATCGCTCATGTGGTAAACAGCCGTATAGAACAACCCCGCCGGCGTCGATCCCAGATTCGGTGCGAGGTTCACGCTCACAAATCCGTCCGAACCAATCGTCACCGTCAGCTTGTCGGCCGTCACCGCGCTGCCTGTTGACGTCGTAAAGCCCGGCCAGCTCACCTCCAAGGTTCCAGCGCCCGGCTGACCGTTCGCCAGGTACACCGTCCCCTGAACCGTAGTCGTCGTCACTGCCTGCGCCTCTGAGGTGCGTCCCGCGGCCAGACTCAGAAGAATCGCCAGCACAGACATTCCCACCTGCCTGCTCAGCTCTAGCCCCATCCTGCCCATCAGGCCCTGTCTCTTCTTTCCATCGCAGTTGCCACGCATCGCTTTTCCCTTCGTGAGCTTCATTCCTGTCTCTTCCTTCTCGTTGGCCTGTAGCATTTCCACTGATGCTCTCTCCCCGCACTTCGACCGCCCGTCCAGAACATCTTTCGCCAACTGGCCACTTCGCTTTGCTGGCGCAAAACAACAAGGGCCTGGAGCTTTGGGCAGCCACCGCATCCGGCGCTCTTCCAAAACTCCAGGCCCTCTCCACAACTCGTGGACCCGTCTTACTGTTCCTTGCCCTGAGTCACCGCGTTGGCTTTCTTCTTCGCCTTCCCGTTCCACTCCGGATCTGCCGCAATCTTCAACGCCACGCTTTCCGCCTTGGCCACCTTCTTTGCGCTCGGCTTGGTCGCCAGCTCAATCAGTAGCTTCGTTGACTTCGTGTCGCCTTGTACCGACTTCTCCCGAAGTTTCTGAGCTATCTCTTGCCCGCTCTTGCGTAACTCATCCTGCGCTGCGCTCCGAAATGTATCGATACTCGCCTCGGCTTGCTCCTCGATAGCCTTAGCCATCTTCTCCGCCTCCAGCGCCTGGTTCTGCTCCGGGGCTGATATTGTTGGTTTCCGTACTGCTTTCTTTCCCGCCGTCCTCACACTTGCCCGTTTCTTCTGTTCGGCCATTTGTCCGCCCATCCCGGCCATCGCTCCGCGGGACTCGCAAATTCCGCAGAAACGAAAAACGAGGGCAACCTCCTCACCCCTGTTGGCCCCTGCCCCTTTGAGCGTCCAGCCCTTCGTAGCCGCATCTACATACTCTCCCCGGCCCGGCACCGCTCGCCCCCCGCACCGCGATCCCGTTGCTCCAGTTCGTACGCCCCGCTCTCTGGCTCAGCCGTCCATCTTCCTCTCCCGCATCCGCGAATCCGCGGAAATGGCCCGTAAAGAGAATTGAGAAAACCACACCGGTCTTCCCGTCTTGGTTCCACTCCTCACCGAATGCCCTAAGCTTAGCCCACATCTCATGAATTCACTGCAACCTACGGAAAATTGCAACACTGCTATTTATCAACGACCTACAGATCACCCCCCGCGGCGCCGCTTTGACAGCGCTCCTTTTCAACTCCGCCTCACCTCCCCGGCTCCACCCGCGCAACTCCCATCACTCCCCAGCCTCTTTTTCATCCCCCCAACAGATGCTCCGTGCCACATCCTTTTCGCAAGCTTCATCGCGAAAAGGGTGGGATACCAATGCACTCATCGAGGGTGGGATCTAGGGTGTCCTGAGTCAAATGCACGCAGCAGAACCACCGCCGCATGCAACGCCTGCCGCACCGCAGGTGCCTGTCATCCTTACGCGAACGGAGCCCCAAACGTTCTCGGGGTCCCCAAAGAGCGATCTTGGCTCTTTGGGGCAGAGCCAGGGGGTGACGGGTCGAAGAATCTGCGGTTGCTCTTCCGATGGTTTCTGACCCACCACACCCCTGTCTGCTTCCTGTAATGCCCTTCGATTCGTCGCCTTACTTCCCTCGCCCCGCGTTTAGCATCCCGTCGCCCACCGTCAGCATCTTTTCCCGATTCCAATTCGGGAGCCACGCATCGCCCGTCCCAAATCCGGTTTCGAACTGGAACCGCACTACAGGTCCCCCTTTCCTTTCTCGGCCAGCTTCGTATGCTTGAGACGTGCCCGTACTCACTGTCGATCTCGCTTGCCGCCGCTGGTCCGATCTCGGAATCGTGATGCTGGATCGCGCCCCTGTGCAGATCCCTCCAGGGCACCACGGAATGCCAGTCCCCCAGCCCATCGTGTGCAAAATCATTCCCTCCTCAGCCGATGGGCTGGCCGAGGGCCCGGTGGACGCTGAAATCCTCGCTGGACGGCTCAACCGCCTCTGTGTCGTCAACAACATCCGTATCCTTATGCTCGACGGACCGCAAGCTTGGAAATCGGAAGAAAATGGCCTCGAATTCGCCCGGCTCAGTGAGCGCGCACTCAATACGGTCTCCAAAACCGGCCTTCCTGGCATGGTGAAGCCGGCCACCTATCGCACCTTCTCCGAGTTCTGCATCGATGTGTATGACGCCCTGGCTCGCCGCGGTTGGCGCCGCCTGGAGGCTCGTACCCAGGTGATCGAGCCTGAGCAGAGGATACTGGTGGAAAGCTATCCCCACGCCGCTTGGAAGTCGATGGGCATCACCCCTCTGCCTTCCAAACGTCGCGCCCATGTCAGCGATCTGGCCCGGGCCTACGCCGAGTTGCGCCGCGTCGTGCCCTTCACCACCAACCGGCCGCCCAACCACGACCAGCTGCAGGCCATCGTCGGCGGACTGCCCGGTCTGGCGCTCGAAGAACGCAACAATTCAGCTTTGAAGATCGTGGGCGCACCACCCCGCCGCGAGCACGGCCACTGGCGCGAGGGCTTCATCGTCCTGCCCGTTCCCCCGCCCCGTCCCGACGGCCTCCGCTGGCTCAACTAGAGTCCCTTTTTAGGTCGTTATCGATCCTGCCCTCAATTTGAGAGCCCCCATCAATCCCTGCCAACTTGCCATCTCGCCAACTCGCGAGGAATCAACACCGACCGTCATCCTTGCGAACGGGGCACTAGACGTTCTCTCGGTTCCCCAAAGAGCGATCTTGGCTTTTTGGTGCAGAGCCTGAAGATGGTGAGTCAAAGGATCTGCGCTTGCTTTTCACGAGCCTTCCAACCTGCAATGCCGCGAAGCTCGTCCGCTGGAGCCAAAAAGAAACCCGGAGCCCAGCGTGCATGGGCTCCGGGTGGCTGCCCCCATGGGGGGCCAAGGGGTTGGCTATGAGAGGAAGGACTGTTCCAGTACCCTGACCATCAAATCCCCGTCAGGATGGCGAAATGCAACCGAAAGCGAATCGACCGTCTGCTTCTGGCCGCAGTAACTTGCCCGTTCCACGGTGGATTCTGGGACGGTCATCTCACAGGGGCGCGGCAGTGCGCTCTTGATCGTCCCGGCAATCATATTGGCAATTTCTTTGGTTGCATCCAAAGCGTCAGCCTCCACAACGTCCTCGGGCGGCTGCATCAGCATGGCCGCCGTAGCCGCCACGGCCAGCTTGTCGGACAGCCTGACCTCGATCCGCCCCGTCCATACACCGCTAAGGTTCACGCTGGCACAAAGATGGCCCGCCTCCACGCAAAACTCCTGCGCCACGGGGAGATGGTCAAAATGCATGGCGAGCATCTGTTCCCAGAACAACGCATTGGCTTTGATTACGGATGCTTCGTCAATTTGGGCGTGCATGGGCGTCTCCATCCCCGGCCTAACGGCACCAGGTTACATTCTGCTTATCGGCACTTTTGAGATTGTGTTAACAATCCCTGAGAATCAGGCGGTAGTATTTGGGGTTTCTAACGTCATTAGGAATCTCTTATCTTCGAAATGCCTTGAAAGACTCCACCTTGTGATGTAAATCACGATATGGAGTGCTCATCGGCACATCCACGCTTCCCACTTGGTGGCAACCTACTGGCCTGTGGCGGTTCCCCGGTAACTCTTGCCAGCGTTGAGCACGATCAAAACTACGTTCCTGGCACACTGGGGATGCTCACTCGAGGCTTGTCCATGCCGGAATCCATGCTCGCTAGATGGTCCGATCCCGCAGTCATTCTGGTCCCTACCGACCTTAGCGACCTTGACCGGCTCATGCCCCACGCGCTCGAGCAGGCTGCCGAAAGCGGCGCGCATCTGATTCTTCTCCATGTGCTTGCAGCCGACGCCGGAGCACTGAACCACGCCCCGAGCCAACCCACCAACGACTCTGAAGAGGCGATCCGGCTTGCGGAGCGAACCCTCAAACCATGGTGCGAGGCCGCCGCGCGGCGCCATCTGGAGTGCACGGCAATACTTCGCGAAGGCGATCCCGCCCAGCAGATCGCCGATGTTGTACGACTGTTTGTGGCGGACAGAATTCTGATTGGTACCCGGAACCTGAGCAAGAAGCGCACGCTGCAGTTGGGTTCCGTGGCTGAACAAGTACTGCGCTCGGTCAATATCCCGGTCATTACCGTGGGTCCAGAGGCCCATCTTCAGGAGGAAGCAGGAGATAGACCACCCGTCGTCCTGCATGCCACCACTCTCCGAGAGACCTCCCGCCCGGGCGCAGTGCTTGCCTGCCAGATGGCCGCCCGGCGAAGAGGCCGTCTGGTCCTCCTCCATGTCCTGCCAGACATCGAGGAAATGCGGCGCAAGGGCCAGCGCGTCGCCCTCGATTCTGAGACCATGGAAGAGCTTGACCGCCTCAGCCGCGATACCCCGGCCGCCCGGTCCATCCACATTGAACCTCGCGTCGTCCACGGCAACCGCTTGATTGAGATTTTGGCCACGGCGGCCGAATGCCAGGCCAGCCTGATCGTGCTCGGAATCGCAGGCCAGAGTGCCTTCGATAACCTCACCCGCGAGCACGCCATTCTTCAGGTCCTGGCACATGCCCGGTGCCCGGTGATGATTCTGCGCAGCGCATGCGCCATCACCGAAGACGAGCCGGTGCCGGCCGCCGCGGCTGGGCGGGGATAGACGATCGGCAAGGACGGGGTCTGGCGGACGAAGACGGGCGAACCTGCTTGTGACTGGGGTGCTACCGCGCTACCATGTCTGCGTACATTCCAATCTATTGAAAGCCCCCTTCGCTATCCGGTCGAGGAGCGTGAAAGATCTACGTGATGCTCTGGAAGCCCTACTTTCTGCCAGCCGTTTGTTTGCTTTTTTCGTTGATTCCAGCGCTTGCCCAAAGCAGCAGCGATGGACCACCAGTGATCCAACCGCATATTTCAGTTCATCGCGCCACTCAGCAAAAGCCTACGCAGGCTACTGCCAGTTCAACACTAGTTGTTACCTGTGACTTGGCATGCAGTTGGTCTATGGATGGCGATCTGAAGGGCAGCATCCAGGCAGGAGGCTCGGCCAGGGTGCACCTGCAGCCGGGAGCGCATTTTATAGATGCTACAGCGCTGGGTGGTTCAAAGCATGTTCAAAAGGATGTGAATCTGGACGCTGACCGGCAGGCGGTTGTGCACATCGAACTCGGGGAACAACGCGAGGCGGGGGCCGCGCAACGTCAGCAAGAAGAACAGCAGCAAGCCGCTGCCCGCCAGCAACAGGCTCAGCCGCAGGCTGATGTGGTTGCGGAATTGCAGTATAGGCAAGCCCAAATACTTTACAATCAGGGCTCTTATGCTGACGCGCGTGGCCTTCTGGAACAGTCGTGCCGCGGGAACAGTATGAGGGCATGCGATTTGCTGGGGGATATTTACAAATTTGGGAGAGGGGTGAGCCCCAACCCATACCTGGCGCGTGAATACTATCGCAAAGCATGTGACGGGGGCCTGTCGATGGGGTGTACGGACGCCAGGAGCGCACAGTAGCTGGAAGTATCTAGATCCGAACCGCGAGCGGGGACTCGGGTTCGGATGTTTGGGGAGCTGCTTTAGGCGGTAAGACGTTCTAGCTGTTCCGGCCGGACAATCGTTAGACTAGTGCCCTTGATCGTGATCCATTGGTCACGGCGGAACTGGTTCAAGAGCCGCGTAACCGTTTCGCGCGAGGTTCCTGCCATATTGGCAATCTCCTCATGCGTCAGCGCCATGGTAAAACGCAACTCCGGCTTGCTGTTGGTGGATGTGCGTCCCCAGTCAAGCAGCAGACGGGCCAAACGGCCGGCTGCCGAGCCTGACAACGCCAACCGCTTGGCGTCGTGGAACACCGTCAAGTATTCACCTGAGAGAGACTGCGCGGCGTGCATCGAGGCAATCCCGTGGCGCGACAGAAAATCCACAAACTCCTGTTTGCGCACCGTTTTCACCTGGCAGGGCTCTATGGCTTCTGCGGTAACCTCGTGCGGAACGTTGGCCAGTACGGCTGAAAGTCCCATCACATCGCCAGGTCCTGCAATCTTCAAAATCATGGTCTTGCCGTCGCGGGAGGTGGATGAGATCTTGACTTGGCCGTAGCAAATGACAAAAACGTTTCGTGCCGGGTCGCCTTCTGAAAAGAGTTTGGCTCCGCGCGCATGGCTCATCATGATGCCAATCTGGTCGTAATCGCGCAGGGCATCGGGCGTGAGATTGCAGAACATGCGCAGATGGCGATGCTCGCAATTCAGGCAATCTTCCGGGGGGTGATGAGAGTGGACTGTGGCCATGTTGGGGTCTACTGGTCAATTTGAAGTATAGCGCACAATCCGGACTGTCAAGGCATGGAATTTCCTTCGGTCTCGGGAGACGGCCATAATAGCCGCCCCGGGGGAGAAACCGGAAGGTAAAACGAATTGTCTAGCCCCGGCTGGAGGCACCGACCGGGTGGCGGGTTTGCGCGATCCGACTCAAACTTCTAACCAGATAGGCGCGCGACACCTCGCGCGCCAGTTCTTCCAGCAAACGCATCCGGAGCGGGGGGTAGGAACTGAAGGTCTCCTGCAGCCCCTCAATGGGCAAAAGCAGCATGGACCCAGAGGTTTGCGCCGTGAGCGAATAGGTGTGGCGACCATCGCCAAGCGCCGCCGCCAGCTCCACCAGGTCCCCCGGACGGGCCGGACCCAGGCTCACACGCGTCTGTAAACGCTCCGTCTTGCGTAAAAAGCTCCCGCTCACCACCACATACAGGCCGCGGCAGGCCTCCTGTTGCTCAAAAACCGATTCCCCGGCATCAAACTCAATGCACTGTGCGGCCCCATTCAGCAGGTTCCCGGCCTCAGGAGGGCACTCCAGCAGCTCTGCCAACGGATGGGCAGCTACCGCTTCCAGACGCTCGGATCTTGCTTCGAACTCCGTCACGTGGGCTCCCTTTCGCTCCAGACGCTTGCCGGTCCTGCGGCACAACCCACGCGGGGCGGGCCTGCGGGCCGGTTTACCGCTTGCCGCCGGTGCGCCGGAAAGCTCCGGCCGATTCCGCTTGATCATCGGATCCTCGCCTCCTTGCGGGCAGCCTCTGGAAGACGAATAGAAAAAGGAAGAAGAATGCAACCACTCCTGCTGCCGCTTGAACCTCTGCGAGCTTCTCCTCGCCTGTGGCATTCCAGGGTGTTACAGACCGGGCCGCGTCCAACGCGCTGCCTCGGCAATGCGCAATCGGTTCAGGAGCTCGGCCGCTCCTAAACCTCTGCCGCAAGCCCCGGCGGTACGCACAGAACAGGGACCCGCGAGCTGGCCAGCAGTTGGAAGACGGTGCCGTGCGGTCCAGGCGTTTCGCTGGCCCGCTTCACCCCCGCCACAAGAATGCAGGGGTGATACTGGGCTACGGCTTCCGCAATGGCCTCGGAAGGCGCACCCTTCCGCGCAATGCAATGAACCGTCAAATCGTCAGTATCTTCAATCCCGTACTCCTCTGCCGTAGTCGCGCAGGGGTTCAGCTCCCCTTCCGCGGCAGCATGAACCAGAAACAGCGGCCGCTTGAACGTGCGCGCCAGAGACTGAGCATCGGCCACCGCCTCGGCAGTCGACTCGTTGTGCTCCATCGCCAGCATCACCGGCCCACCCGGCGTGGGACGGAACGGGCCTGCATTCCAGTCCGCCGCCACCGCCATCACCGGACACGCAGCCAGCCGCACCAGCTGTTCCGCAATCGCGCCCACCACCACCGGCCCCGCGCCCTCGTGGCCTTTGGTGCCAATCACAATCAGCCCCGCCTCGTACTGCCGCGCCACGTCCACCAGCATCTGCGCCACCGCACCCTGGCGAATCTCCGAGTGGCTGTGAATCCCCTCCCGTATCAGCGCCCCCGCCATCTGCTCCAGCGCCGTCCGGGCTTCGTCCGGCAGGGCCACCAACACCGACTCTGGAACCCCGCCCACCGCCGCGTACTCCATCGGATCGGTGCCGTGCGCCAGAACAATCCGCGCCCCGTAGTGGGTCGCAATCTTCCGCGCGTACTCCAGGGCCGCTTCTGATTGGCCGTGCAGGTCCGTAGCCACCACAATCGTCTTCAAGCCGGTTGCGAAACTCATGAATCCTCCACTGCACCCTGCAAGAGCCGTCGTACGCCAGGGAAGCCCGCAGAACACTTTTCTATAGGATTCAGAGTCTGCGCCGCATCAACCCACATGGCAGTGACATCAACCACCCCGACCTGTGACTCTTGTCACACGATGTGGGCCAAAGCCTCCAGCAACCAGGAGAGGAATCCCCATGGACCCCCCAGAACCGAACGGAGAAATCCTGCATCTCGCACAAATTTTGTTAGTTAGAAGAATTCTCGCAAGATCTTTCCGCTCCCGCTGGCTTCCTGCACCGTGATCGAAGAAAATGTCTGATTGGGTGCCTGGACCAGGATTCTTGTGCGTCCGATGAAAGGAACTTATGCCGCTGAAGCGCAGGATTGCTGTTTTTTGGCTTGGACTACTGGCCGCTGCCTCTTTATGTGCCCAAACCGGAGTCTCCCGTTTTGTCGATCCCATGCTCGGCGTGGCCGGCGGAGGCAATGTCTTTCCAGGCCCCGTCGTGCCCTTTGGCATGATCAAACCCGGCCCTGACATGACCTTCGGCGAGCGCGATTACAACGCCGGATGGAATGATCAAGGCCCCATCCGCGGCTTCTCCCAAACCCACGTCAGCGGCACCGGTGGCGGAGCCAAGTACGGCAATATTTTGATCCAACCCACCACCGGCCCCGCCGCACCCTTTGACGTCGCCAGTGAGCGCGCCGGCGAGCGCGCCGCCGCCGGCCTCTACGCCGTCACCCTCGAGCGCTGGCATGTGGGCGTGGAGATCACCGCCGCCTGCCGTTCCGCCCTCTATCGCTTCTCCTATCCAGCCGGCCAGCAGGCCAACCTCATCGTCAACGTCTCTGCCCTGCTCCGCTCCGGCTTCCGCACCGGCGAAACCCAATCCCTCGTCGCCTCCACGGTCCAGGTGCTTTCCCCCACCGAACTGGCCGGCTCCACCACCGTCAAGGGAGGCTGGAACAAGCAAACCACCCCTTACACGGTTTACTTTGCGGCCTCGCTCGACACCCCCGCCCAGAACTCCAGCGTCTGGACCGGCTTCAAGCGCGAGCAGGGTGGCTCGAAGGCCGAGGGCGGCCCCAACCAGCCGGTCGGCGCCTGGATGAGCTTCGGCTCCGGCCCGGCCCATCCAGTCCAGATGAAGATCGCCATCTCCTTCATCAGCATCGAGCAGGCCCGCAAATCCCTCGCCGCTGAGATTCCCGGCTTCGACTTTGCCGCCGTCCGTGCGCAAAACCAGGCCGCCTGGGATCAGGCCCTCGGCAAAATCGAGATTTCGGAAAATTCCGAAGAACAGAAAAAAATCTTCTATACCGCGCTTTATCACGCCATGCTAATGCCCGTGGACCGCACCGGCGAAAACCCGCTGTGGCAGTCCGCCGAGCCCTCCTATGACGACTTCTACGCCATCTGGGACACCTTCCGCTCCTCCTCGCCCCTGCTCACCCTCATCGCCCCGGAGCGCCAGACCGCCATCGTCCGCTCCCTCATCGATATCTATCGCCACGACGGCTACCTGCCCGACGCCCGCGCCGGCAACTTCAACGGCCGGACACAAGGAGGCTCCAACGCCGAGTTCCTCCTCACCGACGCCTACCTGAAAGGTCTCAAGGGCATCGACTGGCAAGCCGCGTTAGCAGCTGAGATCCACGACGCCGAAGACGCCCCCGCCGATCACTTCAAAGAGGGCCGTGGCGGCCTCGACGACTGGAAGACTCTCGGCTACGTCTCCCTCGAAGGCTCAGACCGCCCTGCCTCGGTCCACATGGAGTATGCGGCCGACGACTATGAGGTCGCCCTCCTCGCCCGCGCTCTCGGCAGGCCGGATCTCTACAAAAAATACCTCGCTCGGTCCGGCAACTGGCGCAACCTGTGGGATAAGGACTTCTCCGACGGCGGCTTCTCCGGCTTCATCCGCTCCCGCCATCGCGACGGCAGCTGGCTCACGTCCTTCACCGCCATGGACTTCTGCACCTGGGGCGGAACAACCTTCTACGAGGGCAACTCCTGGACCTACTCCACCTTCGTCCCCCAGGATGTAGCCGGTCTCATCCAGCAATCGGGCGGCCCTGCAACCTTTGTCCGCCGCCTCGACGCCTTCTTTGACGTGCCCTTCCGCTACGACGTCGGCAACGAGCCCGGCTTCCTCGCACCCTACCTCTACATCTGGGCCGGCCGCCCTGACAAAACCGCCGAGCGCGTCCGCCAGATTATAGCCAAAAGCTACCACTCCGGCCCGAAGGGCCTCCCCGGCAACGACGACTCCGGCGCCATGTCCAGCTGGTACGCCTTTGGCCGCATGGGCTTCTACCCCAACGCCGGCCAGGACGTCTATCTGATCTGCAGCCCGGCCTACACCAAGACCACGCTCCACCTGGCCGAGGGCAAAACCTTCACCATCGAAGCTCGCGGTCTATCGGACACGGCCATCTACGTCATCGCCGCCACGCTCAACGGCAAGCCCCTCGATCGCGCCTGGCTCCGCCACCAGGAGATCGTCTCCGGCGGCCGCCTGGTTCTCACCATGGCGGAAAAGCCCGCCCACTGGGCCGAGAAGAATCCTCCACCCAGCTCCTCCGATCCGCAGTTGGAGTTCGGGGCTCGCTAGTGCGAAGAATTCAATCGCAAAATTGGCTGAAATAGCAACAATGATTGGGAGCCAATTGATTTGACAGCTTTACCTGAGGCTGATTGAAGCCTAGCCTGAGATCGACTTAACATGCTGCAAGGAGAGAAAGTGGCCCAAGCGACACAGAAGCTGAGTATCGCAGATCAGAAGATGTTCTACAGGCCTATATGTACGGAGAGTGAAATCCAGCGTATTTTCGCCCCAAAGACAGCAATGGATTACCTCCTAAAGATGCGCGCAGATTACATCGTAGATCATATGCGCATATTCAGGTTTTACAGGAGGATCTGGCTAAAAGATGAAAGGAATTACTCTCTCGAAAAGACTTTTGACACAAAGCATTACCGCAACTATCGAATGAGTCTCTCCAAGGCAGACCGAGAGTCGCTTTCGGAAGTTACGTACGGCAACATCTTCACTCAGGAGGCTAACGGACAAATCTTCAACAGCCCGTTTGGAAGGATTGTAACTATAAGCCAAGCGCTGAACTATTTCTTGCAATTTAGCCATCTCGCGCTGCTAGGCTTTAAAGACGAAGTCCCACCTCACATTCGATTCAGAGCTCTTCTAATTGCACTCCGTGTCATGTTCGAGCACGAGTCGTTCGATTTTGATGCGGACCCACGTGGAAAGATTCCGCCATCTATCCTAAAGGAAATTAGGCGCCCCATTCCTGTGCAGCTTGAATTCATCGCAGGTCATGAATTCGCGCATCACTTGCTTGGGCATCTGTCAGATGAACGGCTCCACGACGCTCCAGAGAGCGGCGAAGAAGGTGAGAAGCGCTCTGTAAATCAATTGCCGATGTACAGTACTTCGGAGCAGGAAGAGTTAAGTGCGGACCTTACGGCGATCATGCGGCCAATGATGGATCACACAACACGTGCAACCATGCTGAATGCAGCACTTATTTGGCTTGGGGCACTCGAAATTTTCCAATACGCTCAAGATGTTATCAGCCCCCGACCGCCCGGAAAAGCGAAGAGTCATCCTTCCGCACGGACAAGGCACCTGAATCTACTGGAGAATGTAGAAACAAAATTCTCTGTCGCAATGGGCGAAGTTTCAGACCGGCTTATCACTTCGATCGAAAGCTTCAAGAAGCCGGTTTCGGATTTTCTTGGCTTCCATGTGGAACAATTCGAAACCTACGGATCCTTCTATCTAGACGAGCCTAATACCGATTGGCGCGGTCGTCCATTGATTGACAGAGTTGACTACTATTGACTGAACAAATGCCGTTCTAATTCGGAGATTGTGAAGATCGTATGTATCAAGCGAGCGCCGGGTGCCACATCCATTCTGGGAAGGCTGCCAACTCGCGTAGCCGCGCCCTGAAAGAGCGCTGTGCGCTCTCCCTTCATCTCTCCACCAAAGAGCCGAAGGCAGGTGACCAGACAACGGTTCGTCTAAAGGCCCCCTCCAAACCGCCTCTTTCACAAAATTCTTCGAGCGTAAGTAAATGATTCTTCAACTCCAACGCTCTATCTCTCCACAGACAAACGATTTAGCCAAGCTGTACAGTCCGGCGTACCCTGCGCTAACCTTGCGGCGTATGAAAAAACTAAATCTGCACCGCCCTGTTTCTCTTTCTGCCTTCGTTCTTGCCGCCGTGCTGGCTTTTGTGCCCGGAATCGCCCAGGCGCAGGCCCCCCAACCCGACTCGCCCGCCATCGAAACCAAGGCCCGCGAGATGCTCTCCAAGCTCAGTCTGGAAGAGAAGATCAAGCTCATAGGCGGCGTGGACAGCATGTTCACCAACGCTGTCCCCTCCATCAACCTGCCCCGCTTCAAAATGTCCGATGCCTCGGTCGGCGTGCGCACCTGGGGTCCCACCAACGCCTATGCTGGTGGCGTAGCTCTGGCCGCCACCTGGGACCCGCAGTTTGCCCGCGAGCTTGGCGTTAGCCTTGGACACGATTCCCGTGCCCGCGGCGTCAACTTCCTGCTCGGTCCCGGCGTCAACATCGCCCGCGCCTCGGTCGGCGGTCGCAACTTCGAGTACCTCTCTGAAGATCCCTTCCTCAACGCCACCCTCGTCGTCCCGTGGATTGAGGGTGTGCAGTCCACCGGCGTCATCGCCACCGTCAAGCACTATGCGCTCAACAATCAGGAGTTCAATCGCCACAACGCCAGCGCCGACGTTGATGAGCGCACCATGCGCGAACTCTATCTGCCCGCCTTTGAAGCCGCCGTCACCAAAGGCAACGTGGACGCGGTCATGAACTCCTACAACCTGATCAACAACGTCCACGCCACCCAGAACCCCTTCCTCAACCTCCAGGTACTTAAAGGTGAGTGGGGCTTCCAGGGCGTGCTCATGTCCGATTGGGATGCCACCTACGACGGCGTTGAAGCCGCCAACAACGGCCTAGATCTGGAGATGCCCAGCCCCAAGTTCATGAACGCCGAAACCCTGATCCCCGCCATCAAGGCCGGCAAGGTCAAGGAATCCACCATCGACGACAAGGTCCTGCGCCTCCTGCGCACCGAACTCCGCTACGGCTTCACCGACCGTCCGCAGTTTGACCCCACCGTCTCCACCTACTCGGTTGCAGCGCGCGCCGTAGCCCTCAAGGGCGCGCTTGAAAGCATCACCCTGCTCAAGAACGAGGGCGGTATTCTGCCCCTCAACGTTGCCAAAATCAAGACCATCGCCGTCATCGGCCCTGACGCTTTCCCGGCCATCCCCGGCGGCGGCGGCTCGTCAGAGGCCGCGCCCTTCCAGTCCACCTCCATCCTCACCGGCATCGCTAACCTCGTCGGCCCTGACGTGCACGTCCTCTACGCCCGCGGTCTGCCGGAGATGAACGATGTCTTCCATCGCACCCACTGGCAGGGTGAGATCAAGGTGGCCACCTATCCCAGCCGCGACTTCACCGGCACGCCCGTCACAGGCACCCGCCGCAACATCGCCGACTTCAAGCCCAACCAGTGGGAGCCCGAGGCCCCCAACCAGCGCTCCCTCCGCTACACCGCCGCCTACAAGGCCACCAAAGCTGGAAAGTATCTCCTCCTCGCCGCCGCCTCCGGTGCGGATGCCTTTACCATCCGCATCGATGGCAAGGAACGGCTCAAGCAGGTCCATGCGGAAGGCCAGGTGCCACGTTACACCACCATCGAGCTAGCCGCAGGCCAGGCCGTCACTGTTGAGGCTGATTACATCCCCCGCGCTGCCGGTTCACGCTTCGGCCTCGGTCTGGTCTACGAGGCAGAGATGATCGCGGAAGAAGTCACGCAGTATGCCAAGCTGGCCGACGTCGTCGTCCTCTCCGTGGGCTTTGATACCCACTCCGAGGGCGAGGGCCACGACCGCACCTTCACTCTGCCCTGGGGCCAGGACGCACTGGTTGAGGCCGTTCTCGCCGCCAATCCCCACACCATCGTCACCCTCACCGGCGGCGGCGCGGCCGACATGCGCCGCTGGCTCAGCCAGGCTCCTGCTCTCCTCCACCTCTACTATCCCGGCCAGGAAGGCGGCGAGGCTCTGGCTAAGATTCTCTTCGGCCTGCATAACCCCGAGGGCAAACTCCCTGTCTCCATCGAGCGCGCTTGGGAGGACAGTCCCGCGGCCGCTTGGTACTACGGCAAGCCCGGCACTGAAACCAAGCTCCACGTTGAGGAGTACGGCAAGAAGCCGGTCGATCTGACCACCGAGCACACCCACTACGGCGACAAGCTCATGGTCGGTTATCGCTACTGGACCACCGCCGGCAAGCATCCGCTCTACCCCTTCGGCTTCGGCCTCAGCTACACCACCTTCAACTTCGCCAACCTCAAGGTAGCTCCCAAGGCCAAGGCGGGCAGCCAGGTTGAGGTCAGCTTCGACCTCACCAACTCAGGCCAGGTAGCCGGCGCTGAAGTGGCCCAACTCTACGTCTGCGATCCCTCCACCAAGGCCGACCGTCCCGAGCGCGAGCTCAAGGGCTTTGCCAAGGTCAATCTGGCTGCGGGCGAAACCAAACACATAAGCCTCCAACTCGATGCCCGCGCCTTCAGCTACTGGAGCGAAGCGAAGAAGGGCTGGACCATCGATTCCGGCAAGTTCGTAGTGCGCGTCGGCGACTCCAGCGAGAACACCCCACTCTCCGCCGACATAACCCTCGAATAGTCTTCCTCCCACAATCACCAACAACAGCAAGGCCCCGCTTTTGCGGGGCCTTATCTCACTCACTCTTCCCACCAGTTATCAACAATCCATGAAGCCCATGAAGCGAGTTCTTCTCTCCTGGAGCAGTGGCAAAGACAGCGCCTGGGCTCTCCATGTCCTGCGCCAGGACCCCACGCTTCAAGTCTGCGGCCTGCTCACCACTGTCAACGAGCACTTTGACCGCGTGGCCATGCACGGCGTCCGCCGCGAAGTCCTGGAAGCGCAGGCTGGCGCTGTCGGATTGCCTCTCATCGTCATCCCCCTGCCCTGGCCCTGCACCAATGAGATCTACGAGCAGCGCATGGCCGAGGCCTGCCGCCAGGCTGTTTCCGATGGCATCCAGGCCATCGCCTTTGGCGACCTGTTTCTGGAAGACGTCCGCGCCTACCGCGTGGACCGCCTGAAGGACACCGGTCTTGAGCCGCTCTTTCCCTTGTGGGGCATTCCCACCAGCGAACTCGCGCGCACCATGATCGCCGCAGGCCTTCGTGCTCGCATCTCCTGCGTCGACTCGCGACAAGTTCCCGCAGCACTTGCTGGCCGCGAGTTCGATCTCGCCCTGCTCGACGAGTTGCCCTCAACCGCCGACCCTTGCGCCGAACGCGGCGAGTTCCACAGCTGCGCCTTCGCCGGTCCCATCTTCCACACTCCCCTCGATCTCGAAGTAGGTGAAGTCGTAGACCGTGACGGCTTCGTCTTTGCCGACCTGAAACTGAAGGCCTGATCCTCGCTCGTTCAAAAAGAAAAGGCTCCGTTTGCGCGGGGCCTTCGTACATTTGGAAGAAGAATCTCAAAACAACGGCCGTAGCACCAGCAGCTACTTCAGCGAGCGGCGGATCACATCCGCTTCCAGTTCGATCCGGATCATCTGCGCCAGCGCGGTGTTTCTATCCTCGCCACGTGGTCGGCTGCGCAGATAGAGATCCATCTGCTCGGTAGCCCACTCATACTGCCCGTTCTTTTCGAGCGCCAGCGCCAGATCGCGATATGCCTCGCGCCACCACGGAGCCATCTCCACCGCACGACGCAGCTCCGCAATGGGCCGCTCAATCTGGTCATGCTCATCGGCGCTGGCCAGAGCCGTCATCGCCGCCTCGTGGACCCGCTGCGCCTCCGCTGGAATCGCGCGCGGTTTGGGCAACGCTTCAGCCGCCGCAAAGATCAGGCCCCGCACATAGTCGTCGTCCTGGTTTTTCCCAAAAGCATTCAGCAGCAGATTGAAGCGCAGGTCCGCGGCTCCAACTCCAGCTTTGGTCAGCTTGGCCTTCTCTTCGGCCTTGGCCAGCGCGGCCCGCTCCGCTGCCGCGGCGTCCATCTGTTCTGCTGCTGAGGCTGGCTGGTTGCGCGCCGCGCAGGTCTGCACGGTGTCTCCGTTCGCAGCCTTCGCATCCATGCGCGCATTCCAGTCGAGCAGAATCTGAATCGCATCGGCCTTTTGCTCGCCGCCCTTGGCATCGACAGGCGGCGTGCAAGCCGCAGCCAGCAATGCGGTGCGCCCGGCATCGTCCATCGCCTCCGGATTTGCCCCCACCAGCAACAGCGCGGTAATTGATGCAGGCTTATTGCGCAACGCGGCATAAACCAGCGGCGGTTCTCCGCTACCCATGCGAAGCTCCACGTCCGCGCCCTTCTGCGCCAACACCAAAATCGCCGCTCGATTGCCTTGCTCAATAGCTGCAACCAGCGGAAGTACGCCTTCGCGATTGGGCACATCGGCCCTGGCTCCCTGCTCCAGCAGGAAGCGCATAGCTTCAGTCTGGTCCGCTTGAATGGCGGCAAGCACCGCCGTCTGCCCGTCGCGCGCACGCTGAGCGTCCAGCGGAACCCGGTCGGCAACCAGCATGCGGAGCACGGCGCCGTTGCCACTGCGGGCTGCGTCCACCAGCGCGTTGGTCTGGTTCGCCGCGGACGCTTCCTGCGCCACGCCTGTGCAAGCGCAGGCAGTAGCCACAACAAGCAGTGCCGTTCCTACAAACAATTTCATGGCGATGCCTTCAGATGGGTCTGCGACAGCTCGATGAGCCGTCGCAGACATTGTAGCCTCAGTACTCGTGCCCCTTGATCGCAGGACCTGCAACTGCATCGGTAAACTTGTCACACATGTTACCGATCGCCAGCCCCTCAAAGCCTTCCTTCACGCGCTTCACCTGCGGATCAGTCTTGTAGATCCACGAAGAAAGATCGTCGGCCTTGTGGATCACCCCCTGCAACTCCTCCGCACGAGCCGCCGTCACCCCCGGTTCGGCCAGCATCTTGCGCGCCGCCGTGCGCTCCAGCCGGATGGAGTCATACATCGCCTTGCGCGCCTCCACGTCCTTGAAGAAGCCATTGGTCTGATGCCCCACCCCAGCGCTGATCAAGTCAGCAGCGGCTTCAACCGATGCCTTGCGCAACGCGGCCGAGCGCGCTTCCGGGCTGCTCATCGCATCCCATGTGGCCCACGCCACGCTGCCCTGGTGCGGATCGGCAATCAGCTTGGCCGCAATCAGCATCATCGGATTGGTCCCCAATGAAATCGCTCGATCATGCTTCAGGTCGTCCACCAGACGCGCAAAATCCTTCGCCGTCTTCGGATCTTTCAGGTAGTGCAGTGCCGCGTCATAGATCATGTCCCGCTTGCACAGAAACACATACGCTCCATCCTCATCGCCAATCAGCGCCTTGCCGCCGATCATCAGCCCTTTGACAAACAACGACGAGTCTTCAATGAGCCCCGCCATCTCCCAGCCTGCCACCACCAGGTCGCCGGTCTTCTCCAGCCGCTCGTCGTTCAGGTACACCTGCTTCCAGTCCATGCTCACTTCCTGGGCAGGAATCGGCAGCGGAGGCACCACCGCTCCCAGCCTCCTCGCCATGGGCGCAACCTGAGGATCGTGGAATCCATTGGCCCAGGGCTGGTTGTTCTGCGGGTTCTGCATGTTCTGATGGATCGGCTGGCTTGGAACTGCCGGAGGCTTGGCGTTGTGTGCCTGCCGGCGCGCGGCCTCTTCCGCGGCCTTGCGATCCCGTTCGGCCTGTTTTTGCTGCACCTTGGCAGCTTCCGCGTCGCGCTTGGCCTGTTCCTTGTTGGCCTTTTGCTGCGCTTTGGCGGCATCGCTCGCCTGCTTGCGCACCTTGGCCGCGGCGGCATCGCGCTCGTGCTGCTCCCGGCGCGCCTCGCGGGCCTCGGCCTGCTGCTGACGGCGCTCCTCATCCGCTTGGGTGTCCCGCGGCGGCGTGGAGTTGCCACCGTGGTGGCTGCAATCCACACCTAGCTGCGCACAGGCGCTCTGCCCCTGCAGCGGAGTCGTGGCCAGCATCCCGCCCAATACCGTGAGGGGAAGCAACACCAACAGCCCAACCCGGTGAGCGTTACTGAAACTGAATTGGACTTTTGGACGACAATTGCGTACTCGACTCTGCGCACAGAGAAGCACCATGGTGGAGCCCTCCTTGTTGAACCTACGAATCATAGTCCCGCCTTCCGGGTCTATCAACCTGCACAGCAAAATGATGGAACCGCGTGGGCGATTTCGTTGTACATCTACCTAAGCGTGGCTTTAGCGTTGAACTGCGCAAAGGAAAGTGAGATTCGCCATGAACCAGAATGCAGCCGGATTCACTGCTCAGGCTCCTCCACCCAAGCCATGCACACAGTGCGGTTCCGGCAATATCGTCACCGGAATCAGTTTCCGCATGGGCGTGGAAGCTGGCCAATTCGGATTGCAGTACAAGGCCTGGGGACCCCTGACAGGCACTGAAAAAGTCCGCGCGGACCTGTGTCCGAACTGCGGGTTGATTCAGCGTTTCTACGTAAGCAACCCCCAGCGAAACTGGGTCAGAGATTAGAAAAGGGCAGCCCTGCCTCGTTGGCAAAGCTGCCCTCCTTGAAGATGCACCCGCCTGAATCCCGATCAACTTCCCTGCCCCGTGCTTTCCGCGCTCTTCCGCGGAAAGCACGGGATACCCATGCACTTCAGCTCCAAACCATTCCGGAAAATGCCCTAGTGGATGTGAATCGAGCCCGACCCGGTTTCGATCTTCACCAGCGCGCCGCCGCCGCCCACCTTGCCGCTCAGGTGGTGATGGTTCTCAGGGTTCTGGCCTACCACTTCCCGATCACTGTGGACGCCACCCGATCCCGTCTCCGCATCCAGCGTGAACGGCGTGCCATTGCTCCATACCTCCACACCGCCCGATCCCGTCTCCAGTTTCCAGGGCGAAACCGGCATGCCATCCGCCTTGATTGAGCCCGAGCCCGTTTCAGCCTTCAGCGCGCCGCGAATGTGGTGCAGTTCGATCGATCCCGATCCGGTCTCCGCCTTCACGTCGCCGGCTTCGTCCTGCTGCACATAAATACTGCCCGACCCGGTCTCCAACTTCAGTTCGCCCTTCAGTCCAGTGGCATGGATGGTTCCCGACCCGGTGCTTAGCTTGGTGTTCTGGCCCACGCCGTCGTCGGTAATGTCGCCTGAGCCCGTGGCCGCCTCCACCATCGCACCTTCCGGCGCTTCCACCTCATAGTCAATGGAAATGTTTCGCGGGACGTCGTGCTGGTAGCCGATGCGCACAATGTTGCCCGTCTGCTGGATGGGCGGATGCGAGGCGATCTCTTGCGCGCTCGCGTCGCTCTGTCCCCAGCCCGGCCGCACCCGCCCAAAGATGTGGATGGACCCGGCCGGTCCGCGCTTGATGTGAATGCTGCCTGAACCTGTGGTCACGGTCAGATCCACCTTGCCGCTCACGCTCAGCGTGCGGTCAAAGGTGGCGTCTGCGGCATGGGCTGCAACCGCGGCCGTGGCCAATCCTGCCGCCAGGCCAACAGCCATGGCTATTCTTCCAATCCGTATCTGGTGAAGATGAAACATGACCGATGCTCCTCCTGCTTATGTTCACCTCTACGCACGCCGCCGGATATTGGTTCCGCCAAAGTTCGCCTCTTCCCGCCAGGCCCTCCGTTCCCTTCAACACCCAGTCCGCAAACCATTGAAGACGCGCAATCTGGAAACCGGCCCGCATCCCTTTTCCCAATCCCTAATCGCGGCCCCGCTTCCATCCCTTAGACTGTCTTGGATGGCCCAACGACGGCAAATCCTGGTGAACCACTTCAAGCCGAGCGCGCTCGCAGCCTTGGCCGTACTCTTTCTGGCCTTGCCGCTCTCCGCCTTTGGGCAGGCTCCACCGGCTCCCGGAGCCCACTTTACCGTGGTCCTGGATGCGGCCCACGGCGGCGACGACGCAGGCGCAACCCTCCCGCTCAACCCCGCGCAGGCCCCTCCGCCCACCCAGCAGGAAAAGCAGTTCACCCTCGCCTTCACGCAGCGCTTGCGTGCCATCCTGCAGGCCCGGGGCATGGTGGTGGTCACCACCCGCGACACCGACGCTGCAATTGACGCCGACCACCGCGCTGAAACTGCCAATCGCGCCCGTCCCCAGGCCTGTCTCAGCCTCCATGCCTCAGCTGTAGGCTCTGGCGTGCACCTCTACATCTCCTCGCTGGCTCCAACCTCTCCGGAGCGCATGATGCCCTGGAAGACCGCCCAGGCCGCCTTTGTCACCCGCAGCCTGGCCCTGGCCGGCACGCTCAACTCCGCCCTTACCCACGCCAGTGTGCCGGTTACCCTGGGCCGCACCGCCCTGCCCGGGATTGACAGCATGGCTTGCCCCACCGTGGCCGTGGAGATTGCGCCCGTCCTCACCTCCAGCCACAATCAGCAGCAGGCGCTGGGCGATGCAAACTACCAGACCCAGGTGGCCAACGCCGTGGTGGCCGCGCTACTGGTCTGGCGCTCGGAGGCTCCCCAGCCATGATCCCCCGCTACCAGACCATCCTCTTCGTCGTGCTCCTTTTGGCCTCCGTCTCCATGGGTGCCTTTCTGTGGCAAATGCGCGACAAGGCCCACCAGCGCATGTTGGCCGGCGAAGATTCCGCGCCCACTGCCGCCCCCATGGTCGCCCCGGCCCAACAGGCCACGCTCTACGTGGCCTCGGATGCGGACAACACCCTGACCGCGGAGCCCCTAGTACTGCCGCTGCCCACCAGCCCTGGCCCCCGAGCCCGCGCCATTCTCGGCAAGCTCATGGACCTCTACGCGGCGCCCAGCGCCCCCCATCCAGTACCCGGCGGTGGCGCTTCTATCGCCCAGGTCTTCCTGCTCCCTGCAACCGCGGACGGCGCTGCTCCCACCGCTTCGGCCATCGCCGCTTCCGGCTCCAACGGCCAGCCCAACGGCCCGCAGTTGGCCATCGTCAACCTCACCTCCGGCTTTGCCAACGGTCATCCCTCCGGCCTGGCCACCGAGTCGCTCACTGTACTCTCCATCTGCGCCACGCTCCACGCCAATCTCCCCTTCGTCACCCAGGTCCGCTTCATGGTGGATGGCGCGCCCCGGCCCACTCTGGCAGGCCACGCCGATCTAGCCCGCACCTACCTCGCGGACCAAACCGCGCCCACCGACGGCACCCGCCCTTGACGGCCTGTAATGAAAGTCTGGTTTTGAAAGGGCACGACTTTAGTCGTGCCTTAAGTACCTCAAAATAAACATGGGCTTTAGCCCCTGAGGGACTATTTTTCGTACTTTTCCACTTTCACCACAGGCTGTTAGGATTCGATTCATGCCTACCGCTCATCTTCCCGCCAACAGTTCCACCCCCACCATCGGAGTCTTCGACTCCGGCTTTGGCGGTCTCACTGTCCTCCGCGCTCTGGTGGAGCACATCCCCCAGGCCCGTTATGCCTTCCTGGGAGACACGGCGCGCCTGCCCTACGGCTCCAAGTCCCGCCGCACCATCGCCCGCTACGCCGTGGAGAGTGCCCAGTTCCTGGTCCGCGAGCAGGGAGCCCAGTTCCTGGTCATCGCCTGCAACACCGCCAGCGCGCTCGCCCTCGACGCCATCCAGAACGCCGTATCGGTCCCAGTGCTGGGCGTCATCGACCCCGGTGCGCGTGCCGCCCATGCCGCCTCCCAAACCGGAGACGTGCTGGTCATCGCCACCGACGCCACCGTGCGCAGCCACGCCTACGCCTCTGCCTGCCAGGCGCTCGGCCTGCGCGCGCTGGAAAAGGCCTGCCCGCTGCTGGTCCCGCTGGTCGAAGAGGGCTGGACCTCTCACACCGTCACCGCCCAGGTGATCGACGTGTACCTCTCCGAGCTGCGCGCCCAGGCTCGCGAGGCCGGCCTCAAGCCAGATACTCTGGTACTCGGCTGCACCCACTATCCGCTGCTCCGTCCGCTCATTGAGAAGGCTGTCTCCGCCGGGGTCCGCGTCATCGATTCTGCTGAGTCCACCGCCCAAACCGCTCTGGAGCAGTTCGGCTGCCACTTTGCCCCCGCCGCCGAAGGCCACCAGCCGGAGCTGCATTTCTACGCAACCGACTCCATTGAAAAATTCGAGCGCCTGGGCTCCCGCTTCCTCGGCCGCCCCGTAGGCAAGGTCCACCTGCTCGATTTGGGCGGCTAGAGCGTTTCTCCCGTAGGTGCAGCGTGGCTTTGAGAGCGCACAGCTTTTCAGCTACGGGAAAACTCCATGCAAGCCAGATTTTGAACCCGGCTTTGTGGCAGTCCTCCACCGGCTTTCGCCGATCCACGGATGAATGAAACTCCGGGTGCTGCAGCCACTGTGGAGCGCCCCAGCGGGGCGCAGTGCAAGTAGCCCAGGGCCAGCCGCAGGCGCAGCCCTGGGTTTGCTCTCCAAAACGGACATAGCGCCCTGTAGGGGCGCGGCGAACGGTCCAATAGGCATCCCAGTTTCTTTCGAGGGCACGACTTCAGCGCCTGCCCTGAGCGCAGTCGAAGGGTACCGCAAACACTACAAAATAGAGGATGAGCTTTACCTCCGCCCTTTTCCTTCCGCCCACAAAGCAACCGCGGAAAGCCACTACGTAGAGAGCGCATTCCGCGGTCCGTTGTGCAATATTTCACCCAGAGCCGCCCGACGCGCACTGCCGCGTGATGGAGCTTATACGATAGCGGACCCTAGTTGGCCTCGCGCGCCTCACCCAGAATCAGCTTCAGCGTCATCTGCTTGTGTCCGCGCAGAATAGTGACGGCAATCGTGTCCCCGGCCTGATGCTTGTCCATCATGCCATTGATGTCCTGCGGATCGGTGACCTCCTGGCCATCGATGCCCACAATCAGGTCGCCGCCCAGCATGATCGGCGTGTTGCCCACATAGGCTTGGCGCGAGCCGCCATGCAGCCCTGCGCGCTCCGCCGCTCCACCGGGAATCACCTTCTGGATCAGCACGCCGTAGCCTGCATCCAGCCCCATCTGCTCCGCCAGATCCGGCCCAATGGCGTAGGAAACAATGCCCAGCGAAGGCCGCTTCACGCGCCCGTACTTGGCCAGATCCGCCAGCACCGCCTTGGCCGTGTTGATGGGGATCGCAAAGCCGATGCCCGAGCTCTGATCCGCGCCATTCGACGCAATCATCGTATTGATGCCGATCACCTCGCCGCGAGAGTTCAGCAGCGGCCCACCGGAGTTGCCGGGATTGATGGCGGCGTCGGTCTGGATGGCGTCCTCAATCGGCGCGCCCTCGCTGTTGCGGATCGACCGTATGGAGCTGATGATGCCCCGCGTCATGGTGCCGGCCAGCCCAAACGGGTTGCCAATGGCGTACACCTTCTGTCCCACTGCCAGGTCGGTCGAGTCCGCCAGCGTCACCGGCTCCAGATTCGGCGCTTCAATCTGCAACAACGCCAGATCGTGTGCGCGATCGGTGCCCACCACCTTGGCCGTGTAGCGATGCTTGTTGGAGAGCTGCACCTCGATGCCCCGGTTGGCGCCCTCCACCACGTGATAGTTGGTCAGCACATGGCCCGTCTTGTCCAGAATGAAGCCCGAACCCTGGCCCTGCTGCGGCACCGTTCCGTAAAAGAAGTTGAACACCAGCGTGGTGGAGGTAATGTTCACCACCGAGGGCAGAACCTTCTTGTAGACGGCAATATTGTTCAGCTCTTCCGCGTCGTAACTGGGCGCGGCGTGCGCCTCCGTCAACTCCAGCTGAGAGCCCGAGCCCCGGCCCCACAACCCGGCAGGAAAGTAGTGCGACCAGGGGAAGTGCGCGGCCAGAAAAACAAATCCGCAAATCAAGACAACGATCAGTCCAACTCGGCGAAGCTTCATACGCTTGGGCTACCTTCCTGCAGATAGATACGGCGGAAACCGGCGCCGGTTCCATGGGGAAGGCGCGGCCGTTGTTCTCATTCTAAAGACGAGTTCCGGGAAACTCATGGATCCGGCCCAAAAATCCTGACGGCTGGGTGCCCCATCCATCCTGCGTTTTGTGCAGGATGGGTGGGATCGAGCGACACTCTTTGAGGGCCGGATCAAGAGTTGCTTTCCAGCTTCAACCGCTGCCAGACGGCGGTTACCTTGTCGCGCAGCTCGTCCAAATCTCCCGTATTCTCAATCACTTCATCGGCCAGCGCGGCCTTTTCCGCATCCGGAATCTGGTACGCCAGCCGCCTCCGCGCATCGGCCCGGGCCGCCTCCGCTCCCTCGCCCGACGGGCAAACCCGTGCCGCATAGCGAGCCAGGCGCATCTCTTCCGGGGCCGTCACCACAATCACCCGTTCCATGCGCTCCCGCCAGTTGGCCAGAATCCCCTCCTGCTCGCCCCGCGCCCGCGCATCCCGCTCCACCTCAAAGATCAGCGCCGACTCCACCACCGCAATGGCTTGAGGATTCTTCGCGAAGACCTGCTCCATCCACTCCTGTTGGGCGCGAATCACGGCCGGATGCACAATCGCGTTCAACTCCTGCAGACGGCCCTCAGCAAAGGCCAGCTCCGCCAGCCGCTTCCGGTCCAGCAAGCCATCCGGCAGCACAACCTCCGCGCCAAAGTGCGCCACAATGCCCTGGTAGGCAATCTGCCCCGGCTCCATCAACTGGCGGCCCAGCTCGTCGGCCTCCATCAGATCCGCACCCAGCTCCCGCAGCAGAGCCGCAACCGTGCTCTTCCCGCTGGCCAGCCCCCCGGTAAGCCCTACTCGCAGCATCTTTTCTCTTGCCTCCCACTGCTCCCATGGTCGGAAAACTGGCAGAACAGCTGCATAAAGTATAGGGGGCTGGACACCTACCGATGGGCTGGGAGAAACACCGAGGGGCCCATGGACTGCTCCGGAGCAAAGCGTGGGATGGCACCTCCAGTGAGATAAGCGGCCAAAAATCCGGATTACGCCCTACGGCGTGTAGGTA
>CAZYDF010000020.1:0-58731 GCA_964645855.1 uncultured Occallatibacter sp.
CTAGCGGCGAGCGATCAAAGAGCGTCCGGCTGGCGCTGGAGGAGTTGCTGAAGGTGGCCGCGGCCAGCGCCTGCGCGGCGGTGGGCGTGCCATCGAATTTGTTGGCATTCACCAGGAAGGCATTGACCATGCCGCTAGCGTCCGCAGTGGATTCGGTGGAAAGAGCGTAGCCAGGACCGCCGGCGCTGGTGATGGCGGTGAGCAGCAGATTGATAGCCGCCGGCGAGGCGTTCTGCACCGCCAGCACGTCGGGCGAGTGCATGTAGTTGACTACGGCGTTGGCCAGCTTGGTGATGCGGTTGGTCTCCGCATCGATCAGGCCATTCAACTCCAGGGTGGCAAAGAGCAGCTGATCCGTGCTCTGGCGCGCGCTGGCGGCCACCGGGATGGCGCCGGTCTGCGAGCTGAGCGAACTGACGGAGTTGGAGGCAAGCAGCAAGCCGGTGTAGCCCTGGGCGCTGACGTGGTAATCCACAATGCCCACCAGCTCCGCGCTGCCGATGTACTTGGTGCCAGCGGAGGCATCCAGCGCGGTACCACCCAGCGTGGCGGAGTCCACCAGCAACAGTTGCGGATTGCCGTCCCATGTCGTCACGCCTGTTGGCGCCGAAGCCTCAGCCGGGTCCAGCACGTTGATACCGGCCGAGCGGAAAGGGCGGGTAGTGGTGGTCATCACGGCCCAGAACTGCCCGTTGGTGGTGGCGGTTTGGGTGGCGGGCACAAGCGTGCCGCCGGTGCCCTGCGTAACCAGCAGGGAGGAGCTGGAGGGCACGTTGACGCGCATCCCCTGAAAGGGCAGCCACTGCCCAAAGCTGCCCGCCGTGTAACTGGAGCAGCCGCCGTTGTTGATGGCCTGGGTAATGACCGAGGACGAGATCGCATTCGGCAGCGATTGGCCCGTGGCCTTGGTGACCACGTTGGTGGCGACCACCGGCGCATCAATGTAGATCTGAGTACCGGCGCGGTCGGAGCTATTGGAGCTTTGCACAATGCCGGTAACGGTCAGGCTGTTCTGCAGCACGGCGTTCGATGGCACTCCGGTGGGCGTGTAAACATAGATGCCCTCGGAGGTGCAGGTGTCCTGGTCGAAATCGGAGCTGGGGTTCTCCAGATAAAATCCATCGCTCAGTACGGCAATCACCACCCCGGTGGTGGTCACCATGCAGGTCTGGTAGGGCGAGACGTAGGCCCCGGACGTGTAACTCTGGATGGCATGGATGTCGAGCGTGGTGGAGGTGGTGGAGCTGCAGGTGACGGCGTGCGCCCGGGCCTGGCCCAGCAGCAGAAAGGCCATCAGCCCCAGCAGGCTGAACACGACGCGCATCGGACCGCGACGAATTTGGCGACGGCAAATTTGGGTCAGGTTCTTGTCCATTACCCTCTCTCAGATCTCTGGCAGCCGCGCTGCGGATTCCGTCTTGGACACAACCGTCCTCTCATACCCCGTGAAGGGCACCCGGATCGCCACGCCTGCCTGAACTGCTCTACCTCCATGTAGTTGCGTCAGGCGGCTGGTTTGCTTACACGGGCGCGTATTTTCTCCCTGCAAGGGGCGAATCCCCTTCTGGGTCCGCAGGGAGCTAAAACCGCCCCGGGGGTCGCAAAGCAGGGGCAATCTTCTTGCCAAGCGGTTGGGGTAAAGAGACAATCTGAACAAGACCCCACGGCGCGTTCGGCCCAGGAGCGGTTGATGATGCCTCAGTCTAAAAAGCACGCATTCGCGCCATTTTTTCGCGCTACAAGCGGTTGGAATCTCAGCGGAATCCTCCGCCTCTCTCTTTTCGTTCTTGGCGCGATGACGGTTGGCGCCGGGCAAGCTTCCGCTGCCACTCTGCCCTCGCTGGTGACCCGCGCGGTGGACACGGCACAGGTGACCCCGCTGGCGCAGCACCATCCCAACTGGGCGATCGCGGCCAACCGCATTGCGGCGGTGAACGACGACCAGGATTTCGAGCAGATGACGCTGGTGTTGACGCGACCTGCCAGCCAGCAGGCTGCCTTTGAGCAGTTCCTGGACGAGGTGCAGAATCCCTCTTCGCCGAGTTATCACAAATGGCTGACTCCGAGCGAGGTTGGCCACCGTTTTGGTCTGTCGGACGGCGATTTGGCCGCGATTTCAGGCTGGTTGAACGGCCAGGGACTGCACGTGAACCTGGTGACTCCGAACCGGACCTCGATCCAGTTTGGCGGCTCGGCACTCAACATCGGCCGCGCCTTCCAGACCTCGCTCAGCACCTACTCGGTGGATGGCGAGCAGCGGCTCTCGGTGGATTCTGAACCTACCATTCCGCTGGCATTGGCTCCAGTAATTCGCGCGGTGCGCGGCCTGTACAGCGTGAACGAGCGGCCGCAGCACACCACCTCAACGCTGCCGGCGACTTCGCCGGAGTACACCTACTCCTCAGGTTCCCACTATCTGACCCCCGCCGACTTTGCCACCATCTACGACGTGCCGACCACCTACACTGGAGCCGGCGTCACCATCGGCATCGTAAGCTGGTCGCGAGTTTCCACGGCTGACCTGGACGCCTTCCGCGCCAAGACCGGGGCCTCGTTCCAGAACCCCACAGTGGTGATTCCCACCGCTTATGGCGGCTTGGACCCCGGCGCGGCGCTCACCGCACCTCCCACAGGCTCCGTGAGTCTGGGTGGCCAGGAAGAAGCCACCCTGGACGTGATTCGCGTCGGCTCAACGGCACCGGGCGCAAACCTGCTGCTGGTTGCCGCCCAGAACACCACCGCCAGCCACGATGGCATTGGTGCTGATACCCAATACCTGGTGGGCACCTATCCGGTGCCCGCGCAGGTCATCACCATCAGCTTTGGCGGCTGCGAATCGCAAGCAACCAGCTCCGACGTTGCCTTCTGGGACAACCTGTTCTCAAGCGCGGCAGCGGAAGGCATCAGCGTCTTTGTCTCCTCCGGCGACTCCGCGGCAGCCGGTTGCGATAATGCCTTCAGCACTTTACCGGGCGCAATTGTGGCCAACAGCCCCAACTACATCTGCTCATCGCAGTACGCCACCTGCGTGGGCGGCACGGAGTTTGTGGATACCGCCAGCCCCTCCACCTACTGGAGTTCCAGCAACAGCGCCACAAACGGCTCGGCCCTCCAATACATTCCGGAGGGTGGGTGGAACGAGTCCAGCACCAGCAACAGCATCGGCATTGGCGGAAGCGGCGGCGGTGTGAGCCTCATTGTGGCCACACCCAGCTGGCAAACCGCCACCGGCGTTCCGTCAGCCCGTGCCGGCCGTTACACGCCTGACGTCTCCTTCTCCGCCGCCGAGCACGATGGTTACTTTGCCTGCATGGCGGCGGATAACCGCAGTTGCACCGGAACCAACTGGCAGTTTCTCTCGTTTTCCGGCACCTCGGCAGCGGCTCCCGGAATGGCGGGCGTGGCAGCGCTGCTGGACCAGAAGCTGGGTGGCGGACAAGGCAACCTGAATCCCAGGCTCTACTCCCTCTACGCCACCACACCCTCCGCCTTCCACGACGTGACTGTAGCCAGCAGCGGGGTGGGCGTCTGCAACGTGAACACCGTCAGCCTCTGCAACAACAGCATTTACTACACTACGACTGGCGCAGTGCAGCCCGGCTTTGTGGTCGGGACCGGCTATGACGAAGTGACCGGCCTTGGCTCGCTCAACGTGGCCAACTTCCTGAGCACGTTTGCCGCCCTGCCAACGCCCACCGTGACCCTGGTGCCCGGAGCCAACCCCATCACCACCGCCCAGGCGCTCTCGGTCACCGTCACCGTCGCGGGCAGCAAGGGAACACCTACCGGCACCGTAATCGTCACCAACGGCACCTACACGTCCGCGTCCACCCTGCTGGTTGCTGCTTCGGCCACCGTCGTGATCCCGGCCGGATCGCTGACTGGGGGAACGGCCTTACTGACGGCCACCTACACGCCCGACAGCGGCAGCTCATTCATCTACGGCATGGCCACCTCAACACCAGCGGTCTCTGTAACGGTGAACAAGGCCACGCCCACGGTTACGGTTACGCCGGGAGCCAACCCGGTCAACACCAACCAGTCGCTCTCGGTAACGGTTGGAGTCTCAGCCGGCGCCAGCACGGTTACCGCTACCGGTTCGGTCACGCTCTACGACGGCTCCACTTCCGTCGGCAGTGGCACGCTCACCAGCGGCTCCGCCACCATCACCGTGGCAGCAGGCGCTTTGCCCGGAGGCACGGCCTCACTCACCGCAACCTACACGCCGGACACGGCCGGGGCCACGCTCTACAACTCATCCACCTCGGCCGCAGCTTCGGTTACGGTCAACACCGTGGCGCCCACCGTCACGGTCATCCCCACTGCGAGCACAATCACCGTGTTCCAGGCCCCGACGGGCAACCTCACGGTTTATGGCGGCGCGGGCGCGGCCACCGGCACGGTCATGCTGACCATCTCCAACGGCAGCAATACCATGAGCGCGGGCCCCCTCCCGCTCAGCAACGGCGCGGCCAGCTACAACTTCTCGGCGGGCTCGTTCTGGGTGGGCAGCAATTCGCTGACGGCCACCTACACACCCGACACCACGGGAGCAACGCTCTACACCACCGCCGCCTCGACGGCCGTCACCGTCACCGTCAACAAGGCCACGCCCACGGTCACGGTCACCTCGGCCTACAGCTCCATTGCGCCCGGCCAGGTGTTGGCGGTTTCGGCCGTGGTCTCCGGTGGCACCGGCAGCACCACGCCCCGGGGCACCGTCACCCTGACCAGCGGCGCCTACACCTCGGCAGCGGCCACGCTCAGCTCCGGCGCTGCCACGATCAACATTCCGGCCTCCACCTTTGCGGTGGGTTCGCAACTGCTGACGGTCAACTACATCCCCGATAGCTTCAGCTCCGGCAGCTATAACTCCAACTCCGGCACCGGGAATGTTTCCGTGGCCAGGGTGACGCCGACCGTCTCAGCATCGGCCTTACCTTCCAGCATCACCACGCTGCAGAGCACCACCCTCAGTGTCACGGTGGCAGGCAACGCCGGTAACCCCACTCCAACCGGCTCCGTGGTGCTCACCAACGGCAGCTACACCTCCGCTGCAACCACCCTTGCCAGCGGCGCGGCATCCATCGTGATTCCGGCCGGCACGCTGGCAGCAGGCACCGACACGGTAACCGCCACCTACACGCCGGACGGCGCCGCAACCGGCTCAGCCTCGTTCATCGCCAACACCGGAACCACCTCGGTCTTGATCGGAACCGCGGCCCCGGCGGTCACCGTGGCAGCCACACCCGCCAGCTTCACCACGGTTCAGGGAACCTCGGTCGCCGTCACTGTCTCCGGTGGAACCGGCAATCCCACAGCCACCGGTTCCGTGGTGCTCAGCAGCGGCAGCTACACCTCCGCCACCACCACGCTCACCGCGGGCACAGCCAGCATCGTCCTTCCGGCAGGCTCGCTGGCGGCCGGAACGCCCACCCTTACCGCCTCCTACACGCCCGATCCAGCTGGCGCCAACACCTACAAGGCCACGACCGGTACCACCACGGTGAACATCTCGAAGGTTGCGCCCACGGTTTTGGCCTCAGCCTCGCCCTCGTCCATCACCACGCTCCAGGGCACGTCTGTAACGGTTGCCGTCTCCGGTGGAACCGGCAATCCCGCAGCCTCCGGCACGGTGACGCTCAATAGCGGCAGCTACACTTCGGCGGCAAACTCCATCGTTGGAGGCGCGGCCAGCATCAACATCCCGACCAGCACGCTCGCGGCAGGCTCGCCCGCCGTTACCGCAACCTACAATCCAGACGCCACGGCCTCCGCCACTTACTCAACGGCCACCGGATCGACCAACGTCACGGTCACCCGGGTTGCGCCCAACGTCTCCGTCTCGCCCGTCTCGTCCAGCATTGCCATTACCTTGCCGCTGTCGGTTGTGGTCACGGTCACGAGCACCGGCAGCACGCCATCCGGCACGGTCATCCTGTCCAGTGGCAGCTATAGTTCAGCCGCCACGAAGCTAGTCTCCGGGTCGGCCAACATCCTGGTGCCCGCCAACACCTTTGCGGCAGGCGGCGTCAGCTTCACGGCCGCCTACACGCCGGACACCAACGGCGCGCTCCTCTACGCATCCAACACCGGCTCCGGCAGCGTCACCTATACGCCCGCGCCCACCTTCACCTTGTCCGGAACCACAGTCACCGTAAGCCGGGGCTCGGCCGCTCCCTCCACCATCACCGTCACCCCGCTCTACGGCTTCACCGGCCCGGTCACGTTGACGGCCACCGTCACCACCAAGCCCTCCAGCTCCCAGTACGCACCGGCCCTCAGCTTTGGTACTTCGCCGGTCACCGTTAGCGGAGCCAGCGCCGTCCCTTCCACGCTCACCGTCAGTGCGGCCAACACCACTGCGACAGCTCCGTTCCAGCCTCTGCCGCTGGGTGGCTGGCGGACCACGGGCTTTGCTGCCCTGGCCTCGATCATCCTGTTTCTGGCTCCTACACGGTTGAGGAAGTGGCGCGCCCTGCTGGGCATGATGGCCTTGTCGATTGCCGTCGTTAGCGGCCTGATAGCCTGCGGCGGCAGCCCCAGCATCAGCGGCACGCCCAGCAAGTTAACGCCCGCCGTTACGGTGAGCCCCGCATCCAGCTCCATCACCAATCTGCAGACGCTCGTCGTCACCGTAACCGTAACCGGCAGCACCACGCCCACCGGCGCCGTGACGCTCTACAGCGGTTCCACCGCGCTCGGCACCGCCACGCTCAGCAATGGCTCAGCCTCTTTTACCCTGGCCGCCGGCGCTCTCAGCATCGGTTCTGACACGCTGACGTCAACCTACACGCCGGACGCATCCAGCTCCGCCACCTACAACAGCGTCTCCGCCTCGGCGGCCAACCCGGTCACCGTGGAGGGCGCTTCCACAGCCGGCAGCTACGTGGTCACCGTCACTGGAACCAGCGGCGGCACCACGGCCACCACCACCGTCAACGTCACCGTCCAGTAAGCCTTTCTGCTTGCTTCATCTGCGCCTATTTCGTGGTGACCTGCACATCCCAGTCAAAGGTGAGGCCCGCGATCAGCTTGTCCAGCTTGTCGATGGCCGCCTGCTTCTGCGCTTCCAGTTCCGTCTGCCGTTTGTGAGCAGCCTGGAGCGCGTCCTCGGCGTGGTTTAGCTCTTCCACGTAGCGCTTGGCTGCCTCGTTGCCCTTCAGAGCGGTCAGGTTCTCGCGCACACGGGCTTCGTCGGCAGTGGCCGACTCTTCCGCTGTACTCTGCTCGTCGTAGCTGGCCTGGATTTTGGCAATCGCGGTCTGCGCATCGATCACCGGCTGGAGCGCGGCCATCGCGCCCGGCGCGCGCTTCACCAGTTCCAGCAGGTACTCGGTCTGGTCTTCTGCGCCAGAGAGCTGCACGCGGGTCTGCTGCGGTCCGTGCTGGCGCACCTCCAGCTTGGCGGTACTGTGGGCGGCGGCTCCCACCTTAAAGCGATAAACGTCGGCTGAAGTTTCGTCGGCTTTGAGGCTCTCGTCCAGGGTCCAGGCTCCGCCCTTGCGGGGCGACTCAATCAGCACCGAACGATCGGCATCGCCGGAGTTGGTCACCGCATAAGTAACAGTAGCTTCGTCGATGGTGGTTTCCACCACCGCGCCCTTTTGCACGCTCACATGGTGCAGCTTCTGCCCATCGTGGCGCTCGGCCACGCGCACCTGCACGGCCTGATCGGCGGCATAGCTCATCAGTCGCCGCTCACCGGGGTGAATGGGATCGAGCAAGCCCTCGCCTGCAAACTCACCGCTCTCAAAGATGGAGAAGCTGCCCTGGTCCAGCGTAAGCTTGGAAGCGTTCTCCAGCCACACCGCACGCAGCGGCGTCGGGTCGCGCTCGCTCCACAGCGTTACGTGCTGGGCGGGCAGGTCCTGCTGCAGAATCGGCACCATAGCCGACTCGTTCTTGTGGATGGTGACCGACTGGGTGAGGGCGTATTCAAAGAAGTCGTCAAAGGCCTTGGTGGCTACCTCGCCGCTGGTCGCGTCGCTGGCCCGGTAAACACCGCCGCCTCCTGGCATGTCGGCCGCATTGGCCATGGCACCGCCCAGCCCTGACATGCCGGCAACGCCAAAGGATGCCTGCGCTTTCTTCTCCCTCGCCATCTGAACATTACGTGGAATCCGGGTAGGCGCAGTCCGTTGGTCGTTCATCATTTCCGGCTGCACCGCCGCCTCCGGCGCTAAAACCTTAGCCCCCAGTTCGATTCGATCAAACTCCGCGGCAGCATGCGTGGTGGGCCGGTTCTGCTGCACCACGGCAATGGGAATCTCTGGCCGGTGGGTGTAAAGCGGCTGCGAGAGCGGCTGGATAAAGCTCTGCGGCGCTCCGGCCACCAGCGAGAGCTGCACATTTTCCCAGTCGGCTCCCACCGTGTTGTCCACCACCGCCCAACCCTGCAGCGTGGCCTTGCCGTTCGGATCTTTCGGAAAAACAATCCGGTAGGTAGACTTCCACACCGGCACCTCGCTGATGTAGCTGACGCGCACCGCGCGCTGACCCTGCCCCGCATCCTCAAAGGTCACGTGGCGAGCCTGCTGATCTGCGGCTCCGGCCAACACCTTCAGGTAGTCGGTCAGCTGCTTCTGCTTGGACGCGTCCAACATGCGCACCGAGACGGCATCGGTCAGCTCGGCCGTGCGCAGCGCGCCCCCATCGGTGGCAACAATCAGATAGAAGTGATCCTCGGTGTTTTCGCCGTTCTTGCCGGTCTGGCGGCGAAACTCGATGTTCACCAGACGGCCCGTAATCGCCGCGCCGGCTCCGGTCACCTCCACGCGCTGGCCGCGAAAGGCCTGATAGATGGCCAGGGTGGGCGGAAACTCCTTCAGCCCCAGCCCGATCAGGTTCAGCTGCTGCTCAATGGGGGTTGCGGAGTTGTAGTTGACCCCGCCAATCCGCCCGCCGCCCTCGTCCAGCACGGTCAGCGACTGCAGCACATCGTTCAACTGCGCGCTGGTGAAGTCGATCGAAACCTTCTGGGTGCCCGTCACCGTGCCGGCGTGCTCAAAGTAGCCCACGCCGTTTTTGTAGAGCACCACTTTGCACACGGGCAGGTCTTTGGCCGCAGCGGGGACTGCTGTCTCGGTTGCCACCGGTTTGGCCCCGCTCACAGGTTTGGGTTTCGCGATGCCGGCCGTCTGTGCCCACAAGCCAGCCGTAACCATGCTGAGAAGACCTACAAAAAATATCCCCAAAAGACCACGACGCATACATCCTCCTCTACGGTTCACACGGGGAGAGCCTCTCCCCACCACCTGGAACGTTTGGAAGCTGACAACTTGCAGAAAACTTTGCGCTGAAAATCCTACACTCTTAGACCCCAACCGATGAAAAACAGTTCCCGCACCGTTCTCGCGCCTGAGCCACTCCAATTTCAGCCGTCGCAACACGCCCAGAGCGAAACCAGAGTCAGTGTGTCCTGGCATGCGAGGTCGCCGCTCCCTGATGGTCGCGTTGACTTGAATGCCATGGTTTCGGGAACCGGCAACTCTGGTTTCGCTGTCGGCAGGCCACTCTCCCCACACCGGAGCAGAAGGCAGTTGGCCCCGCCGCAGGTGGCGCGAAGCGCGGGCTGCTGCATGCAATGCAAAAAATGGGCGGCAAAGGATAACCTTTGCCGCCGCCCGTCCCTGGGTTGTCTTGAAAGCAATGCAGTGGTGCTAAACCTTGTGAAGCGTTGCGGGATTACTGCAACAGCTTGGTTACTTCCTGAGCGATAGAATTGGCCTGCGCGAGAGCCGAGATACCGGTCTGGCTGAGCACCTGGTACTTGGACATCTGGGAGGTGGCCGACGCGTAGTCGGTGGCCTGAACGGCGTTCTGCGCCGAGAGCAAATCTTCCTTCTGCGTGGTCATTACCGAGCTGATGGAGTTCAAAGTGTTGATCTGGGCACCCACGTAACCGTCCATTGCCGAGAGGTCGCTGATAGCCGTATTCAGGTCGGTCAGGGCCTTCTGCGCATTGGTGTTGCTCAACAGATCCGTTCCGCTCAGCGAGATTCCTGAAGCATCCGAGTAGCTGATGGTGGCAATGCCGCCGGTGGAACTGAGGTCCTGGGTCATGGTGCTCGAGACCGTCGAGGGCGCACCGGGCGTCAGCGTCTGACCCGACGAAGAGTCATAGACCAGATCGGTTGCGGCGGCGGTCGCATCCTGCGAAAGCCCCACATTGTAGGTGCCCAGCGACGGGGTGGTACCTGCATTCACGGAACCGGAGATGATGATGCCTGTCTCGCTGCCGAAAGCTGCGCCACCAGCCGTTGTCAAAGCCGCGGTTCCTGCCGAAGCGGCGGTGCCGAAGGAGGCCGTCAGACCGAGACCCGCATTGTTGATCGCGTTGATCATGCCCTGCACGTTATTGTCAGCGCCGGTCACGCTGATCGTCGTGGTCGCGGTGTTGCTGGTTCCCGCCACCAGGTAGGTCACGTCCATCGTCGTGGTGCCCGAGAGAGCCAACGTATCCGTGGACTGGGCATTCTGGGTCGCCGTCGACATATTGATGAACACGTTGTTCTGGCCGCTAGTGTAGCTCATCCCGCCTGCGGTATCGCCCACGCTACTGGAGGAAATCCCACGAATGTTCAGATTGTCCAGTGATGCGCCGGTGGTCGAAGAGTCGCCGGTGTAAATGGAAACCGACTTGCCGCTGAAGACCTGCTGCTGGTTGTAGGTCGTCGTCTGGCCAATATTCGTGATTTCCGACAAGAGCGACTGATACTCCTGATTGGCCGCGCTCGCCTGAGTCGTGTCAAGGGTGCCGTTCGAGGCTTCAGTGGCCAGCGTCACGGCACGGTTTAGCAGGTTCGTCACTTGCGAAAGGGCGCCATCCGCCACTTGGAGCAGACCGACACCTTCGGTCGCATTGGTGGCCGACTGCGTCAGTGCAGTCGAGTTCGCCTCCAACCCATTGACCAGCGCCAGGCCCGCCGCATCGTCAGCGCCCGAGTTGATCTTCGATCCGGAAGACAACTGCTGCAGGACCGACGACAAACTATTGCTGGTGTTGTTCAGGTTGTTCTCTGCGTAGATTGCGGATAGGTTGTTCAGAACTCCGAGGGCCATTGGATTCGCTCCTTCATCATCTCCGATACTTGGCGTCCCATCCCAGCCTGCGGCCCTTTTACCTTCCGCCGGCCCCTCCATGTTTCCCCGATGGGCGCTTTTGCATCACACCCATTTCATCGGAGTACCCCCGAATAACTTTAGTCATTTTTCGACGGAATTCTAATTTCATTTCTGCCTCACCCTGCTTCACTCTGTCTCAAAGCTGGTCATTTTGCTTGGATCTGAGACAGTTCGATGTCTGGAAACGCTTCATAGGATGACTAGATACGAGACAACGACCTGTCCCGTTCCGCTACAGCAGCGACGCCCGAAAGGGCCGTTTTTGAGGCTCCTCCGACACAAAAAAAACGGCGGCAGAAGCTTAGCTTCTGCCGCCACCGGTTATCGGAACCGAATTGCTCTCTGCCTGTATCAGGCCTTGTTGAGGAGCGGAGCGCCTGCCCCCGGGGCAAGATCGCCTTTCGCTCCGTCGATCCCTTGGGTTGCTACTTGCTCTCAGGCGCAGCCGGTGCCACCGGTGCCGCGGGCGGGAGTGCGCCCGGAGCGGGCCGCATCATCCGTTGCCGCATCTGGCCCTGTCCCTGTCCCTGGCCCCAGCCATACCGCGGACCCTGTCCGGAGCGATACTCCTTGACCTGCGCGCGCTGCTCGGGCGTCAGCATGCCCCAGATGGCCAACAGGTAATGTGCGTTGGCCTTTTCCAGCTCCGCCCGCGCCTGCGCCACCTTGTCAATCTGGGAGGTAATGGCTGCCTCATCCAGCTTGTCGGCCTCCACCAGCTCTTCCAGCTTCAGCTCGGTCTTCTGCAAGCCGGCGTGCAGGTCAATCAGCTTTTCGCGATGCTCGATGAGAATGCCGTCCAGAGCCTTCTGCTCGTCCTCGCTGATCTTCAGCGTCTCCACAATACGCGGATTCACCCACCACCGGCCCTGCATGCCGGGCATGGCCAGCGCCCGCTCCAGCGGCGCCCTGGGCCTGTCCATCTGCGGCCGCTCCCCCTGCGCCATGCCCCTCTGCCCCTGCATACCCTGCGCCGAAGCAACCTGCCATCCCGCACCCATCATCCCTGCCAAAACCAACCCAACCGCAATCGATGTCTTCACTTGTCCGCTCTCCCTTCTGCTTGAAGCTGTTCCCGCTCGCTTCATGTACTATCCTGCTTGCTTCGTGTATTCCTTGCGCCTGCCCACCGCTACTCCGCAGCGCTATCTTCACCCAGCCGCGCCAGGGATTCCATAACTCTGGGAACCTGGCGGGTCAGATCTTTGTTCACCACCGCCAGCAGCTGATCGTCGCTGGTCACCCGACCTTCAGCCGACTCATCCTGGCTATCTTGATTGGCCTGGCTGGCCAGCATGTCTTCAATCGCCACCAGATCGCGTCCCGCCGCCTCGGCCTGCTCGTTGTTGACCGATACAACTGGAGCGGCTTGGACCAGAGTGCGCCCATCCACGGCAATGGGCCGGGGCGCGGCCTGCAAACGGGCCTGCTCCAGACTCCGGTAGTGCGCCACCGTAGCCGTTACGCTGCCCACCACCAGCAGGCATCCCAGCGCCGCGCCCAGGACCAGCCGCCAACTGAGCACCCGCAGCGCGGGTGTCAGGGTCCGCGGGCGTGCCGCTACAGCCTCACTCCAGGCGTCCACATTCAGCCGGAAGTTCGCAATTGCCTCGCGCAGCTCCGGTTCCAGCTCCAGATCGTCAACCCTGTCGATGGCTCGTTTCATCGTTTGCCCTTCAATTCCTCGCGTACCCTGCTCAGGGCTCGCGAAAGATGTGCCTTGACCGTTCCCTCGCTCAGCCCAATGGTTGCTGCAATCTCGCTCAGCTCCATCTCATCCACAAAGCGGAGCAGAAACACCGTCCGCTGACGCGCGCTCAACTGTTCCACCACCCGCCAGACCGCCTGCACCTGCTCCCGGGCCAGCAACTTCTGTTCCGCACTGCGCTCGCCCGATGGCAGCCAGTCGCTGGCCTCATCCATATCCACGGCGTTGGTGCGGGTCAGCCGCCAGAACTGCATGCGCCGACTGCGCCAGTGGTCCTTTTCCAGGTTGATGGCAATGCGCATCAACCAGGTCATGGCGCTGGAGTCGCCGCGAAAGCTGCCCCAGTTGCGATGCGCCTTCAGAAAGCAATCCTGGGTCAGGGTTTCGGCCAGATCCACATCGCGCGTGGAGGCCAGCAAAAACCTCAACACCTGAGGCCGGTGCTTGCGCACAATCTCAGAGAATTCGTCCGTGGCAGCCCCCTGCGCCGGCTGGCAGATCAACTCTGCTTCCGTCGCTTGCATCGGTGGGTTCAGCATTCCAGCCGCCATCACTCAGGTAGACGCCCGGTTTGCGGCCTGGGTTACAAAAGCAGCAGTTTTCTTCGCGTTTGCGTTCGCCGTCTGTCTTCTGACAGCCTCCACCATAGTCTTCCAACCAGGCTATCCGCCACTGCCGCTGCGGCGGGCTGCCAACAGGACAGCGACAGGCATATAATTTGATCCGGCAAGGAAAGGCACCCCCGGGGCAAGCCGAACCGGAGCGCATTTTCCTGCCCGTCCCCGGCCGTTCCAGTCCCAGTGTGCGGTTCACTGTTGCCGGGCAGCCTGGGTCGCGTTGCGTCACTGCTTTCCGGCGTTGCCGGGCTGATTCCTTGGTTGTTGCCCGCAAGCCGCGGATATCGATCTCACAGGCTGTATTTCGGAGAAGACAATGATCTCTCGGCGTACTTTTGTTCACACCCTGGCTGCCGGCGCTGCCGGTTCCGCCCTTGCCTCCACGGCCCGCAGCTACGCGCAGATTCTGGGCGCCAACGACAAGGTGAACTTCGCAGTCGTCGGCCTGAATGGCCGCGCCTACGCCCACCTTTCCGCCCTGCACACCAACGCCGCCAAGGCCCACCTGGCCTACGTTTGCGACGTGGATACGCGCGTGCTCAACCGCTTTGCCGGACGGGCCGAAAAGGCCCTCGGCTACGCGCCCAAGACCGAGCAGGACTTCCGCGTCATGCTGCAGTCCAAAGACGTGGACGCCATCACCATTGCCACCCCCGATCACTGGCACGCGCCCCTGGCCATCCTGGGCCTGAAGGCCAACAAGCACGTCTACGTGGAGAAGCCCAGCAGCCACAACTGCCACGAAGGCGCTCTGCTGGTAGAGGCGCAGAAGAAATATGGCAAGTGCGTGCAGGTGGGCGACCAGCAGCGCTCTTCGGCCTACACCATTGAGCTGATCAAGAAGATCCAGGACGGATTCATCGGTACACCCTACTGCGCCCGCGCCTTCTATGCCAACCAGCGCCTCTCCATGGGCCACGGCAAGGTGGCTCCGGTTCCTCCCGAGCTCAACTGGGATCTGTGGCAGGGTCCAGCTCCGCGCGAAGAGTACAAGGACAACATCCATCCCTACAATTGGCACTGGTTGCGGCGCTATGGTACTGGCGAGAGCCTGAACAACGGCACCCACGAAGTGGACGTCTGCCGCTGGGCCCTCGGCCTGGAATTCCCTGACACCGTAACCGCCACCGGCGGCAAGTTCCAGGAGCAGGACGACTGGGAGTTCTACGACACCCTGACCACCAGCTTTGGCTACAAGAACGCCACCCTCAGCTGGGACGGCACCAGCCGCCAGGGCATGCGCATGTGGGACCGCGACCGTGGTTCGAACATCATGGGCACCAAGGGCTCCGTGGTGCTGGATCGCGATGGCTACGACGTGTACGACTGGCACGGCAAGCCGATTGACCAATACCGCACCGGCAAGGCCACCAGCTCCGCTGACACCATGGGCATTGACTCCATGACCGACGCCCACTTTGCCAACTTCATCGACGGCATCCAGCACGGCGCCGAGCTGCATTCGCCTATTTCGATTGCGAATGTGTCGGTGACCATGCTGTTGCTGTCCAACATCAGCTACTTCACCGGCCGCACCTTGCACCTGGATCCCGCCAACGGCCACATCCAGAACGACCCCGAAGCCATGGCGCAGTGGGGCCGGAAGTACGAAAAGGGCTGGGAACCGACGGTCTAAAGACAGGGAACAGGGGTCAGGGATCAGGGGTCAGAATTGCGCAGGGAAGCTTCTGTGCGCACTCTGGACCTGATTCCTGTCACCCTTCTCCGAATCTTCTGCTATCCCTGACCCCTGAAAAAGGAGCCTCCCTCATGCCGCAATCCTCTTCTCTTCCCGCCGCAACCGCTGGCAGCATCACCTTGGGCGGCAAGCTGACTGTGAACCGGCTCGGCTACGGCGCCATGCGCATCTGCGGCGCGGGCGTCTGGGGTCCACCGGCTGACAAGCCCGCCTGCCTGGCCACCCTGTGTCGCGCCGTGGAACTGGGCGTCAATTTTATTGATACGGCGGACTCCTACGGACCCGATGTGTCAGAAGAACTGATTGCCGAAGCGCTCCATCCTTATCCTGCCGGTTTGGTCATCGCCACCAAGGTGGGCTGGACCCGCCACGGAGTCGGCGTGTGGCAGCACAACGCTTCGCCCGCGCACATTGCCAAAGCCGTTGAGGGCAGCCTGAAGCGGCTGCGTCTGGACTGCATCGACCTCTACCAGTTGCATGTGCCGGACCCGGCGGTCAGCTTTGATGCTTCGCTTGAAGCCATCCTCAAGCTCAAGGAACAAGGAAAGATCCGCCATATCGGCCTCTCCAACGTCACCCTGGAGCACGTGCAGCGTGCTGAGAAAATGACCCCCATCGTCTCCGTGCAGAACCGTTACAGTTTCAGCGACCGGGAGTGGGATTTTGTGCTGGACTACTGCACTTCCCAGGGGATCGTCTTCATGCCATGGGGTCCCATGGCCCAGCAGCGCAAGGCGGCCAACGCCATTGCGCAGATTGCCCAGACGCGCGGCACAACCACGGCCGTGGTCTCGCTGGCGTGGTTGCTCCGCCGCTCGCCCATGATGCTGCCCATCCCCGGCACCGGCAAGGTGGCGCATCTGGAAGAAAACGTCAGCGCCGCATCGTTCAAGCTGAGCGACGAGGAGTTTGCCACGCTGAATGCCGTGGTTCCCAAGCCGTTTTCATTGCGCGGATAGTTTTTTCGGCCTTCCCAGTTGATCCAGCCCTCCAACGGAAACGCCGTGGCCCATCCATTTCGCGGGTTTTATCGCGAAAAGGGTGGAATACCCACACACTCTTCAAGGGCCGGATCCTTGGGCTTTCAAGCTACTCCTGAGGCAGTTTCCTTGCAGATGCAGTCTTTTTCAACATTTCTTCATGACGTCTGTGCGCGGAAACAGGCTATTCCCATTGCCAGAGCCCCGCCTCAAGAGCCATACTTTCGTCATTCTGGATACTCGTAAATACTCTGCGTGGATGAGGGCTAACACCACCATGAACTCAGGATTCCGCTCAGCTGCTGCCTGTTGCCGTCGTGCTGTTGTCCTACACCCCGTCCGACTGCTGGCGACGCTTCTTCTGGCCTTGATTGTCCCAGCCCTGGTGCTGGCGCAGACCACCACCACCGTCTCCGGCACGGTGTACGACCCGCGCACCACGGCCAGTTCCCTGCCTCTACCCCACATTCTGGTTTATGTAACGACGACAGCACCGGACCCGCTGACGCCCGGGGTGCAATGCCTGACGACGGCCAACATTCCGTCCTCTGCGATCTCCTCGGCTGTCAGCGGGGATGACGGCACCTTCACGCTGACGGACGTCCCTGTTTCCACCAGCTATTATCTGGTGATCCAGGCCGGCAAGTGGCGGCGCATCTTTGCCAATACCTGGGTAGACACCACGCCCCTCACCGGCCTGGCCCTGCATATGCCCTCCAACCACAATCAGGGCGACATTCCGCTGATCGCCATCTCCACCGGCAGCGTGGACGGCTTTGAGTGCGTCTTCCGCGATATGGGCATGGCCGACACCGAGTTCACCGACGACAACGGCACGGTGAACCCCGGCGGCCGCATTCATATCTACAAGGGCATGAGCTCAGCTGGCGCCATCATCAACACCTCCACCCCCAGCGAGAGTGTGCTTGTGTCCAACGCCACGCTGCTGGACACCTACGATGTGATCATGTTCCCCTGCCAGGGCGGTCCGGCCGGCAAGACCTCTACGCAGATGACCAACGTTGTCAATTACGCCAACGTAGGCGGACGCGTGTTTGCCACCCATTACAGCTACGACTGGCTGAACCCCGCATCGCCCTATTTCTCTGGATTCACCAGCGTTTCCAACGGCGTGACCACGGGCGTCGCCAAATGGGATATCCAGACCAGCCCTGCCCCAGACCCTGGCACGGCCACCATTAAAACCGACTTCACCGACGGTGCAACCCTGTCGCAGTGGCTCTACAACGGAGGCTTGTCGTACAAGAACGTACCAGGCCAGATCCAGGTGAGCACCCTGCGCCACGATACCGACAGCGTAATTGCCCCCACGCAGTCGTGGCTGACCTTGAACAGCAACTCCACTGCCCCTGGCGCGATCATGCAGTTCACCTTCAACACGCCGGTGGGGCAGCCCGCCGCCAACCAGTGCGGACGCGTGCTGTTCACCGAATACCACGTGATGAATCTCTCCACCTCCGGCTTGATCTATCCCAAGGAGTGCCCCACGACCGGCACCATGAGCACGCAGGAAGCCATGCTGGAGTATGCGCTCTTCGATCTGTCGGCCTTTGTGCAGCCGGTAGTTGTGCCCACGCTCGACCTGACCTTCGTGCCCAGCCCCATGGTCGTCAACCAGGGCGACGCGGCCGATCAGGTGACCATTACCGCCACCAACACCAGCTCTTCGGTGGCCATCGATCCCTCGGCCGTGCTCACCGTGGTGCTGCCCGCCGGCATGACTCCGACCGCATTGACCGACACCTCCACCACCGGCGGCTGGGTTTGTACCCTGGCCACGCTCACCTGCGCGCGTTCCTCCTCGATCCCCTCCAGCACCGCGGACGCGGTGGTGCTCACCGTCAGCATCCCGGCATATCCCGCCGGCGGCCTGGCCAGCTATTCGGGACAGATCACGGCCTCGGTCACAAGTCCCACCTTCTCCTCGAATGTGGTGGCCACAGACAGCGTCATCTTTCAGCAGACTCCGGTCATCACCTGGCCCACGCCGACGTCCATCATCTACGGCACTGCGCTGAGCGGCACGCAACTGAACGCGACCGCCGCAGTGGGCGGCGTCAGTGTAGCCGGCACTTTCGCCTACACACCGGCCGCCGGCGCGGTGCTCCCCGTGGGCACGGACCCACTGGCCGCCTTGTTTACCCCCACTGACACGGTGCACTACACCACGGCCCCGGCGACCAACTCCCTTACTGTGCTGACGGCCACCCCCATCGTCACCCTGGGCAGTAGTGCGACCGACATCTTCCTGTCCAACCCGGTCACGTTTACGGCTTCGGTCAGCTCGCTCGGCCTTATGCCCACCGGCACGGTGATCTTCTACGACGGCTTGACCCAGCTGGGCACCGGCACGCTCAACTCCAGCGGCGTGACCACCTTCACCACCTCCACGCTGGCCACCGGCAATCACAGCATCGTGGCCTCCTACACCGGCGACACCACCTACAACTTTGCCGCCAGCCTGCCGCTCCCCCAGCTGATTGAGGACTTCACCCTCACCTTGGGCGGATCGGGCTCGGCTACGATTGGGCTGGGCCAGAGCACGACCTTCCCGGTTACCGTCTCGCCAGTGGTGGGCACCATTCTTCCCGGAGCCATCACCTTCACCGCAACCGGCTTGCCTCCAGAAACCTGGCTCACCTACTCACCCTCGTCACTGGCGGCCGGCTCCGGCTCCATTGTCGACTACGTTCAAGTGACCATGTCCGCCAGCTTCGCGCAGGCTCCGGCCGCTCCCTCCGGCGCTGGCCGCGTCCTGCCGCTGACACTGGGCCTGCTGCTGTTGCCCTTCTCCCGCCGCATCCGCCGCATGGCGCGCCGCTGGCAGGGTCTGGTGGTGGTGGCTTTGGTGGCACTGGTTTTGGCCGCTGGGCTATCCGCCTGCAGCTTCACCCTGACCCCCAACGGTTCCACAGTGACCATGACCGCAACCAGCGGCAACCTCTCGCACACCACAACGTTCAAGGTGACGGTACAATAGGTATCCGCGTACAGCAATAAAAAGGACCGCCCCGGAATCAACCGGAGCGGTCCTTTTCATTCCCTGAAGCTGGTGCCACCACGGTTGCGGACGCCCCCGGTCTCGCTCTTGGGAGCGTGGATCGCACCACCCCATCCACACCTCCCGACGCAATGCTGTGGCATTGCATGCAATGGCTGCATGCAATGCCTCACAGCGCCATCGCCACCCAGCCCTCGCGCCCCGGAGCCACCGGCAACAGCTGCCAGATCAACTGCCGCTGCACAGCAGCCTTGGCGCGATGTCTTGCGACAGGAGCGGCTTTCTGCCGCACCGCGGCCGCATCATCCGGCGCAAAATCCGTCTCAACGCCCGGCTTCGGAGTCACCGATACGCGCTGCTCAAAGACCGCCAGAACCACCCAGCCACCACTTTCCGCCTCGGCTCCGGCCGAGTGCAACTCCGCCAGCACCGGCACAACGCCCTCCAGGTTTGCAGGCTCCTCGCTGAGGGCAACCTCTGCGGCTGGCTCTGCTGCCTGCTGAGCCAAATGCCGCTGAACGGCGATCTTAGGCCTACTGAGGACCGCTCGGGGAGTCTCAACCGCGGCATACACCGGTCCTGACCCCACCGGCTGCGCCGCACGAACGGCCGGCGCAAAGGCCACCAGTTGCGGCGCATGGACCAGCAGAACGGCCGCGGCCATCATTGCCAGGGCCAGGGTTCCAGCCAACGTGGTACGGCCAACCGGGCCCACGGTCTCTTTGGTGCGCAGCAGGCTCAGGATGCGCTCCGCCAGCTCCGGACGGCGACGCCACGCGCCCAGTTCGAGCGCTGCCTGACGGCCCATCCCCAATCTCATCTCCAGCCGCCGTTCGGCCACGCTGGCCAGGCAGGCCGCATAGGCGCGCGGCGCGCGGGTGAGGCGGACCACGGCTTCGTCGGTGGCCATCTCGCGCTCGCGGTCCAACCGCCGCTCCATCCACAGCAGCGCGGGATTCAACGGCAACAGCGCGGTGGCCAGCTTCAGCCCCAGGTTGGTCCAATCGTCCATGCGGCGCAGGTGCTCCTGCTCGTGCAGGACAATCTGACGCAGCTCGCCGGCGCTGAGCTTGCCTGCCAGCCAATCCGGCACCAGAATCCGCGGATGCAAGAAGCCGATCACGCTGGGCCGCTCCAGCAGGCTGGTCTGGCAGATCTCCACACGAGCGCGGCCGGGGAGCGGTTCACTGAGCAGGTTCCCTTCTCCTTCCAACGGCCGGGCGCTCGTCCAGATCTTTCGCGCACGCACGGCGCCTGCTGCCAGCATCGCCAGCCGGACCGCTGCCAGCACCGCCCACACCGCAAGCACGGCCACGCCCCAGCGCTCGTCCAGGCGAAACCAGGCGCTGTGCGTCACTGGGATGCTGCCTTGCGCCACGGAGCCAGCGGGCGCGAAAAACCATCCCGCCAGCCACGGAGCCAGGGGCAACAGCGCCACCAACGCAAAGGCTGCCAGCCACAACGCAAAACGATGCGAGGCGCGGGTGCGGGGCGCAAGCCTGAGACAGACGGCCAAGCCCGCGGCCACCGCCGCTCCTTGCCAAAGCTGACTCACTGCCACCTCGGCAACTTGCCGACCAATGCGCAACCAATCCTCTGGAACTAGAAAAAGCATCAGGCCTCCAGCTCCTCGTCGGGTGCGGCTTCAGAGATGGCATCTTTCAAACGACGGAGTTCGTCGGCGGAGAGCTCACCTTCTCCTAGCAGACTCAACACCAGTTGCTCGCGGGAGTTGCCAAAGAAGCGGCCCATCAGGTGGCGAATCTCCGAACGTCCGGCCTCCGCCTCCGCCACCACCGGGCTATAGACAAAGGCTCGGCCCTCTTGCCGATGCGCCACATAGCCCTTTTGCTCCAGGATACGGATGGTGGTCAGCACGGAGTTGTAGGCCAGGGCCTCCTGCTCCGGCAAGGAGGCTACCAGGTCGCCCACCGCCGACTCCCCGCGACGCCACAGGATCTTCATCAGCCTCAACTCGGCTTCGGTCAACGTACTGGATTTTTTGGGCGGCATTCTTCTCCTCGTTGCGGGACCGGCAATCCTGCCTCAACACCAGTTTCGACGATCAACTAAACAACTAGTTAGCAATAGTTTTCAACAAAACGTTCTGCTTGAGCAAGCTGACCTTTTCTGGTTGATTTTGTTAAGGATAGTCACAATTCGTCGGGGAGGCCTACTTCATGTCCGCCGAGAGCCTGGGCTCCGAAGCCTACGCGAAGATCGGCGCAATCTTCGCCAAAACCTCGTCGATGATCGGATCGGGAACCGACTCCAGCAACCGCCCGGAGCGTGCTTCCAGGTCAATCGGCCTCGGCTGGTCGCAGCGGATCACGCCGGCTGTCTTCAACCCCAACCCCGTCAATGAGACCGCAAAACCACGGGTTCGGGCAAAGGCCCCGCCAGTCGTAATTGGCACTACAATCGGCGTTCCCGTCACTTCATTGAATCTGTCCGGCGAGACCACGAGTACTGGCCTGGTCCCTTGCTGCTCGTGCCCGGCCGTCGGGTCCAAAGAAACCAGGTAGATCTCCCCCCGCCGCGCCTTCACAGCTCTCGCCCCTGAGCCGGAGCCTCCAGCCACTCCCGCTCCTCAACGCTGCCGGCTTCCGTTTGCTTGCCATCACACTGAGCCAGCAGCTCCTCGAGCAAGTAGCTCTGCTTCGGCTTCGGCTCCACCACCAGTCGGCCACCCACCATCGTCAACTCCACTGTTGCGCCAACATCCAGCCGCAGCAGATCCAGAATCGCAGGCGGAACGGCCATCATCACCGAGCCTCCGACCTTCCTCAAAGTAGTTGTCAGCATCTCTCACCCTTTGGTTATATCTAAATATAACTCGTGCTCGATTAAATTTTCTTCGTATTCCGTACTGCCTTATCCACAAAAACCCTTTTTTCCCTTGTTGACCCTACCCCCGCCTCTCCCACAACCTGTAAATGGACGTTGGTGTGTACGGCCGTTTTGTGTCTAAGTTGCACAAAACATGATGCAATTTCCCTCGAAACCGGAGTAAAGATGCTGAAACTCAAGAAGATCCACCTGCTCGGCTTCAAAAGCTTTTGTGACCGCACGGAATTGACCGTGGGCGGTTCAGGCATTGCCGCGGTCGTGGGTCCAAACGGGTGCGGCAAGTCCAACATCCTCGACGGTGTGACCTGGGTGCTGGGTGAGCAGAGCGCCAAGACGCTGCGCGGTGCCCACATGCAGGACGTGATCTTTGCCGGCACCCGCGACCGCAAGGCGCTGGGCATGGCAGAGGTGACCATCACCATGGTGGACCCGGCTGCCTACGAAGGGCCCATCCCCGTGGAACCCGAGGTGCTGCTGGACAACGAGCTGCCGGGAAATCCCGACTGGGATGAGGATGAGTACCGCCGCCTGCGGGCAGCCGACTCCGACGAAGCAGCCGCCAGCGAACAACCGGGGCACTCCGTGGACGAAGACTCGGCCGAGAACGCGCAGGCTGGCACCGAGAACGGGCCGCAACCCGTGGTGCTCAAGATCCGCCGCCGCAAGTTCCAACGCACACCGCAAAAAGGCGAGATCGTCATCACCCGCCGCCTCTTCCGCACCGGCGAGAGCGAGTATCTGCTGAACGGCAAGCTCTGCCGCCTGCGCGACATTCAGGATATCTTCATGGGCACCGGTCTGGGACCGGAGAGCTACGCCATCATCGGCCAGGAACGCATTGGCCAACTCTTGAGCTCCAAGCCCCACGATCGCCGCTCGATTATTGAAGAAGCAGCCGGCATTACGCGCTTCAAGACCAAGAAGCGGTTGGCTGAGCTGCGCTTGGAGAGCGCCAAGCAGAACCTGGACCGCGTCAACGACATCTTTGAAGAAGTCACCCGCACCATGAACAGCCTGAAGCGCCAGGCCGCCAAGGCCGAGCGCTTTGCCGCCGTGCGCGATGAGCTGCGTGGACGCCTGCGCATTGTCCTCAGCAGCCGCATGGCGCTGATGGATGCGGTGCAGGTCGCACTCGAAGAGCAGATTGCCGCGCAGACCGCGCAGATTGACGCGGGCACCACGGAGATTGCATCGTCCGAGGCCAACCAGCACGCGCTCACCGAGCAGGGTTACGAGCTGGACAAGCAGGGCCGCGAGGTGCAGGCCACGGCCAACCAGGCCGCGCTGGAACTGGAACGCGCCATCGCCCGCGAGCGTTCGAACACCGAGCGCGTGGCCGAACTTGAGGCCCGCATTGCCGCTTCCGGCACGGAGTTGGAACAGACCCGCGTGCAGTTGGCAGGCATCGCCGAAGAGCGTGGCCAGCAACGCAGCTTTCTGGATTCCGCGGCCACCGAGGCTGCCGACTTCCGCCGTCAGGTGGAGTCGCGCCAGACCGAAGCACGGGGCGCAGCGGAAGAGGTCTTCTCGCTGGAGCGGCAGTTGGAAGCCGCCCGCCGCCAAGCCATGCACCTGCTGACGCTGGCCGGCAACGCCCGCAACCACACGGCGCAGGGCGAAGAGTCGCTGGCCGCGCTGGAGCGCGAGTCGGAACGCCTGCACTCCGAGCTGGGCCAGGCCCAGAACGAGCAAGAAAACCTGTCTGTTGAGTTGGCACAGGCGCGTGCCCGGCATGAGTCGGCGCAGAATGCGCTGCGCGAACTGGGCACCCAGATCAACGCTTTGCGCGAGACGTTGCAGGCCCGCCGCGCGGCAGAGAATGCGCAGCGCACCCGCTCCAACCAACTGCGAGGCGATCAGGCCGCCGTGACCGGCCGCCGCGATTCCCTGCAAGCGCTGATCAAGAACCACAGCTACTCCACCGACAGCGTGCGCAAGCTGCTCAAGCCCGGATCGCTGGGCGACGGCATGGCTCCCGTGGGCACCCTGGCCGACTTCCTGGAAGTGGCCGGCGCGCATGAAGCCGTGGTGGACGAGTTCCTGCGCGAAGAGCTGAACTACGTGGTGGTGGAGAACTGGGATGCGGCCGACAAGGGCGTGCGCCTGCTCAAGACCTCCGACGGCCGCGCCACCTTCCTGATCCACGCCGATGCGCAGGGCATGTTGTGGGATGAGAATGCCGGCACCGTCGATGAGCCCGGCGTGGTGGCCTTGCGCGATGCCATCAAGGTGCTGAACGGCTTTGGCCGCTCGCTCGAAGCCATTCTGCCCAAGCTGCGCCACAGCTATCTGGCGGAGGGTTCGGCGCAGGCGCAGGCTCTGGCCTCGCGCTATCCGCACGCCTACTTCCTGACGCCAGAGGGGGAGTGCTTCCACAACGCGACGGTGACCGGCGGCAAGCCAGCCAGCGAAGGACCTCTGGCGCTGAAGCGCGAACTGCGCGATGCCGAAGTGCGGCTCATTACCGTAACCGACGAGCTGAAACAGAGCGAAGAAAAGGCTGCCGAACTTACGCAGACGATTGAAGAGCTTTCCGGCGATCTTGAAGTGGCCAGCGAGCAACGGCGCATGGCGGAGACCGAGGCCGCCAACTGTGGCGCGCAGTTGAAGCAGATGGATGCCGAGACGCAGCGTGTTGCGCGCCGCCTGCAAGACTGGGCCGGACAGGCCGCCCGCAACAAGGAAGCCGTCACCATCAAGCGCAACTCCATTGAGCAAAAGCGCGAAGAGATGATGCGGCTGGAAGGCGAGCACAAGCAGGCCGAAGCCGGACTGGACGAGCAGCAGGCGCAGCTTGCCATGCTGCGCGCGCAGCGCGAACAGGTGCAGCAGATGGCCGCGCAGATGACTGCGGAGCTGGCTGGTCTGGAAGAGCGTCGTCGTGGCGCGCAAGCCGCCTTTGAGCGTATCGATCGCTTGCATGTGGATCTGGTGCGCCGCGTGGAAACCCTGGTCCAACAGCGCACCGCGGCAGAGGCCGAGTGTGCGCAGCGCATCGCGGAGAGCACTTCCTTGGCCGCGCGCCAGGAAGAGCTGACCGCGCAGCGTGCGGAAGCTTTGGCGCAGACTCAGGCGATTGCCGCCCAGTCACAGGCTCTGCGCGTGCAGTTGGCCGAGATGGAAGCGCTGTTGAAGAACGGCCGCTCCGCGTTGGACGGACTGCGTGACAACCGTGCCCTGCGTTCGAGTGAGCTGGCCAAGCTCCGCTCCGATCTGGAATACCTTGAAGCCAGCTGCCTGGCTGAGGTCAATCTAGAGGCGCAGTTGCTGCGCGAGGACGAGACCATTGAACGCATCGAAGGCGAGGCGCTCACCCTGGAAGAGGAAGCCTGCCGCACCCTGCGCCAGCGCATTGAGCAGATGGGCCCGGTGAACATGATGGCCCTCGACGAGTACAAGGAAACCGCCGAGCGTCACGGCTTCCTGGAGACCCAGCGCAAGGATCTGGTCGAGTCCATTGAGAACACGCAGGACACGATCAAGGAGATCGATCGCATCTCGCGCACCAAGTTCGACGAGGCTTTTGCGCGCATCAACGAGAACTTCAGCGTGGTGTTTACGCGGCTCTTCCATGGTGGCCAGGCCTTCCTGCGGCTCACCGACATTGAGAACTCCGCTGAGAGCGGACTGGACATTGTGGCCTCGCCTCCGGGCAAGAAGCTGCAAAACGTGCTCCTGCTCTCGGGCGGCGAAAAGGCGCTTACGGCGTTGGCTCTTCTGGTAGGCATCTTCCAGTTCCAGCCCAGCCCCTTCTGCGTGCTGGACGAAGTGGACGCCGCGCTGGACGAAACCAACGTGGGCCGCTTGGCCGACCTGTTGCGCTCGCTTTGCAGCGACACGCAGTACCTGATCGTGACCCACTCCAAGCGCATGATGGCCGCCGCCGATCTTATCTATGGCGTCACCATGCAGGAGCCAGGCGTGAGCCGCGTGGTCAGCGTCAAGCTCGGCCCCAGCGCCCAACGCCGGCAATCGGCCTAGAGCATTTTCTGAATGGTGTAGAGCTGGATTTCATAGGGTTCCCACCCATTTTCGCAAAAGAACGCGGAAATGGATGGGGCACGGAATTCTATAGCAAAAGGGAAGATGCTCTAAGCGCCCGCGGCGCGGCAGCCTGCCTGACGCCCCATCCTTGGTAACAACCTTTGTATACAAGGATAGGGCGGCAAAAGACTAGGAAAAACGGGATTCCCTATAGCGTTTGAGGAAATAATCAATGGTCTCGACGCGCAGACGGATGGAATGAGCGGGCCGGTTTTCATCCATATCCTTGAAGGAACAGAAGGGGGTTCCGGAGGACTCGATGATCTGCTCGATGGCGCTGTAGATGGGCGCGTCGTGTCCGCACTTGAAGCTGGAAAACTCCACCGCGACCAGGTTGGGATGGCGCGCGGTGAACTTGGCGGCCCACAGTTTGTTGTTTGAATTCGCCGAGAAGGCCGTCTTCCAAACGTCGCTGATCTCCAAGGCATGATGAATCACTCCGGCGCGAATCTCTTCGCCGAAGAGCCGCTCCAGAAGGTCTTCGTCCAGAGGCAGGGTGCTCTGCGAAAAGACCGGATAGCCCAACTGCTGGAACTGGGCCATGATCTCGTGATTGATGCCGGGGTCGTGATGATAAGGGCGGCCCAGCATCACGATCCCCAAGCGCCCATCTGCCTCCAGTTGATCCAGGACCTGACGAGCCTCATGGCGCAGGCCGGAATCAAAGCTCTCCTGCTCGCGAAAGGCAACGGCCACGGCACGATTATTTTCCTCTTGGCTGAGCCCCAAAAGCCGCTCCCAAGCATTGAACATCTGGCGCGCGAAAAGTTTGCGATGGGAGAGATTGACGAGCGGGTGGATGTAGCGAATGCCGCGTTCGGCAATCAGATCGGTTTCCTTGGTAAAGGCCGCTTCGACGGTCTCCGGCGTGATGGAAGCGGTGGGGCAGCCATTGTTGGCCCGGGTGTTGACCAGCGGCGAAGCGAGTACATCGAACATGGGAAAGAAGATGGCATCGAGCGGACGGCGATCATGTTGTTTGAAGAGCAAGTTATGAAAGTGGGCGATGGCAATCTTTGAAGGGAAACAGGGATCGATCGATCCCCGGCTGGAGCCGGAGCGGTACATCTCGCCGGTCGTCACGTCGCTGTAGACAATGTTCTCCGGGCGCACGCCCAGGCATTCCAGATAGGCGCTGAAGAGCGGGGCAAGCGCATAGAAGCTCAATACGCGGGGGATGCCAATGCGCAGCAGCGAACGGCGCGCGGCCAAAGTCCTGCGGCCGCGCGCGGCTGGGCTCCAGGCGCGCGCAGGCAACTGATCGGCGACCAGTTCCGGATGGCGGGAGCGCCACACCTCGTTGGCCGCTCGTTCCACCAGGTTGGGATGGGCTGCCCGGGTTGCATCCAGCCCGGCTTGAAGTGCGCGTACTTCCTCCACGCTTTCCGCAGCGCCCTTCTCGCAATTGGCCAGGATGATGCGCCGGCCGCCGGCTTCCATCTGCCACGCGGAGTTATCTGTCTTGTCGGCCTCGGCTAAGTGCACATCGAGAAAGGTTCGCAGGCAGGCGTTCTTGCAATAATGGCACCGGGTCTGCTCATCGCAGGTTGCGGTGTAGCGAATGCGCGCCACGGCATCCAGACCGATGAAGGTGGTGCGCTGTCCCTTGCTCCACAATCGGATGGCTTCCAAAGCGGCGCCGATGGCACCGGCTTCGCCGCAGTGCGGATGCACGGAAATCTCCGGCTGGATGCCGGTGCCGCGAAAGCCCGCATGGATGAAATCCACCTGCGCCTTGACCGCGGCCAGGTTGTTCTGGGTACCGCCTTGCAGAATGAAGCGCGAACCCAGCGCGGTGAGGTTGGGAGCCTTGGCCACATGGAGAAAGATGTTGCGCGGCAGTACCGTTGCCAGGCCAGCCAGAATCTCCTCCGGCTGCCAGCCCTGGCGCTGGAAGTTCACAATGTCTGACTGCAAGAACACCGCGCAGCCATAGCCAAACAGCGGCATGGAGCGCGCCGCGAAGGCCGTCTCGGCATAGCGCTCCACGGGAATGCCGAAGCCCTCGGCGGTGGATTGCAGAAAATATCCGTTTCCGGCCGAACACTGCGCATTGATGCGGAAATCGCGGACCCGCCTATTGTGCAGCAGGATCAGCTTGATGTCTTGCCCGCCCACATCGACAATCACATGCGGATCGGCGGCGTAATGCAACGCCGATTCGGTATGCGCCACGGTCTCAACCAGAGCCACATCGGCGCTCAGCACCTGGCGGAGAACATCCTTGGCGTAGCCGGTCGTCGCCACGCCGAGTATCCGCAACCGCGCGCCCGCCGCATCCTCTACCTGGCGGCGCAGATCGCCCAACACAGCAATGGAGTCGGCGATGGGGTTGCCTTCGGAGAGCCGGTAGGCCTTGGCCAGTACCTTGCCCCCAGGGGAGAGCAGTACCGCTTTTGTCGAAGTCGATCCGCCATCGAGGCCGATGAAGGCCTGAACCGCTTGGCCGTGTGCAAAGACCGCGGTTGTAAAAGCCGCAGGGCGATAACGAGCCTCGAATTCCGCCCGTTCCTCGTGGGAAGCGCACAATCCCGGCCGGGCGCCGGCTTTGCGCCCTTCGCGGCCGCTCTCGATGAACGACTCCAGTGCGGCGCAGCCCAGGTAGTGGCCGCTGTTGACGGCTTCACCGATGCCGAACTCCACCGCACCCAGCGCGGCAAAATAGAGCGCATCCGGAGGCGTCAAAATCAGTTCATCGACGCTCAGGCCAGCGGGCACTGCAACGCCTCGCTCCTGCCAGAGCAAGGGAATGTTGTGCTGCCAGGCCTCGCGCATGCCACGCAAAAAGGCATTGGGCCCGCCCAGCAGCAACACATGCGGCAGCAGCGTGTGGCCGCGGGTGAGCACGGTCAGGTTTTGCAGTACGATGGCGTCAAAGAGCGAAGCCATCAGCTCGGCCGCCGGCAGCCCCTGCTTCTGCAGGCCGTTGATGTCGGTCTCCGCAAAGACCCCGCATTTACCGGCCACGGAATGGATGCGCACGCCGCGATAGGGTAGCTGCTCCAACTCCTCCGCAGGAATCCCCAGCTTGGCCTGAATCTTGTCAATCACGGCTCCGGTGCCACCGGCGCACTTGTCGTTCATGGAAGCGATCTTGCGCCGCCGTCCGCTCGTCTCGGTCTTGAAGAGGATGATCTTGGCGTCCTGGCCGCCCAGTTCGATCACCGACTGCGCCTGCGGGTACAACTTTTCAACCGCCAGCGCCACGGCGTTCACTTCCTGCACAAAGCGCGCGCCAATGCTGGGAGCCAGCGCGTGGCCGCCAGATCCAGTGACAAAGATGCGGCAGTTGCCGGGCGCAATTCCCACCTCGCGCTCCATGCGCAGCAGAAAATCGCAGAGCATCTCCGCCTGGCGGGTGTCGTGGCGGCGATAGTCGCGCCACAGAACACGACCATCCCCGGCCGCAACCACCACCCCCTTGACGGTAGTAGAACCCACATCCATTCCCACCAGCAAAGAGACGCCGGCAAAGGGATGAGCGCTGTTTGAAGTGACCTCTTCGCTCATCGCTCCCGCTCTCCAGGCAGGCGCGCCATCCTGCTGCGCCCATCGATGAGGTCGCCCACGTGCAGCACAAAGTTGGCGGCCTCGCCGGCAATGCCTTTGCGGCGCGGGATGGGATAGAACGGACTGCGCAGAGCGCGATGCGCGGCGGCATACGCACGAATCTGGTCCAATGATCTGCCGCTGGCCGCAAGCGCGGTATCGAACTCTGCCCGCGCCTTGACGCGGGCCTCGCCCAGCGCCATCTGGACCCGGCTATGCGCGTTGATCTCGCCCTCTCCGGAGGTCTCAATGGGCAAGAAGATCATCTCTGGATAACGATTGACCACCGCCGACTGCACGCCGTCGGACTGCGAGGAAGGCATACAGCCAAAAGGCTTCAGGGCCAGCACCATATGGCACAGTCCCCGCGTGGTGTAATAAACATTTTTGCCTACTTCAAGATGCCCCTCCCCGCCCCGCGCCAAGGAGTGATAAAAAGGATGCGCCAGACGCGCCAACTCCCGCTGCGAGAGCAGCCGCGGCGTGATGCCACCCAGATGGCGCGCCGTACGCGCATGGAGATAGATCCACAGCCCCTCGCTCAAGCGCAGCAGCGACCATTTGCGGCCATACTTCCACACATTGCACAGTTGCTTGCCCGGCTGCCACCAGCGCGCTTCGGGATAGGGACCGTCGAGGCCTTTCCTGGCTTCCATGGAGATGCGCGATTGATGCAGCAGATAGCTGATCCAGCCACCGATGGAATCCACGTGCACCTGCGCGCCTTCGCTCTCCAGAAAGCGGAACATGTTGAAATTGCCATCGCCCTCAGTAAGTTGCGCCCAGAACTCGCCCACAATTTTGACCACCGGCTTGACGCGGGTGTGGTCCACTTCCACCTGCTCCAGACGCTGCCGCGCCTCGCGCATCCGCAGAACAAACTCGCGGCTGTAGAGGTGATCGAGGATCTTGCTGCTGCCGTTGAGAAAGCCATGCAGCTTGGGAGCGCGGCGCAAGCCCGCGGCCAGCCAGCGCGGAGCCCGCTCCTGAAGCTCAAAGCAACGCCGGGTCTCAAGAAAGTGGCTCATCCGGTCAACCACATCTTCCACGGCGCGGTCGGTGCTGCCGGCAACGACCTCAAAGGGGCGAATGCGATAGCTGAGGTCGTTGATCACGTCGCCCAGGTTGAGCATGTTGAGCGCGCCCAGATTGAAGTCGAGGGTGAAGTTGAGACCGGGATTGTCAGCGGCCGCCTTGATGGCCTCCTCGGCTTGATAGAGCACAATGCGGAAGCGCTCGTAGCCGGCATTCTGCAACGCCAGCCGGTACTCTGACTCGTACATGCCGAAGCGGCAGGGCCCACAGGCGCCGGCGGTAAAAAAGATGTATTTCTCCACAATCTCGCCGCGCGAATGGCCTTGGGTTTCCAGCCAGCGCAGGTGTTTGATGAGATTGCCAATGGTGAAGTAGGTGGGATTGCACTGGCCGTTGTTGCCAAACTCTCTCCCATAGGCGAAAGACTCCACATCGGGATTGGGCAGCATCTGGCAGCGGTATCCAGCGCCGCGCAGAATGGCCTCGATAAAGCGCTCGTGCTTCCAGGTGAAGCCGCCAAACAGGATGGTGACCTGGTCTCGCTCTTCCGCCGTGAACGGCCGCTCCGGAGGGCGGTGGAAATGCTTGGTTTTGCGCGGCGCAGCAGCGACTTCAGGCAACTGATCCGGCTCAGTGCAGACGCAACAGGTTGCTTCTTCCTGCGAAGAAGTGGCCTTGGCAGCGAAACTGCACGGGGCGTCCATGGATGAAGAACCTCTTGCCCGCTAGGCGAATTTGCGCTCATCCTGCGCGAGCGGCTTACGACTCAAGTGTAAAGCACCACTGTATACTCGGTCAGAACGCTCTTCATGGAGCGGTATCCTGGGCAATTGCGGCACGGCAGATGGCTAAGCACAAGTCCCGCAGGGGCTACCAACGTTCTTAGTCAGGCATTTGCGGCACGGCTAAAGCCGTGCCCTTTCAAAACCTGACTTACGCCACTGGCTGTCCAGCAGTACATGAAGAAACACAAGAAATGATTTTGTGAGGGTGAGAACAAAATAATGCCGAAAGCGGATTGCTGGGCCATTGAGAACGGCACGTATCGCGCATGCCCGCGTCCGGCCGAGGAGTTTGCCTACGCGGTCTCGCCGCACAACCACTCCCAGCACTCCATTGAGAACATGGCCTTCCTCAATGATGTGGTCAAACTGCGCTTCATGCGGCCCTTTCGCGGCCTGTTGCAGACTGCCTTCGGGCTGGCCAACATCGCCGACCTGAACTATGCCGACATCTTTTACCGCTCTCCACTCTCCGTGGAGGATGTCTTTCAGACCGAGTCGGCCAGCGCCAGTGAGCTTGGCTTTGTAGGTGTGCATCTGGGCATTACCGACCACGATGAGGCGGCGGGCAGCGTTGAACTCGTGCGTACGCATCCCGAAGCGGTGCACCGCTCCCCGCTGGGCGAAGAGATTTCCATCTACTTTGACGACTACCTCTTTCACCTGGGAGTTACCGGGATGCCGACCGCCGGGATCGAGGAATTGCACCACAATTTGCAGCAAGCGGCCCGCGCACGCCGCCTGGACGACCTTTTTGAGATGCTGCGGGCGAGCGACGCGCTGGTGGTCTTCAATCATCCCCTGGTTCCCTGGGGCAAGAATCCCGGGCGCAAGATTCCCGCCCCAGAGCTGCTGCAGCGCTACGGATGGGCGATCCACGCGCTGGAATACAACGGCATGCGCAGCCGCGCAGAGAACGACCGCGTGCTCCAACTGGCGCAACAGGTGGGCAAACCGCTGGTGGGCGGCGGCGACAGCCATCTGTTGCTGGCCAGTTCGGTGCTCTCCGTGACGCAGGCGGCCAGCTTTGCGGAGTTTGCAGCCGAGGTGAAGGAAGGCCACGCCGTGCCGCTCCTGCTGCCCACATTCTTTGCACCATTGGGCTGGAAGATCTTTCTGCGCGTGCTCTATTTCATCGCTCACTACCGCCGCATCGGCCACTTTCGCGGAGAGCCGGTCAGCGACGTGCTGGGCGATAGAACGGTGTTGCTGGACCCGGTGGGTTGGGCTGCGCGCGGCTTTCTGGGCACGGTGGACGCGCTGGGCCTGATCCGCTGATCGCCGGGTGCAATCTTTTCAAGCCGGCTGGCCGCGCAAGAACTCCGCAATCCGTTCCCGCGCATCCATTGTGCCGCGCAGGCTCATGAACAGATCGGCCTGCTGCCGCGCAAAAGCTCTTCGATCAACCTCGGAAACCGGAAAACGCGGCGCGGAACCGCAGAGCAGATCGGCGCAAATCCGCGCCGTGCGTCCGGCGGCGCTGCCAGCAGCAAGAATTCCCAGGTCAAAGAAGATGGAAGGCTGGCTGTCCGGCGCGTGAAGCCCGGTCTCGGCTTGCAGCAGATCGAGCGCCAGAGAGAGCGCGGCCAGCAATCCGCAGAGCGCATCAGCCATGGCAAAGGTCACACTCTGCCGAGCATCGCAATAGAGCCGGACTCCGCGTGCATCCACGCTTTTCCGCAAACTCCGCAGCGTGGAAAGCCAGAGCCGCATGGCCACGGCCAGACTGCGCAGGCCCGGTTGCGGCGCACGGGTTGCCAGGCCATCGATCTCATCGCTCCAGCCTTCGAAATCGGCCAGGAACGAGGCATCCAGGCAGGCAGCCGAAACCAGCCGTCGCTGCAGCGCCGCCGGCCCCATGTACATATCCTCGATCTGGGCGTCGATGGATTGGGCTTGCGGGTCTGGGCTAGTCTCTACCCCTGCTGCCGCCACCCGCTGCAACAACTCCGGGATGCGGCTGCTGCTGAAGAGCTTGGCTGCCGGAGAGAGCAGCGCGGCCAGTTTGGCGGCAGCGCGGTCCGCCTTTCCACAATCCAAATCGTCACTGGCTCGGGCGGCGCAAAAGCCCAGTGAAGCCGCAGCCTCCCCGGCCGCCCACAGATCGGCGAGATGCAGCCGCAATTGCGCATCGTCGATAGGGGTAGGGGGCTCGCGCCGCGGCTGGGCCAACCGTTCTTGCACCGTGCGCAAGGCCTTGGCGGCTGTCATCAGACTGAGCAGGGCGCGCATACGGCGCAGCGCCGGTTCCAGCAGCACCCGATGGCTATGCACAGGGACCACCGCACCCTCTTCCAGGGTGAAACCGCCCACCAGGCGCGAGGCTGGAACACGCAGGCGAAACGCCGGATCGGTGGTGGAGGCCAAGCGATGGCCCAGCTTGCGCACCGCGATGCCGCGTTCAAACTCACCCGCGTCGCCGGCTTCCAGAATCACCAGGCCGCTGCCCCGCACGCCCTCGCCGTCGCCCTCAACGGCCACCAGCACGAACTCGGCAAAATCCATGTGGCTGGTGAATCGTCCCCGCTTGCAGACTTCGAGGAGCGGCTCTCCATCCGCGGCAACGCCCGTCCGACGCATACGGCCAGTAAGCGAGACGGCCTCCGCGCCCGCGCCGGGCAGCGGCTCGGTCAGGCAAAGCGCACCGTGGCGCAGGGTTTCCAGATAGCGTTCCTGCTGCGCTTTGGTTCCAAAGTCGCGAATGGGCATCTGCGCCAGACTGCCGCTGAGGCTGCTTGTGGCCACACCGCCATCCACGCTGGCCAGTTCCCACACCGTCAGCGCCAGGGGCAGTGTAATTCCCTGCTGTGCGCTGGCCAGAATACGGGTCAGGCCGGCGGCATCCAGAGCTTGGAGCACGCGCGCCTTCTGTTCAGTCCATGCGCAAGACGTGGGCGTAGACGCCAGCAACGGAGGCAGCGTGAGCCACGCTGTTTGCCGCGCGTGGCGGCCAGCTTCCAGCAGATCGGCGCGTCCCGCAACCCGCCAGAGCTGGGCATGCGCTTCATCCCACCACGCGTCTTTCATCGCCTGTCCTAATCCGCGTCCGCGGGGATCTTGTATTGGTCCAGATACGCTTGCGGATTCATCAATTGCTGCGAGCGGATGAGAATGCGGGCCATGTGTCCGATGTGCCGCACATCCACCTGCGGCAGCCATTGCCACCACTTCTTTCGCCCCGCCGCGTTGAGCACCGTCCGCCGCCAGGTTTCACAATACAGCTCAAAGAAGCGTTCCACCGGCAAGCGCGGCTTCCACAACAGATGATGCAGGTCGTACTGGCTCCAGTCGAGCACCTGGAGGCGCTCCCGGCTCTGCTCGAAATATTGTGTGCCGGGCAGCGGCGTGAGGATGGTGAATCCCACGCGAAAAAGCTTGTGCGTTTCAATGAAATCCCATAGCTCATGGAAATCTTCTTCCGTGAAGTCGGGATCGATGATGAAGTTTCCCGTCACCCCAAAGCCGCAATCCCGCGCCACGCGGACGGCTTCCAGCGTCTTGGCCACATCGCTGCCCTTGTGCAACGAGTCCAGCCCCTTGCGGGTGGGCGACTCAAAACCGAAGAAGATGTCGAAGTTCTTGGCCAAGGGCCGCCACAGGCGCAGCAGTTCGGCACTGCGGCTGACCAGGTCCACACGCGATTGCACCAGCATCCAGTTCTTGCGCTCGCCGGAGGCCAGCAGGGCGTTGCCCAGTTCCTGGCTGCGCTCCGGGTCGGCCCAGAACAGATCGTCGATCACGAAGACGTTTTTGCCGATGCGCTGAAAGTCGGCGCGGACGTTCTCCGCGGAGTGATACCGGCAGGTGCCTTTGTAGAACTGCCACACCGAGCAGAACTTGCAGCGATGGCGGCAACCGCGCGTGGTTTCCAGAGTCCATACCGGCATGTAATTGAGGCAGACATAGTTCTTGCGATAGGCCTGGACGGCGGCGCGGTCGGGCGGGTGGACGTGCTCCATCTCCAGCCATTGGTGCGCTGCTCCGGTCGCGGTAAAGCCGCCCTCGCCGTTGGGCAGCAACAGCGACGGAACTTGCTGCAGGGGCTGCTGGTTTTCGAGCGCCTCGCACAGGGCCAGCATGTTGCTCTCGCCCTCGCCGGTGCAGATGGCGTCAATTCCCCGCGTCTGGTCTCCCTGCGCGTGTTCCAGGGCCTCAGGGAACGAAGCAATGGAGTGGCCGCCCACCGCAACAAAGATGGAAGCATCGGCGCGCTTGATCTCCTCTGCATGGTGCAGAGTCGCCGCAACATCCAGAATGTGTAGGCAAGAAATGCCCACCACTTGCGGGCGAAACGAGCACAGGATGCGCTTCATGCTCCGCCGCTCAAAGCACATGTCAACAATGCGCACCTGATGGCCGTGGGCGGTGAGCGCGGAAGAGATGTACTCCAATCCCAGCGGCTCGGTGCGAAAGAACGGAGCCAGACCGAAGTGGGCGTCCAGATGACGGGGCTTGACGAGCAGAACTTTCACAGTGAAGGCACGCAATCTTCTCCACGGGGAGATATTTATTGATTCCGCACAGAACCACCGCATCGCCAGGAAGCCGTCATCGCTGCGCGAAAGCAAGGATCCGCGGTTGTTTTTCGTTGTAACATGATCGGCCGGATGGGTAAGACAAAGCAAACGGCTTGCTGCCATCTTAGAGGTCAGCCCGCGAGGCCGTAAAGCGCGAAAACGCCTTTCCGCATTGCGGCAGTTTCTTGCGGCGCGGAGCCGATGCTAGAATGGAATCCCGATTGCCGCCCTAGTATTTGAAGTTATGGAAGGATCGACATGGGGAGGTCAGCGCTTTTTCTACTGCTGTTTTGCGCCACCAACGCCACGCTGGCGCTGCTCTATCCTTTCTCTCTTGCGCACCTGCTGCTGGCGGCCTTGTTATATGCGCTGGGCACCGGGATCATGCTCTTTCTGCTCTTCAATCCCCGCAACGCATGGTTGGTGGCCAACCGCTCGCAGGTGGAGGGGGAGCGCTGCATTGCTTTGACCTTCGACGATGGCCCCGACCCCGTGGATACGCCGCGCCTGCTGGACCTGCTGCGTGAAAAGAATGTGAAAGCGACGTTTTTTGTGGTGGGCCACCGCGCGGAGCAGCATCCGGAGATTGTGCGCCGGGCCTGGGGAGAAGGACATCTGATCTGCAACCACACCTGGTCCCATCCGCCGCTCTTCTGCTTTCTCTCCCCACGCCGTCTGCGCGCTGAGATCGCGCGGACCTCGGAGTGCGTGGAGCGCATTTGCGGCAGCAGAACCCGCTACTTCCGTTCTCCGGTGGGCTTACGTCATCCCATGCTGCGCCAGGCGCTCCATCAGGCAGGGCTGGAGTACGTCTCGTGGCGAATTCGCAGCTGTGATACGATGATTCACGATTCCTCTTTACTTGCCCGCCGAATTCTGAGCAGCGTCACCAGCCGCGACATCCTTCTCTTTCACGATCGTCTTGCTCGTGGCACGGATGTTCTGCTAGCCACCTTGCCAGGGATCATCGATTCGCTGCGAGAACGAGGCTTCGAGTTCGTGCTGGTGGGTTCACCAGAAGCGACCCGAGATACAGATCCATGATGACGACCTGCGCGCTGATTCCCGCATTCAATGAAGCCTCGCACATTGCCCAGGTTGTAGAAGGCGCGCGCCGGCACGTGGCCGCGGTCATCGTCATCGACGACGGCTCCACGGACGGCACGCTGCAAGCCGCGCAGGAGGCTGGCGCTTTCTGCATTGCATCGCCCAGCAATCGCGGCAAGGCTTCGGCCTTGCATCTGGGCTTTGCGCACGCTCTGGCGGAGAACTTCACCTACGCCATCACCCTGGACGGCGACGGCCAACATCTGCCCGAGGACATTCCCGCCCTGCTGCGCGTGGCCGAGCAAACCCAGGCGGATCTGGTGATCGGCGCTCGTCCCTTTGACCGTGCCCTGATGCCGCGCGCCCGCTTCTATTCGAACACCATTGGCAGCCGCTGGGCCTCCGCGCTGGTCGGCCAGCCCATTCAGGACAGCCAGAGCGGCTTCCGGCTCTTTCGCCTGGCCAGCCTTGCCGGCATCAAGCTGCGCAGCCGCCGCTACGAGTTCGAGATGGAAGTGATCATCAAGATGGGCCGAGCCGGTTGCACTATTGCGCACGCTCCCATCCACATGGTCTACGACAATGGCCAGGCACGATCCAAGATGAAGCCAGTGCGCGATACCGTGCACATCTGCCTTTGGTCGCTCGCCTTTCGCTTTCTGGGGGCTTAGGATGAGTTCGCGCCGCTGCTGCTTCTGCCTGCTTGCCGTAGTGCTCTTCCCGTCCCTCTTCCCGTCTTTGTTGACGGCACAATCCGACGCTCTGCTGATGCGCGTCTGGGCGGGTGTGCAGCAGGGGCAGGCCAAGTTCACCACCGGCTGCGGCACGGTGATCGAGACCCGCACCTCCAAACTGATGGTCAAGCCGATGGTGCTGCGGGGCAGGTTCTGCGCCGAGGGCATGACCCGTTTTTCGCTGGAATATGCCGCCCCCAACGCGCTGCGTATTCGCTTCAATACCGACTATCTGAATGTGACCAGCAGCGACGGCAAGACCGAGGCCCTGGAGATCGGCAGCGGTGTGCGCCGCGCGCAGTCCGCCTTCAGTCGCGAAGGATCGATCACCGGGCTGAAGAAGAACTTCACCATCTTTGTGCAGGAGAATCCGCGCGACTACGAGATGAAGTTCGTTCCCCGTACCGATGCCTTCAAACGGCGCATGAATTACCTGACCGTCAAGCTCGACAAGCGCGATTTCCTGCCCCGTTCACTGGAAGTGGACGGCAAGAGCGGTGTCAACAGCGTTTTCGCGATCGACTTTACCTCCCTGAACACCAAGCTGCCCGCAGAGGCTTTCGAGGTGGTCAAACCCAAGTGATCGAACCTATCGAGATCGAGAAGATCATTCCGCATCGTCCTCCGTTTTTGTGGATTGACCGGGTGGAGGAGTTGGAACCGGGTCGGCGCTGCGTTGCCTGGCTCACGGTGGATGCGGCGAACCCGCTGTTTGCCGGGCATTTTCCCGGCCGCCCCATCTTGCCGGGCGTGTTGTTGATCGAGGCCGTGGCGCAGACGGCGGCGGTGATGTTGGGCGCAACCGCTCCTGCTGAAGCCGTGGGCGGGGCGCTGCTGGCAAGTGTCAACCGCTTCCGCTTCTTCCAGCCTGTAGCTCCCAACACCCCGCTGCGAATTGAAACTTCAACGCTGACCCAGGCCGGAACCATGGCCATCATCCAAGGCACGATTACCGTGCATGGAGAAAAGGTGGCCAGCGGCGAGCTCTCGGTTGTAACAGGACGATAAATCAAAGATTCTCGAAGAGAAGGTCCGGCCGTGTTGCAAAGATTGAGCGCCACAATGCGCAAGTTCGTCACCAAACTTCTGACCGAGCGGCTCGATCCCGGCTCAGCCGCAGCCGCCGTGTTTTGGGGCGTTTTTATCGGCATTGTGCCCATCTATGGACTACAAACCCTGGCGGCGATCGGCGTGGCTTTTCTGTTTGGCCTGAACAAGCCGCTGACGCTGGCCAGCACTTTTATCAACAACCCCTTGCTGCAACCCTTCCTGGTGATCGGGTCGTTGGGGTTGGGCGGCTTTCTGCGCACCGGTTCCATGCAATCCCTGCATTTGGCCGCGCTGGGCAGGACGCAATTGCTCAGCAGCACATTTTTGAAGGAACAGCTTCTGGCATGGGTTCTGGGCAGCCTGTTGCTGGGCCTGCTGGTGGGCGGGGCGGCGGCGGTGGTCACGGCAGCCGTGGTCTATTGGGCAGCACCCTCCGAGCGCGGCCTACGGCAGCGCATTCGCTTTGTGAACCAGACCTTTGCCGCCAGCACCCCCTACGACCGAGGCTTTGTGCGCTGGAAGATGCGCCTGGACCGCATCTTCCAACTGCTGGCCGCCGAGGATCTGGGTTCGGGAACCGTAGTCGATTTGGGCTGTGGTTACGGCAATACGCTCTGCTTTGCGGCCTTTCACAACCAGGAACGCCGCCTGGTGGGCTGCGATTTGAGCGCTCATCGCATCGCCGTGGCCCAACGAGCCCTGCGCTCCCTGAACGCCGAGACAGTGGTGCGGGATGTACGCCATTTCCCTTTGCCCCCTGCGAGCCTCATCCTTATCCTGGATGTGCTGCAATACCTGCCGGCCGAGGAGCAGTTGGCGCTCGTGAAGCGTTGCTGTGCGGCGCTGGACCCGGGCGGACGACTGATCTTTCGCGTACATGATCGCGAGCGAGGACTGCGGACAGTTTTGACCCTGGGTTTGGATCGGCTGCTGTTTTCCGCCGAACACGTTGGCGCCGGGCCTACGATTCTTCCCGCGGAGCAATACCACAGTGCCCTAGTTGAAGCGGGCATGGACGTTGAGTTGCGCCGCTTCCGCAATCGCCTTCCCCTGGCGCACATTCTGTTTCTCGCCCGCCGCCCTGTTCCCGCAGGCACTTCCAGTCAGGAGAACGCAGTATGATGGTCCGCTTCATGCGCCGGCTGGGCAATCTGGTCATCGGCCATCCAGGATTGGTGGCCGGGCTTTGCCTGGCGCTCACCGTCTTTTTCTGGGCCAACATCCACCGTCTGCGCACGGGGACGGAGCTGACGGACCTGTTTGGCTCCCATGATCCCCAGTGGCAGGCGGCAAGCGCCATCGGCAAGGAACTGGGCTACGGCAATCAGCTTTTCATCATGATCCAGGCTCCGCAAGGTGAAACCGACCACAGCGAAGCCATGGAAGCGATGGCCGACCGGCTTACCGCCGAGATGTCTTCCAGCGGCCTGTTCAAAGATGCGCGTTGCGGTTTGCAAGAAGAAGAGCTGCTCAATCTGGTGCGGCTTTTCAGCTGGCACTTTCCCACCTACGCGACGCCCGGCCAAAGGGATGCCCTGGCCGAGCGCCTGGACCCGCGCAAGATTCATGAGAACGTGCGCCGCGCGGCGACCGAGTTAGTAACTCCTTTTTCCACCATCGGCGCGGACTATTTTGTAGCCGATCCCCTGGGTCTGATGAGCGTGACGGCCGGACAGGGTTTCTCGCAGTTTTCCAGCTTCGACCTCGCCTGGGGTTCGGGAAACCGGTTTTTCAGCCGCGATCATCAGGCGCTGCTGATCATCGCCGAGCCGCGCCAGTCGGCCGTGGACTACAAGTACTCCGAGCAGATCATGCAGTGGACGCGGGTTCACCTGCAAAGCGCGGAATCCGACCCCGAGTCTCATGCTGCCAGCCTGCATGCCACCCCCGCCGGCGCTTATGTCTATGCTGAGCAAGACCACGCGTTTGTGGAGAAGAACATTCGCCGCGTCTCGCTGGTCTCGATTGTCTGCAGCCTGCTCCTGTGCCTGCTGGTTTATCCCAGCGTGCAGTTGTTGATCCTGTCGCTGTTGCCCACCGGCCTGGGCATCTTGTGGACCACCGGGATCGCCAGCTTCTATCCTGGCGAAGTCAATCTGATCAGTCTTTCGTTCATCGCCATTCTGGCCGGTCTGGGCGACGATCAGGTGGTGCATTTTTTCAATCGTTCGCCCCAAGAGTGGAGCGCGGACGGCAGCTTCAACGCCGCCATGCTGCGCACCTTTGAGACCACCGGGGTGAGCATCGTGCTCTGCATCCTGACCGCGGCCTCGGCCACCGCCGCTCTGGCCACGTCCAGTTTCAAGGCGCTGGCGGAGTTTGGCTTCATCCTCACGGTTGGCATGTTCATGATGATGATCCACACGCTTCTGACCGTGCCCGCGCTGATGCAGTTATGGAACCGGCACATACAGCCCTTTGCCCCGCAAGGAATCACCTTCCGTTTTTTGCCTGGGCTGGCCCGCGTCTCGGTGGACTTTGTGGGCCGTCATGCGCGCTGGGTGGTGGGCGGAGCGGCAGGGATTTTTCTGCTCTCTGCCGCCTTATTGCCCGGCATTCGCATGGGTGGGAGTTTTGCCATCATGGGCGGGGCCGACAGCCCCGCCGTGACCGCGCAAAATCTGCTTTCAGCCAAGTTCGGAATTGAGGGTAGCCCCACCCTGCTGCTGATTGCCGGCAGCCAGGAAGAGGTTCTGCGCCGCGCCGAGAATCTGACCCAGGGGCTGGAATCCTACCGGCAGAGCGGCGCTCTGAAGTCTGTCTTCTCGCCCACCCAATTGCTTCCCTCGCTTACAGCCCAGCGCCAGCGGGCGGCAGCGCCGGTAGCTTACGATTTGAAGGCCTCGGCGGACGCTTTGGAAACCGCGCTGCGCGAAAGCGGCCTGCGCACGGAGCCTTACCAGCCCTATCTGGACCAACTGCGTCGGCTCGCCGCGCATCCGCAGCCGGTCACGCTGGAGTCCGCAACGCCGTATCTGCCCGCTGGACTGCTTGATAACAGCCTGCGCAAGATCGGCGACAACAGTTACGTGGCCGCCATCGCCTTTTATAACTCCGATGCCAACGCGCCCGCCGTTCTCGCAGCCTCCACGCTGGACTCCTGGCGCCAGCAGTACGGGCCTTTTGTCGAGTTCTCTTTCGACAAGATCAATCGCGATCTGCAAAGTCAGGTGCTGCGCGACAGCCGGCGGGCCCTGTTGTGGACGGCGCTGGCCATTGTAACCATCGTCTATGTCACCTTCCGCAAGCTGCGCATCACGCTGCTGGTGCTCATGCCCATCGTCTTTGCTATTGTGGTCACATTTGGCCTGCTGCGCATCTTTGGCCATCCTTTCAGCTTCATGGCGGTCACGGCGATTCCGCTCATCATCGGCATCGGCATCGACAACGGGATTCATTTGGTGCGCCGCTATCTGGAAAGCGAGTCCAACAACATTCTCACCGTAGCCAAGGCCTCGGGCGCAGCCCTGATTCAGTCCAATTTGACCACCATGATCGGCTTTGGCGCGCTGCTGGCAGCCACCTTTCCGCCCCTGGCCGAGATGGGGCTGGTGACATCGCTGGGGGTGGCACTGACCCTGGTCGGCGGGCTATGGATCATTCCCGCCGTCCTGGTCATCGGAAACCACGGAAAGCAAGGGTAGGGCCTGTCCAGACCGCCGGGCAGAATCTTTTCACTCTTTATTTCCCTGGGTTTGCTTTTCGTTTCGCACCCGTCTGGCACGGGTTCGTGTAAGATTTACGGAAATGACAATCCGTCTGGAAGGTCTACATTGAAAGCGTTCGCAAGCGATACAGTAATAGACTCGATCTCTTCTTTGTGCCCGCACTGCGGCAAGCCCTCCCAGTCGACTATTCTGGATCGCGAAGGCAAGGTTTACCAGCGCTCGGAGTGTCCCTGCCACAGCCCCAGCGAGGATCTGATCTTCTCCGACACGGCGCTGTACCGCAAGTTGGAAGCTTGGAACAAGCTGGTTTTCCAGGAGTCTTCCGCGGCGACAGCTTCACCAGAATGTTGCAGCTCCGGGGTGGGCAGCCAGAACGAGCCCTGCCTGGCCGTTATCGACATCACCAACCGCTGCAATTTCCGCTGCCCGGTTTGCTTTGCCGAAGCCAATCGCGAAGAGAGCAACTACATTTTGTCGATGGAAGTGATCGTCAAGATGCTGCAGGCGCTGCTTGACCGGCCCGTGCCATGCCGCAGCGTGCAGTTCTCCGGCGGCGAACCCACACTGCACCCCGAGTTTCCCCAGATTCTGCGCACCGCCCGCGCCATGGGCTTCACGCATTTGCAGGTGGCCACCAACGGCAGCCGCTTTGCCGATCCCGATTACGCCAAGCTCTGTGAAGAGTCGGGCCTGCATACGCTTTATTTGCAGTTTGATGGCATGAACGACGAGGTATATCTCAAGATGCGCGGTCAACGCCTGCTGGACAAGAAGCTGGCCGCCGTCCGCAGCATTGAGCAGACCAACATGCGCCTGGTGCTGGTGCCCACCATCATGAGTTCGGTGAATGCCGACCAGTTGGGTCCAATTTTCCAGTTCGCTCTGGAGCACAACAAGTTCGTCACCGGCATCAGCATTCAGCCGGCCGCGGATGTTGGCCGCATTGCGGTGGAAAACCGCAGTCTGGAGCCTTTCAACCTGGCCGCCATGGCCCGCATGTTTGGTGAACAGACCGGGCTGACCCGGTTTCCCGACGACTGGTTCCCGCTCAACTCCATCTCGCTGCTGAGCCGCGCCATCGAGCGGGTGCGCAACGAGAAGACGCATCCGCCGCTGAGCGACGCGCATTGTTCCATTGGCACGTTTTTTTATGTAGACGACAACAACAAGCCCCACTGCCTAAGCAGCTTCTTCGATCTGGACCGTTTTTTGCGGGGCATGGCCGAGGTCAAGCCCATGGCGGAACAGGGCATGATCGCGCGGCAGATCTCCAAGATTCGCCAGTTCAGCCAGTTGTCGCAATGCCTGGATCTGCGCAAGGCGCCTCCCGGACTTTCCTTCCAGCGCCTTCTGCGCAGCCTGGATTCATGGGAAGACAAGCATGAGGGCCGCTCCGAGGGTTGGGAGCAGCGCGGCTTCAACGGCATCTTCGTTGCCGGGATGCACTTCATGGATGCGCACAGCTACAACATGCGCCGCCTGCGCCGCTGCATCATCCAGTACGTTGCCACCGACGGCAGCTTGATCCCATTCTGCAGCTACAACGCCGGAGCGCGGCTGCGCGAGAGCGAGGAACTGACGCGCATCGCGAGCCGAACTTCGTCGCCGCACGACCTGGCCGCCAGTCCAGCTCAGGCCGACTGAGCAGGACTGGCAACGCCTGGATTTACCGGAGTCAGCGCTTTTTTCTTGAAGCCTCCCGCTGTTCAACAGCCTCAAGGGCCGATGGTCCCAAAAATGATGATGATCGATCCAATGTTTCTCCCGCCAGCACCAGCACGCTCAACACGATTCAGCCTGCGGGCTATTGCAGCGCTGGTGCTCTTCTCCGCAAGCGCGCTGGCCACGGCGCAGACCGGCCTGCCCCAAGGCGCCGTCTCGATTCCTGTTGCGGGTACCCTGCAAGGGAGCCTGAAGGCCGCCAGCCAGTGCGGCGAAGAGACGCCGCTGGTACTGCCCAAGGTGTCTTTTTCATTCGCCGCAGAGGCCAGCCAGCCCTTCGCGGAGCAGGCGCGGGTGATTCAAGGCCTGCCATCAAGCGCGCAGGCTTGGCTTGATGTTTCTCTCTCGCCCGAGTCGCTTACCGGCAAGGAAACCGAGAAGCAGCTGACGGAGCAGGTGGGCAGCTTTCTCAAGCTGGCGCCGCTCTCCGCCGCGGCGGTGCGCGGAATCATGTTCGAGCCCGGCGCGACGCACACCGCCTCCGATCTGTTTGTGTATGCCTTGCTGCGGCTGGCGGTCGAGGCCAAATCCGCCAACCCCAGCCTGCGCGTGGCTTTTGTCTTCCCGGCAGGTTTCATTGGCCAGAATGGAGACACGGTCAAACGGCTTGCTCTCTACGCCGATCTGCTGGGCACAAGTAACTCTGGCGAATGGCGCTCCGATGCCGACTGGATTGCCAAGTTTGCCCTCAACAAGCCTCTGCTGTTGAAGCTGGACAGCGCGGACCCCGCGAGCTATCTTCATGCCGTGCTGGCCAACTCCGGTTCCACGGTGGAGATGTTCTGGTCCTCCCCGCGGGATTCGGCTACGGCCAACCAACTCTGCGCCGCCAGCGGCTTTCTGGCGCGCACACTACCCGCCAACCTGCTGCGCATGGAAGCCAAGGTGAAGCCTTTCACGCTGACCATTGACGGAACAGAGAGCGACAACGCGGTCTGGTTCACCAACAGTCAATCGGGCGATCTGGTTCTGCTGGCGGCGCCCCAGGCGCCCTCTGCTCATCCCAAGACCTTGGTGCTGCAAGGCGCTACCAAGACGCCGTACGAGGTACAGTGGTCCGACCCAGAGACGGGCAACCGCATTGCCGCCAGCGAGTCGGGAATGACCGCGACCGGTGTCTCCCCCTTTGTTTTGGCCACCCTGCACAAGAAGGCAAGCAGCGCGACCACGGCCTTCAACCAGGTCGAGGTCAAAGGCGATGTGAGCCTCAGCGTGGAAGAGATCATCGCCCGCTGGCAGCAGGTTCGCGAGGCGCAGAAGAAGCGCCTGGAAAACTACCAGGCTTCCAACTTCATGAGTCTGCACTTTGAGAGCACCAACGTTGCCCAGGCCTTCGACATCTCCATGCGCCTCAAGCTGTTTTATGCGCGCGACGGCAAAACCGAGATGGAGCAAACCGAGTTCTATGTGAACGGTGTAAAGTTCAGCAACAAGCACGAGTTTCCCCTGCCGCAACTGGAGCCGGAAAAGGTTCTTACCCAGCCGCTGGAGTTGACTCTGAACGAGCGCTACACCTACAAACTCCTGGGCACCGAATTGATGGAAGGTGCACAGTGCTATGTGGTGGGCGTAGAGCCCAAAGTGGCGGATGAGAAACTCTATAGCGGCAAGATCTGGATCGATGGCGTCAGCTTCCGCGAGGTGCGCCAGACGCTCAACCAGCGCGCCGCCCATAGCAGCGTCCTGATCAACGTCGAGACCCAGAACTTCGCCTTGGTCAGCGACGGGCAGGGCAATCAGTACAATCTGCCGCGCTCGGTTACCGCGCAGCAAACGCTGAATGCCGCCGGGCGCGACTTTCAGTTGCAGCGCACGCTGCAGTTCTCCAACTACGCCATCAATACGCCGCACCTGCAACAAGACCTGGAGACCGCGCACCGCTCCGATGCGCCCATGTATCGCGACACCGAGCAGGGCCTGCGCGAGTTGAAGATCAAGGGCGGCGAGCGGGTTCTACAGGAAACCAGCCAGAAGCGCATCATCTCCCTGGTGGGCGGGCTGATGTACGCAGGCACGTTCAGCTTCCCCATCCCCTTTGCCGGCGTCAGCATGGCAGATTTCGACTTCCGCCACAGCGGCGCGCAGCTCTCCACCTTCTTTGCCGGCCCCATCATGGCCACCAATCTCTCCAAGCAGTACGGCAGCCAATACCGTTTGAGTGCTGATCTGGCGCTCTCCGCGCTGCCAGGCGAGAACCGCGTGTACAACGGCAATGTGGAGAACACCGCAATCGACATCTGGGCCTGGGAGCAGACCGTCGGCGGCCGCGCCTCCTGGCAAGCCTCCAGTCACCTCAGCATGACCGCGTTCACTTACGTGGCCTATGACGTCTTTCGCCGGACCAGCGATACTGCCCCGACTTTTGAGCCGCCGCGCAATGGCGTAACCCTGCTGCCGGGCCTGCAGATCCGCCTCACCGACAAGGGCTATATCTTCACCGCCGACGGCACCCGCGGGCAGCGCCTGAACTGGCGCGGCTTCGGCTATGCCGGCTCCACGGCGCGGGTGGAGAGCGCCTACACCCTTTACGACGCCGACCTCAACAAGGATTACTACATTCGCAAGTTCACCAAGGCCGGATGGGATATGGCGTACTACGGCAGCGAGCAAACGGACCGCTTCTCGCGCTACTTCCCCTCCTTCTTCTCCAGTCCGCGCATCCACGGCATTCCCGGCGGCACCGATTCCTTTGACGCCATCGCCATGGCCAGGGCGCATTACGGCTTCAACGTGATGGACCTGATGAAGTTCGAAGCTCTGTACAGCTATGCGCGGGCGCGCAATCTGGACGAGTCCAGCCACTTCAAGAGATACGACGGACTGGAGACCAACTTCAACACCGCCGGCCCCAAAGGCACACTGATCCAGGGCACCGTGTCCTATGCGCTGGACGGCAACATCGCCCGCTACAACTCGCGCTGGGGCCTCAACATCATGGTCTTCAAACCGTTCTAGGGACCACCATGACGGCAACCACAAAGACGGCATTGGTGACCGGAGCTTCCGGCACTCTGGGCGCGGCCATGGCGCGGGCCTTGGCCGTTGCCGGCTGGCGCGTGGCCGTGCATTATCATCGCGGCCAGGAATCCGCCCAGGCCGTCGTCGCCGCCATCGTCGCAGCGGGCGGAGAGGCGCAGGCCTTTGCCGCCGACCTCAGCAACCAGCCCAGTGCCACCACGCTCTTCGAGCAGATTGAGGAGCAGCTGGGGCCGGTCGATTGCCTGGTGAACAACGCCGGCATCAACCGCGATGCGCTGCTCCCTTTCATGTCCGAAACGCAGTGGGACGAGGTGATCGACACCAACCTGCGCTCCACCTACATCTGTTCGCGCCTGGCAGTGCTGGGCATGATGCGCCGCGGGGGCGGCACGATCTGCAATATCGTCTCCCCTAGCGGTGTGCGGGGCCAGGCCGGGCAATGCAACTACGCGGCATCCAAAGGCGGCATGATCGCCTTCACCAAGGCGCTGGCGCGCGAGATGGGCCGCTTCAATATTCGCGTGAACGCCGTCTGCCCCGGCGTGGTCCCCAGCCCCATGTCGGCCAAGTTTATTGCTAAGGAAGAAAAGCGCTTGCTGGCGGAGATTCCCCTGGGCCGCTTCGGCCGCCCGGAAGAGATCGCCGCGCTGGTTACTTTTTTGGCTTCTAGTGCGGCAAGTTACATTACCGCGCAAGTCATCGCTGCAGACGGCGGACTGCTCTGACCTAGCCTTTTGAGATTGTCCTTCCTTTTTTGTGAACAACTTACGGAATTATTTTAACTCGTCACTGGTCATGGAAAGCCGGCGGCATTATAATACGCCGAAGCTCAGAATCACCCTTAAAATGTTTTGGATTTACGGCATCGTCCAATAATTCGATAAAGATGGAGGCTGGTACCCATGATCGCCAAGTCTATGTGTCTTCGAGTTGGAGCATTGCTCCTGCTCAGCTTTAGTTTGCCGCTGGCGCTTCGCGCACAGTTATCGAAAGAAGACCACGAAGCCGCCCAGAAAATGATTGCCGGCACGTTGTATTTGAGATTGCAAGCTCCGCAAAAGTATGGAATGGGAGAATGGGCGCCTTATTCGGTTTCGATGTTGGAAGCCTCGCCTCAGGGCGTGAGCGCCGACCGGAAACTGGCTGAGCCACTCAAGCACATCCCGCGAAATGGATTTCATCTGAAGAATGAGGAAGTCTATTGGGGGTATTTGGCCAATACGCCGCTCAACCACTGCAAGCTAGTTTCAGAAAAAGGCATATTGGTTGTTTGGTGCGATCGCGTTGATCCGAATACAGATGTCTCCGTCGACTTTATTGACATCAAGTCCCTGGACGATTTCACCAAGGCGTTCAACCTGACCTTTTCGAAGGTTCCACTGCAGGATGAACACCCCGACTGGCCAGCGGACGTGCGGGCGGGAATTGCCTCTGGCAAGCTGCTGGTGGGTATGACCACGGAACAGGCCAGGATTGTGGTTGGCGCGCCTCTGAGCGTCACGGCAGGCGAAGACAATGGGGCAAAAACCGAGATATGGGCGCTGCGCCAGGATCCGGGCCAGGTTCTGGGATGGAGCACCAAACACGGGGCATGGCTGAAAGTAGCCAAGGAAACCGGTTTTCCCTTTAGCATAACCTTCAAGGATGGAAAGCTGTTTTCGATCAAATGGGTGGCGTCGAGCTAGCTTTCCGAATGGCATCTTTGAGAAGTGCATTCGAGGGGCTAAAGAATCTTTCTGAATTCACGCAATAAAAGGAGCGATGTTTCATGAAGCGATTTGTCATTACCGCACTATTTCTCGCGCTTTGTCTGGCGCTTCCCGCACCCTTGATGGCTGGACGCCACAGCGTACCCCGTTTCCTGAACAAGGAAACAGTTCCAGACATGAAGAGCATGAACAAGATCTTCATCGGCTGGGTAGATCTGGGCGCCGATGACTGGGGCGCGCATGGCTACTCTACCAAGGCAGAGTGGACCAACATAATCGAGTCACTGAACTCCAGTTTCAACTCCAACCTGTTAACGACCGATTTGCTCGGCCATCAGCTGGTGGCGGCCAAAAGCAAGGACGATGTAGAAGCCAAGGACTGCGACCTTTACATCAAATTCACCGACGTTCACGTCGACTACGACAACTACCACCTGATTCTGGCCATTCACTTCATCGATCCCAAGACCGGCAGTGAGATTGGAGCCATTCCCATCCGCCCCTATTACGGCAACGATTGGGGTCTGCGCGGCTATTTGAACGAGGCCCTCAAAGAAGTGGGGATTAAGCTTCGCGTCGAAGTCTCCGGCCAATCCAAGAAGGTGAAATGAATCCAGTCCTCGCCAGACTTGGAAGGACAGAGATTTGAACATCCGTTGAATCTTATCTGAAAGGTGGATCAAAAGATGACAAAGTCGTTCTTCATGAAGTTAGCGGCACTTTTTCTGCTTGTGTTTGCGGTCACATTGAGCGCAGGCACGTTGGATAACAAAGGCAAGGCGTGGCTCGACGCCCATAAAGACCCCGCCGTGATCAATGTCAGCGGAACTTGGGATTCCGATTTTGGCGTGATGCACCTTACCCAGGCCGAGGGAGGCCGGGATGTAAGCGGCAGCGAGGGCAAGTATGAGCTCAAGGGCGTGGTCAGCGGCAAGATGCTCTACATCCTCTTCGGCACGGGGCACGGCACGGTGGATTATTGCGCCGTTTTAAGCGCCAGGAGCGACAAGGTGTTGACCGGGAATTACCAATATCGGAACACACGCTTGAAGTTCGGAGCAGGACTTTGTCAGGAGAAGAGTTACCCGATGGAAATGAGAATGAAATAGCCAGCACAAGCCGAATGCCCGAAGGTTATGCCTGAGGACGCCGTCAGTTGTTTGCTCACCCGGGTCGCGCAAACTCATGCAGCAAGTATCTTATTGCATGAATTTGAGCCTCGGCATCCCAGCTTCCCAGGGCTCGAAATCGAGGCCTGGGGCCCCAAGAGTGGTCAAGAAGCAAACGCCCAGTATTGACCGACGATCTCCGCAAGGAGGCATGGCATTTCTTCCCGATTGCCATGCTTCCTTGCATGAATCACTACTTCTTCAAGGTGATGGGAACCGTCTTCGATTGTGCAGTGAGAATTCCTTTGGCGTAGACACCTGCCAACTGCGTGGGGTTGTCGATGGCCAGCCGGGCTGAGAACGCGACCTTATCTTTCCTCCAAAAGAGCAGAAAGACGGCATCTCCGCTGACCACGCCGGTAACATCCCATCCGTCGGCGGTTCCGATGATGCTTCTGTCGCCCGAGCGCTGGGTAAGAGCAACCAGGCCCCAGTCACCGCCGTCCCAGATTCCGGTCACGTTCAATGTTGCGGGAGCGCGGTTGGCGTCGAGCCAGGCCTTGCCTTCCAGTTCCGTGTTTTGGCCGTGCAACAGCGCGCTGCAAGCGATCCACAAAAGAAAACATGCGATAACTCTGCGCATCTTTTGGCTCCGATCTTGCGTTTCGGTTGGTCTATTCGGTCTTCCAGGTGCTCAGGCCAGTCAACGCCAATAGGGGTGTGGCGTCGGATTCGCTGAGCAGAAACAGGTTGTGCGCGGGAGAATGCGGCTTGAAGATAACTTGTTCTTCGATAAAGTAGGTCTTGCCGGCCTCGGCTGTGAAGATGAGCAGGCTGCGCGTCTTGGCTTCAGAGCAGAAGTAATGCAGGCCGGGATCGAGGGAGAGAAAGAAGTACGTCCCGCTGAGGTTGCCCCCCTTCCATTCGCCATCCACCGCGACCTTGCTTGGGAAGCTGGCCATGGCGTGATGGGGGCGGAAGATGTAAATCAACGCTTTGCCTGGAGTTTGCGGGCCAAGGGGATGAACGCCGATGGCGGGAGGAAGCAGGACGTGGTCCGCCAATCTCTCCGCCACTCCACAGGCTTTGAGCTGGCGCGCCTGCCATGAATCGGGGAAGGCGTCTTGCGAAGTTTGAGAGGACAGAGGCCAGGCCAAGGCCGAGAGCAGCAAGAAGAATGCCATTCGATGGCGCATGGAAGTCACGCTCGGCCGGAATGGCAGACAGCCGATTCCGGTCTCCTTTCATTTGCCCTTCCACACTACGGTTGATCGCCCACGCCCGTCAACCGCTTGCGCCACGGGAAGGGCAAGCGCTGTTTGAGCAGGCTCCAGCGCGTGTCCTGGAAGGGATCGGCGCTGTTGCCGTAGATGGGATGGTAAGTCTCAACGCGCTGGCGGCCGGGGATCTGGATGCCAAAGTCGTTCAGTTGCAGGAACTGGCGCATTTGCAGCTTGTAGCGGCCTTCAACGCCGAAGACCAGCTCCAGCAGCCGTTCGTTGCACCAGACAATATGGCGGAAGAAGTACTCCCAAACATAGGTATAGGCTTTGAAGAACTTCCAGTCGCCGGGGGTGGCTCGCCACATGCCGATCACTTCGCGGCGGATCTTCCAGCGTACAAAGTTCAGCTCTTCGGGTGTGAGCTGGCTGGTGCGCACGTTGCTCCAGTAGCCGTCGTACCAGCGGAAGTCGGTGAGGTTGGCTACGCGCCCGGCCTCGATCATCTCGCCGCGCAGCGGAGTTTTGGGGTAGGGCGTCATGATCTGATCCATGACGCTGGTGATGCCCATTTTTTTGATGAACTGGTAGTTCTCACGCATGCTCTCGGGATCGTCGTCGGGCAGGCCGTTGATGATGCCGGCGATGACGATGATGCCTTCCTTCTGCAAGGCCTCAACGCCGCGCTGAATGGTCTCCAACGTATTGGGCTTGTGCATGGTGCGCAAGTTCTTAGTGGAGCCGTTCTCGATGCCCAGAAAGATGGACACAAAGCCCGCCTTCACCATCTTCTTGGCAATGTCGGGCCGGTTGGCAAAGCCGATGGGGCTGGCCTGGGTGGTGAACATCAGGTCCTTGAGGTTCAGCGCGATGACGCCCTCGCAGAGCTTCTCAAAGCGGTCCATGTCAAGGGTGATGTTGTCATCGGTGCAAAAGATGTGGCGCGCACCGCGGCTGTATGCGTCTTGAATGTCGGCCAGCACCCGGTCCAGCGGAAAGAGGCGGAAGGAGCGGCCGTACATCTCGCGAATGCTGCAGAAGTTGCACAGGTGCAAGCATCCGCGCGAAGTCTCGATGACATCGGCCTTGCGAAAGTACATGTGGAAGCCCTTGACCATGCGTTTGTCGCGGGCCGGAATGCGAATGCGGGAGAGATCTTCCAGCGGACGGGCGGCATTGTGATGGAAGACGCCTTCGTGCTTGTAGGAAAGGCCGAGGATCTTGTCCATGCCTTGGTCGCCGGCCGCGATCCCGTCCAGAATCTCGCCGAAGGCAAAGTCGCCTTCGCCGCGCAGGATGAAGTCCCACAGGCCCACATCCTGGCCACTCGCGATGATCTCAGCAAACAGGGTGGCGTGATATCCGCCCAGCACGGTGCGGATGCGGCTGTCGAACTGCTTGGTCAAATAGGCAAAGCCGGCCGTGGTGTCGTACTGGAAGGTCATGGAAGTGAAGCCGACGACATCCGGTTTGAAGCTGCGCAGCAGATCCAGATAGCGCCGCACCGACTGTTTGCGCCAGACCACCATATCGACGACGCGAACATCGTGGTTGTCGATCTGCGCGGCAATGGTGGCCATGGCCACGCTGGGCGGCTCCCACTGGCGGCGCGGAACCCAGGGCGAAGTGGCGGGACTTTGAACCAGCAATACTTTCATTGAGCCTCGATCGAACGAATAATCTTCCCCACGGGGAGATGCGGCCAACTGGTGTAGTTCGCCGTAAATAGAGTCACTTTCAAACGGCCTTACATGAACCTCGAATACCCTGAAACCTTCCCTCAGGGGCTAAAGCCCCGCTCATTCCGTGCCATCTGCGGCACGACTGAAGTCGTGCCCTTTCAAAGCATAAGCGATCATCTGAGGGTTGAGCTATGCTAGCAGCTCGATCCTACTGAAGCGCAGCCTGCTCTTGATCCTCGGCGCGGCCGGAGAGTTTGGCGCGAATCAGAGTCTCAATCCGCTCCACCGTATCCAGCTTGTGCACATCGATCTCGCGGGGCATGAACTCGATGGTGTAACTGCTTTCGATAAAATCGACCAACCCCAACATGCCGATGGAATCGATGATGCCGCTGGTGATCAGGGGCATGGTGTCGGTAATGGTGGCGGCCGGAGCGTCGGGTAAAAATTGACTGGCGACAAACTCCCTGATTTCGTTTCTAATTTTCAAGCTAAAGTCCTTCCAGCATCTTGCCCAGGGCGAGGTAATCCGTTTTGCCGCGGCCACCCTTGGCAATGGCATCCACAAAGAGGATGCGGTCGGGCAGCATATACGTCGGCAAGCGGCGTCCGCAGTGGGTTTTGATATCGGTCATGGTCATTGTATCCGGCGCGGAGAGTCGCACAAAAGCGGCAATGCAAACGCTCTGCCGCGGGTTGGCGACGGCCACCACGGCCGCCTCCAGTATATCCGCGTGGGAGAGGAGAGCGGCTTCGATTTCACCCAGTTCGATGCGGAAGCCGCGGCGCTTGATCTGCCTGTCGAGGCGTCCAAGATAGAGATAGTCGCCCTCGGGCGCAAGCACTACACGATCTCCGGTGCGGTAATAGGGGATGCCGTCGAGCGTGACCATGCGGCCGGCGGTTTCTTCAGGACGGTTCCAATAGCCGCGCATCAAAGAGTCGCCGCCAGCCAGCAGTTCCCCGTTGCTCTCGTCGATGCGCACTGCAGCATACGGGCAGGGGCGGCCGATGGGCAGCGGCTGCTGGCCATCGAATCCCTCAGGCACACGGCACCAGGTGACCACATTGGTTTCAGTGGGTCCATAAAGATTGGCGCAGAGCGCGTTGGGCACTACGGCTTGCAAAGCAGCGAGAGCAGGCGCGGGAAAAACCTCGCCGGCAAAGAGGATGAGGCGGAGATGAGGATAGCTGTGGGCTGCCATGCGCCCATCGCGCACCATGCCGGCAAGGATGGACGGCACCGAATACCAGCAACTGATGCGGGCCTCCCGCACAAACTGCACCAGGAAGCGCGGCATCCATGCGATGTGATCGGGAACCAGCACCACCGTGGCGCCGCACAGGGCCATGTTGAAGATGTCGAAGGTGGAGAGATCGAAGCCCAAGGGCGAAGGGCAGGCGATGCGATCACCGGGACCAATCTTGAATTCCTCTGCGGTCCAGCGCACAAAGGCGCTCACGGCGCGGTGCGATAGCTCGACGCCCTTGGGCCTTCCCGTGGAACCGGAGGTAAAGAGGATGAAGGCAGAGTCCTCGGGCTCTATCCGCGGCAGCATTGCGGGTTCTACAGCCTCGGTGGCCGCGGTCCAGGCAAGACTCTGCCTGGTCCGCAGATCGAGAATGCGCAGCGCCTCGCCTTCGCCCCGGATCATCAGGAGGGCGCCACATTCCTCCAGAATTGCATCGACGCGCTCTTGTGGCCAACCGGGGTGAATCGGCACATAGAGGACGCCGGCCAGCAGCGCCGCAAAAACCGCCACAATCGCTTCGCTCGTCTTGGGCAAAGCCAGGGCAATGCAGTCGCACGGCTGGATTCCAAGCTGGCAAAACAAACCGGCCAGCGCTTCCGCCTGCTGCAGCAACTCGGCAAAAGAGGTGGTACGCTCTTCTTCAACGATGGCAAGGGCGTGGGGATGAGCCGCGGCGCTCTGGCGCAGCCACTCATGCAGCAGATGGCCTTCAGGCGCGGGCAAGCGTCACCCCCCAGGTGAAGCCGATCCCCGCTGAGGCAAACAGCAGCAACTGGCCAGGACGAATCAGCCCCTGGCGGCGCATCTCAGCGTAGTTGATGACCAAATCGCTGGCAAAGGTGTGCCCCAGTTCTTCCATGCGGGTGGGCGGCAAGCCGCCCTCGGGCAGGCGCACCATGCGGCGGAATCCCTCGCGGTCGCGGCGGCTGATGTTGGAGTAGATAAAGTGGTCCACATCGCTCATACGCAGTCCAGCCTGCGCCAACACCTGGTTGGCCAGGCGGAAGAGATGCAGATAGAAGATCGGCATGACTTTGTGCTCGATCATGGCGGCGTCGACCTGGAGCTGCACGCGGCCATTCTCCATGATCACGGCAATGGCGTCGTGTAGATGGCCCACAGTGAGCGCTTCAACGCCCAGCAGGAGCGGCCCATCGCCGGCCTCACGGCGCAGCACCACGGCGCTGGCGGCGTCGCCCTGCACGGTGATGGGCAGCAGGGTGCGGTTGTCGGGCGGAGCGGTGTCGGCCGTAACCAGCAGCGCGGTGCGCAGGCGATCATCCTGGAGCATCCAGCCCAGGGCGGTCTTGATGGCCAGATGCAGCGCTCCGCAGCCGCCCGAGCGGAAGCTGAGGTTCATCGAAGTCTCAGCCCCCAGATCGGCGCTGAGCCGATGCGCAAAAGAGATGGATTGAGCGCTCTCGCCAGGGAAGGTGCTGAAATCCAGAATCAGATCGATGGAGCGAGCCGCGATCCCGGCCTCATCGATGGCCTGGGTGGCGGCCTCGAAGGCCAACTCGTAGGGTTGCACGGCATTGCAGACGCGCACCCGACTGAGCCCCAGGTTCCCCAGAGCCCGTTGCCGGGCCAGCGGCGACAGCGGCGCCAAGGTGGTTTCCACCCGCACCCGCTCCCGGACCAGGATCTCTGCCACGCTCTCTTCATCGGGCGGAACAGCATAAGCCGCGGCCGCTATCCTCACCTGAGGGATCACTGTATCTCCATTCGCAGCGCGGCAAAGCCGCCGTTTGCGGAGGTACCCAACAGCAGCGCCTGGCCGGGGCCGGGGCGTTTGCTCAAGGCCAACAACAGATGGAACAGCGCGCTGGCTTCTCCCATGCCGGCCGCGATGGGCTGGGCGGGAAAGATCGCGGTGTCCTCGCCCACAATCGCGCGGGCAGAGCAGGTCACGGGAGTAGCGGCACAGGGCGCCCCATTGCCGGCGCAGAAGGTAAAATCCGGCCGAACGCCGTCCAGCAGTTGAAGGACGTTGGCCCGCACATCGCCACCCGCGGCCCAGCAGCCGGGGCCAAGAGCTGCATAGGGCCGCGACAGCTCGCGACCGGGCTTTTCCAGCACCATGGCTACCACGCCCTCACCGGGAATAAAACCGGCCGCGGAGGAAACGGGATCATGGTTGAAGCAGGCCGGCGCAAGCCGATGCGCCGCTTCGTACCACTCGTAGACGGCCTGGGTCAGGGTGTCGCCAGCCAGCACAATGGCCATATCCGCCTGTCCATGCCGCAACAGGGAAGCCGCCTGCAGCATGGCGCTCTCCGCCGCAAAGCTCTTGCTGCTGATGGTCAGGTTGGGTCCGCGCAATTGGTGAAAGAGCGCCACGTGGGCGGCCGGAGCGTTGCCCAGTGTCTCAGGAAAGGTAATCGGATCGGTACCCGCCCAGCCATTGGTGGCTGCGCTCTGAAAAAAGGCCTCGGTCAGCTCGACGCAGCCAAAGCCGGTGGCAAAGAGGACCGCCACGCGCGAACGATCCACCTGATTCAGGTCAATGCCGGCGTCGCGCAAAGCCAGCGAGGCCGCCACCAGCGCCCATCCGGAGAGCCGGTCCAGCCGCCGTGTCTTCACCCCAGGCACAATCTCAGCGGGGCGAAACGGTTCAACCAGAAAGGCGCGGCGCAAGCCCGGTGTTGTCCAGGCGGTAATGGGCCGGGGCTGCGGAGCGGGGGCGGTAATCAGGCCTGTGAGTGGGCCATAGGGGGTGACGGAACCGAACCCGGTCAAAACGGGAAACTTTGGATTCATGGTTGCATCTCCCCAAAGACCAGCGCCGCATTGCTGCCGCCAAAGCCCGCTGAAACCGACATGGCCAGCGGGAGCGGCACACGGCGCACTGCGTCCTTCAGCCAGTCCACCCGCGCGCTTTCGATAGGTTCGCTCAGCCGCAGAGTGGGAAAGAGCGCGCCGTAACGCATGGCCAGAATGGTGATAGCAGCCTCCAGAGCGCCGGCTGCTCCCAAGCAGTGGCCGAAGTAGGATTTTGTCGAGGAGACGGGAATCGGCGTGCTCCGGTTTGCAAAGGCGTTCTCGTAGGCGTGGGTTTCGGCAATGTCGTTCAGCGGCGTACCGGTACCGTGGGCATTCACGTAGCCCACTTCGTCCACTCCGCAGGCGGCCATCTCCAGGGCGTTCCCGATGCACGCCGCCAAACCAGCCCCCTCTTTGTGCGGAGCAGTGGGATGAGAAGCATCGTTGTTCATCGCCCAGCCGCGCAACACGGCCAGCACCGGCGCACCGCGCCGGGTAGCGTGCTCCAGGGTCTCCAGCGCCAGCAGCGCCGCGCCCTCGCCGATATTCAAACCCTTGCGGTTCTGGTCAAAGGGGCGGCAAAGCTCCGGATCCAGGGCTTGCAGTGAGTTGAAACCGCTCAGGGTGAAGGGACAAAGGGCGTCGCTGCCGCCGGCCAGCACCATGGGGGCAGCGTCGTCGAGCAGCATGTTGGCGGCCAGAGCAATGGCCATGGCTCCAGAAGCGCAGGCCACGGATACGGTACATGCGGGTCCCTGAATCCCCAGTTGCTCCCCCACGGCAGCGGCCACGCGGGAGACCGAGTAGGACGCGGCCCGCGACAACCCCCCGTGCCTGTACCACTCCGCGGGGTCCCTGGCGATTTCCGGGTCGATTTCAGACAAACCAGCCACCGTACTGGCCATCACGATGCCGCTCTGGCGCAGGAGGTTGGAGCCCATCAGGCTGCCCACGGCATCGCGCGCCGCCAGCGTCGCCAACCGGTCGGTGCGGGAGTAATGGTGACCATCGAGCAGCGGCGGCAAATCCAGCACCTGAGCCACACTGCCATGAAAGCCGGGATATAACTCCGCGCCCGACGCCAGACAACAGCGCCCCGCGAGCATCCCGTCCTGCAGCGCGGCAAGACCTGCGCCATAGGGACTGACCACGCCAATCGCGGTCACAACAATAGTTTTCGAAGCATCAATCACGCGAATCAACCGGCCAGAAAGAGAAGAAATTTACCCACTGATCATAGTAATCCGTCAGCTTCGCTTCCAGAAATCGTACTGCCTGCTGCAACCCCTCCAGCTGATCCCGCTGGCTGTTGCCGGTAGCGGCAGGCCAAATGGGCTGGCCCAGCAAGACCCGGTAGCGCAGCCAGCCGCGGCGCACCACAAACCCCGGCAGCACCGGCGCGCCCGAAACCTGCGACAACAGAAACGGTCCCAGCGGAAACGCCGCATTGGCGGCGAAAAATGGAACCTCCGCCGCATGACGCTGGTTATAAACGCGGTCCCCCTGAATGGCGACGATCTCATTGCGGCTGAGGGCCTGCAACAACTCGACGGTGGCGCGCACCCCACCGCGCACATCCACAATGCGCAGCAGCTGATTGCTCATCCGTTCCCGCAACATGCGCTCCGCCGGCTTGTCCTCGACCACCCGCGCCACATGGACGGGGCGATCGTGCATCTCCAGCAGCCGCGAGGCAAACTCGGGATTGCCCAGATGCGCCGTCCACACGATCAGTCCCCTGCCCTGGGCAAGGCAGCGGTCGATGACCTCCGCGCCGCGCCCGCCCTCCGGAAGCATGGCGAGCAGTTGCGCATGGCTGGCCTGGGGAACAAAAGCATAGGAGACGATCAGGTCGCAAAAGGAAT
>CAZYDF010000021.1:0-57494 GCA_964645855.1 uncultured Occallatibacter sp.
CCAAAGACAGATTCAATCAATACCCATAAAGATCAAAGGGTTCTTCAGAGGTTCCTTAAGCCGACGAATTCGATCGGGGTCGGTAGAATCGCGAGGAAACTCCCATACAAAACCATGGGAGCGTGGGACGTTGCCGACTTGATAGCGTTGCCTCTTGATTTTCATCGTCACCTGCCAAGGGATTGAATGAACAAGGCTGTACGATCAAATGGATTTACTCGGGGTTGGCGCGGCCACGCTTTAAACTGCAAGGTTTTTATGTTACTGATTCGGCCCTAAACGGATGAAATGTGTCTATGTTTTCACCGTCTAACTTGGCATGGAGAAGATTGATTCGCGCAAGCTGCCTGAGGCTGCGCTGAACGAGTGTCGTCGTTGCGCGGTTCGGCTTCGTTTGTCGGGTATCTCCGTCCGCGAGACAGCTTTGCAGTGCGAATTGTCCCCAATCACGGTGGTGGCGGCGCACGCAGCCTACCGGCAGGGCGGTTGGGCCGCCGTGAGGGTCAAGCACGGACATCGTCCCAAGGGGACGGGGTGCCTACTATCGCCCGAGCAGGAGCAACAGGTCCGCTGGCTGATCCGGGACCGTACCCCCGACCAATTGAAGATGAGTTATGCCCTATGGACGCGGCAGGCGGTCAGCGAATTGATTGAAGTGCGTTTCGGCATTCGGCTGATCGTGCGCAATACTGGAAAATATTTGAAGCGCTCAGGGTTTACGCCGCAGAAGCCACTCAAGAAGGCTTACGAGCAGTCGCCACAAGCGGTCGGCAAATGGCTCAACGAGGAGTGTCCGGCCATTGCCAAACGCGCCAAGCAAGAGGGCACGGAGATTCACTGGGGCGATGAGACTGCACTGCGTTCCGATGATGTCCGCGGGCGCGGCTATGCGCCGAAGGGAAAGACGCCGGTGATACGCGCCGATGCGGCTCGCCAGAGCCTGAGCGTGATTTCCACGGTGACCAACAAAGGACAGATGTGCTGGAAGGTCTTTGCGGGCGCTCTGAACGCGAAGATTGTGATTCGCTTTCTGGAGCGGTTGACGCGCCGCAAGGAGAGGAAACTCTTCTTGATCCTGGACAACCTGCGCGTCCATCACTCCCGGCGGGTGCCAATCTGGCTGGCGGCAAATGCGGAGAAAATCGAAGTCTTCTATCTGCCCAGTTACTCGCCGGAGTTGAACCCCGATGAATTGCTCAACGCTGACCTGAAACAGCGCGTGACCAGCGCCGCTCCCGCACGCAACAAGATTGCCCTAACCAGAACCGCCGTGGGCGCCTTGAGCAGCATACAGAAACAACCGCAACGGGTTCGGAGCTACTTCGGACAAAGCAACGTAAGCTATGCCGCCGCGTGACATTCCTTCAGGGCCGGATCAGTAAGATGCATTGGATCGTGAGGGTACGGAAAGCTTCACCCCTGATTCCGATGCGGATGCCGAATGGGGAGTGGCCTGGAGAACAGTATCGGCTCTTTCCAACGAGAATGAAAAACAGCTTCCAATTCCAGGAGAACTTTCTACGCATAGCTGAGTACCGTGACGCTCCGCGATCCATTTCGCAAGCGAGAGCCCCAAACCGGAGCCGGCGCGAACCGACCCTGCGTTGGGGACACGGAAGAACCGTTCGAAGACATGGTCCCGGTGTAGAGCATCGATGCCTATTCCGGTGTCGCGCACGGAGATTCTGGCGTGCTCATCCTCAGCGCTAGCGCGCAGCGTTACCACGCCTCCCGGATGCGTATATTTGCTCGCGTTCTCGAGCAATATCGACAGCAGTCTCGATATCCCCTGCGCATCGCAAAGGAGAACAAGATCGCCGTCCGGGATCTCGACACGGAATTCATGCATTGCATGGTCCATCGCATTCTTCCACACTCTGGCCACTTCGCCGAAGAGTGCCTCCACCCGGACGGGAGCAAGTGCCATGGTCTCCGCTCCGCCGTCAGCTCGCGCCAGCGAGAGCAGGTTTTCAACCAGGCTGGTCATACGAACGGTTTCATCCTGCAGGCGGCCAAGGGTGGCGCGATACTCCTCCGCGTCGCGGGGACGATACAGCGCAACCTCAATCTCGGTGCGCATCAGCGAGATGGGCGTGCGCAATTCATGCGAGGCGTTGCCGGTGAAGGTGCGCACGCTGGCAAAAGCCTTGTCAATGCGCGCCAGCATCTGGTTGAGGGTTCGGGAAAGATCGGAGATCTCATCCCTGGCGGCGGGAACCGGCAGGCGGATATCGAGATTGCGGTCGTTGATGCGGCGAGCTTCGACGGCCAGTGCCGCTACCGGGGTAAGTGCCTTGCGGCTCATCAAGTGTCCGCCCAGAGCGGCCACCAGAATCATGATCGGCGTCAACAGCAACAGTTTGCCGCGGAAGTTAGCCAAGAGCATCATCGGCCGGTTCAGCGCGATGCCGGTCTGCACGGAGTAGCGCATCCCCCGTGCCGTGATCGGATAAGCAAGAAACCGGATCGTACGCTGGCCGATCTTCAGCTCCGAAACGCGCCCTTCCGTGGGCAGAATGCCCGGAGAGGGCAAGACCGGATAATGTCCGGCGATGCGCTTGGAACGGTAAATCCAGTTCCCCTTCTCGTCCTGCACCTGAAGATACTTGCCATCGTCTTTCAGATCGTAGAGTGCGGAGAATTTATTCTGAATCTGCTCCGTGCTCTGCTCGGGGCCCTCGTGATTCAGGATGAGTTGCACGTCCTGCGCGCGCTCCTGAAGATCGTGATATTCCGTCTCGTCCACGCTGCGTTGCAGCATCCAGATACTGGCCATGCACAGCAGCGCGGCGGCCGAAGCAAACATCGCAAAATACCAAAGGGTCAGACGAACGCGAATGGGAAGGTCCATCATCGGGAGGCTCTCTCTTGCTGGCCTGTAATGGTGCTGAAGATATAGCCAAGGCCACGGACGGTGGCGATCAACTTTCGGAGGTGGGGCGCATCGATCTTGGCGCGCAGCGAGTTGACGAGGACGTCGAGTGCGCTGGAGCTGACCGCGTGGTCCGAGCCCCACAACGTCTGCGTCAAGACTCTCCGGGATACGCATTGTCCGGCATTCTGCGCCAGAGAGACCAACAGAAGAAGTTCAAGACGGGTCAGATCCACTCTGCTCCCGTTGCGCGTTACCGTATGGCGCATCGGATCGACAACAACATCTTCGATCGCGATGGTGCCATCGCCTTGCTCACGAACGTGTCGCGTGATGGAGTGCAAGCGCGCGACCAGCTCCAGGAACGAAAACGGCTTGGTAAGATAGTCGTCGGCGCCCAGGTCGAGGCCGCGAATCATGTCGTCTTCCGCGTCGCGGGCAGTCAATACCAGAACAGGCGTCATCCGCGCGCTTGCGCGCAGCGCCTTCAGGAGCTGATAACCGTCCATTCCTGGCAAATTGATATCTAGCAGAATGGAATCGAACTCGAATGCCGTGGCGATCTCCAGCCCTGTCTCGCCATCGGGAGCGGTCATCACCGTGAATCCATGCTCATAGAGCCCCTTGCGGAGCAGCTCCAGCATGCGCGGCTCGTCTTCGACGATGAGGGTTCGCATAGGTGTTCTTTCCCTTAGCCTAAGCGCATGCGGCGGGTAGGATGACGAACAGGCGCATGGAATTCACCACACATTCACGTCACAGGCCTTCTTCCTGCCGGAAAACAACCTTAGTTGAAATTCACCGAACCGTGAACCTGCCTTCAAGACGTGCCCATAAGCTCCAGTCAGGTCGAACCAACGGCCTGAATTCTGCTGCAACCGGCTGTGAGGCTGGATCTAGGAGTGCCATGCACAAGCGAATCCTTTCATTCACGTTTCTATCTCTCTGCCTGTTCACATTTGCCGCAACAGCCCTGGCCCAGGTGGATCGCGCCACGCTGAACGGCACGGTGACGGACGGTTCTGGCGCAGTTGTCCAGAATGTGAAGATTGAGCTGGACTCTCCAGCCACCGGACTCCATCGCGAGACCGTAACAAACTCCAAAGGCACTTATCAAGTGCCGGCTCTTTCCATCGGCACCTACAAAATCACCATGTCGAAGGATGGCTTCAAGCCTGAAGTGCTGGAAGCCGTCGAGTTTCAGGTTGGGCAAGCACGGACGATCGATGCCCGCTTGCAGGTAGGAACACGGACGGAAGTGGTTGAGGTAACGGCCTCGGATGCGCTCAACCGCAGCTCCGCGGAGGTCGGTCTGGTCATTGAGTCGGAGCAGATCCAGGAGATTCCTCTGGACGGCCGCAACTGGGCTGGCTTGATGGCCTTGGCTCCGGGCGCGATCAACGCCGGGTCCGGGGATCAACACGACATCCGATTCAATGGACGGTCGCTAGACGACGAGAACTACGCCTTCGACGGCATTGACGCCAGCGGCGTGCAGGAGCAAGCGCAAAAGGCCGACGCGCACTTGAACATCTCGTTGGAATCGGTTGCGGAATTCCGAGTTAGTACCGCTGTGTACACGGCGGAAAGCGGCGCTGCCGGCGGCGCCCAGGTCAACCTGGTATCCAAGACGGGCAGCAACAAGTTTCATGGCAGCGCCTTCGATTATCTGCGCAACGACATATTCGACTCAAAAACCTACTTCAATCCGATCTTGCCACCACTGCGCATGAACCAGTTTGGCGCGGGGCTCGGAGGCCCCATCGTCAAGGACCGCACCTTCTTCTATATGAACTACGAAGGCCTCAGGCAATCCGTGGGCGACACGCAAAGTGCCGCCTATGTGCCCAACGCCGCAGCCCGTGCGCTGATTATCGCTACGTCGCCGGCCCTCAAGGGTCTGGTCAATGCATTTCCAGTCGGCGTGGCTCCCTATGCGGCCGCTCCGCAATGGACCGACCAAACAATGCCCTACGGAACGGACCGCACTCGTGAAGATTACGGCATGGCCCGCCTCGATCATAGGTTCAATGAAAGCACTACGGCGTACATTCGTGGAAACATCGACAACGCTTTCCTTGACCAACCTGCGGATAGCGCGGGTGCCCGCACTCTAACTCCCATCGCACCGGAAAACATCGTATTCGCCTTGCAAAAAGTCTTCAGTCCGCAACTGGTCAACGAAGCCAAGTTCGGTGTGAACCGCTCAGTATGGACGCCGATCGTCCAAGGCAGCGCGCCAACAAACCTCAGTGTAGGCGGCGACGTCCCGTGGACGGGACTTACCGGGAGCAGTGCGCAGCAAGAGGCTGGCACCACGTACTCCGAGGTTGACAACCTGACACGGCTTCGCGGCCGCAGCAGCTATAAGTTTGGCATCGAGATTCGCCGCATTCAACTCAATAACTCCGGCAATTTCTTGACCACTTCGTCCATCGACTATACCAGCTTCAGCAATTTCCAGAACAACCTGGCCGATTCGATGACCTTGAACGTAGCCCAGGGCATCGTCGGATTGCGCCGCACCTTCTTTATGGGTTACGCGCAAGACGAGGTCAAGCTTACTCCCAATCTAACTCTGAATGCCGGACTGCGCTATGAGTTCTACACCGTGATGCATGAAGTGCAGGGCCGTTCTCTCACGGTTAGCGCTGCTTGCGGCGGATTCTGTCCTGAAGGAGCGCCCTTCTACCAGCCCAACACCAAAGACTTCGGCCCGCGCTTTGGCCTCAGCTGGGCCCCACCGGCTCTGAAGGGCAAAACCGTTGTCCGCACTGGCTTCGGCGTGTACTTTGGCGCCAATCAGAACGACGACTTCAGCGATCCAACCGAAAGCCTTGCCCCCCGCTACTCCGCCAGCACGAACCTTCCTCTGTTGCAGCTCTATTATGGCTACGATTTGACCAAGACCAGCGCCCTTGGTTCAAGCACCAGCGCCAAGGCGATCGATCCCAACCGGAAAGACCTCTACTACGAAAACTGGGACTTCAATATTCAGCAGCAGTTGCCCGGCCATTTTGTAGCCCAAGTGGGCTATGTAGGCAGCGGGGGCCGTCACCTGTTCAGCAAAATTACCGCGAATGGTTTTCTGCCGGAAACCACCACCCGGCCCATTCCTTCCCTTGGCACGTATGGTCTCAAGGGCAACAGGGCCAATAGCAACTTCAATGCGCTGCAAGCTTCGCTGGAGCGTACCTTCAAGAACGGGTTCCTGTGGCAAACCCAGTACATGTGGTCGCACGCCATCACCGATGGATCTATCGGCGCCGGAGAGTCGGTGAGTGTTGAAAACAATTCCTGCATGAGTTGCGACAGAAGCAGCACCAACCAGGATGTTCGCAACACTTTCACTACCAATGCCGTTTACCAACTTCCCTTCGGCAAGGGACGCCGTTTCCTGAATGAAGGCGTGGCCGGGACGGTTCTGGAAGGATGGAATATGTCTGGCATCATGACCGCCAGATCCGGCGAGCCTGTGAACATTACGATCACCCGCAAAGCGAACGTAATGCAGGACGGCATCACTTCCGGTCAGCGTCCGGATCTGATCCCAGGCGTCTCGCTCTATCCAACCGGCGGCTCTACCCTCAACAATTGGTTCAGCTTTGCGCCGTTCGCGGTTCCAGCCAAGTACACCTGGGGCAATGCGCCTCGCTATTTCGGAAGGGGCCCGGGCAACTACGAGGTCGACACCGCGCTTTCCAAGCGGACTGCTCTCTTCGAGCATGGCGGCTTGACCTTCCGTGCCGAGGCTTTCAACTTGTTCAACCATCCCATGTTCGGCACTCCTTCTGGCGGCTTGGGTTCGGTTACGACAAACTCCACAGGAACTATCACCGCCGTCAATCCCAACTTCGGTAAGATCACCTCGATCATTAACACCGGAGCCACCGGAACCGGCACGCCGCGCCGCATGCAAGTTAGCGTCCGGCTCGACTTCTAAATTGTCTGCCACTCGCGTGGGACACGAGGCATTGCAATGGCCGCGTGTCCCTTGCGGGTTTCCAACACATAACCAACTACGCTCCAGCTGCCCAACGGGTCCGCTCAAACCGCAACGGCGCCGAGCACCATGCCGAACCATTTTCTTTACGGAGATTGAATGCCATGTCGCAAGGCAACCAGGATGAAGAAGTAAAGCTGCATTCGGTGAACAGAAGGCAATTCATAGCGTCCGCCGCCCTGGGCGCAGGTGCGGTGGCGTTCAGCAAAACCGCTGCCGCCAGCAACGTGCCTCCAACACCGAGCGCGTCGTCCCATGCCTCTTCCGCCACATGGAGTTTTGGCGTCTTGGCGGACACGCAGTGGATCACGGGGGACGACGGCTTCGACCCCAACTCCGTAGCCGTGGAGATCATCCAACAGATCAACCAGCAATTCATCCAGAAGAAAGTCAAGTTTGTGATTCAGGTTGGCGACCTCTGTGACAAGGGGACAACCGCCGGACTCTGCACCAGGGCTCTCTATGCCCAAGCCCTCTACAATGCCGGAATCGGATTCTATCCTCTGCGCGGCAATCATGAATCCAAACAAGTGGATGCGCAGGACTTTGTCCGGATTTGGCCGCAAACGCAGACCGGTTTGCACAATGCTTCTCCCATGGGCATCTTCAACGTCGATGGCCTGGATGCAAAGCCCCCCAGCCGGACCGGCGCTCCGTTTAGCGTGGGCAAGATCCTGGGCAGCCCCGATCCTGATGGAACCGGCAATCTGAACGGCTTGAGTTATGCGCTGGACTATAACAACGCGCGCTTCGTGCTTCTCGATCAGTTCGAACCCTTGGATGGCGGCGTGGCTTCCTCTCCGTTTTCGCTGGATACCACCATCGCCAGGCAGCAAGGCTGGATAGGTTCGCAGCTTTCGTCAAAACCGGCGGGGACTCACGCCTTCGTCTTTGGCCACAAGGGATTGATCAACGTGCATCATGTCGACACCCTGTTCGGCAAAAACGCCTCCCAGCATGGCGAACAGCAGGATGCCTTCATCCAGAGCATGGCCAAGAATAATGCGCGTTATTACATTCATGGCCACGATCACATGCACGACCGTAGCATCGTGACCACCACCGACGGCGTTTCTGCAAAAGTGACCCAGCTTCTGTGCGCGTCCGACAGCTCGAAGTTCTATATCCCTGCGGACCCGTCGAACGATAAATTTTTTGATGAGCCGGCGCCTCCGGTTGGGGTTGGCCATCTTCGTCAAACTGCTCTCAGTCAGGAACTCAATACCGTCGGATTCTATGTCTTCACGGTGGACGGCCCGCAGGTCACAGTAGAGTTCTATTCCGCCGAGGTTTATCCTTCGCTGAAGACCAAGGAATATGTAATTCTCACCACCCCAACCCTCAACTTCCTTAAGCGCGAGACCTTCGGTTACAGCCTCAATGGCAAGGAATTGCTGGTAGCCCCTGGCGAATCTTTCATCACGGTGCGGGACGAATCTCCTGCGGGAACAAAAGCCGCAATCCTCAGCGGAATGAATGGCAGAAACCAAAGGGACGCAAATGGCCGGCCCTGCGGCACGGCTGTGAATACCGGTTGGGCCTCCGCGACCAAGCGCACTGCCAGCGACATTCTCACTCTTTCAGGCATGGCTAAACGCATAGGCAGCGCTGAGACTGACGTATATACCTTGTCGCTGAGTTATTCTTCGAGTCGCGTTTCCAGAGCCCAGCTGAAGACCGGAGGAGCGGGCCTGGCCACAATGGATGCAAAGGGAAACTGGATCAAGGCCGGCGATAGCAAGTTCGTGGCCGGTAAATGGAATTCGAGTTATGTCATTGGAACCTATGGCATCGACGAAACAACGCATACTGCGTGGGCGGTCATCAATTACAACGGCGTCTTTGCCGTCGTCAATGACATCTGATCCGCACTTGCTCGTTCGTTGCGCACAATCTTTTGCCAAATAGCGGCTTCGCCCGCAAACCACGCTCTGGCGTGAGCCTTCCAACTTGCTCGCCAGGAAGCACGTTCCTAATTGCAATATTCACAATATGGAGGATCTTCTAAGTGAAAATGACAGCCCTGCTCGTTACCGCAATTGTCTTTGCCAGTTCCGCCGCTGCTCAAACATCCAGCGGCTTCAAACTCCAGACCCGCTTCTCCGTTGCGGGAGCCGGTGGTTGGGACTACATTACCGTTGACCGCAGCGCACGCCGGCTTTACGTCTCCCATGGCACGTGCGTCAATGTCCTCGATGCTGATACGGGCAAGGCCCTCGGCGTCCTTGAAGATACGCCCGGCGTGCACGGCATCGCCCTTGCCCCGCCCTCCAAGCACGGCTTTACCAGCAACGGCAAGGAGAACAAGGTCTCCATGTTCAACAGCGACGATCTTTCCCTGATCAAGAAGATCGAAGTTGGCGCGGGGCCGGATGGCATCTACTACGAGGCAAAGACGGACCGCGTCTTTACCAACAATCATGGCTCGCACAACATCACCGCCATCGACGCCACCAAGGGCGTGGTCGTGGGTACAGTGGAGATAGGTGGAAACGGCGAGGGCGCCGGCATCGGCAAGGACGGTCTTGTCTATGTTGCACTCGAGGACAAGAACGAGGTTTGCGCCTTCGATCCAAAGACGCTGGAAGTGAAGCGCCACATTGCGCTGGATGGCATTGAAGCGCCTACGGGCCTTGCCCTCGACGCGAAGAATGATCGCATCTTTGTTGCCGGCCACAACAAGACGGCACTGGTGATCGACATCGCAACCGGCAAGAAGATTGCCAGCTTCCCGACGGGTTCAGGTACCGATTTTGCCAGTTGGGACGAGAAGGATGGATTGGCCTTCATCTCCAATGGCGAAGGCACGATCTCGGTGATTCAAGAGAAGTCGGCGAATGAGTTTGTAGCGCTCGAGCAGATTCAGACCCAGGCAAGCGCAAAGACCATGACCTTCGACAGCAAGACCGGCAAAATCTTCCTGCCCGCGGCAACCGTGGTATTGACCCCCGCCGCGGATCCAACGCAGAAGCCATGGCGCGCCATTACGGAAGGCACTTTCGTTGTACTGGTTGTCGGCAGGTAGCAATAACCGCAGAGAAGATCCTGCGGCCTGTAAAATATGGCTCGTTTGGCGCCGCAACCTGTTCATCACCAGTTATTCGGGTGTTGGGCGAGGGGCGGCGCAAATGAATCAAAGTTACATTCGGCGGGTACGTTCCTTTGAGATCTAGGTCCCCCAGCGCATGAGAGCATCCGGCGAAGAGTTATGCCCCGGCTGTTGAGAATGGAGGCACATGTTAAAGCACACCAAGTCGGGCGGAATCCTCACCCTCGCCCTGGGCATCTTCCTCGCTCCAGCCTTCGTGCTGGCAGTGCAAGCCGCTCACGAAGAGCCAGTGAGGAGCGCGGTCGAGAATGCGGATGAATTGAAGTTTGTCGTAATCGTCAGCCGCCACGGAGTGCGCTCGCCCACGGGCAAACTGGACCAGTTGAATCAATACTCTCGTCAACCATGGTCTACTTGGAGCGTTCCCCCTGCCTATTTAACCGAACATGGAGCGCGCCTGATGAACCTCTTCGGGGCCTATTACCGCCAGCAACTGGCAACAGATGGACTGCTCGCCACCAGCGGTTGTGCCGACGCGCCTCATATTCGCATGGTTGCTGACTCAGACCAACGGACACGCGAGACCGGAAAAGCTCTTGCTGCGGGCTTGTCGGGCACGATACGAACATCGCGGAAATCGCCGGAGCGTTGAATCTTTCCTGGCTCATCGACGGCCGACGCGACGATACTCCACCGGGCGACGCCTTGGTCTTCGAACTATGGAAGAAGCACGGCCAGGAGGAGTATTCGGTGCGCACACACTACATGGTGCAGACGCTCGACCAGATGCGCAACACCACTCCGCTCAGCCTGGCCAACCCACCAGAACGTGTGCTCGTCTTTGTGCCTGGTTGCAGTGGTGCAAATTCCTCCTGCCGTTGGGATGCATTCAATGGAGTTGTGGAGACAGGAACCAAATGAGGTTGCTTTGAATTGCCCAAGCCGCGCATTTTTCCTAGCTCCTCCTCCGCAAGAGATGTAATGGGCCCAGCAATCGATGTGGTTGGGTGACACAAGTCCGGCGATGTAAACGCGGTATCCCTTCATGGCTTTGCCAAGATGCCAACCGATTCTGAAGGGCAACGACATCCGAGTGCCTTCGCTATCAGCCCTGACAGACGCCCACCCGGCCGGGCAAGGAGTGCTGAAGGATGGCAACTGAGTGTAGTTGTGCTCCCAGACTTTGCTGGCCGAGGTTTGCTTGACGGCGAAACAAATGACGAGCGCGTCGGCAGCGAGAAAATCCCATGATTCCGAACGCCATTCGGAGCGAGCCGGTGAGCGGCTGGAAATGGAGGCTAGAGATCGCTAAGCCGGGAATAGCAATGATCACGGCGGAGCATGAGGCTTGGCATCGAGCAAAGACCGGGAGGAAAGTCTCACCAACGGATTGAAAGAGTAAAGGAGCCTAACGCTCAAACCGGCTTGGGCACTGCCTCATCCACGGGAGCCTTCTTGGCAACCGCCCTTTTGCCTACTGCCTTTTTCGCGGGAGATTTCTTGGACGGGGTCTTCTTAACGGCTGCCTTCTTCGCCGCAACTGCTTCGATTGCCTTAACAATCGCCTGTCCAACGGTGTCTTCGATAACCTTCTTGCTGACGCCCTTGTCCAAAGCCTTCCGGACAGCATTGTCAATCTTGTTGACAGCTTTTTCGTGCTTGCGTTTTTCGTTATTCATGCAGAGTACCTCGGTAGACCATCTGCTTTGCAACTCAGCATCATACATCGTAACTCCGCGCCTCGCCACAAATTCATTTAGCTTAACCTCTAGCCTCCGCTTGCCACACTTGAGACCCGCACGCCAGATTAGCAAAAGCGATTAGGCTCGCCAAGGCAATGGCTATGCGTGTAATCCCCCCTTCTTGTGTCGTATAGCCTCACATGCCTCCAGAGTACGAAACTCCAAACAGTCCGAGACCAGTAGACAACTGTCTCGAACGAGGCTCCAGGGTGCGAGTCGCACTTCCATGCTCCTGAAATGGCCGACGAGATTCGCTCCCTGGAGCAGAATCAACCGCGAATCGCAAATCTGCCCGGCAGCAACGAAGGCTGCCGTCCGGCCAAGCACCTGATTCGTACCCAGAATATCCGTTGAGACAATCTCAGTCTCCCATTAGAAACTGCATCCAATTTGTCGAGGGCTGTGCCTCGACGCTAGCGATCAGTTAAAAGTTTTGCAATAGCCAAAATCTGTCATTCACCCGAGACTGTCGCAACAGGCCAATGCACTCAACCCGCATGGTTTACATGCCAAGTTGAGGGTCGGGAACTATATTCGATAGGGCCGTTTGAAGTAAGTCGCTGGCGTATGCGACGGGCGCGGTGAACTATGCGCGCGTGGATTCAAGAGAGACCTTGCGGCACACGCTGCGAGGAACCATCGTGGACCTTGGCGCGTATGGAGGTCAGGGTAAAGTCTAGCTCGCAGCCGCGAACCAAGTCTTGCGTGGTGTCCGGTAACGGCCTCTGCGAAGCCTAGACCGGGAGGTTTTAGGCCGGAACGCTAGTGAACGGCTAGAAGGCGCCGAAATCGATCGGCTCGAAGTAGCCGGCAGGCAGAGGTGCCTACAAAGCGACAGCAACCCTTCACGATAGGATTTCGAGAGGCAAAATCGAGTGGGTGTTGGAGGTGGACCTCAAGAATTCTTTTGGGAGCTTAAGTCAGGAATGAATGCTCCGTTTTTCGAATACCGGGTTGCCTAACTGGCCCGTGCGGTGACCGGTCAGGCTCCATTCCATGCGCATTTGTTCATCTTTCGTTGGCAACGTGGTGATCGCTTGAAGGTTCTGCAATGGGAGCGAGATGGGTATGTGTTGTGGTATTAGCGCCTCGAATCGGGAGTCTTCAAGCTGCCGCAGATCAAGCCCGGTGTGGCGTCTGTTGAGCTTCGCCGGAGTGAGGTTGCGATGCTTCTGGATGGCATCGATATGTCGCCGGTGAAGCACATGCCGCGCTACCATCGCAACAACGATGAAGTCCACGATCGGCGCAGAGAAGAGCGGGCAGATCGAATACTACCCCGGGCACTTTGAACGCCTGCATCCTGTGCGCAAAAAAATATGCTTGCGCAAGCTGCGATGCCGAGGGTGAGAACCCCTGCATGGAGAGCGCAGAGAAGCCCGCCGCGGCCATCGACAAGGGGCAGCCTGGTCCAGACCTGCTCAGTTACATCACCCCCTGCAACTTCGACATGTATCTGCCGCTTTACCGGCTGGAGAATCACATCGAGCGGCAGGGTTTCCGAATCGCGCGGTCCACGTAGTCAATCTGGTGTGGCGATAGGGCTGATCTTCTGGACCCCTTGTATCAGCATCTTCGAACCGTTCGCAAAAGTCTGAATAGAAAGGCCTTCTCTATCGTAAAGCTTGTAAGATCCCGCTCGTTCCTCCGGCTTCGTGGCAGCGCCTGCAGAGGCCGTATGGTTCTTGGTCTCCTGCCCATTCTCCATCCCAGCCGCTTTGGCGCCTTTTGAAGGATCACCCTTCCGGCGCACGGGTGGCCCTTCATTAGGCCTGGCATTCTTGATTTGGATATCGGTCAGAAGAATTTGGGGTACGACTTTCCAAGACGTTTGAGATACCCCAAATATTCTCCCTGTTAGGGTAGGGATGCCAAGGTTTCGGACGGCACGCCATGGCACCAAAATTTATTGATAAATAAGGAGCTTAAGTGGATTCTGGTACTGGATGGGACGGGGCGAAACTGAGAAGTGGTGGCCAGGGACGGGATTGAACCGCCGACGCCGGCCTTTTCAGGGCCGCGCTCTACCACTGAGCTACCTGGCCTCAGTGCAGACTTTCGTTGCATTTACCGCGCGGATTCAAGCCGGAGGGCCAAGGTCGGAACTCCCACGTACAGTCGCTTGCAACAACTGAATCAGTATATCAAGAGACGGGCTGGAGTCCAAACCGGCCTCCCGGCCCGGCGCGCCCAGACGCGCCCAGGATTTTGCCCGCGCCCATGCCCGGCTGCTCTAAACTAGCCTTGAGATGAAAATACAGCACTCCCGTCCTCTGTGGATTGCCCTGCTCGCTCTGGTCGCGGCGGCCGCTGTTTCCGCGGCCCAGCCCTTCGCGGCAACAGCGCATCCAGCGGCCGGAGCTGAGGCGCGCACGGCGCACGCCTACCAGGCGGCCCGTGCTCATGGTCCTGAAGCTCTGCGCGCTTTCCTGGCCAGCTTCCCCAAGGGAGCCGATCTGCACGTCCACCTCTCCGGCGCGGTCTATGCCGAGACGTTTCTTCGCGAAGCGGCCGAGGACGGGCTCTGCGTTGACCCGGACGCATTGCGCTTTGCCGCGCAGGACGCCTCGGGCGCCTGCGCGGGCAGGCTGGTTTCCGCCTCGCAGCTCTCCGCCAACCAGGCGCTCTACGATAAGCTGATCGACGCCTTTTCCATGCGCAGCTTTGTTCCCACCTCGGGCTGGAGCGGTCACGACCAGTTCTTTGCCACCTTTGCCAAGTTTGGCGGCGTCAACCGCAGCCACACCGGCGAGTGGGTGGACGAGGTGGCCAGCCGTGCCGCGGCCCAGAACCAACAATATGTAGAGCTGATGCAGACCCCGCCCGCCCCCCACGCGCGCCAGATCGCCACCCAGGTGGGCTGGCCTGCCAGCGGCGCGCCCGACTTTGCGGCTCTGCGCCAAAAGATGCTGGATCAGGGCCTGCGCGACGACGTGGCCGCTGGCCGCCAGGTTCCGCTGGAGCTTGAGGCCAGTCGCGCCAAGCTGGAGCACTGCGGAACCCCCCAGGCTACTTCTGCCTGCCAGGTGACTACCCGCTACATCTACCAGATCCTGCGCGCCAACCCACCGGAGGTGGTGTTTGCGCAAACCCTGCTGGGCTTTGAGACCATTGCCGCCGCCCTGGCCGCGCACGAACCGGGCTTCATCGGCATCAACTTTGTGCAGCCTGAAGATGGCTTCCTCTCCATGCGCGATTACACCCTGCAGATGCGCATGTTGGAGTATCTCCACTCCGTGTATCCCCAGGTGCACATCTCACTCCACGCCGGCGAGCTGGCGGAGGGATTGGTGCCGCCTGAAGGGCTTGGTTTTCACATCCGTCAGGCCGTGGAACTAGCCCACGCCGAGCGCATTGGCCACGGCGTGGACGTGATGCACGAAGCCGACGCTCCCGGTTTGCTCAAGGAGATGGCCGCCAGGCATGTGATGGTGGAGATCAACCTCAGCTCCAACGAGGGCATTCTGGGTGTCAAGGGCTCGGCTCACCCCTTCCCGCTCTTTCGGGCCGCGCATGTGCCGGTGGCCCTCTCCACCGACGACGAGGGAGTCAGCCGCATTGACATCACGCATGAATACGTGCGCGCCGCGCTTGACTACAACCTGGACTACGCCGACCTGAAGCAGCTGGCCCGTACCAGCATGGCGCACAGCTTTCTTCCGGGGGTCGATCTGTGGGCCGCTCCAGACAACTTTAGCAAACTGGCCCCGGCCTGCGCCGCAGACCTGCCCGGTTTGGAGAATTCTTCCCAAATCTGCAAGCATTTTTTGGCCAGTAGCGAAAAAGCATCCGCGGAGTGGGAACTTGAGCGGCGTTTGGCCCTCTTTGAAGGAAAATATTAAGAGTGAAGCAATCTACCCTTTTTGGCTCCTCCTGGCTTCTGGCCATCCTCGCTCTTGGTTTCCTGGGACTGCTGTCCTGCGTTTCGGCGGCACAGCAGCCTGCCGACCTTCCGGCTGCCTCCAGCACCCTTGTCGGCGCAGTCATTGATCGCGATGGTTCGGTCTGCGAGGGCGCTCATGTGCAGTTGCGCTCGCCCGGCGTTCTGCCGCGTACGAGCATCTCCGGAGCGGATGGCCAGTTCAGCTTTGCCAAGGTCCCGGCCGGCGGCTTTGTGATCACCGTTTCCGCCATCGGCTTTGCTTCGCAAACGGTGCGCGGCAGCATGGCGAGCGGCGCCATCCTCAGCCTGGCGCCCGTGGTGCTCAGGCCCACCTCCACCAGCGAGGTGCGCGTCTCCGGCGATCCGGCGGAGGTGGCCATTGAAGAGCTGCACGCCGAGGAGAAGCAGCGCGTATTGGGCGTGGTGCCCAATTTCGAAGTGATCTACGATTACCACGCGCCGCCGCTCAGCTCCAGGCAGAAGTACCAGCTCGCCGCGCACACTCTGGTGGACCCCTACACGGTGCTGATCGACGGCGGCACCGCGGGCTTTTACCAGGCCGAAGGCGACTTCAAGGACTTTGGCAACGGACCGGCCGGCTACATGCGTCGCTTTGGCGTGGTGTACGGCGACGATGTGGTTGGCACCATGCTGGGCGGAGCGGTACTGCCCTCGCTGCTGCATCAGGATCCGCGCTACTTCTACAAGGGCACGGGCAGCAAAACCTCACGGGCGCTCTACGCCATTGCCTCTTCGGTCCTCTGCAAGGGCGACAACGGCCGTCGGCAGTTCAATTACTCCAGCATCTCCGCGGGTTTTGTCGCGGCTAGTATCTCGGAGGCCTATTATCCGCCGAACAACCGGAACAGCGGGTTGGAGATTGTGGAGAACGTCGGGGTGGGCGTTGCCGCGGCTGCGGTGCAGAACCTGTTTCAGGAGTTCATTGCTCGCCACTTCACCCGCAAGGTACCCACCTACACCTACACCAACACCAAATAGCGCCCGGAACGGCTTTCGCTGGCGCGCGGATTCATCGAGAGCAAACCAGAGTCAGTGCGTCCTGGCAATTTTCTGCAAGGTTTCGGGAACCAGCAACTCTGGTTTCGTTCTACACTCCGGTCATGGACAACGAGCGCATTCGCGAGATCTGTCTGGCTCTGCCGCACGCGGCTGAGACCCTGAACTGGGGCAGCGTTCTGGTCTACTGGGCAGCGCCGCGCGAGATTGGCGGCAAGATGTTTGCCCTGACCAACGTGGACGGCGCTGGCGACGTCGTGCTCAGCTTCCATGCCGGGGTGGAACGCTATCACGAGCTGCTGGAGACGGAGGGCGTCATCCCAGCCCCGCACCTGGCCCGCGCCCACTGGGTCGCTTTGGAGCGCTGGAACGTGCTCCGCCCGCGCCAGATTGAAGAAGAACTCCGCCAGGCCCATCAGCTCATCACGGCCAAGCTCCCCAAGCGAACCCTGGCTATTCTGGCGCTGCCGGAAAAGGACATGAACAAGCTGGTGGCTGAGCGCCGCCGCCAGCTGGCTGCCGAGGGCAAAACCTCACCTTTGGCGCGCAAGAAGTCCGCGCCCTTCAGCGGCTGATCGGACTCCAGCGCCAACCCGTTCAGGGGGCCAGCCACCCGCAGGGTCCTTTTCTGGGAGAATCGGCCATTGGCGCACTAAAAGTAGTGCAATAGTACCGAAGGAATCACCTCGGCTCTCGTCTTCAGGGGCCCAACTGTCGTCTAATGGAATGTGATGAAGGCTAGTATTCTCCAAACCCTCACCGGTAAATCGGCTGTCCAGGCAGAACAGGATCTAGTTCGCCAGGAGAACCTTGCCATCAGTGAGGGGCTCAAGCGCCAGGATGCCGGCCTGCTGGACCAGTTGATTGTCCGCTACCAGCACCGCCTCATCCGCTATCTGCTCTATTTGACCGGCAATCGCGAAGTGGCCGAAGACCTGTTTCAGGATGTATGGATGCGGGTGCTGGTGCGTGGCGGTCAGTTCAACGGCCAATCGCGCTTTGAAACCTGGCTGTTCACCATTGCGCGCAATCTGCTCATTGACCTGCGCCGCAAGCGCACCATGAGCAGCCTGGACGAGCTGTTTGAGGCCGGCGGCGACGATGATCGACCCGTGGCCATCGAGATCACAGACAACGATCCCACGCCTTTTGAGCAGTTTGCAAAGCTGGAAGACCGTGACCGGGTGGCCGCTGCGATGTTGGAGCTGGATGCGCTGCACCGCGAGGTGCTGGTGCTGCGCTTTCATGAAGAGCTCTCGCTCGAAGAGATTGCCAAGGTCACGCGCGCACCGCTTTCCACCGTCAAGTCTAGGCTCTATCGCGGTTTGGCCATGATCCGGCCCCGCCTGGAACGGCTCGCCGCTCGCCCCGCGGAGGCCATCTGATGGTGGACGGTCTGGCCCCCAAGCCGGCCGTCGATGCTGCAACGGCCGAAAAAATGCACTGCGATCTGCTCTCCGCACTGGCCGGACGCGAGGCCAACCGTGACTGCGCCGCGGCCTTCCGCACCCGCCGTGTGGTGATGGCTTCGCTCGGCGTCCTGCAGCAGCAGAAGGCCAGCGGACGTCGCAATCGCGCGGTGGCCGTGGCCGCACTGCTGCTGATGGTTCTGGCGTTGGGGCCCTTCATCTGGCACCTGACCGATGAGCTCTTTGAAGGCGAACACATGACCGACATCGCCGCCCAGTTCGCGCTGTGGGCCTGTATTCTGAGCCCCGCCATCCTGGCGGCGGCGCTGGTGGCTGGCTGGCTCCGCCGCCGCTCCTGATCCAGATTGCTTTGGTCGAGAATTCTCTCTATCTTCGCAACTTCCTTGCCCTGCTTCCCGTCCATCAAAACGAAGCTTAAGCTGAGATGAAGGTTTCAGCCCATGTCGAAGAGCAGGCGTACACATGCATAGTCCCGAATCCATCACCGTCGACCGCGAAGAACGAATGATCCCCGTTTGGTCTATCGTTTTGGCCTCCGCCGCCTTTGTGGGGGTGGAGTACTACTTTTGGGAAGTGCTGCCGCTCCATCGCCACCATCCACCCACCTCGCTCGGGCTGGAGATCTACTTCAACCTCAGTTGGGGTGTGATGAGCGCGCTCTACTTCCTGATGGTGGGTTACATTAGCAAGGATGCCCCTCGCCGTGGCATGAGTTCGCGGTTCTGGATGCTGGTTTGCTTTGTCATTCCCTGCGGTATCGGCGCCGTACTCTACTTTCTGCTGCGTGCGCCTGAGGTTTCCACCTGCCCGGCCTGCGGCACCCACGTGCAGGGCGGCTTCCACTTCTGCCCGCAGTGCTGCTACCAGCTCACCGCCAGTTGCGGCCACTGCTTTCGCACCGTGCGCACCACCGACCAGTACTGCACCCGTTGCGGGCATGAGCTGGCCGTAGATCAGCTTCCGGCCCGCCTGCACGTTTTGGGCCGGTAACCGGGCGTGGCCACCGGCATCAGTGGGACATCTGCGCATCAGGCGGATCGGCTGAAACCTGATTCCGCCCATGCTGCTTGGCGACGTACATGGCGGCGTCGGCCCGGCGCATCATGGCTTCCCAACCGTCCTCTTCCGAACAGCGCTGAGTTATCCCAGCGCTGATGGTGATGTGCAGGGAGCCGGATTCAAAGCCGATCTCCATCTCTTCAACGGTCTTGCGCAGCCGTTCGGCTACGGTCAGGCCGATGCTGCCCGTCGTGTTGGGCAGCAGGATGGCGAACTCTTCGCCCCCGGTGCGGGCCAAGTGGTCAACGGTGCGCAGCGTGGCGCTGATCCTTGCGGAGAGAGCTTGCAGCGCGCAGTCTCCGGCGGCGTGGCCCCGCGTGTCGTTCAGGTACTTGAAGTGGTCGATGTCGATGATGATCATGCTGAGCGGATGCCCGTAGCGGATGCTGCGCGCGGTTTCGCGGAGTGCGATCTCTTCCATGGCCCGGCGATTCAAAGCTCCGGTCAGCGGATCGGTAAGTGCCTGCACCTCCAGCACTCGTCCCAACTCCGCCACCAGAAACCACAAAAAGCACATGGCCATGAAGGTGGCCAGGAACGCCATGGCCGCGAGTGAGTAGAGCCAGCGCGGATCGGTATGGGCGTTCACCGTCTCCCAAGGGCGCACGTAGTGCTGGTTGGTCAACACGGCACGATAACCGGCCACGCCCATGTCGCCAATCAACACGCCAGCCGTGCAATGCGCCAGCCTGCCGAAAGCGCCCTTTCCACGACGAAGCAGCAGCCATGCTGAACCGCCGCAAAGTGCAATAAAGGGCAGATTGAGGACGTTGCCCATATAGGGCACCCTGCCTATGAAAAGCGCGGTGTAAACCGCCAGGACAACCGCCAGCAGCACAAAAGGCCAGCGCCACCGGAAGGGCTGGCGGACAACAAACCAGTAAAAACCCAGGAACTGCATGGCGAAGGAGATGAGATAGAGCTCGTTGGACACCATGCTGGTGAGCACCACCGGCGCATGGCCTTCCAATCCCTGCAGAATCAGCTTGAGCAGGCCCACAACCAGCGCCCCAGCAAACCAGCGCAGGCCCACCATCGCGCGCTGATAGACAGCCAGCAAACACAGGCAGACAGTAAAAACGGTGACTGAAGCGATATTTGTGAAAAAAAAGGTCTCGTAATCCATCGACGATCCTGCCGAATGAAAAAACCGGCTCATTACGCTGGGGGCAGCAAATCTAGTCACCGCAATGGTAACCGTAATGGCTCCAGAGGTTCCAGTGATAAAAACGCATGGGGCCAGACAAAGGTACATTGGTACCAATGGCGGCACCGGAATGGGAATTACGCCGTTGGGCAGAAAGCGGAAATCAAAGTGCACTTCAAGATGCGAAGGCGTGTGATTTCTGCACTATTGACAGCGCTCGAGAAAGTCCTATCATGAGGCATTTCCTGGTTACGGGGAGGATGGGCATATGGGGTCGACAACGAGCCGCCGCAATTTCCTGCAGGCGGGTTTGATGATGCCGGTGGCAGGCGCAGGCATGGGACTGTTCCGTCCTGCTGACGGGCCTGCAACCAAGGGTGCAGCCGCGCCAGTCAAGCTTGAAACCCGCGTCCTGGGGCGCACGGGCCTCAAGGTCACCACCGTGGGATGCGGATGCATGATCACCTCCGACGGCAGCGTGATTGAGCGCGCCGTGGATGCGGGCATCAACTACTTTGATACCGCGCGCGGCTATCAAAACGGCAACAACGAGCGCATGGTGGGCGCGGCCCTGGGCGCAAACCGCAAGAAGGTGGTGCTCTCCACCAAGTCGCACGCGCCCGACAAGAAAACCATGATGGAGCACATCGACAAGAGCTTGAAAGAGCTTGGCACCGACTACGTCGACATCTGGTACCAGCACGCCCGCTCCAAGGTGGAAGAGGTAACTGATGAGACCATTGAGGCGCAGTTGCTGGCCAAGCAGCAGGGCAAGACGCGCTTCATCGGCATCAGCACCCACAGCGGGCAGCCGCAGCTCATTCCCTGGATGGTGGACAAGAAGGTCTTTGACGTAGTGCTGGCGGCCTACAACTTCTCCATGGACGCAACCATGGTGCAGGCCATCAACGCTGCGGCCAAAGGCGGCATGGGTGTAGTCGCCATGAAGGTGATGGCGGGCGGTCCGCGCCGCGTAAAGAGCGATGCCAACCTGAGCCAGAAGCTGGCCCAGCCCGGTGCTCTGCTGGCGGCTTTGAAGTGGGTCATCAAGGACCCGAACGTGGCCACCACCATTCCTTCCATCACCGACATGGATCAGCTGGACGAGAATCTCACCGCCATGGCGATGCCCATCTCGAAGACGGAGGAAAGAATTCTGGCTGCGCACCTGGAGCAGATTCGCCCCCTCTACTGCAGCACCTGCGGCGCTTGCGATGGGCAATGCCAGAAGGGCCTTCCCGTCCACGACGTGCTGCGCATCCTGAGCTACGCGGATGGTTACGGCCAGTTTGCGCTGGCCCGGGAGCGCTTCCTGGAGCTAAGCGCGGCGCATCAGGCCGTGCGTTGCGGTAGCTGCGACAACTGCACCGTGGCCTGCCCCAACGGCGTCCGCGTGCGGGAGCGCGTAAGCCGTGCCCAGGAGTTGCTGGCATGAGGATTCCACTCGCCATGCTGGCCGCACTGCTCACGGCAGCCGCGGCCAGTGCGCAGAGCGCCATTACCTGCGGCGTTGCGCCCGGCTGGCAGCCGCAGGGCGCAGCGCGCGCTTACGCGGCCGACAATCTCTTTGAGTACAAGGACGGCGGCGCGGAAGGCTATCTGCAATACGGCTTCACCGCGCTCCACGGCGTGACCTGCGCCAAGGATGGCACCACGCTGGACATCGATGTGTCTGCCATGGCCGGTGCGGACTCCGCCTACGGCATGTTCATGGCCAACGCTGACCAGAGCCAGCCCATGGAAAAGCTCGGTATGGGCACGCAGGTGCTCAAGCAGAGCGTGCTTGCCGCCAAGGGCAAGTTCTATCTGGAACTGGTGGAGACCGCGGCCAAAACCGACGCGGACGACACTGCGTTTCTGCGCGCGCTGGCCATAAAGATCCTTGCCCAGCTGGAAGGCGCGGATGCGCCGCCTGCAACCATCGGTTGGTTTGTGCCTGATGATCTGGTCCAGGTGAAGATGGTTCCGGAGAGCGTGTTGGGCCTGAAACAGATCCCGCGCGGCTATGCGGCAAAGTACAAGCAGGGCCAGGCTTTCATTGCCGAGCAGGCATCGGTGGGAGAGGCGCAAGCGCTGATGAAGACCTTGCGCGAAAAGTTTACCGGTGCGCCCACCCAGTTGGACGACGAAGCCTTTACCGCAACCGCAAAGTATCTGACCGGCATCTGCATCTTCCGCAAGGGCAAGGTGGTTGCCGGTACGGCAAATTTTCCTGATGCTGATGCAGCGTTGACGCAGGCAAAGAAGCTGGCCGCGCGCATTCCGTAGCTAGCATCAAGCACGTGACAGGTGCCCCAGCGGGGCACAACGAAGATAGCCCAGGGTGAAGCGCAGCGAAACCCTGGGATGCGTGCGCACCAATAGCCCCGCGCCCCGTAGGGGCGCACGAACTGTTCCGCGGAACTCAGCTCGAGCGACGCGAAGCGGTCCGCCGCACCGCAGGTGCCGCGAAGCGGTCTGCTGCACCGCAGGTGCCCGCATGCAATGTGCTTGACAGCGTATTACTCCGGGCTCGGATAATCGTAACCATGCGAGTATCCGTCTTTGTTGTTTTGTTGGCGCTGGCAGCTGGAGCGGTCACCGCTTCCGCGCAGCGCGCGCTGGAGCTGCCTCAGGGGCCCGCCGTTGCTGGCGTCCCCATCGACAAGTTCGAGTTTGCCTCCGACGGTCCCATCGGCCCCGGATGGTCGCGCCCGGACGAGATCGCGCGCAAGTACTTCCAGGAAGATCTGCCGGCAATCTTCGATCGCACTCTCACGATCGACAGCGTGCTTGCTCCGCACACCACGCTGCGCTGGATCTTCACCGGGCCGCATGCCGGCTTCACCGTAGAGCTGGGCGCAAGCAAGGTCCGACTGGTGGAACGCTATTTCGACTCCTTCGGCTCTTACGAGGGCCAGGGCAACTATCCAGAGAAGAAAATCCTGGATATCGATCGCCAGTTTACCGGCAGCCCGCGCACGCTCCAGGTCATCGCCGACGAGCATCTTGCCGTGCGCGTGGTGGTCAACGGCGTAGAGGTGATCCAGGCCCCCATGATGTTCGATGTCTCGCGCCATCAGCTCATGTTCGCTGCTGCGCGGGCGGAACACATCGTTGCAGCGGGCTCGCTCTTCAAGCCGACCTCAAAAGCTGTCACCGTGACCATCGCGCCGACCGAAAAGCATCAGACGATGCTCGGTTTTGGTGGCAGCCCCAGCATTCCCGCTTATGAAAAGTTGAGTGAGGCTGGCAAGAAGACTTATTGGCAACTGCTTCGCCGCTACAACCTGCTGCTCAATCGCGAATATCCCATGGGCAGCGAGCTCAAGCAGGATTTGAGCAACATGGACAAGCAGAGTGACGCCACGCCGCATTACTACGGCGATAACTTCCCCAACAGCGAAGTCTCCAGCTTTGAGTACAACCAGCAAGCGACAAAGCTGGGAGCTGACACCATCTACGAGCTCTGGGCGCTGCCCAAGTGGGCCATCCAGCCCTACAGTGGACCCAGGGTGGTTGACGCCTGGAACAAGTCCATCAAGCAGCAGGCAATTGCCGAAGAGTACGCGCGCATTGCGGTGGAGTATTGCCAGCGTGAGAAGGCAGCCACGGGCGTTGCACCGCTCATCCTCGGCGTCCAAAACGAAGCGGAAGAGCCTCCGGCAATGTTTGCCCAGATGACGCGTGTGCTGCGCAGCGAGTTGGACAAGGCGGGCTTTACCACCACCCGCATCCACATGGCCGACGCGCCTTTCATGTGGATGGGCACGGCCCGCGCGAAAGACCTTGCGCAGGATGCCGAGGCCTGGAAGGCCATCAACTACACCGCTGTCCACCAGTACGACTTCCAGGAGTTCGCGGCCAATCCAGACATGTACGATGCGCGCATGTTGGCCATGCGCGAGGCCTCGAAGGACAAGGAGTTTCTGGCTACCGAGATCTGCCTGAACGACGCCCATCTGCAGGAGCACAGTTACCGTGTGGCCTTTGCGGCCGCGCAGCTCTACCACAAGAACATGACTATCCTCGATGCCGTGGGCCTCATGTATTGCTGGCTGATTCTCGATGTGGAAGAACCCAGCTTTGGCGGCTCGCGATCGCTGCTGGTGCCGGATCGCACCCGTGGTTGGATTCCTGTGCCGTCCAGCTTTGAGCTGCGCGTTCTGGGCGCGTACAGTCGCCACATCGTGAAGGGCATGCAGCGCGTGGGTGCGGGTGTGGAAGATGGCGACCTGCTCACCACGGCGTTTGCTGATGCAACGAATCAGACGCTGGTGATGATCAATCGCGGCACCGCGGCGCGTACCGTGAAGGTGGTTGGCGCAACGCATCCGTGGACGGAGATGGAGCGCACCGGCAGCGAAGCAGAAAACACCATCTCCGCTGTTCCTGCTGAGGTGGTAGTTGAGCCCGGTGACATCGTAGTGCTCTCCACACTTCATGCCGAGCCGGTACAGTAAGTGAGTTAACACAACACTCGATTGTGAATTGAGGAAATGCAAAGATGAAACGCCGCAAGTTTTTATTCAGCGCCGGAGCTGTTGCCGCCGCTGCCTGTCTTGGTGAAAACATCTCATGGGCTGACGATAAGTCCGCGCTTCAAGCCACGCTGAGGGTGGACTGGACGCGCAAAGGCTTCACTCTGCCCGCCGATTATACCGGCCTGAGTTACGAGTCGCGGCAACTTGCCAACCTGAAGTTCTTCTCCGCTGAGAACAAGGAACTCATCAGGCTGTTTCGCGAACTGGGCACTGCCGGCGTGTTGCGCATTGGCGGCAGCACCAGTGAGTACACGGCCTTCACTACGGAAGAGCCGAAGAGTGAGCCGCCTTTTGAGGTTGCTGGCCCCGGTCTGCCCGCGCAGGACTACGCCGATACGTCCATCACCGTGCGCGCGCTTGAGAATTTGCGTGCGTTCCTCGATGCCACCGGATGGACCTGCCTCTATGGCTTGAACACCGGGCGCGGCACTGTCGAGCGTGCGGCGGAAGAAGCCTTCTATGTGCACAAGATCCTGGGGCCGAAGCTAATCGCGCTGCAGTTGGGCAATGAGCCCGATGCGTGGCGCAATCGCTATCGCGGCGCAACCTGGACCTATGTTGACTACTGGAAGGAGTGGCTGGTGGTGCGCGCCGCGGTGCTGAAGCGGGTGCCCGATGCGAAGTTCGCTGGGCCGGACATCTCCAACAAGATGGCCTACGTCACCGGATTTGCGGAGGACGTAAAGCGCGACGCGCCCGAGGTGACGATGCTGACCTCGCACTACTACACCATGGGCCCAGCCGGTAAGCCTGGCATGACCATTGACCGCATGTTGGCCTTCGATCCCAAGCTGGAAGCTGACATGAAGATCGTGATGGATGCGGCGCACGCGGTCGGCATCCAGCATCGCATGTGCGAGGGCAACTCCTGCTGGAACGGCGGCCAGGAAGGCGTGAGCGACACGCTGGCCAGCGCCTTGTGGGGCGCGGACGTGATGCTGCACTTTGCGCAGCTTGGTTCCACGGGCATGAATTTGCATGGCGGCGGCATGGGCCATTACTCACCCATTATCGGTAGCCCCAGTCAGGGCTTTGTGCGCAGGCCCTTGTTCTACGGCATGTTGCTGGCAAAGGAATTCTTTGCAGCCACGCTGGTAGAGGCCAAGCTAGACTGCAGCAACGACCGCTTGCGTGCGTACGCAGCCGTGGCCGACGCAAAGAAGCTGATCCTGCTGGTCAACAAAACCGACGCGCCGGTGACCGTGAAGGTGCCCGTGGTTCGTGCGCATGAAGTGCTTACGCTCGGTGGCCCGGCAATGGGCGCAAAGGATGGCGTGTCCATCACGAAGAAAGGCGCAGTTGAGAAGGGCGCGTTGGAGCTAGGTGCGCATAGCGCAGTCGTGGTGAAGGCGTAGTTGCTTTGTTCAATAAGAAAAGGCTGGGGCTCAAGTCCCAGGCCTTTCTTGTTGCATCTCAGAAGGAGTACACCGCGCCCCTATAGGGCGCCAATGTTCGTTTTGATTGCTGACCCAGGACTGCCCCTTCGCTTTGCTCAGGGTTGTCCTGGGCTATTGGCACTTCGCCCCGTCGGGGCGATTTTTCGCTAGGTATGGATTCCGTGCTCTTGCTGACGGAGCCGACTTACTTCTTTTCGGGCTTCTTTGCTGCCTCTGCCTTGATTGCCGCAAGCTCATTGGTCGTGGGCTGCGCATCGCCGTAGGCAACCACGCCTGCGCTTGGTTCAATGCCCGCGGCCTTCATGACTTCTCTCGCATCCTCGGGCCAGTTACCATCCTTCACAAAATGATCGTCGAGAATCAGGTTGTTCTGGTAGTTTGTCCAGAGGCCGCCGATCCTGGTTCCATCGTGCCAGTTGGCCACGGCCGTGTTGTCGGGCGAAATGCGCATGGGCATGGCCGAATGCACGGTGTTCACATTGAGCCACTCGCATTCCGGGCCTTCCACCACATTGCGGCGGACCATGATGTAGCGCGACCCCTCGTCCAGATAGAGGCCGATCATCTTGCTGTTGTCAAAGATGTAGTTTTCGGTAATCAACGTGCCGGGGCTGGCGGAAAGATTGTAGATCGCGCCGCCGTCGTGAAATAACTTCTTCGCCCCATGGATGCGATTGTTGGCCACTACTACGTCGCGATGGGTGGTGGGCGTGGTGTACACCAGATTCTCTTTCCAGTCGTAGCCATGCATGCGGGCGCGATAGTTGGGGCTACCATAAGGGTCGTGCATGCCCCATCCATAGCCAATGTCGATGGCATCGTAGGGCACGTCGCTGATGTCGTTGTGCACAATCACCGCGCCTGAAACATACGTGCTCAGGATAGCGCTGTTATCGCGATAGTCCTTGCTGACGGAATGAATGCGATTGTTGGTGATGAGGATCTGCTGATTGATTTGGCGCGGGTCGTGGGGATGATGCGCATCGCGGCGTACGCCGCCGGCGAGAATCGCGCCGCCTGCATCGTCGGTAAAGACGGAACGGGTGATCACGATATCGCTCGCGCCCAGGCCCACGCCGGTGAGGTTGGCCGTGGAGTCGTTGCCAATGCCCAGCGCATACTGGCCCAGATGCGCAAAGACGTCGTTCTCAAAGCTGATGCGGGCAGCGCCTGCCACTTGCACCGATGCAGGCATCTGGCTCCACTCGTTGCGGCGCGTCTCAAAGGCCGGGCAACCGAAGGGGCAGTTCTTGATGGGATCGGCAGGGTAAGCAACTGCCTGACCGGCGAGATAAGAACCGCTCTGCTGGCTCGCATAGCCTTCCACTGTTGCAGGCCCAAGCCACGAGGTGTGGGAGAAGCGCAGACCGCGGAAGGTAAGGTCCTCAACCGGTGCATCGAGCGAGTTGCCAACAGCCACCAGCACAGTAAGGCGAGGTAATTCCACCTGCATGGTATCTACTCTTGCATCGGTGGGTGGAATCAGATAAAGCTTGCCTTCAGCCGGATCGATGTACCAATCACCGGGCTTGGAGACAAACTCCAACGCGTTGACAAGCCAGAGATGGGCCCACTGCGCTCCGTACGGGCTGTTCAGCGTGTCGTAGCCCCAGATGTTGTTCTTCCATGCGGGCTGCTGCATGGTCAGCGTGCGGCCCTCAATCTTTGCCACCGGCGAGATGCGGTCGGTGAAGAATCCTGCTGCCTCCACCTCCACGCGGCTCTGTGCTGTGAGCTTCGCGAGATAGTCGTACTTGGCGTCCTTCCACTCCATGCCATTGGCCGTGAAGCTGAGATCGGCGCGAGGAATCTCAACCAAGCCTCGCTGAACCAACGTGTCGTTTACCCAGAGTTGGCGCGCGTCCAGGCTCTCCGGGCTCTTCGCTACATAGATATTGCGTTTCGCGTCATAGAGCTTGAAACCTGTGACTGGAATGGCGCCGGAGATCACCGGGAACTGCTCGGCGTTGAGGCCCTTTGCTGAGGTCCAAGTGACATGATGGCCATTGCGCCCGCCATCCTCCGCCGTGAAGATGAGCGGAGCTGTAAGCCGATAGGTTCCGCTGGCAAGCTCCACCAGCACATCGCCATCGTTGTTGATCAGGCGCACCGCGGCTTGTGCGCGCTCGAGCGTGCGGAAGGGCTTCTCGCGGGTGCCGGGGTTCTGGTCGTCGCCGACGGGTGAGACCGCAATCACCTGCGCGTTGGCGTCGCGATCCTTGTGCTGCGCGCGCGCGGCAGCCGAGAGAACCAATGCAACAGCAACTACTGTAGTAGCAGTGCGGAAGAATGTCAGTAATTTCATGAAAACCTCATGGGGTGTGCTCTGTCCGCTCAGGAACACAGCGGTGTCGATACATCGATAACAAGTTCTTGGGTCTCCCACTCTTGCGCCGTAAAAAGCGCAAGGATGGGGCACGGGAATGCATTTGCCACGGCGCATTCGGATTTCAACGGAGTGCGACGCGTTCTTAGAAACCTACTTCAATGTCAGTAACTCCGCTGATTGCTTTGAGCGTAACCGAGTCTGTGGTGAACTCATTCGCAGCCTGGCCATTGACCGTCACGCTGGTCAGCTTCTTGCCTGCCGGCAGCGGGAAGCGCACCACGGCCTCTGCCACGGTGATCGTCGCATCAAGATGCAGACGCATGGTGCTTGCATTTACGTAGTCCAGCCGCAGCGAAACACGGCCGCCGAGGGTGCTGGGTGCATTGGCGAGAGAAAGATGTTCGCCGGGCGCAATCCAGTTGGCAGGAACGCCGGCCAGGATGTGCAGCTTGTCGCCATCTTCATAAAACAGCAGATCGCGCACCAGCAGAATGAGATTGGCCGGGCCCCACGCCTCAGGCTGATCGCCGGTGCCGTAACCATTCTCCACTTCCTTGGCCACGCCGCTGGCGCAGGCCACGGGCAGCCTCTTGTTCACCTTGATCTCTTCCTTGAAGGTGTCGGTTACATAGGTGTGATTCAGTGTGGCCAGCAGCAGTCTATGTACCTTGGCAAGCTCGCCGCGGCGCAGGTAGATCTCCGCTACGTCCATCGATTCCGAAGGCCACACGCCGCTCGGGCCCATCCATGCCATATGCGTGGGCAAGCCTTCGAGTTCGTCCTTGCGCATGCGCGCCAGCAGGTTGGTCACCAACTCGTGTTCAGGACCCAGCAGGTTGGTGGGATACACCGCGATGAGGCTCTGCGACACACCCGCATCGGGAGCGGTGGGCATGGCCGGTAGATAGGGCTTGAAGTCCTTCTCCAGCTCAATCGCGCGCGTCATCGAAGCAAAGTAAGCCTTCTTGTAGTCCTCATATTTCGCGGCGAATTCCTTCTCGTCCGCGGTGTTGCCCAGCGTATGCGCCGCCATCTCCGCCACCTTGATGGCGTAAAGGCCCCAGGTGTTGTGCGGGTAATGATGGCCTTCGGGCAAGCCGCTGTCGCCATAGCTCCACGGCAACAGTCCGTACCAGTACGGCTTCTCGCCGGGCTTGAGCTTGGGCGAGTGCTCGTCGGAACACTTCCACGGAATCAGCCGCGCCACACCCTTGGCGGCAGCTGGCGCGTCGTCGGCCAGCATGGACTCCTGACGGTGCAGATCCACCCACCGCGCCGAGGCCGCCAGATGCGGATAGGAGGAGGTGAGCCACTGCTGGTCGCGGGTCAGCATGTAGTAGTCCCACACCGTGCCGGCGTTACCGCCAATGTTGTCCCACGCCGGCCAGCCGCTGACAGCCGGGCCGTCCCACTCGCCATCGCTCTTCTGCAGGCTGAAGGTGTGCTTGGCGGTTTCTTTGGCGATGTCGAGGTACCCTGCAAACTCGATGGAGCGGGCCTGAAAATATTCGCCACGTCCCCAAAACTCGCGATAGAAGGCCGGTCCGTCCAGCGTCCACAACTCGCCGTTCTCGTCGCGCTCGGTCAGCATCAGAATGTAGGCCACGGAAGCCTGATAAAAGTCCGCCAGCTCCTTTTCGCGCGAGGGTAGATCGAGCTGCGCGCCCTGTCTCCACAACGTCTCCCAATCCTTGCGCGCGGTGCTGAGCATTGCCGCGGGATCAAGCGCCGCGAGGGTATCGACCTTGGCGGCAGGGAAGTTATCGTTCGGCAGTTCGATCCAGAAGGTGATCGTGCCGTGCGCGGGCACTGTGCGACGTTCCACCAGCGTCAAGCCGTGGGACTCAGCCGGTTGCAACTCGCCGCCCGCACGTGGTTCAACCGCAGCCAAAAGAATGCCGTCGCCGGTGGCCAGATGCGCGCCTTCCGCGCGAGCGGGCAGGTTGCGTTGACGGCCATCCAGACGCAGCTCCAGCGTGCGCGGCTCAGCGGCGGAGTTGGTCGCGGTCATGCGCAAAATATCAAAGCCCTGCTGGTCCTTTTCGATGGAAAAAGCCGTCTCTTCCACGCTCAGGTCGGCAGCCTTCCAGTCCGTCATCACAAAAGGGAAGCGATCAGCCACGAGGCGCTGACCGGTGGCGGCCAAAGGCTTTGCCGCGGCGCCCAATTCCGACATGCGGAGTCCGAGCGCGCCATCCAACTGCTCGCTGAAGCCGAATCCCACCGCTCGTCCCTTCTGCTTCAGGCTCCACTGCGACCACTGCAGCTGCCCATCTTTGGTGACGATGGTCTTGTGGCTGCCCATGGGCAGGCCGATCATGCTGCGCGCGTCCTTGTTGGCGTATTGGTGCGTAATGTGAAAGCTGTCCTGCGCGGCAAGCGGTAGGGCGCAAGCGGCAAAAAGCGCGCAGCGGAGAAATAGAGTACGAGAGAGCAAGGCGGTTCCTTTCCTTCGGTGAGGCCTGGTACAACAACACGCACCAGCCCTCAAAAATAGCCAGAGATATTGTCTACCAATCCAGCGCCTCTGACGAGGAGAGCGACGCCGAAGCGCCGCTCTCCTGGTGTTGCGCCGGTCGAGGAGGCCTAAAAGGCCAGCCGCAAACCCTGCTGGCTGACGCGCGCAATGCTTGCCTGACTATTGAGGACGGCAAGCGAACTCGAGTTGGGTGGAACGTGGGGCGCGTCGAAGTGGGTGGACACCCGCACACCATAAAGGGCCGGATCGATAACTTCGCGCACGATTCAACTTTGCTCCCTGCGGGCATTCCCGATAGACTGCACTCGCGATGAAGAACAGAAACCCCATCCTCCTGGCTGCCCTGGCAATGTTCTGGGTAAACGTGTTCCCAGCCCAGCAGCCTCCCCCGGCACGCCCCGCGGCAACGGCCCACGCCCGCCTCTTTGTTCTGCTCAAGGCCGACAACTATCACGCCTACGTGCAACAGTTTGCCAAGGACGAGCAGGAGGCCACCGGCCAGGCGCCCGCCGATGCCTGGCCCTGGATGGCGGCGGAAATTCCGCTCTTTGAAAGCTCCGACAAACAGTTCGAGCAGCTCTATTACTTCCGCTGGTATGCCTGGCAAAAGCATCTGGTCAAGTCGAGGCATGGATTCCTCATTACGGAATGGCTGCCCAAGCCGCAGGAGGCCGACGGCAACTTTGGCGCGCTGCCCGACGCCGCGCCCTTTCACTTGGGCGAGGCGCGCTGGCTGCGCTCCAAGGCCATTGCCGGGGACTATGCGCGCTTCTGGATTGCGCCCGACGCGCGTCCCCGGCTGTACAGTTTCCCGCTGGCGGAAAGCGTGCGCCAAGTGGCTCTGGCCCAGGGCGACCAGAAGCTTGGCCCCGAGATGTTGGTCGGCTTGATCGCCAATTACAAAGCCTGGGAAGCCACAAATCTGGACAGCTCAACGGGCATGTACTGGCAGATCGACACCCGCGATGCCATGGAGAAGTCCATCTCCGGCGATGGCTACCGGACGCCCTTGATGAGCTATCAGGCCGCCGATGCCCGCGCCATTGCCGCCTTTGCGCGCGCTGCCAACCAGACGGAAGTTGCCGCCGAATACGACTTGAAGGCCGCGCAGCTTGAGACCCTGATCGAGACCAAGTTATGGAACGAGCGCGATCAATTCTACGAACCGATCTCTCCAGCATCCGACTCCAGTATTCGCAAGCAAAAAAAATTCATCGATCCTGGCACGCAGCTGCAATCTGCGCATGTGCGCGAGCTGATCGGCTACATTCCGTTTCTCTACACCACGCCTCCGGTGGAGCACACCGTGGCCTGGAAGCAGCTCTTCGATGCGCAGGGTTTCGCGGGTAAGTACGGTCCCACCACCGTGGAGCGGCGCAGCCCGCGCTTCCGCTTTGCCTCCGACGATCAATGCACGTGGAACGGTCCCTCATGGCCCTTTGCCACCACGCAAACATTGCTGGCCCTGGCCAAAGTCTTGAACGGCCCGGCACAGAATTCCATTGGGCGCGAGCAGTACTATCAGCTTTTTGCCAACTACGTGGACTCGCACCATATCGTGCTGCCCTCGGGACGCAAGATCGATTGGCTCGATGAGGATCTGGACGCCGACACGAACGAGTGGATCGCAAAAGACATGTTGATCCAGAAGCACAAGCAAATGGGGCGCGGTAACTACTACAACCACTCCGGCTTTGCCGATCCGTTGATCACCGGCCTTATCGGATTACATCCGCGTGATGACAACAAAATCGAGCTGGCTCCGCTGCTGCCCGCGGGCCAGTGGACCTCGTTCGCGCTCGACGGTCTGCCGTATCATGGCCACCTGCTCACCGTGGTGTACGACAGCAATGGCCAGCGCTACAAGCATGGACGCGGCCTGATGCTGTTTGTGGATGGAAAGAAGATTGCGAGCCGGGCCGATCTGGGGCCGCTCGATGCAGAGTTGCCCCGCTGATCGGCAACCCGCAACGCAGTTGAAACATGACAGGAGTTGATGGACTTGAAGAACTTTGCATGGGTTGCCGTAATGGCCGCAGGCACGCTGTTGCTGCCGGTTGCTGCTGAGAATACAAAAGGAATTGAGCTGAAGGCGATCCCCGCGGGTAGCTTCACCATGGGGGCCGATGTGGCTACGTTGACCGCCGCGCAGGTGAGCGGCAACGGAGCCAGCTCCGATCGCCCCTTGCATGGCGACTTTGACGAAGTGCCCGCGCACAAGGTGACCATCTCGCATGGCTTCAAAATGGCCACCCATCTGGTAAGCGTGGAAGAGTTCCGCGCCTTCGATCCAAGTTATGCAGTCTCCACGGCGCATCCCGATTACGCCTCCGGCATAAGTTACGAGCAGGCAGTAAAATTCTGCGCTTGGCTTTCCAAAAAAGATGGAAAGAATTATCGTCTGCCCACCGAAGCGGAGTGGGAGTACGTGGCGCGCGCTGGGCATCAGACGCCCTTCTCCTCGGGCGATGCGCCGCTGGCCCCAGGCACGCCCAACGCATGGGGCGTGGTGTTGGCGGAAGGCACGCCGGAGTGGGTTTCGGATTGGTACGCGCCCTACACCGCCGATGCCGTAACCGATCCCACTGGCGCGCCTAATGGCCTTTTCCGCGCGGTGCGTGGCGCGGGCCTTGACAGCAAGGATCAGAAGTCGAACAAGGAAGCCGCGGCTGGCGTGGTCTATCCGGCGATGGATGCCTACTTCCTGCGCTCCGCCAATAGGGCCAGCATGGCTCCAAGCTATTCGTCGAAGACCGGCAACATCGGTTTTCGTGTGGTGGAGGCGCCGCCGCTCAAGCCCAATCCCACGCCGGTTACGCCGCTTATCTTTGCCACTGGAGTTACGCAGGCCGCGGTTGCTCTCAAGCAAGGCCCCGATGCTACCAAGCCTTTCTACCACGTGCATGAAATCTTCCCGCAGCTTGGCAGCAGATCCATGCCGGAGGTGGGTTGGAAGATTGGTCTGGCCGCGGGTCTCGGCATCAACTATCACAACACCGCCATTCAGGTTTTGGATAACGGCGACGTGGTGGCGGCTTATTACAACACACCCAACAAGGAAGACGATCCAGACCAGACCATCCTCATCATGCGCCGCCGTGCGGGCGCGGAGGATTGGGACATGCCCGAGCCCTTCCCCTACTTTGCCGATGCGGCCAACGCGGCTCCGGTCTTCTGGAACGAGCAGGGCAAGCTCTGGCTGTTGTGGGGATTTCCGCGCCTCATCGGCGCGCCGCCCTTCACCTTTACGCGCTCCACCGACAACGGCGTGACCTGGGAGCCCGTGCAGTTTCCGCAGTTCCCGAATCCTATTGGTCGCTATATCTCGCAGCCCATTAACTCCATCGTGCGCGCCACCGACGGCACCATCTACTTCCCCACCGATTCAACCGGCAAGGACGACGATGGCAACGGCTCCGTCTCCGTGGTGTGGGCCACCAAGGATGAAGGCAAGACCTGGTACGACACGGGTGGACGCACCGCCGGCCGTCACACCACGCTGGTGATTGCGCAGAACGGCAACCTGCTCGGCTTTGGCGGCAAGAACTCCAACATGGAAGGCCGCATGCCGCTGGCCACCAGCAGCGATGGCGGCAAGACCTGGCAGAAGTCCAAGACGCCTTTTGATCCACTGGCTAGCGGCGAACGCCCCAGCGTGATTCGCCTTGCTTCAGGCCGCCTGTTTTTTGTGGCTGACTGCAATCCGAAAGACCAGAAGCATATTCATCTGGATGGCTCCTACGTTGCGCTCTCGGACGATGACGGCAAGACGTGGAAGATGCGCCGCCTTCCTGCCGATGTGGTCACCGTGGGCTACACTACGGCCACGCAGGGTCCAGACGGCATCATCCATATTGTTACTTCTAAGAACAAGCCCGATTATGAGATTGAGCTGAACGAGGCATGGATACTGTCAGATGCGGGAGTGAGCGCTGATGCAGCCTCCATTGCCAAAGTTACGGAGCACTCCGAGCAGGGTCGCAGCGGCAGGCTCAAGGCGGTCTGGTCCACAGGCCTGGCCAATGATGGACGTATTCTGCTTGAAGGTACGAAGACCATCTACGACGAGGCTGGACACAGGCAGTGGATCGCCAACTTCCATCTGGGACGCAAGACCGGCACCGAGACCCTCTACCGCGCCGATGGCTCCAGGCAGTGGGAGAAGATCTACGCCGCCGATGGTCGTTGGACATGGCGTCTCTTCGACGCGCAAGGCAAGCTCACCGCGGAATCCACGTGGAAGAACAAGACCCTTTTGGATGCGACGGTGGACGGAGTGAAGCAGTAGATCCTGAGTGACCGAGTGACGGGCTGGTCACGTGACTGGATCGCGCCTCATCGATTGCGCTGTGCGTTGTCGATGAGGCGTTTAAAGTATCTGTGAGGATTTCGATGAAGCGATCAATTGGTTGTACCGTGGCCCTGCTGCTGGTGCTGATGGCGGCCAGCGCATCGGCGGAGAAGAAGGATAAAGGCGCGTGGGTCTTTGCCTACTTTCACGAGCCAGCAAATCAGGGTGTCTATTTGGCGCTCAGCCAGGATGGGCTGCACTACACGCCGCTCAACGACGGGCAGCCGTGGGTCAAGCCTGCCGAAAAGGGCGAGCTCATGCGGGACGCATTTCTCACCCGTGGGCCCGACAAGCGCTTCCACATGGTCTGGACCTGGGGCTGGCACGTCAACTCCATGGGCTATGCGTCCTCGCCCGATTTGCTGACCTGGAGCGAGCAGAAGAACATCGACCTCATGAAGGATTTTCCTGACACCAACAACGTGTGGGCGCCGGAGATCTACTGGGACAGTGCAAAGAAGCAGTGGCTCATCCTCTGGTCCACGGCCATGAAGAACGACAAGGATGGCCATCGCATCTGGTCGTCGCTTACGCCGGATTTTGTGAACTTTTCAAAACCGGAAAAAGCCTTCGATCCCGGCTATCCCACCATCGACGCCACGATCTTCCACGAAGAAGGTCAGCCCTACCGGCTCATCTTCAAGCAGCAGACCAAGGAGCCGCTCACCTACAACGAGCGCATCGTCTCCGGTCCGTCGCTGGAGGGACCGTGGACGGGCATCAGCGAGACCATCAACGAACCCTGGTCGGAGGGGCCGTCGGCCATCAAGGTGGGCGACCGCTACATCGTCTTCTACGATCACTATCGCGGCGAACACATCCGCTATGAGGCCGTTGCCTCGCGCGACTGGCAGCATTGGCAGGACATCACGGCAGAGACCGGCCTGCCTGTTGGCAGCAAGCACGGCAGCTTTCTGCACATCACCCAAAAGGAAGCCAAACGGCTGATGAAGCGCCACGATCCGCCCGCGCCTGCGTCGCCTGCTCCCACCACAAAGTAGCAAGATCTAAGAGTCAATTTAAAAAATGTTCCAAAGGTTGGAATTGCTGGCAGGCCGCATGATTGCGCCCTGCCTTTGCATTAGCGGCATTGCATGCAGCAGCCTAGGACGCATTGTCCCGAATGCCCAACTCCGGCTGCAGCAGCAGACCTGCAGTTAAGAGTGGGCATTCGGGTTGCATTGGAAAATTATGCCTTCTCGAACAGAACCGCTTGATACGGTTTGCCGGGCAGTTCAATCTTTCTCTTGCCGCTAAACGTACCTGCAAGCGGCGTTTTGGTCAGGTCAAATACATCGATCACCGTGGCCTTGAAGCTCACCTTCTCCGGCAGTGGGAACTCGTACTCGCACAGGCAGTGGTAGTCAAAATACCACAGGTAAGTCTGGTCCAGGTTGAAGGCATTGGAGTAGTAAGGATTCTCCGCGGCGGTTAACCCGGTGGTTCCGGTGGCTTCGAGCAACTTGCGCAGGAAAGTGATGCGCTCACCGCTTTGGCCGTGCAGTTTGCCCGCGTCCGACCACACCGGAATGCCGTCGGTCTCCTTGAAGGTCTCGCCATGCGTGGCATAGGCCCCGTTGACGATGGCCCGCCAGAAGCGATGCGTCATCTCCGCGGCGCTCAGGTTGCCCCAACGGCTAGGGATGTTGCCTTCGTACATAATCTCGTCGTAGATGATCGGCTTGTTCCAGGCGCGGAAGCGTTCCGGCGACTTCTCAAAGTCGTATTCCTGCAGGCTGGCGTGCGTGGCCCAGGGCTTGGAGTGGTCGTAGATCACCTTGCTGTGATGGATGGAGCGCAAACGGCTGTAGGGGTCTTCTTCCTGGATGATGCGGAAGAAGCGGTCCCAATCCTTCATGGACTTCGACTTCACCAGATCGAACTCGTTGGCGACTGACCACCACACATTCCGAAATGCGGACAAGCGTGCAATCACGTAGCGCAAATAGCGGTCGTCAGCCTCTTCGCCCATGGCGGAGAAGCCATGCGCATCGTAAGGGTGGAAGAGAATCAGGTCGGCCTCGATGCCGGCCTTTTGCAAATCCAGAATGCGTTGCTCAAAGTGGGCAAAGTAGGCGGGGTTGGGCCGCGTCAAATCAAACCGCGCTGCCACCGGGGTCTTCCAGTCGTTTTCCTGGTTGGGCTCAACCACGGCGCCGATGCTCTCAAATGGCATAGACACGGGCTTGCGCTTGCCCAGTGACTTGGGCAGCACGCAGATGCGCACTTTGTTGAAGCCCACCCGCACCATATCGTCCAGCGTTATCTGGTCCACCGGGCTGCCCACAAATCCGTAGGAGTAGCAGGTGGTGCCGAACGGAAAATAAGGCTTGCCGCTCGCGTACTGGAAGTGGAAGGTGTGCGCCACGCCCACCGGGCCCAGGTTGCCAGCCTTCGCGGGCACGCAATCGAAGGCCCCGCTCTTGCCTGCCAATTCCTTCTGGTTGCAGGTGGTTTCATAGCGCCACTTGCCCAGCTCGTCGGGTGAGAAGCGCACCATGTAGCGACCTTCGCCGTCGTAAAATCCCTTGATCTCCATGCTGCGATGGCCCAGCGTAAAGCGTGCGCCAAAGTGGGTGTCGAGGAAAGGATTGCCAGCCGAAGGTCCGGCCAAGGTGAGTTCAAACATACCCCACTGCTCAATAGCTGCAGTGGCAGGGGCGGTGGTGGCAGGTTGCGCATTCGGCGCGGCAGCGGCAGCGCCTGTATTGGCCAACCCGGCAGCCAATGCGCCCGCGCCCAGTTTCATCAAATCTCTGCGGTCCATGATCTCCCCAATGTAACAAACATAGTGTGCGCTGCCACAAAGATAGATGCGGCAAGCAAGGCGCAAAAAAAGATGTCAAGAGTCCCCAGAGCACTCTCGCCAGCAACGCCGCGGCAACTCCATCTTGGCGCGGCGTTGCGAATCCACACCCAGTATCTAACCAAGAGCATATTTATGCAACATCAAAATTTTAATTGACACGCAATTTTTCCTCTCCTAGAATTCGCCCAGATTCAGCTCCGATACTTTTTCGAATGGAGATCGTGTGCGCCATCAACAGAACTAAATCGATCCAGATGGAAGCAGCGTGCAAAGTCCATGTGCTCGGGCGGGGTCAGGGTTGAGGGGTGGGGTGCGTTGCTCCACCGGGGAAAGGGCAGGGACTCCGTACCGGGTCCATGGCCAATGAGCCCAATCACAAACGCAAATAAATAAGCGGAATCCGACAGAGATTCCGCTGCGGTCTTCGAGGAGGATGACCATGATGAGCAAACTATCCAAGAAGCAGACGGGCCGGAAGAACGGCGCCTCCCTGCTGAATCCTGCGGGAATTGCCACTCCCGCGCGCACGTTGCAGTGGAGAACAGCGGCGGCCGTACTGGCCCTGGCTCTGCTGGCGATCTTCGTCTCCACGGGCGCTCAGGCTCAAGGCCTCGGCAAGATTGTAGGTACAGTCACCGATCCCAGCGGCGCTGCCATTGCGGGTGCCAAGGTGGTGGCTACCCGCGCCGGCACGGGGGCGGCAACGGAGACGCTAGCTAACAGTACCGGCGGTTATGTGTTTCCGGTTCTGCCTCCCTCTACCTATAACATCAGTGTCTCTGCTCCCGGATTCTCCACGGGGACGCAGAAGGGCGTTCTGTTGCAGGCGGACCAGGCTGTGACCGTCTCGGTTACGCTCAAGGTGGGTGCAGCCAACACGGAAATCACCGTGACCACGGAGATTCCCCAAGTGGACACCGTGACCGGCACGCTCTCGCAGGTGGTTGATACCGCCCGCGTCAACGAGCTGCCCTTGAACGGCCGCAACGCCGCCTCGCTTACCCTGCTCACGCCGGGTGTCAACACCGCGCCCAACATTGCCTCCATCGATCAGGGCAACACCAAGACCTTCCCAGTGGTGGTCCTGATCACCGCCAACGGCGCGCGCACCAATATGTCCAACTACCTGCTGGATGGCGCCAACAACGTGGACGAATACACCAACGTCAATGCTCCGTTCCCCTTTCCCGACGCGCTGCAAGAGTTTAGCGTGCAGACCTCGAACTACGCGGCCGAGTATGGACAGAACGCCGGCGGCGTGACCAACATCATCACCAAGTCCGGTAGCAACAATTATCATGGCGACCTGTTCGAGTATCTGCGCAATCGCGTCTTCAATGCGCACGATCATTTCTCGACCATCACGACGAATGGCGTCCTTTCGCCGTATACCGACCCGCTGAAGAGGAACCAGTTCGGCGGCGTAGTGGGCGGGCCGGTTGCCATTCCGCACCTGTGGAAGCTCAACAAGGGATTCTTCTTCGGTGGCTATCAGGGCAGCCGCTGGCGGGATACCGTGGCTACAACCTCCAGCAATTCCACGGAGCCCACCACCGCCAATCAAGCAGGGTCGTTCACCTTTACCTCTGCGGCCACGCCCAGCACTTCAACTTGTATCTACGATCCGCTGAACAAGGCCTGCTTTCCCTATGTGAGCGCGGGCGGCAACAATTATGTTGCCACCATTCCCACCAACCGCTTTGACAAGGCATCCCTCGCGCTGCTCAGCTACATTCCCGTGGCCGCCTCCAACGGAACGCCCTTCTCGTACCTGCAAAACAACTCGCAGAACTATGACGAGTTCGTCGGCAAGTACAATCAGGAACTCAGCTCCAAGGATCAGTTGGCCATGCGCTACTTCCTGGACAAGTTCCATTTTGTCGGGGTGTTGAATCCGACGAATTACCTCACCTACCAAGACCAGTCGGACATCACCTACCAAAGCGCGATGGTCTCTGAGACGCACGCATTTACCGACACCCTGCTGAACAGCCTGATCCTGAGCTATCAGCGCGAAGGTTCCGTCCGCGGACCGCTGCCGGGCGGCATCGATGCGGCTACGTTGGGCGTCAGTATCTGGCAGCCAGCGTTTCCGTCGTTCCAGTCCGTCAGCGTGTCAGGCGACTTCTCCTTCGGTCAGAATCCGTGGGCAAGCTTCAAGCGCTCCAACATCACACTCGCCGAAGATGTGCATTGGATCAAGGGCACGCACAGTGTCTCGTTTGGCTTCCACGGCGAGTTGAGTCGACTGGAAGTGATCAACGACAATGGCCAGCCGGGCAGCTTCGGCTTCAACGCCACAACCACGAACAACGCCATGGCCAGTTTCTTCCTGGGCTATCTGTCGTCGTTCTCGCAGGCCTCCGGCAGCTTCCAGAACGGGGATGGCAAGTTCATTGGCACCTACCTTCAGGACAGCTGGAAGCCGATGCATCGGCTGACGTTGAACTACGGTGTGCGCTGGGAGCCCTTCATCCCGCAAACCGCCGATGGCCGCATTGGCGCCTTCAATGCAGCGGCCTACGCGGCTGGAACCCACTCCACCAAGTACCCCAACGCTCCCGCGGGCCTGCTGTTTAATGGCGACACGGGCGTAGCGCCCAACGGCCTGGTGGCCAACTACAAGAACTTTATGCCGCGCCTCGGCTTTGCGTATGACGTCTTCGGCGACGGCAAAACCTCCCTTCGCGGCGGCACTGGATTCTTCTACGACACGCGCGTGAACGATCTGTTCAACAACGCATGGATCGGCTCGATCCCGTTTGTCATGTCCTATTCGGCATCGAACCCGACCGCCAGCGATTCGACGGCCGTGTTCAGCAATCCCTATGGCAAGGCGACCAACCCGTTCCCGGCCACGCTGCCGTTGCCCTCCACGGTGGCCTTCAGCACGCCCATGACGGTGATTACGTTTGAGTCCGATGGCCACTACAAAACCCCGTTGCTCTACAACTGGAACGTGGCGTTGGAGCAGCAGATCACGGCCTCGCTGAGTTCGCGCATCGCCTATGTCGGTTCGCACGGCACGCACCTGTTCACTTGCCCGGAGATCAATCCCGCCGTGCAGAAGGGCGCGACGGACACCACCGGCAACGAAAACACGCGCCGCCTCTACTCCAACTTTGCCTCCATCGCCAAGACGGAGATGGGTGGTAACTCCAACTACAACTCACTGCAATTTTCGCTCTCACAGCGTAACTTCCACGGCGTAACCGGCACCCTGAACTACACCTGGTCCAAGAGTCTGGACAACATTCCCTACAACACCCCCGTCACCAGCGCGGGCAACGGCGCCAGCTACGTGCTGCCCATCTACATGCCCAACTACAAGCAGATGGACTACGGCCCGTCCGTCTTCGATCACCGCAACAACGTCAGCTTCTCCTACGTGTGGAGCTTCCCGCACGTGAAGGACGCGCCTATGGCCGTGCGCGCCGTGGTGAACGGATGGCAGACCAGCGGCATCCTCGCCCTGCACTCCGGCGATGCGCTCAACGTGATCGTCAACTCCGACGTCTCGCTGGCCGGCCTTGGCTCCAGCGTCGACGTGCCCATCCGCAGCGGCAATGGCTACGGGAAGAACTCCTGCAGCTACGGCACCGCCGCCACCACCACCTGCGTCAGCTACCTCGATCCCACGGCCTTCGCCAAGCCCGCCGCCGACACCTTTGGCAACATGAAGAAAGACTCCTTCGTGGGTCCGCGCTCCGTCACCTGGGACGCCAGTCTTACTCGCGGCTTTGGCCTCGGACGCGAAGGCACGGAGCTGCGCTTCCGCGCCGAGTATTTCAACCTCGCCAACCATACTAACCTCGGTGATCCTAATCTGCAGCAGACCTCAGCCAGCTTCGGCCGCATCACAGCCGATCTATCCCCGCGTATTGCGCAGATGTCGCTCAAGGTTGTGTTCTAATTCTTGAACAAGTGAGACAATGCAGGCGGATGAAGGCGCAAGCTTTCATCCGCTTGTTGGTTGCAGCAGGGAAGAGAACAGAAAGGAATAGAAAAATGCTGAAGGGAATCCATCCGGTTCTAAGTCCGGAGTTATTGAAGGTCCTGGCTGAAATGGGGCACGGCGATGAGCTGGTCCTGTCTGACTCAAACTATCCGGCCGCCAGCAACGCCAAGCGGCTGATCCGCGCCGATGGGCTGTCGGTTTCGCAACTGCTCGAAGGCATTGCCCCGCTGTTTCCGTTCGAAACTTACTTTGAGCCGCTCATCATGATGGAAGTGGTGAAGGGCGACACGCTCGATCCCGCGGTGGAAGCCGACTTCATGCGCGTCATCCACAAGAGCGACCCCACCGTGCCCAACCCCATCCGCATTGAGAAGTTCGAATTCTACGAGCGCTCGCGCAAGGCCTATGCCATCTTGAGCACTGGCGAAACCCGGCTCTACGGTTGCCTCATCATCAAAAAAGGCGTCATCAAGGCATAGCATGCAGGCATTGCATGCAGCAGACCGGGCTTCTGCCCTTTTTGATTCCCCACCACTGCTGGGTGCCCCAGGTCTCGATTTTGAGACCTGGGAAGTCGAGATGCCACTCCTGCATGGGCGGATCATCAGGCCCTTTCAATGGAAGCCGACAAAGAAAAAGGGCTCCCACGGAGCGCAAGTTCCATTAGAGCCCTTTCTTTCTTAACCTGGCTCCAGTTACGCCGACTCGTTCAACAAAGCTTCCGCCGCGCGCAGATCCGTGATGAGCACGTTGACCCAACCGCCGCGCAGGGCTGCCAATGTGGCGCGCACCTTCTTGCGTCCGCCTGCCACCGCCACCACGCGGCTCACGCGCTTCAGCGCCGCGGCTTCAATGCCAATCACGCGCTGCATCAGCGGCGACTTGATGAACTCGCCCTGCTCGTCATAGAAGCGGAAGCACACGTCGCCCACCGCGCCCTGCTTCATCAACTCATTCCTCTCCTCGGGCGAGAAGACGTTGCCGGAAGACGAAAGCAGCCGCGACGGCTCCATGGAACCGATGCCCACCAGCGCCAGATCCAGATGCTCAAACAGCTCCGAGGCCTCGCGCACGGCTGGATCGCGGGCCAGCACGCGGCGCGCCTCAGCCGAGCCAACCACGCCGGGCGCCTGCAGCAGTACGGGGCTGGCCCCAATCGAGGCTGCCAAGCGCTGCGCCAAATACATGGCCTGATGCTCCACGCCGGCCACACCCACGCCGCCCAGAATCTGCACCACCTTGCCTCCGCGGCAATAGTCGCCGGGCTGCAGCGCGTCCACCATGGCAAACAGCGAGCGGCTCCACGACGAGATGCCAATCGTAGTGCCCGGCTTCACCGTGGTCTCCAGGAAGTAGGCCGTAGCCGCGCCCAGATCGCGCACCATGGGTTCTTCCTCGTTCGGGCACTCCACCACCATGGCGTCCTTCAGCCCGAAGCGCGCGATCAATTGATCTTCAATGTCGGCAAAGATGCCCGGCGGCGTGGTCACGCTGAAGCGCACCAGGTTGGCTTCACGCGCCCGCTTCAGCAGCCGGGAGACGGTGGACTGGTGGATCTGCAGCCGCTCCGTAATACCCTGCTGGCGGATACCCTGCACGTAGTACATGCGCGCCACCTTCGACATCAGGCGTAGTTCATCAAGCCTAGACATGGCTCTCATTGTTCCACAGGAAATCGAAGATTGCAAAAATATCTCTTACTGCATGAAGATGCCGGGTGTCGGAACGTGCACACCAGAACAACAAAAGACTATCGCGCGGCCAGTTTCTGAGAACCGCAAAAAATCTAGAAAAAATAGAAATCAAGATTACGGCATCCTGCCCTCCTGCGCAATCGCTGCACAAGAGGGCAAGAGGAAAAAGTAACAACCTCCGCACCCGGAGGCCGGAGTTACAGCAGCGGGGGTAAGCCCACGGGACGATTGTGGTGGTGCGTGCTCCAGCCCAGATAGCGGCTGAAGGCCTCGGCCACCGCGGTTGCGGAGTAGCTGCGGCTCATGGCCGTGTGGTGCTCAAATCCACCCTGGCAGATCACGTGCAGCAGCGATTGCAGATTGGGCACCATCACCACGGCCTTCATGCCGAAGGTATTCAGTGGATCGTCGGTAAACTCGCCCTCGCCCACATAGGCGGTAATCTTGCCCGCTGTGTCGTCGGTGCTCACGCGGCCAAAGGTCAGGGGACCAGCCGGTGTGCGCCCTTCCATGGCACCGTAGGTATTCTCTTCGCCCAGCGTGGTGCCTAGAATCGGCGCGGTTGCAATGCGCACTTCCGAAGCAAAGTCCTTGGCCCAGTTGCCGCAATGGAAGAGCACGCACTTATCGGGATCGCCCGCGTAGTTGTTGTTCCAGTCCACGAGGGCGGAGGGGGTGCCGCTAGCCAGCTGCAGCGCGTACATGCCCACCACGCCGGCAATGTCCACCTCGCAGGCCGAGGGCAGCATGGCGTGGCTCATCATGGACATGATGGAGCAGACGTTCACGCCGTAGTTCTTTTGCAACGAAGACCAGCACTGGAGTGCTGTAGCGGTGAGCGAGAGCGACTCCATCCAGTCGTCCACCACCAGCGCGTACTTGGCCATCTTGACGAGTGCTTCCACCGGCACGGCAGAGGCATCGGCATAAGCGCGGATGCGGTCCACGCGCTGCTTTACGCGCGCATCGTCGTGGGCAATGCGTCCGGCGTCGCCCAGAATCTCCGACATGTCGATGGTGTTGATGGTGATGCCGGAAGCCTCAAAGAGCTTCTCGCTGTAGCGGGTGGTGTTGAAGGCGTTGGGCCGCGCGCCCACTGCGCCAATGCGCGCGCCCCGCAGGCCGCGCACCACCTTGCAGGTACTCACAAAGTTGAGCAGGTCTTCGCGGAAGCGCGGATTGGAGATCGCCACGGTGTGATCGCGCGTGATGGTGTACTTGATGCCGTACTGGCGCAGATTGTTGCACGCCGAAATCTTGCCGCAGAAGGCATCGCGGCGGCGGTCCAGGCCGAACTGATCCAGATCGTCCGGACAAGCCTGTACCAGCACTGGCACGTCCAGTTTGCCCAGCCGCAGCGAGTCTGCCACGCCCTTTTCGTCGCCGAAGTTGGGCAGGCAAACCAGCACGCCATCGATCTTTGCGGAGTTGTTGCGGAACAGCTCGCCGCACTTCTGCGCATCGCCCCAGGTCTCCACCGCGCCCAGCTTGGACTGCTCGGGCGTGAGCCACACGGGATCAATCGAGAGTTCGGCAAAGAGTTTGGTGAGTTCGCGGCGTGCTTCGGTGATCAGCACGTCAGGAAAGAAGTCGCGGTTGCCAAGAATGACACCGAGCGTTGCAAGTGTGGTCATAGAGATTCACCTTATTCCAATAAGTTCGATCGTTGCCGTGTGCGCAGGCTCAGGTTACATGCCGCGCGAGAAAATGCACATGCCGCAACCGTGCGGCGCGATAAAAAGCTAGAGACGCGAGTAGGTGATCAGCACCAGCCCCACCAGATAGCAGACAAACATGGCTCCCAGCAGCTTGGAAGTGCGCGGCGGGGCCGCGGCAAATTCTTTCCACACCAGGACGCCCCACAGGATGGCCACTACTGGAGCGGCGTTCGAGAGCGCGTAGGATACGGCAGGTCCCGCGGCGCCCACCGCGATAAAGCTGGTGGAAAGCCCCAGACTCCAGATGGCGCCGCCCAGCACGCCCGTAAGGTGGGTGCCCGCGCTGCCCTTGAAGTATTCGCAGAAGAACACCGGCTCGCCTTCAACCGGCTTGTGCATGAAGAAGACGTTGAAGACGAAGCTGGTGAGGAAGGCGCCAATCGCGAAGAACAGCGCGGCCGTCAGCGGCATCAGTTTGCCCGTGCCACCGGAGACAAACGCCGGGTCGATGGACTTGACGGTGAGCGAGTAGAAGAAAGCAATCAGCAAGCCGGCGGCGACAGAGAGAAAAATGCCTTTGGCGCTGGGCTTCTTCACCGCGCTCACCAACTGGCTGTAAGCCTTCATGCTCAGCCCAATGGCCACCGCGATGACTGCTACGCCGATCCACAAAAATTTGGAGTTACCGGGATTGGTCCCGCCGTTGAGCACCACCAGCATGAAGCTGAAGACAATGCCCAGCACCCAGGCAATGCCGCCGCCCACCGGAAAGCCCACTGCCATGCCGGCCACGGCAATGGCGGCCACCAGTAGCAGGTTGCCCGCGTTCCATACCGCGCCGCCCAAGAAGGCCCAGCCAATGCTGGCCAGGTCAGCCTGGGCAAGGTCCGCAAGAAACGGCCGCCCTGTGGAACCAAATGTGCCCAGCGTGAACGCAGCCAGCACCGAGGTGAGCAGCAGGCCCGTAATGAAGTCCCAATAGAAGAGCTCAAAGCGCCAGGTGCGTGCGGCCAACTTTTGGGTGTTGGCCCACGAACCCCAACAGATCATGGTGAGGATGCAGAGCAGAACCGCAACCGGATAACTGGAGATCGTAACCATCGTCAACTCCTGCGTGGCTCAAGCGGCGCACGCCATTAATCTGGGTAAATTAGTTCGCGGTCTATCAGCCTGTGGTGAAAGTCGAAAATGCGGAAAACCACACCCCAGGGGCTAAAGCCCATCTTTTCATTTCAACCAATTACGGCACGACTAAAGTCATGCCCTGACACTTCTCGTCAGATGCTGCACTTTCACCACAGACTGCTATGCCTCATGGCGCAACCTTGCGCGACGAACCGCCAGAGCCCATCCCGCGCATAGATGCTCGCGTTCCGCGCGATCCATGGCCGGAGAGAAGGTTTGCACGTCGTTGGGCAATGTGGCAAGCTCATCCATCGACTGGAACCAGCCCAGCGCCAAGCCACCCAGCAACGCCGCGCCACGGGCTGACAACTCTTCCTGATCGGAGCGGTACACGGGACGGTCCAGAACGTCGGCCTGCATCTGCATCAGCGCGGTATTGCGGGTTGCGCCGCCATCGGCCAGCAACGCAAGTAGTTCTACCCCTGCAGCCTCTTCCATGGCCCTCAGCACGTCCGCCACCTGATACGCAATGGCGTCGGTTGCGGCGCGGGCCAAGTGTGCTGCGGTGTGCGAGCGCTCCAGGCCTGCCACCAGTCCGCGCGCTTGCGCATCCCAATGCGGTGCGCCCAGGCCCACCATGGCCGGCACAAGAAAGAGCCCCGCTGCATCGCTTACCTTTGCCGCCAGCGCCGCCGCATCCTGTACCGGATGTGCCAGCCCCAGAAACTCTCCTACCCACTGCAGGGCAGCGCCGCTCATCGCGATGTTACCTTCGAGAGCAAAGCGAACCTCGCTCTGTGTGGACCAGGCAACGGTGCGTGCAATTTTTTTACTGGTTTCTACGAGCGTTGGCGTCAGCATCATCAGCGACGAGCCGGTGCCGTAGGTGGCCTTCACCGTGCCCGTCTCGTAGCGGCCATGGCCCACCAACGCAGCATGGGAGTCGCCAATCATGGAGACAATCGGTACCCCGGCCAACTCCGGAATCGTTGTGCATATGCCAAAGACGCTCGATGAAGGCTTGAGCTCAGGCAATGCTTTGCGCGGAATACCAAAGAGGGCGAGCATCTCATCGTCCCAATCGAGCGTGGCCAGGGAGAGCAGGGCAGTGCGCGAGGCGTTGGTGTGATCGGTGGCATGAACCGTGCCGCCGGTTAGGTTGTAGAGCAGCCACGCGTCCACTGTGCCCAGCAGCACGTTGCCCGCTTCAGCAGCGGACTTGAGCTTGGGATCTTCTTCCAGCACAAACGCCCACTTGCTCGCGCTCACCAGCGGATCAAGCGGAAGGCCAGTTACGGCCTGGATGCGCTCGCCGTGGGCGGCGATGCGCTCGCAAACCGGAGCCGAGCGGCGGCACTGCCAGGTGATGGCTGGAGACAGAGGATGGCCAGCAGCGGCTGCGCCTGGCTCGGCGCGTTGCCACGCGATGGATGTCTCTCTTTGATTGGAGATGGCGATGCCGGCGATGGATGTGGCGTGAATGGCTGCATGCAGGGCGCATTCGGTGGCTACCTTCACCACCGATGTCCACAGCGCCAGCGGATCCTGCTCCACGTAGCCGGGCTTGGGCTGGAAGATCTCAACCGGCGTCGTTGCCTTGAAGACAATGACGCCGCGGTTGTCGACGAGCAGGGCTTTGGTGTTTGTGGTTCCCTGATCAATGGCGAGAAGCAGTGAGCCTTGCATGTGTCCCCCAAGCGGAACGGGCTTATTGCACAAGCTCCAGGGCCGCGGCTTCCATTCCGTCCGCGTTCAGCCTGAAGTGGTTGAGTAGGAATTCAATATTGCCTGTCGGCGCAAACACGTCCGGCAGACCCAGAATGCGCATGGGTGCGGGATGATGCAGTGCCAGCACTTCGGCAATTGCTCCACCCAACCCGCCGGCAGCCAATCCCTCTTCGGCACTCACAATACCGCGTGTGGTACGGGCGGCGTCAAGGATAGCTTCAGTGTCCAGCGGCTTCAGCGTGGAAATATTCAGCACCCGCGCTTGAATGCCACGCGCGGCAAGCCTATCAGCAGCTTCCAGAGCGCGGCAAACCAGCACGCCGTTGGTGGCAATGGTCACGTCGTTGCCTTCGCGCATCACTACCGCTTTGCCAAACTGGTATTTGTAGTCGGCCGGGAGCAACTGCGGCACCGGCATGCGCGCAATGCGCAGGTACATCGGTCCCTGGTGCTCCAGCGAGTAGCGCATCACGGCCGCGGTTTCAATCGGATCGCAAGGCACAATCACCGCCATGTTAGGCAGAATGCGCGTCCACGCCTGGTCTTCAATGGAGTGGTGCGTCGGCCCCAGTTGTCCGTAGGCCATGCCTGGCGACATGCCGCACAAGCGCACGTTCGACTTGGAGTAGGCCAGATCCACCTTCACCTGCTCCATCGCGCGCCCGGTCAGGAAGCACGCTGCGCCGCACACATAGGGCACCATGCCGCCATTGGCCAGACCACAGCCCACGCCCACCATATTCTGTTCGGCAATGCCCACGTTCACAAACCGCTGCGGATAGAGCGCCTTGAAGTTCTTCAAATTGGCGGAAGACAACGAGTCATTGATCACCGCGCACACGCGCGCATCGCCTGCCGCCATTGCCTCAAGCGTTTGCGCATAGGCTATGCGGCAATCGTAGAGCTTGGGCTGTGCGGCTGCTTGCGCGGCGCCCGTCAAAGTCGAATTGCTCACCAGTTCACCTCCACGCCCAGTTCTGCTTGCGCAGCATCCAGTTGCTCGCGGGTGGGCACACCGTGATGCCATGCGGGCTTGTTCTCCGCAAAGCTCACGCCCTTGCCCTTGATCGTGTTGGCGATAATGCAGGTGGGTTTGCCGGGCTCCACAGGCAGATTGTCGAAGCGCTCCAGCAGGGCCGCATGATCGTGCCCATCCAGCTCCACCACCGCGAATCCAAATGCCCGCCAGCGCTCGGCCAAGGGCTCCATGCGCTGCGTGTTTTCGGTAAAGTCGCCTTGCTGAATGCGGTTGCGATCCACGATCACAGTCAGGTTGTCCAGGTTGTAGTGTTGGGCCGTCATGGCCGCTTCCCAGTTGGAACCTTCCTGGAGTTCGCCATCGCCGGTCAACACAAACGCCCGCCAGCTTTCGCCGCGCATGCGGGAGGCCAGGGCAGCGCCTACCGCAATCGGCAAGCCGTGACCGAGCGGTCCGGTGTTGGCCTCAACGCCGGGCAGCTTGTTGCGGTCCGGATGGCCGTTCAGCATGGAGAGCGGCTCCATGTGGGTGCGCAACTGGGACTCGGGGAAGAATCCGCGCTTGGCGAGTACAGAATAAAACGCCGCCGAACAATGGCCCTTGGAGAGGATAAAGCGGTCACGGATAGGCCACTGCGGGCGGGTGGGATCGATGTTCAGAATGCCGCCCAGATACAGCACGGCCAAAATGTCAGAGGCCGAAAGGTCGCCGCCCGTGTGTCCAAGCCGGGCGCGATGGGTCATGGTCATAGCGCTCAGCCGGATCCAGTTGGCCTGGTAGCGGAGCGTGTCGATCTGTGGAGTGACGAGAGTCTCGTCTTTTCCAGAGTCGTTCATGTGGGTTCCGTTCCTTGTCCCATGAAGCGTTGGCCGCGGGTCGCCGGAGCGGGGCGCGGCAGGGGCCCAAAGCCGATTTGGCAGACGATCCTGCCGATGGAAGCCGGCCAAACTGCGCGGGACGCCGCAGCCTGGCCAGCCATCCGAGATCATGGGTCCAATTGCAAATTGATACTAGCGAGCCGAAAAAAAAGAGTCAACATAATGTTTCCTATCTGCATTTTTATGTAGACTGGGAGTTGTCGGGGTCCGTATCTTGGAACCTGTTGCGGAGTTTACCTGCGAAGTGTGCATCTGGGAGTGCACGCGGCCGCCAGAAAAGCTCCAAAATATTCCGTATACCGGAACGGGATCTCTGCCGTCTGGGGCGGCAGCATCGCGAGGACAGAATTATGGAGATTGTGATCCATCGCAAAGCCACGGGGAGACGTGGGGCTGGTGGCGCCGATCAGGCCACCGATCGCAACGAGTCGCAAACCGTGCTGCGCGCTTGCGAAGTCTTGAGGGCCTTTCAGCACGTAGGCGAAGAGCTCTCGCTGGCCGCCGTCATGGACCGCACCGGATTGCCCAAGACCACCGCCTTCCGCCTGCTCCGTACCCTGATTCATGGGGGCATGATCGAGCGCGCGACGGCGGGCGTTTATCGCAACAACTTTGGCGCCGTCAACGAACGGCCCTGGCGCATTGGCTTTGCCACCCAGGGAGAGACGGAGTTCTCCGGCGAAGTGTTGCGCAGCGTGCAGGCCGTGGCTGCCCGTGAACGCGTGCGCCTGATTACTGTGGACAACCGCTACAGCGCCCGGGCTGCGCTGCGCAACGCTGATTTGCTCATCCGCGAGCGCGTGGATCTGGTGCTGGAGTTTCAGACCTACGAGCGGGTGGCACCCATGATTGCAGAAAAATTTCTGGCCGCGCAAATTCCCGTCATCGCAGTGGAAGTTCCGCATCCCGGCGCAACCTTCTTTGGCGTGGACAACTACCGCGCCGGCTTGGTGGGCGGCCGGGCGCTGGCACGATGGGCACGCGAGAACTGGAATGGCAAGGTGGAGCAGTTGGTGCTGATGGAGCTGCCCATCGCAGGTTCGTTGCTGGAACTGCGCGTCTCGGGCATGATCGACGGCCTGCGCACGGAGCTGCCCGGCATTCTGGACCTGCCCACCGTGCGCCTGAACGGCCGCGGCAACTTTGAGCAGGTGCTCAACGAGCTGCGCAAGTATCTGCGCCGCAGTGGTACACGCCGCACCCTGGTGGGCACCGTCAACGACATCTGCGCCCTGGCCGCGCTGCGCGCCTACGAAGAAGTTGGCGCATTGCAGCAGGTGGCCGTGATGGGCCAGAACGCGCTGCGCGAGGTGCGCGACGAGCTGCGCCGTCCCGGCACACGGCTGGTGGGCTCCGTGGCGTACTTCCCGGAACGCTACGGCGAAGACCTGATCTCGCTCGCGCTCGGCATTCTGGGGCGCAAGCAAGTGCCCGCCGCGGTGTTCGCCAAGCATCAGCTGCTCACGCCCCGCAACGTCGACCTCATCTACCCGCTCGACAGGCCTCTGGCTCCGGCTGCGATGCCCACGCCCAGCGCCATCGGCCGCGTCCGGATGAACATGGAAACCGACCCCATGCGCAGTTTGCGCGCACTCTCAGCCTAAGGAAGCTCTCCTGTTGGTGTACAACTCTGGGTGCCCCAGGTCTCGATCCTGAGACCTGGGAAGCCGAGATGCCAATGGTAGAGAAATCTGGGTGCCCCACCCTCGCGACGTACTTGTTTTTGTCGCTAGGGTGGGATCGAGAGAGTCGTCCGAAAACACCCGCAGCACGTAGGATAGTGACCAGCAACGGTGCGTCCGCTCATCTGCGAGCGCGCTCCTGCTTTCTTACCCAAGAGAGGACCGAAAAAATGCCTCAAGAGAAGCTGTTCTCCCTCCGCCGCCGCGATCTGCTCAAGGCGGCTGGACTGGCCGCGCCTGCCGCGGCATTGCAGTCGTTGTTGCCTGGTGGTTTGCATGCTCAAACCGGAGCCCCCGCCGGCGCTCCCGATGCCTACGCCAAGGCCAAACCCGACCTGCCCGGCCCTGTGCAGCCCTCCTGGGTCAGCGTGCGCGACTTCTACAAGGTGCCCAGCTGGTTCAACAAGGTCAAGTTCGGCATCTTCATCCACTGGGGCCTCTACGCCATTCCGGCCCACAAGAACGAGTGGTACGCCAAGTACATGTACAGCAGCGAGGCGGAGTGGCACACCAAGAACTTTGGCCCGCCCGACAAGTTCGGCTACAAGGACTTCATCCCCATGTTCAAGGCGGAGAAGTTCGATGCTGCGGACTGGGTGCAGCTCTTCCAGAAAGCCGGCGCGCGCTACGTGTGCCCGGTGGCCGAGCATCACGACGGCTTTGCCATGTGGGACTCCGACCTGACTCCCTGGTGTGCGGGCAAGATGGGCCCCAAGCGCGACTTCATCGGCGAGCTGGAAAAGGCCGCCCGCAAGCGCAACATGGTCTGGGGCTGTTCCACGCATCGCATGGAGCACCATACCTTCATGTATCCCGCCAAGGGCGTTCCCAACGACCAGTTCGATCCCCGCTATGCCGGCTTCTACGGACCTCCGGTTGAGGACATCAACATGAATGGCCCGAACGCCAGCGCCGCCTTTCAGGAAGACTGGCTGGCCCGCATCCAGGAGCTTACGGACAAGTACCATCCCGAGCTGCTGTACATGGATAACGGCGTCAACCCGCGCGAGTACGACCCCATCAAGCTGCGGGCCGCGGCCTACCTCTTCAATCGAGCGCAAGAGAGCGGCTATGAGACCACGATGGTCACCAAGCAGTGGGCCTATCTCTTTGGCACCGTGCAAACGGCCGAAAGCATGGGCGGATCGCCGCAGTGGATCTACCCCGGCGCATGGCAGTGCGACACGTCGATCGGCAATTCCTGGGGCTACATCAAGGGTCTGCGCGTCTACGACGGCGCGGCGTTGGTGCAGCAACTCATGGTCATCGTCAGCCACGGTGGCAACTACATGCTGAACGTTGCGCCCATGGCCGATGGCTCCATCCCCGACGATCAACAGGCCTCGCTGCTGGCGCTTGGGGAGTGGCTCCGCCGCAACGGCGAGGCGGTGTACGACTCGCGCCCCTGGGTGAAGCCCGGCGAAGGCCCCGGCGTGCCCGACGAGGCTCCGCAAACCTGGCGCGGCTGGCCGACTGGCATGGGTCTGCCCGGAGGTGTCAACAAGAAGTATCCGCCACCGGCAACAGCTACGGACTTCCGCTTTACAGTGAACCACGGCGCGCTCTACGCCACGGCGCTCTTGGCGCCGGAGAAGCCCGATGCACCGTTTGAGGTGAAACTGCACAGCTTCCGCAAGGGCCACGCCCTCATTGAGCGTGTGACGCTGCTGGACGGCGCCAAGCCAGTGCGCTTTACGCAAACCGACGACGCGCTCATCTGCCAGGTGCCGCCGCTCGACCCCCCAATGGCCAGGATGCCCTTTACCCTCAAGGTGGAAGGCGCGATGAGTTCGTTCGGCGTGTATTGATCCGGCCCAAAGATACTGACAACTGTGTGCCCCACCCATCCCGCGTTTTCTGCGGGAGGGGTGGGATAGAGTGACATTGTTTGAGGGCCGGATCAAAAAGACCCGGCGTAGTTCGCCCTCAGGCACCCGGCTTGGCTGGCTCGGGGTGATTCGACATCCAGCTTGGTTCTTTACCCCTCTTGTCCGCAAAGAACCAGGTCAAGAATGGCACCCACTGCCAACAGAAAACCCGGAGCCAAAGCCCCGGGTTTTCTGTTCATGCCGATGCGTTGTCCCGCCGCGATGGCCTACTCCATGCGCAGCAGCCGCCGCCACAGCGATGGCTTGCGCTCGCAGTAGGGCGGGCGGGAACGCTGCGCGGAGGCATGGAACGAGCGGCAGGCCGTGCAGTCGCCATGGTGACGGCAGTCAGTGAAGGGGCAGCTGCAATCGATCACCCGTCCGGTTTCTAGATCAGTGACTGCCATGCGTTACTTCTCCCCTGCCGTTCTCTTCGAGCTTGCCAAAGATCATCTTTCCGCTCGCCGTTTGCAGCACGCTGGTCACCGTGATCTCCACGATCTTGCCGATCAGCTTGCGGGCGTGATCCACCACAACCATGGTTCCATCGTCCAGGTATCCAACGCCCTGATTGTACTCTTTGCCTTCTTTGAGGATGGTCACGATCATGCGTTCGCCGGGCAAGACAACCGGCTTCAGGGCATTGGCAAGGTCGTTGATGTTCAGCACTTCCACGTGATGGAGGTGGGCCACCTTGTTCAGGTTGAAGTCGTTGGTCACAACCTTTGCCCCCCACTTCTTGGCCAGCTCCAGCAGCTTCAAGTCCACCTCGCGAATGGCCGGAAAGTCGTCCGGAACAATCTGCACGTCAATGGCGGTGTTGGACTGCATGCGCTGCAGCATGTCAAGGCCGCGACGGCCGCGCTGGCGCTTGGAGGCGTCCGTTGAGTCGGCCACGGTTTGCAGCTCGCGGAGCACAAACTCCGGGACCACCATGACGCCATCCACAAAGCCGGCCTCGGCAATGTCGGCAATGCGGCCGTCGATGATGACGCTGGTGTCCAGCACCTTGGCGGTTCGGCGGCTGGAGCGTTCGGCGGAAAAGACCGTGCCCAGAGCCGCCGGGTTCAGCAGGTCGCCTTTGCTGGCGCCCACCAGCAGGCCCACGTAGGTCATGAGCAGCAACACAAAGATCTGCAGCACGGCCGAGGTGGGGCCGGGCAAAAGGGCCGAGCGCAGCACCATGCAGAACAAGGCCGCGCCAAAGATGCCCAGCACGCTGCCGGTTACCGCCCCTATCAGGCGGCGCAGGCTAAGGGCGCGCACCCGGTATTCAAAAGCGATAACCAGGGATGCAGTAACAGCACCGCTGATCGCGCTCACCCATCCGTTTTCAATACCGAACGGATGAAGAAAAAAACAGACACTGGCCAGCAAAGCCAGAAAAAGAATACGAAGGACAATGAGATCCATAATGGCCCTACCCAGCCCGGCAGAGCTACCAAACGCTCGGGCAGTACAACTTAGGAATATGCCGAGCATAGGACAGGATCGTCAAGCAAAGATTGCAAATAGAGCCAGAGATCGCACGGGAGAAGCCCGTGAAAGGGGATTCCGAGGCCTTTTCGGCCCTCAGGATGCCGCCGCGAACTCCATCGGTGCCGGCTGGCGCAGGGTTCCCTTGCGCGGTCCACGCTTGCGCGCGCTCATCACCTTGATCTTCTCCAACAGTTCCAGCGGGGTGCAATTCTTCTTGGCCAGAAAGGCGTCAGCCACGTGCAGTTCCCCGGCCATGCGTTGCGGATCGCCCATCAGAATCATCGGCACGTGGGAACCAATCCTCTTCAGCCGACTCACCAACTGGGCGCCATTCATCTGCGGCATGGCAAAGTCCGTCAGCACTAGGTCCACCGCTTCGTTCCCAAAGGCCGCAATGGCTTCCTGGCCGTTGGTGGCCGGAATCACTCTGTAGCCATTGGTTGAAAGCATAAAACTCATTACTGAAAGATCCTGCTCGCTATCGTCTACGCAGAGAATTACTTTTTTTGGTCTCATAACTCTTGAATTCGGCTCCTGTCCTGATCTTTTGGTGCGCTCCGGCGCTTTGGGCAACAACTCTCCCGTCCGCTCTTTTGGCGGCTTTTGAGGTGCGCATTAGGCCCGGCTACCTCGCATGGTGCCGCCCTTGCCGGTGGATGCCGTGCTTACCAAAGCCTGTTGGCCGGTCCTACTCCCGGGGTGGGAGTCCAACCTGCCAGCGACGGTAATCACCGTGACGACCCACCGTGGGCCACACTGCAATCGAGGGATGGATGGTTCAGTACTTCATCGAAACAATACGGCGCAATCGCCGTTCGATCCGTTCAATGCTTGCCAAGATTACGAGCCGCGGAGCCTGAAGGGAAGGGGGAAAGAGAGGCGAAAGCACATGTGTAAAACCAAATCCAAATTGTGCAAAAGCTCCAGCGCCCTGAGGTCAAAGGGGTTGCAAGTATGAAAGGCTGTTGAAAGGGTGTGGAGGGCGGCCGGAAAAGGCGTCCAATTGTTACAAAGTTAGGGCGCTCAAAAACGTGTCAAGCAGCAAAGTTCGCGTCGTCTCAAAATGAAGGTCGAGAAATGCGGCCGAGCAGCCCGGAATGCGGGTCCTCTTGATTGCACCAATCCTGCAGCAGCGTGGAGAAGAGCTATCAACACCCTTGCACAAGTTATGGTTCAACTTATTGTTTCCGCCCTCCAATTGAAGCACCGTGCCTCATCCCGGAAGCGCTATACCCGGGCCCAGAAGCACCGTGCCCCATCCATTTCCGCGTTCTTTGTGGAAATGGGTGGGATACCACGAACTTCAGTTCTACCCATTCCAGAAAATCCTCCCTCTTTCCGCCCCAAGAGTCTTTACAGAATGGCTGCTTCAGGTTTTGATGAGATCAGATGAGTTCTTCAACGTCGCGGATCCAGATTGAGCATCTCTACATTTCGCCGGGCCACAACTACTTTGGCCACCACGGCCAGCCAGCAGGCCAGAGCCCGCTGCTGGAGGTGGACGCGGTGGAGTGCGTGGCCGGCCACGGGCTGGTGGGCGACCGCTTCTTCGACTTCAAAGCCAACTACAAGGGCCAGATCACCTTCTTCTCGGCTGAGGTCTTTGAGGAGGTATGCACTGCCATCGGGGTCAGCGGAAAACACCCCGGCCTGACGCGGCGCAACGTCATCACCCGCGGCGTGGAACTGAACGCGCTGGTAGGCCAGGAATTTGAGGTGCAGGGCGTGCGGTTCCAGGGAGTGGCGGAGTGCGCGCCCTGCTACTGGATGGACCAGGCCATCGGCGCGGGCGCGGAAGCGGCCATAAAGAGCCGCGGAGGGCTCAGAGCACGGATTCTGAGCAGTGGGCACCTCAGTGTGGAGCGGTAATTCTGGACGGGGCGGATGCCCCAGAGCCTGCCCTGAGCGAAGTCGAAGGATCTCGATTTTGAGACCTGGGATCGCATACCTTCCCCTCCGTTGAACTCCAGCCCCCCCAAAAAACGCTGCCTGGGGCCCCGTTCGTTCAGGATGACGGGCACCTGCGGTGCGGCCGGCGGTATGCCAAGCTTGAAGCCTCCGGCGGATAGCCCAATCGAGCTCGCGTTCTACGCTGGAAGTGGGTGAGGGAGGTTGCGCTGCGCCCCCGAGGGGCGCGGAGCTTTTTTTCTAGGGCTGCCCCTTCCGCTGCGCGTACGGGTCGCCCTGGGCTCTTGGCACAGCGCCCCGGATGGAGCGCACGAGACGGACCACGCTGAAAGCCTATTGATCCGGCCCTCGAAGAGTGTCACTCTATCCCACCCATCCCGCAGAAAGCGCGGGAAGGATGGGGCACGGCGGATTCAAGCTCCAAGTGCAACATTTCCGAAACCGGAG
>CAZYDF010000022.1:0-57170 GCA_964645855.1 uncultured Occallatibacter sp.
TGGCGCGGCGCAGCATGTCGGCTTCGCCCAGCGAGTAGCTGGCCAGCACGTTGGCAATTTGCATCACCTGTTCCTGGTAGACCATCACGCCCATGGTCTCCTTCAGCACCGTCTCCATCGGCGGCAGCGCGTACTCCACCTTGCGCCGGCCCCACTTGCGCTCAATGAAGTCGTCGGTCATGCCGCCCTGGATCGGGCCCGGGCGAAACAGCGCTGTGAGTGCGGTCAGCTCTTCCAGACGCTCCGGCTTGTAGCGGCGCAGCATGTCGCGCATGCCGGTGGATTCAAACTGAAAGACACCACTGGTGAGCGCCGCCTGGAAGACCTTCTTGTAGGTCTCTTCGTCGTCCAGCGGAATAGCGTCAATGTCCACCTTGACGCCGCGGACCTTCTCAATCAGCCGGAGGCAATCGTCGATGACGGTGAGCGTGGTCAGGCCCAGGAAGTCGAACTTGAGCAGGCCCAGCTTCTCCACCGACTTCATGTCGTAGGCGGTGACAATTTCGTCGTTCTTGGTCTTGACTACCGGCACCAGCTCAATGAGCGGACGTGGCGCAATCACCACGGCGGAAGCGTGTACGCCCGAGCCGCGCACCAGGCCCTCCAGCTTTTTGGCCGTGTCAATCAGATTGCGTACCGTGGCGTCGTTGTCGTAGGCCTTTTTGAGATCGACAACATCTTCCAGCGCCTTGTCGATGGTCATGCCCACGGTGGCCGGAATCAGCTTGGCGATCTTGTCCACGTCGCCATAGGGAAGATCGAGCGCGCGTCCGCAATCCTTGATGGCGGCCTTGGCGGCCATGGTGTTGAAGGTGATGATCTGGCTCACCTGATCGCGTCCGTACTTGCGCACCACGTACTCATACACTTCACCGCGGCGATTCATGCAGAAGTCCACGTCGATATCCGGCATAGACACGCGCTCCGGGTTCAGGAAGCGCTCAAACAGCAACACGTTCTGCATGGGATCGATGTTGGTGATCTCCATGCAGTAGGCCACCAGCGATCCCGCGCCCGAGCCGCGGCCCGGGCCCACCGGGATGCCGTGATCCTTGGCGTACTTGATAAAGTCCCAAACAATCAGGAAGTAGCCCGAGTAGTGCATCTGGTGGATGATGCCGATCTCGTAGTTCAGCCGCGCCTCATACGCGCTGAGCGGCATGCGCAGCTGGCCTTTCATCTCCAATTGCTTGATGGCCGTGCTGATGCGCTTCTGCAGGCCCTTGCGGCAGACCTCTTCAAAGTAGCTGTCAATGGTGTGTTCGGGCGGCACGTCGAATTGCGGAAAGGGATTGTCCACCTCATGCAGCTTCAGGTTGCAGCGCTCGGCAATCTCCATGGTCCGCTCGGTCACGCCGGGCGAGTCTGGAAACAGCCGCTGCATCTCTGCGGCGCTTTTCACATAGAATTGATCGCTGTCAAAGCGGAAGCGGTCCACGTCGTGGACCTTGGAGCCGGTCTGCACGCAGAGCATCACGTCGTGCGCGTGCGAGTCCTCACCGCACAGATAGTGCGAGTCGTTGGTGAGCACCATCGGGATCTCTAGCTCGCGCTCCAGCCGGAACAGCGCTTCCTGAATGCGCTTCTCATCGGCCAAACCCTGATCCTGCAGCTCCAAATAAAAATTCTTCTTGCCAAAGATGTCCTGATACTGGCGGGCCACGTCGCGGCCCTTTTCATAGTGGCCAGCCATCAGCTCTTCGCACAGTTCGCCGCTCAGGCAGCCGGAGAAGGCGATCAGCCCGTTGGAGTGCTGCGCCAGATAGGCCTTGGAGATGCGCGGCTTGCGATAAAAGCCATGCAGCGAGGACTCCGACGTGATGCGGACCAGGTTCTTGTAACCCTCTTCGTTTTCGGCCAACACCAGCAGGTGGTTGTAGTTGTCGCCCTGCGCCGGGGCGCGGTGGTCCTCATTCTTGCACACGTAGAGTTCGCAGCCCAGGATCGGCTTGACGCCGGCATGTTTGGCCGCACCAAAAAAGTTCACCGCTCCGTAGATGTTGCCGTGGTCCGTCATGGCCACGGACTTCTGCCCCAACTTGGCGACCTGCTTGCAAAGCTTGTCTACGTCGCAGGCGCCGTCCAGCAGAGAGTATTCCGTGTGCAAATGCAGATGGGTAAATTCATTCATGGCTAGATCGATTCTAGTCTTTGCGTGGATTGCAGGCGATGCCAATCCGGCTGAGGAAAACCGGGGCAGATCTACGAGCAGGAGATCTTGATTCCTGTCGTTGCCGGTTGACCTGACCATCATGTGTGACTACAATGAGACCACGGAGGCTCTTCAATGGCTACAGCGGACACTTATGTGCGCGCTCGTATCGATTCGGCTACTAAGGTGCGGGCAGAGGAAGCGCTTGAAGCTATGGGGCTTTCGGTCTCTGACGCGATCCGGTTGCTGATGGTCCAGGTGGCCAACGAGCGTAGGCTGCCTTTTGCCATCCAGGCGCCGAATACGGCAACGCTCCAGGCGCGAAAAGAGCTGGAAGCAGGGCACGGAGCACGTTTCAGCGGCGTTGAAGCGCTGATGGCAGACCTCCATGCGGACGATTGAGCGTTCTATAGGCTTCAGACGCGACTACAAGCGCGAGTCGAAGGGTGAACACAGAGTCACCCTTGATGCGGTCTTGATTCCTGTGCTTATGGCGTTGGCCAAGGACCTTCCGCTTGACAACCGGCACCACGATCACGACCTCAGTGGCGATTGGGCAGGATACCGTGAGTGTCATCTGAAGCCTGATCTGCTGCTGATTTACTCGAAGCCTGATGAGACGATGTTGCGGCTGGTGCGCCTTGGGTCACACAGCGAGTTGTTTGGATAAACACGAATGGTTCAGCAGGTCTATTTCTGCTCTTTGCTTTGGCCGTAACGCGCAAGAAGAAAAAGTTACCGGCTGGCCGCAATCATCTGCGCGGCGTGTTGCTGGCTGGCGTCGGTTACCTTGGCACCGCTCAACATGCGGGCCACTTCGTGGGTGCGGCTGCGGTCGTCCAGGGTGCGGATGCGGGTTTGGGTGCGGCCATCCACTTCGCGTTTCTCTGCCACCAAGTGCTGGTCGGCAAAGGCTGCAATCTGCGGCAAGTGGGTGACGCACAGCACCTGCTGGCCACGGCTCAGGGCCTTGAGCTTCTGGCCCACTGCTTCAGCGGCCCGGCCGCCAATGCCGATGTCGATTTCGTCAAAGACCAGAGTGCGCGGGGTGGGCTTTTTGCTGGTTTTGGAGGAGTTTTCTTCCACCGCTACCTTGAGCGCCAGCATGATGCGACTCATCTCGCCGCCGCTGGCAATCTCTACCAGCGGCTTGAGCGGCTCGCCGGCATTGGTGGCAATACGGTAGTCCACCACATCCCAGCCGGAGGAGGTCCAGTGCGTTGTGGCGCTGCCAGCGGCGCGTGAAGCGGAGCCAATGGTTTGGCCGCTCCGCGACTTCTTCCCCTCAACCTCGCCTGCATCGGCTATCGAGAGCACGGCCACTTCGAAGCTGACCTTCATGGCCAGGGAATTGATCTGCGCCTCAGCCAGTTTGGCCAGGCGCACGGAGGCGACGCGGCGGGCTTCGGTTAGCGCCAGGGCTACTTTTTCGTAATTCTTCGCGGCATGATCGACTGCCGCACGCAGTGTCTTTAAAACCTCGTCGCGATCTTCTACTTCAGAGAGTTTGCGGGCCACCTCTGCGCCAAAGGCGATCACTTCGACGACGGTAGCTCCGTATTTGCGCTTCAGCCGGTCGAGCAGGGCCAGGCGGTCTTCAATTTCAGCCAGGCGCTCGGGGCTGGCGTTGATGCTCTCGGCGTAGTCGCGCAGGGTGGCGGCCACGTCGTCCACGGTGACGCGGGCGCTGGTCAGTTGCTGCAGGGGCTCGGTGAAGCGGCCATCGTAGCGGGCCAGCTCTTCCACGTTGCGGATGGCGGCCCGCAGAGCGGTTTCCGCCGAGTTGGAGCCCTCGTAGAGCTGGTCAAAGGCCGATTGCGAGGCGGTGTAGAGCTTTTCAGCGTTGGCCAGTACGCGTTTTTCCGTCTCCAACTTCTCGTCCTCGCCAGCTACCAGATGGGCCGACTCTATCTCCTTGCGCTGGTAGCTCCACAGGTCCACCATGCGCAGCCGGTCCTGTTCGCCTTGCAGCAGGTCGTCCAACTTGGCTTTGGCTTCAGTCCAGTGGCTGTAGGCAGCGCCGATCTCATCGGTGGAGATGCCCGCAAAGCGGTCAAGCAGAATTCGCTGCTGGGCCTGATCGAAGCTGGAGAGCGTCTCCGACTGGGCATGGACCAGAGCCAGTTCCGGCGCCAACTGCTTGAGCACGGTGACGGTGGCCTGCTGGTTGTTCACAAAGACACGGCCCTTGCCGCCCACCATAATCTCACGACGCAGGATGATCTCAGGCCCTTCCACGTCGATGCCGTTCTCTTCCAGAATGGCTTCGGCGTTGGCGGTGGCCTCAAAAACGCAGCTCACCACGGCTTTTTCGGCGCCATGGCGCACCACCTCGGCCGAGCTCTTGCCGCCCATCAGCAGGGCCAGCGCGTCCACCAGGATGGACTTGCCCGCGCCTGTTTCGCCCGTGAGCAGGTTGAGCCCAGGGCCAAAGCTGGCAATGGAGTGATCGATAACGGCGTAGTTTTCAGCGCGGAGCTCGACGAGCATAGGTGGATTCCACGAAGCGGTTGGGGGCCAAAGCCGGAGATTTTGTTGCTCTGTTGAAGGCGTATCCAACAGAAGAATTTGAGCGAAGCATAGCACGGCGGGCAGGGTTTTCGGTGTGGGGATCGCGTGAAGCGGGCCGACTGGGGCACCTGATCGATTACTTGGGCAATGGAATGCACGTCTGATACCGTTAAAGGTGAGGAACAATGCTGAACCTGACTGCTGCATTCTTGTTTCTGTTGCAAGCCGACCCTGACGCCGCGCCGAATGCCGTGCCTGCCGCGGCTTCCAGTGCGATCTCCGATCTGCTGCACAACATCGGGCCGATTGCCGTGGGCGTGCTGTTGCTGTTGCTCGTGGCAAGTCTCTACTCGTGGACGGTGATTCTGGGCAAGGTGTCCACTCTGTCCAGGGCTACCAAGGAAAGCAAAAAATTTATTCGCGCCTTCCGCAAGGCCAACCGGCTACAGGATGTGGCCGCGTTGAGTGCGGAGTACGTGAACAGCCCCATGGCGCGGGTCTTTGAAGAGGTTTACGAGACCTACAAGCGGCAAACCGGCGGCGGCGGGCCACCGCGCTCCATGACGTCTCTGGAACGTAGCGCCCAGACCGCGGCCAGCGAGGCCGTGACCACCCTGGAGCGGCGCATGACCTGGTTGGCGACCATCGGGTCATCGAGCACCTTCGTGGGTCTGTTTGGCACCGTGATGGGCGTTGTAGACGCCTTCCACGGGTTGGGTACGGCCGGTGCGGCAACCCTGCGCGCGGTGGCTCCGGGCATCTCGGAAGCGCTGATTACCACTGCTGCCGGCTTGTTTGTGGCCGTGCCGGCGGTGGTGGCCTACAACCAGCTTTCGGCGCGCATTCGCGTCTTTGCTTCCGCTATCGACGATTTTTGCCGGGAGCTGATGAACTCGCTCGAAGAGATTCCCGTGGCGCGGCCGGCGTTGCCTCCGCTTCCGCCCATGCCTCCGGGTATGCAGGGCCGGGAGATTGAACGCGGCGTTTACAAGTAGAACCGCGGGGCGCGCGGTGGACGGACGCGGCGAACGTTTCTTCTTTTCACCCTTGGCCGCTGACGGCAGGTGGTGAAAGTGCCGAATTTAGCGATAAGCGTCAGGGCACGACTTGAGTCGTGCCGTAAGTGGCTCAAAATACACATGGGCTTTAGCCCCTGAGGGACGGCTCTTCAACATCCTCGACCTTCACCACGGGGAGCTAAGAGCACAGTCAAGGGTGGGGCACCCAGGGGACGACGAACCGGACCAGGGCAGGGAATCAGGTGCTCTGGGGATCGCAAACCGAGCCGGACGAGGCAAAGAGGCCGAAGTGGCATTCACGACAAACAATGGCAAAACCCAATCGTCGCTGGCGGAGATCAACATCACGCCGCTGGTGGACGTGGTGCTGGTTCTGCTGGTTATCTTCATGATCTCGGCTCCGGTGCTGCAATCGGGCATTGAAGTGAACGTGCCCAAGACCCGCACCGTCAAAGAGATTACGGAGCAGCGCCTGGTGGTCACCATCGACCGCGATCAGAACGTCTTTTTGGGCGACCAGCCGGTGAACATCCATGAACTGGGCAGCAAGCTGCACACCGGCGATCCATCGCGGCAGATCATCTATCTGCGCTCCGATGAGCGGGTGCCGTTTGGCGCGTTTGCGCAGGTGATGGATGCGGTCAAGGCGGCCGGGATCACCAACGTGTCGATTGTGACGCAGCCGCTGGATATCAAGGGCGCGGGGAACTAGGCGGACGAGCGGAGCTAGCGTTGTTAGCGGCGTTAGCGGAGCTAGCGACTGGGTGCGTAGAGGGTAGGGGCAGCTGAGAATGGGCGCGGGATACCAAGCAAGCGACGATCTGGAGCGGGAGCTGACGCCGGAGCCCATAGCGGCGTCGGCGGCGGGATCGATTATGCTGCACGCCGCGCTGCTGGGTTGCGTGCTGGCCTGGGGATGGGCCATGGGGCTGTTTCACCATAATCTGTGGGGCTCTGACGGCGCGGGCTCCGCTATGCAGGTGAGCCTGGTCAGCAACGCTCTGCCGCTGCCTGCCGATCAGCCCGTGAACCAGAACGTCCTCACTACCGACAAGCCCAGCACCGCGCCGGCCGTTCCCAGTCCCAAGGAAAAGCAGATTGTGGACGACAAGGCGATCGCCATCAGCGGCAAGGTGAAGCCGCAGGACAAGCAGCAGTCTCCCAAAACGGCCAAGAACCAGCAGCCGTCGCGTGACAACGTGGCCCGCTACGGTGAGCAGAACGGATCGGTAATTCCGCGCGGAATGCCGTCTTCTGGTTCTAATGGTCCGGCGCAGGTGGGTGACAACAGCTTTTCCTCCATGTTTGGCTGGTATGTCAACCAGATCAATACCAAGATGAGCGCCAGCTGGAATCGTTTTGAGGTGGATCCTCGTACGCCCAAGGGAACGCGCGCCAACATTATCTTCACCATTCATCGCGATGGCAGCCAGAGCGATGTGAAGCTGGACCGATCCAGCGGCAGCCCGACCCTGGACCGCTCTTGCGTGCGTGGCGCGCAGCGGGTGGACACTTTTGGAGCGCTTCCGGCGGCCTATCGGCCGAATTCTCTCTCGGTTTTTTATTTTTGTGAGTATTAGAGCCCGGTCTTTACGCTAATCAAAGTGGAATCCATGCGTTGGACCTCAGTAGTTGGTACAGAACAAGGAGTTGTTGCACATGAATCGACTGGTCAGGACCCTGCCCCTCTTCTTATTTGGACTCGTTGCTGCGGTAGCGCCCGTGGTTGTGGCGCAAGATGAGGTGCATACCGGCACCAATCAGGGCAACCAGCGCATCCGTCTGGCGGCAGCGGACTTCAAGCCGGTGGGCTACGACGCGCAGACTCCGGCGCTGAAGGTGACCTTTGACGCCACGCTGGCCAACGACCTGGCCCGCGCCGGCATCTTTGACATGGTGGCCAAGAGCTTGATGCCACAGGCCATGCCCGGCTCGCAGCAGGAGATCGTGCTCGCGCAGTGGTCGGCCATGCCCGCCAACGCTTCCATGGTGGCCTTTGGCGCGCTGGCGGCGCAGAACGGACGGCTGGTGGTCTACGGCTGGCTGGATGACGCACAGAACGCGAAAAATCCCCAGGTGCTGTCCAAGCAATACAATGAGGCGGCCAGCGATGAGATGGCCCGCACCGTGGCGCACCGTTTTGCCGACGAGATCATTGGGCGGCTGGGCGGTGGGATTGCCGGGATTGCGGAGTCGAAGATCTACTTTGTGAGTTCCCGCTCTGGTTCCAAGGAGATCTGGGCCATGGATTACGACGGGCAGAATCAGCACCAGATCACGCATCTGGGCTCCATTTCGCTCTCGCCGCGGGTCTCGCCCGATGGCTCGCGGGTGGCTTTTGCGTCGCTTGGTTCCGCGGGCTGGGCCATTCGCATGTACTCGGTGGAGCTGGGCCGCGTGATTGCCTTCCCAGCAGGCACGGGCAGCGGCACCAACCTGTCTCCCGCATGGTCTGCGGACGGCACCAAGATCGCCTTCTCCTCCTCCCGAACGGGCGATCCGGAGATCTACGTGGCCAACGCCAGCGGCAGCGATCTGCATCGCGTGACCACCTTTCGCGGGCCCGACGTTTCGCCCACCTGGAACCCCAAGACCAACGCCCAGATTGCCTGGGTGAGCGGGCGCACCGGGTTGCCTCAGATCTACACCATGAGCGAGGACGGCACCAACGTGCAGCGCATCACCGACGGCGGCTATGCGGTTTCGCCCTCGTGGTCGCCCAATGGCCAGTCGCTGGTTTATAGCTGGAATCGCAAGTACGGCCCCGGAGATCCGGGCGGCGTCGATATTCACGTCATCGACCTGGCCAGCAAAAACTATCTCCAGATCACGCACGAGTCCGGCTCCAACGATTTTCCCTGCTGGGCGCCCGATGGCCGCCACATTGTGTTTGAACGCACCCTCGGCAAACGGACCGATATCTGGACCATGCTGGCCGATGGAACCGATCAGCACCAGTTGACGCACTCTGGCAACAGCTTTATGCCCAATTGGAGCGTCAAGTAGATCTACGGAGGTGCGCAAGGTGGTACGTTGCGCGGATTGAATCCGTACGAATGGTCTATCATGATGAGTTACCTCAATTCGGCGTCAGGGCAGGCATCCGCTGATGGATGCGGAATGCGGATTTCAGCCCTACGCATGGCCAACTCAGGCCGTCACCGCGCACGGAATGGAGCTGCAAGCCAGATGGCGGTGGCGACAGGAGAAGGCTCGGATCAGCCGTTTACACCCGAATTACGTCTCGGAAGGAGTCTGACATTGAAGTCACGTTCTAACTACGTCTCTTATGCCATTTTGCTGGTTGCCCTGGTCTCTGTTGCTGGCTGCAAAAAGAAGGTGCCGCCCATGCCTGAGCCCACGGCGCCGCCCATTGTGCAAGCCGCTGCGCCTATCGCGCAGTTGACGGCCACGCCCACCGTTATTTCGGCTGGCGATCAGGTTCAGTTGAGCTGGCGCACCACCGACGCGACCTCGGTTTCCATCGATGGCATCGGCGATGTGCCCACCTCCGGCGTCAAGAGCGTTTCTCCGGCCGAGTCCACCACCTACCATCTGGTTGCCCGTGGCGCCGGCGGTACGGCTGAAGCCAGTGTCCGCGTTACCGTGAATGCTCCTCCGGCGGTGGTGGTTCCCTCCAACACCATGAGCGCCGAGGAAGAGTTCAAGGCCAACGTGCAGGACATCTTCTTTGACTACGACGCGCAGGACATCCGTCCCGATTCGCAGTCCATCATCGCCCGCGACGCCAGCTATCTGAACAGCCATCCGACCCTGAAGATTGTCATCGGCGGCTATTGCGACGAGCGTGGCTCCAACGAGTACAACCTGGGCTTGGGCCAGAACCGTGCCGAGAGTGCCCGGAAGGCTTTGGAAACCGCTGGCGTGGCCACGGCCCGCATGCGGGTGGTCAGCTACGGCAAGGAAAAGCCCTTCTGCTCGGAGTCGACCGAAGAGTGCTGGCAGCAGAATCGCCGCGCCGGCTTCACGATGGATAAATAGTGTTTGCTTCCCTCTGGCTGCCGGGCAAAACGGTGCCAGAGGGAATTCAAGAAGAACGTTCAATTCAAGAGGGCTGGTGTGCGCGGTGGTTCGCTTCAAGTGAACCACCGCGCATGGCTTGCTATCATGGTGGGGTATGCAGACAGGACGCGTAGTTCGCAGCAGTGTGGTTTGGGCGGTCGTACTGACCGTGGTCATGTTCTCAGCGCCGAAGCCGGCCCATGCCGTCTCGAAAGAGATGATTGAGCTGCAGACCCAGGTTTCGCAGCTTCTGGACATGATGCAGCGCATGCAGTCGACCATGGACGCCAAGTTTGGCGTGCTGCAGAACCTGGCGCAGCAGACCGCTGACCAGGCTAACCAGATGAACGCTTCGGTCACCAAGCTGGACCAGCGGATCACCCAACAAAACGAGGCTGCTTCAGCCAAGATGGATGGCGTGAGCGGACAGATGCAGTCGCTCAACGACTCCGTGGACGAACTCAAGTCGCGCATGACCAAGCTGGACAAGAGCGTGCAGGAGATGCAGGCCCAGTTGCAGAGCATGCAGCAACCGCCTCCGGCCACCAACCAGCTGCCCGGCCCCAACGGTACGGCGCCGAACAACACCGTTCCAGGTGGGCAGGGGACCAACGCCGCGCCGCCTCTGCAGGACACCTTCCAGGCCGGTCTGCGCGACTTCAACTCCGCGCGCTACTCGCTGGCCGCGGGTGAATTCCAGGACGTGGTGCACTACTATCCGCTGGACGATCTGGCCGGCACGGCCGACTTCTATCTGGGCGAGATTGCCTACCAGCAGGAGAACTACCAGGACGCGGTGAACCAGTACAACGCAGTTCTGGAAGGCTTCAGCGGCAACAAGATGGCCCCTGCCGCGCAGTTGCACAAGGGCATGTCTCTGCTGGCCTTGAACAAGCGCGAGGCCGGCGTCCGCGAGCTGCGTCTGCTGGTCCAGCGCCACCCGCAGACCCCGGAAGCCATGAAGGCTCGCACCAAGCTGAACGGCATGGGCGTCAAGCTTACCGGCAAGTAGTTGTTTGATTGACACAGAAGCCGCATCTCTCCGGAGGTGCGGCTTTTCTCTTGTAGCGCCGACCTCCCGGCCCGCGCAGGCGGGGCCAGTAAACTCTGCGTCTATGGTTTTTGAAGGGGAAGGATAGAGCTATTCCTCTTCAAAACGGTCCTTATTGCACTGGCACAAGGCCGGTGAGGGGGCAAAGGACTTCCTGCGTTAGAATGGCCCTTGAACTTCCATTGAGCGGTATACACGCATGAACGCAGGTTTTCTTGAGCCGTACGTTGGTATTGTGGGCGGCGTCGTGTCCCTGATTATTGGCGAAGTGGGACGGTTGTCGGGCAAGGTGCTGGTTCCGAAGGCAGGAGTGGCTGATCGCAAGAAGAATCCGGGTACATTCTGGTTCGCGGTCTGCTTTTGGCATTTTGTGGGGGCAGCCTGGATTGGTTATACCGCGCTGAACTCCATCGGCTGGTTCGATTGAAGCTGGCTCTAAGCCTTCCCGATAAACCCGGCCCTTAAACTCCGTTTTAGGCATCCCACCCATCCCGCACAAAACGCGGGATGGATGGGGCACGGCGGATTCAAGGTCCAAGTGCAACAACACATCGCAAAGAGCCGACAGGAGATGGTTGGTAGGAAGCCATGGAAAAGATGGAAAACAAAGAGCGTTTCCCACTTTCCCACGGCACGGCTGCGACGAACTGTTTGATTCTGTTCACGCTCTTTGTTGCACTTGGAATTTGAATGTACCCACCCAGTTATCAGTGATTATGGGCCGGATCAAAAAGCCTACCGCATCAGCGCCATGGTCAGATGATTGACCGCGAAGGCGGAGATCCAGGCCAGGGCGAGCATGTAGACAAACTGCACCGCGGGCCAGGTCCAGCTGTTGGTTTCCCTCCGCACTACGGCCATGGTGGACGTGCACTGCATGGCGAAGGCAAAGAAGATCATCAGGGCCAGCGCGCCACCCAGCGAGAGGTCGTGGGTGAGAGCGGCATGTAGGCTCAGGTTGGCTGTGGCAGGGTCCGCGCCGTACAGCGTGCCCATGGTGGAGACCATCACCTCGCGTGCCAGAACGCTCGACACCAGACCGATGCCTACCTTCCAGTCGAATCCCAGCGGGGCAATGGCGGGCTCAATGAAATGGCCGATCTTGCCGATCACGCTCTCAGCCAGGGCCGGGGTGGCAAGTTGGCCCGCCGCGTCGTGGCTTACCGGCAGGTGGGCCAGCACCCAGAGCGCCAGGGTAACGCATAGAATGACGGTCCCTGCCTGATGCAGGAAGACCTTGGCGCGATCCATGAGTCGAATGCCCAGCGAGCGCAGCGTGGGCTTGCGATACTGCGGCAGCTCCAGAATGAACGGAGCCTCGCTGGACTTGAGCACCGAGCTCTTGAGGATGCGAGCCGTGGCCAAGGCCGCCAGAAAGCCGGCCAGATAGAGTCCCAGCATGGTCAGCGTGCGCAGGCCCAGCAGGCCGTGCAGGTAGGTGGTATTGGGGATGAAGGCCGCGATCAGCATCATGTAGACCGGCAGACGGGCCGAGCAGGTCATGAAGGGGGTAACCAGGATGGTTGCCAAGCGGTCGCGCTTGTTCTCGATGGTTCGAGTAGCCATGATGGCCGGAACCGCGCAGGCATAGGCCGAGAGCAGCGGGATAAAGGCCTTGCCGTTCAGGCCTACGGTCTGCATCACGCGGTCGGCGATGAGCGCGGCGCGGGCCAGGTAGCCGGAATCCTCTAATATGCCGATGAAGAAGAACAGAAGCAGGATCTGGGGCAAAAAGACCAGCACCGACGAGATGCCTTTCCACAGGCCATCCAGCAGCAGGGATTGCACCCAGCCGGTAGCCAGGAAGGGGCGTACCAGGTCGCCGATCTTCGCCAACAGCTCGCCGGCAATGTCCGAGAGCGGCTGGCCAATGGCAAAGACCGACTCAAAGACCGCGAAGACCACCAGCAGGAACAAGAGCGGTCCCCAAACGCGATGCAGCAAGACGTCGTCAATGCGGCGCGACTTCTCTTCCGAGAGCGGGGCGCGATAGCAGGTCTTGCGGCTCACCTGTGCGGCCCACTGGTGGGCGCTGGCGGCGTTGCCAATCACCGGCAGGGTCAACGGCCGGGCCGGCACACGGCGGGTTTCGCGATTCAGAAACAGGGGAATGGAGTCCAGCCCGGTGCCGTTCACGGCGCTGATCAATGCTACCGGAGCGCCCAGCTCGCGGGCCAGCCGCAGCGGGTCCACATGGCCGCCACGCTCGGCCATCAGGTCGCTCATGTTGAGCAGGATGAGGGTGGGAATACCCAGCGCCAGCACCGGCGCGGCCAGCATCAGCTGACGGGTCAGGTGCAGGGAATCCAGTACCAGCAGAACCGCGTCCGGCTTGGGCGTGCCGGGCATGTCGCCCTTGAGCACGTCGATGGAAACGCGGGCGTCTTCGGAGTACGGCGAGAGGCTGTAGATGCCAGGCAGATCGATCAGGGTCAGATCGTCGCGGCCAATGCCGGCCATCAGGCCCAGGCGCTGTTCCACGGTGACGCCGGGAAAGTTGGCTACCTTTTGGCGCAGGCCGGTGAGCCGGTTAAAGAGGGTGGACTTGCCGGCGTTGGGCGGGCCAATCAGCACCACGGTGCTGAGTTCTCCCTTGACAGGAGGGTTGGCAGGCGGCTGAAAGGGCGGCGGTGTGCAGCAATCGCTCATAGTCCCGCCTTGGCCATGGGGGCCAGCATCGAGATGGAGAGAATATCTCCGTTTTCGCAGGGACGGACGCGGATGGCGGCGGCGGTCTCACGGCGCAGGGCAATCTCCATGCCGTCAACCCCGTAAACGGTGGGATCGCCAGCCGGAGCGCGGCGCAGCACCGCTACCAGCGCATCGGGAACAAAGCCCATGTGCATGAGGTGATTCTGGACGGTTTCGGGCAAGTCGAGGTCCACAAGGACCGCTCGCTCACCTACATGCAACTCGCTCAGTACCAGCACCTTGGCAACTCCTGTGGGCTGCCGGAAGGGCAGCTGCCTTGAAATGCGACCAATCTGGTCGGATTTAAGTATACCCTCTGGACCGGTTGACTCGCAAATCCTGCGTGCAAGGGGAGTGGAGATCGTCAGGGCAGGGCATTCCAGATCCTGCCCGTCAAGAATGTCATGGTTTCCTACCCTTTTCGCGATAAAGCTTTGGAAAAGAATGGGCCACGGTGCTGGGGTTGGAGGGCCGGTTCAAAAACAGCAGCAAGTCCAAGTCTTGTATCAATTTGGCGCGCGCTGCGCTCAGAATCGGAGTAGAATCCGTGGCTAATCTTCAGTTACCGGGGAGAACTCGATGAAATGCCGTACGTTTGGGACTCTCGAGTGGAAGGCTTCGGCATTGGGATTTGGCTGCATGCGGCTCCCGGTCCTAAGCGGTGGTTTTGGGAGCGCCGATGTGGACCAGCCGGAGGCGATCCGGATGATCCGGCATGCCATTGACAGCGGCGTGAACTACTTTGACACCGCCTACAGCTACCACGGTGGGCAGAGCGAAGTGGTGCTGGGCAAGGCTCTCCGCGACGGCTACCGGGAGCGGGTGCGCGTGGCCACCAAACTGCCCCCCTGGCTGGTGAAGGAGGCGGCGGACTTTGACCGCATCCTGAACGAACAGCTGCAACGGCTTCAGACCGACTCCATCGACTTCTACCTGTTCCATGCGTTGAATGGCAAGTACTGGCAGGAGGTGGTGCTGCGCCATGGTTTGCTGGAGAAGGCCGCTGCCGCGCTGGCCGATGGACGCATCCGTCATCTGGGCTTCTCCTTCCACTCCGACTTTGAGACCTTTGAGGAGATTCTCTCCGCCACCGATCTCTGGTCGCTCTGCCAGATCCAGTACAACTACGTGAATGTGGAGTTCCAGGCCGGCGTGCGCGGGCTGCGGATGGCTACGGATCGCGGGCTGGCCGTGGTGGCAATGGAGCCGCTGCTGGGTGGGCGGCTGGCAGACCCTCCTGCCGAGATTCGCCAGATTCTTGCCGAGTTCCCGCTGGAGCGCACGGCGGTGGAGTGGGCTTTGGACTGGCTCTGGGATCAGCCGGAGGTCTCGCTGGTGCTGAGCGGCATGAGCACCATGGCGCAGCTCAATGAGAATCTGCGCCTGGCCCGGCAGGCGCGGGTGCACTGCTTCGGAACCAAGGATCAGGTGATGATCGACAAAGTGCGCGAGGGGTACAACGCGCGCACCGTGATTCCGTGTACGCGCTGTGGCTACTGCATGCCCTGCCCGCAGGGTGTGGATGTGCCGGCCAACTTTGAACTGTTCAACCACGCCAGGGTCTTCGACGATGTAACCACCGCGCGCTTCCGCTACGGATTCGCGCTGCAGGCTCAGCAGCGCGCCAGCGGATGCACGCAGTGCGGCATGTGCGAGGAGGTCTGTCCGCAGCAGATCCCGGTCAAAGAGTGGATGCGTGAGGTGGGCAAGCTGCTGGGTTCATGACGGTAAGACCGGCCACCGTTCTGGATGTGCGGTTGGTTTAGAAGATTTTCTGGAATGGGGTGGGCCTGAAGTCCAGTGGTATCCCACCCATTTCCACAAAGAACGCGGAAATGGATGGGGCACGGAAGCTTGTAGCAAAAGGAAAAACGCTCTGGAAGCGCGCTGGCAAACAGGGAGTGGAAGCTCAAGGGAGGTGTCGATTCGCAGGTTGCGGGAGCGACTCTCGGAGTCCGAAGATCGGTGTCATATTGCGAAAGTCTCCTCGTAATGCGGTAGGGAGGGACCAGCCTGTGTCCCGCATCACTGCCGCTGCTTCCCTTGCGCCTTGAGACTTGCCCAAGCGGTTGTTTTTCCGCCGGCCGCATTATGAGGCAAAGCGAATGAGTGAACAGAAGATGGTCATCCTTGATGGGAACGAAGCCGCGGCTTCGGTAGCCTATCGTCTCTCCGAAGTTGTTGCTATCTATCCGATTACCCCCTCCAGCCCGATGGCAGAGTGGGCCGATCAGTGGCGCTCGGAAGGGAAGAAGAATATTTGGGGCGCGTTGCCCATCGTGGAGGAACTCCAGAGCGAGGGTGGTGCGGCTGGCGCCTTGCACGGAGCATTGCAGGCCGGTGCTTTTGGCACCACGTTTACCGCATCGCAGGGCCTGCTGCTGATGATCCCCAACATGTACAAAATCGCTGGTGAGTTGACCCCGGCAACCATGCACGTGACGGCCCGCACCCTGGCAACCCACGCGCTCTCGATCTTTGGCGATCACTCCGACGTGATGGCCTGTCGCGGCACCGGTTGGGCCAACCTGGCCTCCAACTCGGTTCAGGAAGTGCACGATTTGGCTCTGGTGGCGCAGTTGGCTACCCTGGAGTCGCGCGTGCCGTTCCTGCATTTCTTTGACGGCTTCCGCACCTCGCACGAGGTTGGCAAGATCAAGCCGATCAGCGACGACCAGATCCGCGAGCTGGTGGACGACAAGCACCTGATCGCCTATCGTGAAGCCGCTCTCAGCCCCGACCGCCCGATTCTGCGCGGCACCGCCCAGAACCCCGACGTCTTCTTCCAGGCGCGTGAAGCCTGCCAGCCCTTCTATGAAGCGGTCCCAGGCATTGTGCAGAGCGTGATGGACAACGTGGCCAAGGTCATCGGCCGCCAGTATCACCTGTTTGACTACTACGGCGCGCCCGACGCGGAGAGGATCCTCATCCTTATGGGCTCCGGTGCCGACGTGGCCGAAGAAGCCGTGGAGACGATGCTCAAGACTGGCGAGAAGGTTGGCCTGGTCAAGGTTCGCCTGTATCGCCCGTTCGACGCTTCCGCCTTCCTGAAGGCACTGCCTGCCACCGTCAAGGCGATTGCTGTTCTTGACCGTTGCAAGGATCCGGGCGCAACCGGCGAGCCGCTCTACCAGGACGTGATCACGGTTCTGGCCGAGAACGTGGCTTCCATGCCGTTCGCCATGCCCAAGGTTGTCGGCGGCCGTTACGGTTTGAGCTCCAAGGAGTTCACCCCGGCCATGGTCAAGGGCATCTACGACGAGCTCTCCAAGCCCGCTCCCAAGAACCACTTCACCATCGGCATCAACGACGACGTCAGCTTCTCCAGCCTGACCTACGACGAGAGCTTCTCCACCGAAGACGTCAAGACCCACCGCGCCCTGTTCTATGGCCTGGGTTCGGACGGCACGGTTGGCGCCAACAAGAACTCCATCAAGATCATCGGTACCGAGACCCCGTATTACGCGCAGGGCTACTTCGTGTATGACTCGAAGAAGTCCGGTTCGATGACCACCTCGCACCTGCGCTTCGGGCCGACCCCGATCCGCTCGTCGTACCTGATCACCCGCGCCAGCTTCATCGCTTGCCACAACTTCTCCTTCCTGGAAAAGATCGACGTGCTGGAGGCCGCCATTCCCGGCGCCACCTTCCTGCTCAACTCGATCTACTCGGCCACCGAAGTGTGGGATCACCTGCCCAAGACCACGCAGGCGGAGATCATCAAGAAGAAGATCGAGTTCTACGTGATTGATGGCCACAAGGTGGCTCGCGAGACCGGCATGGGTTCGCGCGTGAACACCATCATGCAGACCTGCTTCTTTGCCATCAGTGGCGTTCTTCCCAAGGATGAGGCGATCGAGCAGATCAAGAAGTCCATCAAGAAGACCTACGGCAAGCGTGGCGAAGCGGTTGTGCAGAAGAACTTTGCCGCTGTGGATGCGTCGCTTGCAAACCTGCAAAAGGTGGTCGTGCCGGCTACCGTGACCTCGGACTTTGACGTGACCGGCTCCATCGTCGGCAACCCGCCGGAGTTTGTAGGCAAGGTGCTTGGCCAGATTGCCGACGGCAAGGGCGACCTGCTCCCCGTCAGCGCTCTTCCGGCCGGTGGAACCTTCCCGACTGGCACCGCGCAGTACGAGAAGCGCAACATCGCTCAGGACATTCCGGTGTGGGACAAGGACACCTGCATTCAGTGCGGCAAGTGCGCCATGGTTTGCCCGCACGGCGTGATCCGCGCCAAGATCTTCGCGCCCGAGCTGGCGGAGAAGTCTCCCGCCACCTTCAAGAGCGCCAAGCCGAAGTGGAAGGGCATGGAAGAGCAACTCTACACGTTGGCCATCGCACCCGAGGATTGCACCGGTTGCGGCCTTTGCGTGGAAACCTGCCCGGCCAAGAACAAGTCCGACGCGGGCCGGAAGGCCATCAACATGGCTCCCCAGGCTCCGCTGCGTGAGGCTGAGCGCTTGAACTGGGAGTTCTTCCTGGGTCTGCCCGAGGTGGATCGCCAGAAGTTGAACCACAACCAGGTGAAGGATCTGCAGCTGCTGCAGCCGCTGTTCGAGTTCTCCGGCGCCTGCGCTGGCTGCGGTGAGACGGCTTACGTCAAGCTGATGACCCAGCTGTTCGGCGATCGTCTGTTCATTGCCAACGCCACGGGCTGCTCGTCGATCTACGGCGGCAACCTGCCCACCACGCCTTACACGAAGAACGCTGAAGGCCGTGGCCCGACCTGGTGCAACTCGCTGTTTGAAGACAACGCCGAGTTTGGCTTTGGCATGCGTCTTGCCATCGACCAGCAGAGGGAATTTGCTGAGACTTTGGCTACCCGCGTGGCCTCTTCGGTTGGCGAAGATCTGGTATCCACACTCCTCAGCGCCGAGCAGAAGACCGAAACTCAGATCAACGAGCAGCGCGAGCGTGTGACGATCCTCAAGCAGAAGCTGGCCACCGTGAAGAGCTCGGATGCCCGCAACCTGGCTGCCATCGCCGACGCGCTGGTTCGCAAGAGTGTGTGGATTCTGGGTGGCGACGGATGGGCGTATGACATTGGTTACGGCGGTCTGGATCACGTTTTGGGCTCGGGCAAGAACATCAACGTTCTGGTCCTGGACACCGAGACCTACTCCAACACCGGCGGGCAGATGTCCAAGTCCACACCGCGCGGCGCGGTTGCCAAGTTCGCGGCTGCCGGCAAGCCGACCAGCAAGAAGGATCTGGCCATGGAAGCGGTCAGCTACGGATCGGTCTATGTGGCTCGCGTAGCGCTGGGCGCCAACGATAGCCATGTGATCAAGGCCTTCCAGGAAGCCGAAGCGCACGATGGTCCTTCGATCATCATCGCTTACTCCTCCTGCATTGCCCACGGTTACGACTTGCTCCATGGGCTGGAACAGCAGAAGCTGGCCGTGCAGTCGGGCTACTGGCCTCTGATGCGTTACAATCCAGGGTTGCGTGATTCCGGCAAGAATCCGTTCCAGCTGGACTCCAAGGCTCCCGCGATTCGCTTGAAGGAATACGCGTACCGCGAAGCCCGTTACACCATGCTGGCACGGAGCAATCCGGATCTGGCCGCCAAGCTTTTGGTTGAGGCTCAGGACGATGTGGAGCGTCAGTGGCGCGTCTACTCCAGCCGAGCTGCCATGCCGGGCCGCGGTGAGACACCGCACATTGCGCCGCTTGAGGTTGTTGAAGAAAAGGCGTAGCCCCAGGGCCGCCGGAGGTGAACCATGGTTGACATGTCGATGCAGTACCTCGGCATGAAGTTGAGCGGCCCGGTGGTGGTGGCATCCACACCGTTGTCCGAGTCGCTTGACAACGTACGCCGCATGGAGGAGGCGGGCGCGGCTGCTGTCGTGCTCTCCTCGCTCTTTGAGGAACAGCTCATCCTCGAGGCAGGTGCGCTCGATGATGATCTCTCCCGTGGCACGGAGTCTTTCGCGGAGTCGCTCGGGTATCTTCCCGAACTCAAGGACTACCGCATGACGCATGAGCATTATCTTGAGCATCTGCGCAAAACCCGTGAGGCGGTCAAGATTCCGGTCGTGGCCAGCCTCAATGGGGCCACCGCGGGCGGCTGGGTACGGTATGCCAGGGATATGGAAGAGGCAGGCGCCTCCGCCATTGAACTGAATACCTACGCCCTGGCCACCAACAAGAACCAGACCAGCGATCTGCTGGAAGAGCAGCTGCTGGATCTGGTCAAGAGCGTCTGCTCCACGGTGAAGGTTCCTGTCGCCGTCAAGCTCTCCCAGTCGTTCACCAGCCTTCCGAATTTGGTGTCTCGTCTGGAGGGAGTCGGCGCCAAGGGCGTGGTTCTGTTCAACCGCTTCTATCAGCCGGACTTCGACATTGAGGCTCTGGAGGTGCGTCCCACTCTGCACTTCTCCACGCCGTCGGAGCTGCTGCCCCGCTTGCATTGGGCGGCCATCCTCTACGGCAACGTCAATGCCGACATCGCTGTCACTGGCGGTGTGCACTCGGCCGAAGACGTGTTGAAGAGCATCTTTGCGGGCGGAAGCATCGCGACGATGGTGTCGGCACTGCACATCCACGGCATCGACCACATCGGTCGCGTGCTGGCGGATATGCGCTACTGGCTGGAAAAGCGCGAGTACACCTCGTTGTCGGAGACTCGTGGCTGCCTGAGCCGCCGTTCGGTGCCCGACAAGGCCCCGTTCGACCGCGGCAACTACATCAAGACGCTCAGCTCTTACAGCCTGCGTCAGACCGTAGCCGCGTTCTAAAACCTACGCATTTTTCCTTACGGCAAGCGGCTGCACTTCGGTGCAGCCGCTTTTTTGCGCGATATTCTCAACGCTATTCGTCCTCACGGGCAGTATGATGATTCGGTCTTGCAGGGAGGAAGAATTCATGCGCTCTCTTCAGTGGATAGTTTGTGCGGTAGTGACTCTTGGCTCTGCGTCGGTTGGCTGGAGTCAGGTTGGGTTAGCCCCCCAACCAAGGCAAATGGAGGCCACTCCGGACGCTGCGGCCAACAATGTGGCATTGGCTACAAATCTCAATACTTTTATGCGTGTGATGCAAGCTACCAACAGCATCATCCCCCACGTTTTGGTGGAAGGGCTTCCATTAGCCTCCACGGGCAAAATCAAGTTCGAGCAGTCTCTCGCTGATGGCACATCCATCAGCAATGCATTCGATTTTTCGTAGTTGAACTTGCATTCTTGTTTCTTTTTAGGTCGGCAGCGCTGCTTTGGTGGGTGCCGCGAATGTCGACTTCAGCGGCGGGTGATGACCACGATGGTCGAATCGCTGGTGTCGTGCTCGCTGGCCCACTCTGAAAGCCACGGCCCAACGCCATTCTCCGAACGCAGCGTATGACCGCAGGAGAGGATGAGGCAACGGGGCTTGGGTGTCACGGTGTTCTTCGGTTCTTTCTGTTGAAGCAGCTCGGTTTCCCACCCATTCCCGCATAGAACGCGGAAATGGATGGGGCACGGTGCCGCATTGCTGGTGCCGCATTGCCATGGTGCGGTGTTGCGTATGACCCGGATCATTGGTGAGAAAGGTACAGCGTCAAGCCTGCGCCGATACGAAGATTATTCTGCCAGTTGGTGGTGTTGTTGGGAAGCGCGGTACGCAAGTAGTCCAGCTGCAGAAAGCGCAGTGCGAGATGCTTGTTCAGCGGCAGATCGGCCCCCGCGCCCAGATCGAGGGCAAAGGAGTTGGCCGAGGAGCTTAACGTGCTGCTCTGGGGGAACTCGGAGTTTGCGCCATGCGCCATGCCAAAGAGCGCCTGCGCGAAGGGGCGTACCCGGCGCACCGGCAGAGTCAAGCGCGGACCGGCGGCGAAGGTGCTCAGGGTAAGCCCGTAGCCGACGCCGTTCATGTTGCCGGTGTGTTCCATTCCGGCATCGAAGGCCAGGCTCAGGCGCGGGCCGGGTTTGGCGCCGGCGCGCTTGGGGGGCAGGTTCCAGTTGAAGTCGGCGGCCGCGCCCTGCAGGGTGAAACAGCCGCAAGAGCCGGCCGGGCCGTTGGAGATCTGCGCGCTGTAACGCACGCCGATCTCCGAGGGAATCGCCTGCGCGTGGAGGACGACTCCCAGACAAGACAACGTCGCGAAAACAAGCCAGGCCTTCTGCATTCGTTCTCCTATTGCACGGTCAGGGTGACGTTGGTGGTGTGGATAACCGGGCCGCTGACCGCGGTTACGGTTACGGTGTAGGACTGGGTGGAGTGGCTGAAGAATCCGCCGCCGCCGCAGGCCATGAGCGAGCTGGCCATGACCAGCGCCAGCAGAGCCAGCAGCGTCTTGCCCGCGCGCGAGAGCCGCCGCGCGCCTTGGCGCATGCGCCGGGTGAAGACCAGAGGCAGCATCAGCAGCGCCAGGGCCGTGGGCCATCCCCGCAGCGGGGCACTGCGCAGTTCGGCCAGGCCGCTGGCGCTCAGCGTCATGACGACGGTGGAAGTGCCCGCGCCCGTATTGATTGAGGAAGGCGCAAAGCTGGCCGTTATGCCCGTCGGCAAGACGCTGGTGGAGAGCCCCACAGGATAAACGAAGGTTGGATTCTGCGGTGTCAGCGTGAGCGTGTAATTGACCGACGCCAGCGGAAGAACGGTCTGCACGGCGGGAGTAGCCGTCATAGTGAAATCAGGTGGAAGTACGTTCTCTGGCAAAGCCAGCGAGGTTTTGGTGAGGAAGTTGGTGTCGCCGCTGTAAACCGCCGTCAGGCTCTGCGCACCGATGGGCAGGGTGGTGAGCGAGAAGGTTGCAACGCCGCCGCTGACGGTTGCCGGTGTGGTGTTGAGCAGCGTGACACCGTTGTAGAAGCTGACGGTTCCACCGGGTGTGCCGGTGGTGGTGGAGGTAACCGTGGCCGTGAGCGTGAGCGAGGTGCCAAAGATAGGTGTGGCGCTGCTGGAACTGAGCGCAATGTTGGACGGCGCCTTGGCGATCGCTACCGAACCGGAAGTAGCACCCAGCACCACGGTGTAATTGGCCGCCGAAGAACCGGAGAGCGAGACGGTGATGGGATAGGTGGCGGGCGCGGAGGTGATGGTGGCGGCGGTTGCAAAGGTGGCCGTGACCTTGCCCGCATCCTGCGCCAGCACGGTGTTCAGTGTTCCGGTCAAAGTGGGGATCGGCTGGCCGTAGAGCAGGCTGACGGGATTGGCCAGAGCGGTAAGTTGCACCGGCGTGACCACCAGCACGTAGACGCCGCTGACGGTGGCCGGGTTGTTGCCGTCGCCCGCGTAGGAGGCGACAATGTAGTGCGTGCCGACCGCTAGCAGACTGGTGTTGAGGCTTGCCGTGTTGCCGGTTAGCAAGGCTGTGCCCACCACCGCCGGGCTGGTAAGCCCATCCAGGAAGGTCACCGGTCCGGTCGCGGTGTTGGTGCCATTGCTGAAGATGGCTGTCAGCGTGCCCGTGCCATAGACCACTGAGGACGGCCCGCCCAGAGCAATGATTTCAGACTGCGCCGGCGCTTGGCCGCCGATGGTGTTGAGGGTGCCATTGGTGAGGGTGCGCACGCGGTTGTTCGCGGTATCGGCAAAGGCGATGGAGGTGGAGAACAATGCCAGGGTGCGGGGCGTGTCCAGCGAGGCCGAGGTGGAGCTGCCCGTATCGCCACTGAAGCCCTCTGTGCCATTGCCGGCGGTGGTGGCAACCGTGCCGCCGCTGATGGAGCGAATGCGCTGGTTGTCGCTGTCGGCAAAGTAGACATTGCCGGAGCTATCCAAGGCCACGCCGCGGGGACGTGCCAGAACCGAGGAGCCGGCCGGGCCATCGGCGAAACCCTTGACGCCGGTGCCGGCCAGGGTGCTGATGAGGCCCGTGGAGAAGGTCACCATGCGCACGCGCTGATTATGCGTGTCGCCAATGTAGAGATTGAAGGCGGTATCGACCGCGACGCCGTTCGGAGCATCGAGCCCGGCGGCCGTGGCCAGCCCCCCATCGCCGCTGAAGAACTGCTCGCCATCGCCCGCGACCGTGTTAATGATCGTGCCGGTAATCTCACGGATGCGATGGTTGTTGGTGTCGGCGATATAAACATTGTCCTTGCTGTCAACCGCAACCGCGGTGGGGTAGCTGAGTTCGGCCAGGGTGGCCGTACTGCCGTCGCCAGTGAAGCCCGTCGTGCCGTTGCCGGCAATGGTTGCGATGTTGCCGGTGGCAACCACAACCTCGCGCACCCGCTGGTTGTGGGTGTCGCCAATGTAGATATTCCCGGCGCTGTCCACAGCCAAGCCCACGGGTGAGTCGAGTAGCGCCGCGGTAGCTGGACCGCCGTCGCCGCCAAAACCCTGCTCACCGGTGCCGGCCACCGTGGAGATGACCCCGACCAGATTGATTTCGAGAATCAGGTTGTCGTCGGTGTCGGCAATGTAGAGGTTGCCCGCGCTATCGAAGGCCAGACCGCCGGGACGATCAAGGCCAACCGTAGTTGCCTCGACGCCATTGGGCGGACCCCCCTCCGCCTTGACGTGCGCGCTGTTCAGCTTGGCCAGGGCCGCTTGCTGCGCCGCGTTCTGTGCTTGCGCGCCCGCCGTTCCCAACACGGCCAGCAATCCGAGGATGCATACGATCCGCGTGAGCCTGGTGATCTGCATCGGATTCATCATTCCCTCTGTCAATTTCACTCGTTCCCTGCTTCATCGTTTGCCGGAAGCCACAACATCTCGACGGCCATCTCATCTTCACAAACGGTCACAAAGCCCAGCCTTTGATACAAGCCACGCGCTGGATTCCACGGAGTTACCTGCAGTTCCAGCCCCACACCGGCTGCCGTACATTGCCGCTGACGACGGCGTAACGCCCGCGTGGCCAGCCCTTTGCCGCGCTGCGCCGCCAGCACCCCGATATCCACCAGCCGCCAGCGGTCCGGCGCTTGCCGATCCAGCAGCAATCGCCCGGCCGGTGCACCCTCGCGGTCCAGCAAAATGCTGTTTTCGGCTAGCGGAAAACGGGCCGCGTAGCTCAATTCCCGCCCGCGAAACTGCATTTCGATCAACGCCTGCATCTCCGCATCTTGCAGGATCGTCCCAGCCAGTTGCGCCGCCCTCTCCTCGGCAAAAAGCGCATATAGAAACGCCTCGTCCTCGGGGCCGGCCTGGCGCATTTCTTGCGTAGGATCGTCCTTTCCTGCAACTGCGGACTGAGGGCGGATGGTTGCGCCCGCCCTCTTCCGTTCAAACCAACTGCCTGTGGCTGTGCCCGTGTCGGGTGAACTGGCACAGCCAGCTCAAAGTTACGGGTGGGGCGGAAACAGGCCCATCACGCAGATGATGAAGTTGACGCCCAAAAACGGCGGCATGGTGGAGATAGGGGCTCCGCTGCCGGTAATACCAACGGTGACGCTGCCCCCAAAGCTGCCCGACAAGGCGGCGCTCAAACCGCCGAGCGCGCCCAAGGTTCCCGCCGAGGCTTTGGGCGCATACACGGGATCGGTGGTACCGCCCGACTCGACGATATTGGTCAGGAAATTGCCGGTCGGGTTGTTGGTGCTACCCGTGCCGGAACCCGCCATCAGGACGGCGTTGACGGTCGGGCTGCCGCTGGGCGTGAACGTGGACGTATGGGAGTGCGGCGGCAGATTGGCAATGGTCATAGGCAGCGTTGCCTGTCCACCCTCCTCGCCCGCCGTGTAGGTGCCGCCCGGTGTTGAAGTGCCCGCGCCAATCGGAATCCTTCCGCACAGATTGGGCAGCATGAAGTTGCTGGTCCCGTTGCCGCCGTAGGTGATGCCAATGACGGCATAGAGTGCCGCGTACTGCTGAATCGACAACGTCTGTCCGGCACAGAACAAGAAATTCTCAGGTGCATAACTGCCAGCCCAAGGAAAGATCATTCCCATGTAACAATCCATTGTTGATTATCCTTTCTGCGGAACTTGGTATTCTCCCTGCTCCGCGCTCCAGATCTCGCTCTTCAGGGAATCGTTGTTTGTGGGACAAGCCTCAACAGGGCAGGACTGCTTGTCCCCCTCTCTTGTGTCTTTGAACGGACGCCACTCTCATGCCGTCCTATCGCCCCCCATCCCCCTACTCGCAGGAGAATGCGCTGAAGTATCCAAAACCGGTACTGAACGCCGTACCTGGGCTGGCGGTGTTATTCACCCCCAACGTAAGCAACTCCCCCGCCGTAACCGAGACGACGATAGGACTTGATGTGTTCGAGGTAGGAGTTGGGCCGCTGGCCGCGGCTAGCGAGACAGATGCCAAAGAACTGCCGGCGGTCCAGGTAGAACCACCGTTCGTCGGGGTTACGGTATACAGCGAATAGGTTGCCTCGGCGTTGCCGTAATGCCAGATCGTCAGCGTCGCGGTGCAATTGTTGGGTATAAGAACCGCATACGAGGCAGGGACGGAACCCGACGTCGCGGTGGTTCCGAGAAGGTTGCCAAAGTAGGGCGTGACGGCCGTGCCGATAACGTGCCCAACAAACGTATAAGGAATGCCGGTGGGCGACGATCCGGAGCCGAGCGAGACGGTGCCCCAGTAACTTCCGGAGCCTGACGATCCCGGCGTTTTGTCGGTGCTTGCTTGGGTTGCCACATAGAGGGCGTTGTTATAGGTCACCAGGTTCCCCTGGACATAGGATTCGGCAGAACTCCAAGTTGCGGCCAGCCCCGCACCGGCTGCACCGGCCGGGCCGGTAGCGCCAGTGGGGCCAGCGGGGCCCTGCGGTCCCTCCGGTCCAGTTGCGCCGGTCGCGCCGGTAGGGCCAGTGGGGCCCTGCGGTCCCTCCAGTCCAGTTGCACCAGTCGCACCGGTTACGCCGGTTGCACCGGTGTCCCCCTTGGAGCCTTGCGCCCCGGTTGGACCGGCTGGGCCGATGGGGCCAATTGAACCGACTGGGCCGGTTGCGCCGGTTGCGCCCTGCGCCGCCAACAGCGCCCAGTCTGTTGTGTCCGAAACCGGATTGGAGGTGGAACTGGGCATGGAATTAAGCGCGACATAGCTGCTGCCTGCGTAGGACACCGCATCCCCTGCAAGATACGAATTGCCGGTGGTCCAGGGGCCTCTGAACGTTGCCGGAGGTCCGGTTGGGCCAGCCGGTCCAATGGGGCCGGTTGCACCTGTCAAACCTGTAGGTCCAGTGGGTCCCGCGACTCCGGTTGCTCCGGTTGGGCCGGCCGGGCCGATGGGGCCAGTCGCACCCGTCAAACCTGTAGGTCCAGTGGGCCCTGCGACTCCCGTTGCTCCGGTTGGGCCGGCCGGGCCGATGGGGCCAGTCGCACCCGTCAAACCTGTAGGTCCAGTGGGCCCTGCGACTCCCGTTGCTCCGGTTGGGCCAGCCGGTCCAATGGTGCCGGTTGCTCCTGTCAAACCTATAGGTCCAGTGGGTCCCGCGACTCCGGTTGCTCCGGTTGGGCCAGCCGGTCCGATGGGGCCGGTTGCACCTGTTAAACCTGCAGGTCCAGTGGGTCCCGCGACTCCCGCTGCTCCGGTTGGGCCAGCCGGGCCGATGGGGCCAGTCGCACCCGTCAAACCTGTAGGTCCAGTGGGCCCCGCGACTCCGGTTGCTCCGGTTGGGCCAGCCGGGCCAATGGGGCCAGTCGCTCCCGTCAAGCCGGTATTGCCCTGAGGACCCAGCGGTCCCTGGGGCCCGGTCGCTCCGGTTGCTCCCGTTGCGCCGGTGTCGCCTGCCTGCGCGACAAGGTTCCAGGTGGAGTTGTTCCCCAGAGGAGTGGGCGGCACGTTCAGGTTGTTGGCCACTGCAATATAAGACGAGTAAGGTCCGCTGCCACCGTTGTAGCTAACCGAGTCTCCGACTAAGTACATCAACGCAGTGGAGTAAATACCGCGGAAGTTGACCAACCCGGTGGTGCCCTGAACGCCCTGAATTCCCTGAATTCCCTGAGGACCTTGAACGCCTTGTGGCCCCTGAGGCCCGGTCGCTCCGGTTGCTCCGGTTGCTCCGGTTGCACCCTGTGAGGTCACGGTGATGGAAAGGCCGGCCGCGTGGCTGGTCTCGTCGTTTTCCTTGGCGTCGAAGACCAGACTGCCTGCTGTTGAGGTCAGCGCCACGCCGTGGTTGCTGGAGGGCGTCGTAACCCAGCTCTGCACCAGCGCGGTGATGTCAATGAGAATGAACTGCTGGGACGAAGTCGGGGTGAAGGTGGCCACCGCCGACCCCAGACTGGGCGCTGTCGCGTAGGTTACGGTCGACTCGCTCCAGGAACTGGTAACCGGCAGCACGTTGACCGTCCCCCCGCTGACGATGCGGTTCACATACAGCTTGAGCGTCGCTTTGGCGATCTGGCTGGCGGTGGTGCCGGAGGGCAGAGAAGAAAGGTCGAACTGAATCAGCGCCGTGCCGTTGCTGTTCACATACAGGTTTGAGAGGGCGCCATAGTTGACCGCTGGATGCGCGCTGTTGACGTAGGTGTCGCCCACCACAACGCCTTCGGTTGCATACGCTGCGCCCACGGACAGGGCGGCCATAACTCCGGCGGCGATCCATTTCATCCAAAAAGTTTGGCTCATTGTTCTTCTCCTGAGGCACTTCGATGGCTCGAAGTATTTGCATACACAACCAGCACCGATGCGCGTTCCGGAGCGCACCTTGAGCAGGCGACAAATCATAGCCCGACAAGCAGATCTCGCGCGCAATTGTAGCGTGAAGCGCAAGATCCATTCTTTCTAGCTTGCCTAACTGTTTTTTGCAAGCGTTTTTTTGGAGAATATCCGGGCAAGGCCGCCCCTGGCATGCTCGCCGGACAATTGGTTACCGTCTTTTGGCTAACATGAACCGCATTCCATCCTCTCTGTGCGTGCTTTGCCGTAGCTTGATCTGGCAAGATGAGTTTTCCATCGGCAAGGACCTATCGTCTATCTCTGATCCGGGCAGAAGAGTGGCATCCCAGGGGTTCGCGTTGTCGCGTTGCCGATCCCCTGGACGTGGACGCGTGGACGTGGACGCGCCGAGCTGTCCCGAAGAGTCTCAAGATGCTCGCGGGCGGTCGAATCCCGCGGTTCGATCCTGGGCAGGAAGAGCGGCCACCCGGAAAATGCGCCCCCTATCCTACTTTTGGATGATCCAACCCGTTGTTGGGAGCGGTTAAGGTTCTCTTCGACTCGGAGCCTCCGTCTTCCGGGGGGGCGATTGCACTCGCCTTCCGGTGGCAGGGAGCGCAGAGCATGGAAAGGGAGCAACAATCAATGGCGTCTTCCAACCACGTCTGCAAATTGGTAGCCGTTCTGGCGGCCGAGCTGCGAGTCCCCATTTCAGGAGGAAATCATGCAGCATCGACTTCATCTGCGTCTGCAAATGCTGGCGCTTGTTCTGGTTGTGGGCTTGTTGGCCTGGGGCGCTTCGGCCTTTGGCCAGGGTACAAGTGCCAGCTTGACCGGCACTGTTAGCGACCCATCAGGGGCCGCCATCGCCGGAGCCAGTGTCAAAGTCGTCAACACCGACACCAACCTGACGCAAACCGCAAAGACCGACGGCGTGGGTAACTATCTGCTCCGTCCGCTTCCGATCGGCCACTACAAGCTGACGATTGAGGCGAACGGCTTCAATCGCTACCAGCAGGAAGGCATTGTGCTGACCGTCAACATGGCGGCCACCCAGGATGTGCATCTGCAGGTGGCTTCGGGCAAGATCGAGACGGTTTCGGTTACGGCAGATGCTGAGTTGATCAACACTTCGTCGGCTGAACTGGGCACCACCGTGGGCCAGACGGCCATCTCGGAGCTGCCGCTGAACGGGCGCAATCCATCCAGCTTGGTGCTGTTGGCGCCAGGAACCGCCGATGTGAAGACCCACGGCGGCGAGGGCATTCAATCCGGCTTCTCCTTCCCGACCGAGACCGGCGCATCGGCCAACGGCGGCCGTCAGGGCAGCACGTATTACATGCTGGACGGCGTGTCGAATATGGATAACTACACCCTGATGACGGCGCCTTTTCCAAACTCCGATGCCACCCAGGAGTTCAAGGTCATCACCAATAACTTCAGCGCGCAATATGGATTCTCGCCGGGCGCGGTGGTCAGCATTGCCACCAAAAACGGCACCAACCAGTACCATGGCGGCGCGTTCTGGTTTGTGCGCAACAACGATCTGAACGGTTCTGACTGGTTCGCGCACACTGTAGATCCGCTCAAGCGCAATCAGTTCGGCGCATTCGCCGGCGGCCCCATCAAGAAGGACAAGCTGTTCTTCTTTGGCAATTATCAGGGCACCAAGAACATCACCGGCTCCACTTCACTGGCCACCAAAACGCCGACAACCGCCATGTTGGCGGGCGATTTCAGCGGTCTGGCCGCAACCACGGGCGTAACCAACTTGAATGGTCCCTTCCACACTGTGGGCGGCAAGGCCAATCAGTTGGACACGACCGTTGCCCACCTGGACACGGCGGCTGTGACCATTGCCACCACGGGCTTGCCGCGCTCCTCCACGCAGGGCGTTGACGGCTCCATGTATTACACCGAGCCCGCGCAGCACGCCAGCTTTGACGAGTTCACGGCGCGCTTTGACTACGATCTGTCGGCCGTCCAGCGCATCACCCTGCGCTCGTTCACCAACCATCTCAACCAGGGCTCCAGCGATACGCCGGGAGACATGCTTTCGGTCATCAACAACCAGAACTGGACCTACGGTTTTGGCGCGCAGATGTACTACTTCAACGACGTGCTCACCCATTCGTGGACCATTTCGCCCAGCTTGGTGAACACCTTTAACGCCTTCTGGAACGAGCAGAGCGCGCACAACGGCGCTGTGGTGCTGGACTCCAGCGGCAAGGCGATGTGCCTGTCGCGCTACATCGCCGTGCAGGAACTCTCCGGGCAGTGCTACATGGAAGGCCTGGCGGTGAGCGGCGGATTCCAGGTGGGTTGGACCGAGCCCTCGCAGGAAGTGCGCAATACCTTCGGGTTCACGGATGTTGCGGTGAAGACCCACGGCACCCACACGATCTCTGCCGGCGTGGATGTGATGCACCAATACGCCAAGGAGTACACGCAGTTCCCGACCGAGCCCGAGCCCTCGTTCAGCGGCCAGTACACCGGCAATGGATTGGCGGACTTCCTGCTCGGCTACATGTCCGGCTTCTATCAGGGAGCAGGCGAAATTGCGGCCGTCTCCGGCTGGCAGTTTGCGCCCTACGTGCAGGACGACTGGCGCGCCAGGCAGAATTTGACCTTGAACTTTGGTCTGCGCTGGGACCCGAACTTTGCGCCTACCTCCATCGGCGGTCGCGGTGCGGCCTTTGTGGCCGGCCAGCAGAGCACGATGTTCACCAACGCGCCCACGGGCCTGATCTTCCCGGGCGACAAGGGAATGACCTCGTCCTTGATGCCCAACTCCTATGGCTACTGGGAGCCTCGTGTGGGCCTGGCCTGGCAGCCCAAGAACTTGCCGCACACGGTGGTTCACGCCGGCCTGGGCCTGTTCACCGGACCGCTGGAGTACTCGATGTACAACCACGCGGCCGACATTGCACCCTACGCGCCCACTTACTCGTTCAACGGCAGCTCCTGCGCGGGCGGTTGCTCGGCCAATGCCGATGCGGCCGTGACCGGCATGCTGAGCTTTGACAACCCCTGGTCCTCCGCCAACTCCGGAACCGGTGGCGTGGATCCCTTCCCGCCGTTTGCTGGCGCCATCAAGCCCACCAGCAACTCCACGTTCCCGACCGGCGCCAACGCCGTTACGCTGGGCCAGTCGTTCTCGCGCAACTTCAAGCTGGGCATCACGCAGAGCTGGAACCTGTCGGTTGAACAGCAACTGACGCCGACGATGATGGTTCGCCTCGCCTATGTGGGCAGCGAGTCCTATCACCTGTCCGACGCCATCGACCAGAACGCGGCGGTCAAGTCCACCACCTGCACCAATTGCACCAACGGCGCGGCGGGCGGCAACTTTGCACGTCCCTACGGCCGCTTTGGCCAGGTGCTGACCGACTTCAGCGACGCAACGGCTAGCTACAACGCCCTGCAGGCAACCTTCGATCGCCACATGGCGCACGGCTTCCAGGTGCAGTCCAGCTTCACGTGGTCGAAGACGATCGATGTGGCGAGTTCGAGCAACGTCTCGTTCGGCAAGCCGTATCTGGGCGATCCGTTCAACCTGAAGTGGAGCCGCGGCAACTCGGGGTTGAGCGTGCCGTGGAACTCGGTAACCAACTTCATCTATCAAGCCCCCAGCTTCAAAAAGTATGGCAAGGTGATGGAGCAGACCGTGGGCGGTTGGGAGCTGAGCAGCATTCTCACCTTCCAGGCGGGCAATCCCTTCACCATCATGGCGGCCGGAACCGATTGGAGCATGAACGATTCCGGATCGATGCAGTATCTGGATCGCGCCGACCGCGTGGCTGGCCAGGCCTTGAACGCCGGCAAGGGCAGCCATTGGGATTGGATCAAGACAGGCTACTTCAACCAGGCGGCATTTACGCAGAACGCCGCCGGCACCTTTGGCAACAGCGCCAAGAACCTGATGTATGGACCGCGCCTCTTCTTTGCCGACGCGGCCATCATGAAGAACTGGACGCTGTATGAGGGGACCAAACTGCAGTTCCGTTGGGAAGCCTTCAACGCCACCAACCATCCCAGCTTTGCCACGCCCGCGGCTCCGTGGGGGGCGTACATTGGCTGGGGCGGATTCGGCAACATTGTGCAGACCGGCAACGAACCGGCTCGCGTCATGCAGGGCGCTTTGAAGCTAACCTTCTAAGGGCCAAACTGGGATCTGGCAACGGGCGGCAGGGGAGCGATTCTCTGCTGCCCGTATTTTTCTGGTCACGATCAAAGGCTGAGCCGGTGGTGGGGCGCGTTGCTTTGTCTTGCCCTCGACGAGGGCAAGAGATCTCTATGGATTTCTAAAGCATTTTCGGATTCACTGTAGACTTCCGTGCCCCATCCATTCCGCGTTTTTCAGCGGAATGGGTGGGATGCCCGCAAAATTTCGGTCCACACAATTCCCGAAAATGCTCTAAAGCTGCCTGATCCGCAAGCCCCGGAGGGGCCGAACGAGAAGAGCCCAGGATGGACGCTGGGCTGGCCCTGAGCTTTGCGAAGGGACAGGCTCGCGGGAATCCTGGGGCGGGAGGAATAGGTGAGACCAGCGCCCCGGCGGGGCGCACGAATTTCTCCAACGATTCTCTCCGCCTTCGCCGCCAATTCAGGCCTTGCGCGCGCTCTGCGGCAACCGCACCTCAATGGTGACGCCTTCTCCTGGACTTGTCTTCAATGCGAAGGTTCCACCTGAGCGCGCCACTCTTTCCTTCATGCCGCGCAGGCCGAAGTGGTGGCTCTTGTCGTGGCCTTCCGAGGTGGGATCGAAGCCACAGCCGTCATCCTGGATCGACAGCAGCAGTTGGCCGTTCTCGTAGACCAGGCTCAGATCCACATGGCGAGGATTACCATGCAGAACCGCGTTGAAGACGGCCTCGCGCGCCACCATCAGCAGATCGTGGGCGCGGGGATGGCTTAAGGCGAAAGGCGCGCCGGTCATGGCGAAACCGACCGTTACGTTGAACTCCTTGCGGATGTGAGCGGCCATGCTCTCCAGTTTCCCGGCAATGTCGGCCACCTCGTCGCTTGACTGGCGCAGGTTCCAGATGGCTTCGCGGGCTTCGTTGATGGTGGAGCGCAGTTGCGACCCCGCAAACTGGGCAATGCCGGTGCGATCGGTGGCGCCTTCCATGGAGATAGCTTCCAGCAGCGCGGAAACTCCGGTGCAACCCTGGATCACCGTATCGTGCATCTCGCGCGCCAAGCGGCTGCGCTCGTCCAGCACCGCACTGAAGCGCGCATGCACCTGCCGCATCCGGAAGCGATAGGCGCCCAGGCCAAGCAGGGCGCCCGCCAGCAGGCAGGAGGCGATGAACCACCAGGTGCGATAGAAGAAGGGCATCTGCACCACCTCCAGCGAGGTCTCGTACACCGAGTCGGGATTACCGACCTCGAAGACCTGCACGCGGAAGCGGTAGGTGCCGGAAGGCAGATTGGTGTAGTCCGCGGTGCGGGTGGCGGTGGGCGCGCTCCAATCCTTGTCAAAGCCGTCCAGTTTGTAGTGGAAGCGCAGCCCGTCTTGCGCGCGCAGGCGGATGGGAGCAAAGCTGAACTCCAGACGGCTACTGCCCGGTGCTAGAACAATGGGCCCACTTGTCACGGGCGGACGGCCATCGGCAAGCGCGGCCTGCAGATGGAGAACCGGCGGCGGAAGCAGACTGCGCTCGGCGGGAAGAATGTGGATGGGACCGTGACTGGAAGGGAACCACACATCGCCTTCGGCCGTGATGGCGCCAGAGGGTTGCGTGCCACCGTAGATTTCAGTGTTGCCTTCCATCTCAAAGATGGAGTGCAGGGTGAGCGCCAGATGGCGGACAGGCAGATTCGCCTGCGTGTCCAGATCGTGCCGGTCCAAGAGCGAGATGCCGTTCGGCCCGCTCATCCAGAAGTGGCCCTGGCGATCTTCGAGAATCTGGTAGATGGCGTTGCTGGCCAAGCCATCGCTGACGGTGAAGTGCGCCATGCGGCCATCGCGCAGGCGATAGAGGCCATTGTCGCGGGTGCCAAACCAGATGCCGCCGTCGCTGTCTTCGTGGATGGCCCACACCTTCATCTGCGCCAGCGCGGCAACCGCGGGTTCGGAGAGAAAAGTCTCTCCGCGCATGTGGCTTACGCCATGATCGGTGCCCACCCAGAGGTCGCCGTTGCGATCCACCAGCAGCGCGCGCGTGCTGGGATAGGCCAACCCATCGGCAACAAAGAAGGGATGAATGGCAGGTGTTGCGCCGGTCATGACGATGTGGTTCAGCCCGCCATCGGTGGCAATCCACATGCTGCCGTCGCGGGCCTGGGCCAGGGCGCGTACAAAATTATTGGAGAGCGTGGGAAGGTGCGAGGTTGTGCCGTTGGCGATGCGGAACAGTCCATCGCCATCGGTGCCCACCCAGAGCGCACCAGAGCGGTCGCGCAGCACATTGCGCACGTGCGCGTTGCCTATTCCCGGCAGGCCCTTGGGCGCAATCACCCCAGCCTTCAACTGAAACAGTTGCGTGGAGCCGATCCAGAAGCTGCCCTCGCGATCCTGATAGATGGTGCCAAAGTCGGAGTCGTTCTGTTGGGGCAGGGGAACAATGCTGACCGGCGAGCGAGTCAGGCGCAACATGCCGGTTTGGGTGCCGATCCAGAAGTTCTTCTCGTTATCTTCAAAGAAGTTCAGCACCGTGTTGCTGGGCAGTTGCGCGGGCGCGGTCAGATGCGTGAAGCGCCCCCCACTCAACTGGTAAATGCCCTGGCCGATGGTGCCGATCCAGAGCACGCCATCGGGGGTTTGCCGCACCACGCGCACCGTACCTGCGATCTCCTTCACCGCATGAAAGCGATCCTCCCCAGGAGCCATCGCGTCCAGGCCGGAGACGGTGCCCACCCACATGGTGCCGTCCGCGGTCTGGGTTATGGATTTCACCATGTTCTGGCTCAGCTCCGGGCCGAGCGTGTAGATGCGCGCCGCCATGTGGTCAATGCAAGCCAGCTTGAAGCCGCCCGCCCAGAGCCTTCCGGCGCGATCCTCGAAGATGGAATGCACGGAGATGGCGGGGATGGCCGCGGTGCCATCGACGCGCTGGAAGCTATCGCCCTTGAAGAGCAACAGGCTATTGTCGGTGCCTGCCCAGATGTTTCCCTTCGAATCCTGGAAGAGGGCGCGCACAAAGTCGTTGCTCAAACCGTTCTGGCTGGTCCAGGTCTGGAATTGCCCGTGGGCATAGCGGACCACGCCCCCGCCTTCGGTGCCGATCCACAGCGCGCCATCGCGCGAGACCATCAGGCAGAAGATGCTGTTCTCATAGAGCGCGGCTGTGTTCTGGCGGTCGAAGAGGGTGAAGTTGGCGCCATCAAAGCGGACCAGCCCGCCGGTGGTTCCAATCCACAGATAGCCGTCCGGAGTTTGCGCAAAGCTCTGCACGGTTTGTTCCGGCAGTCCTTCGTAGGCCTGCCACACATGGCGCGTGTAGCCGGCAATGGATTGCGCTGCCATGGGCAGACAAGCGGCGGCGCATAACGCAAGACAAGCAACGGTCCGGCAGAATCTTCTCATCGCGGTGCTCAGTATACCGGTTCTGGAGGACCACGATCCGGCCGGGTGAGGGCGTTGATCAGGGCAAACGCATCTAAATTCGCCTTGGGACAGGCAGACAATTGCGAACGCAGGATATTGCTTCATGAGCCTTGTAACAGGGCACGACTTTATTGATCCGGCCCATAAACACCGACGACTGGGTGGGTACATTCAAATTCCAAGTGCAACAAAGAGCGTGAACAGAATCAAACAGTTCGTCGCAGCCGTGCCGTGGGAAAGTGGGAAACGCTCTTTGTTTTCCATCTTTTCCATGGCTTCCTACCAACCATCTCCTGTCGGCTCTTTGCGATGTGTTGTTGCACTTGGACCTTGAATCCGCCGTGCCCCATCCATCCCGCGTTTTGTGCGGGATGGGTAGAGTGACACTATTTGAGGGCCAGATCAATAGTCGCGCCGCACGTCTGGTGCATGAAGTGTGGAGGGCACTGCATCCTGCGTCGGCGAGCGATTTGCAAAGGGGACAGCGAGCGGTTAGCAGGGGCTAAAGCCCTTGTCGTGTTTTGGTTCCGTGGCGGCACGACTAAAGTCGTGCCCTGTTACAAGGCCCCTCTTGGAAAGCGATGGGAGAGATTGAGATGCGTGTGTCCGGGGGCGTTTTTCAGCCCCTGAGTCCGGAAGGAGCGAGCTGGTGAGCGCCCCATGGAGGTGTTCTCAGGCGCAAAAGTGACCTGGGTAACCCCGCGATGGCTCATTCAAGGCAAATCAAATCAACGTCGTAGAGGTTTTGTCGATTTATCTTGGTGCAATCCTACTTTGGTTGGATCAAAGTCCTTGCAGCGCCTAGCTACTATCCAATTCGATGATCGAACGAGCTCACAAGTACCAGAAGACAACGAGCCAGGGCGCAGGCCCTTTCGCTTCATCGAAGTGTTGAGTTTTGGAGTTGGACCTTCAAGGGGCCGGAGGAAGATTTGCTTATGAAACAGTCGATCTACAGATGCTTGATTGGGATATCCATAGTTCTGCTGCTGCTGTGCGGAACCACGCTGGTTAAAGCGCAGGGCAATGCAGCCACCATGACAGGAACGGTTCTCGACGCTACCGGCGCGGTGGTTGCTCACGCCACGGTTGCCATCGTCGATGAGGCCTCTGGCGTGCGCCGCTCCACGGCGAGCGACGACCGCGGCTATTTCTCGTTGGTGGGCGTGCCGGTTGGAACCTACGCTGTCGAAGTGAGTGCGAGCGGCTTCAACAAGCTGGTGCGCAAGGGCATCGCGGTGCACATCAACGACCAGATCGACTTGAAGGGCATTGCGCTTGGGGTTGCCGGAGCCACCACCTCGGTGACGGTGAGCGCCGCGCCGGATGAGATGACGCCCAGCACCTCGGGCGAGGTGAGCTACACCATCACCGACGATCAGATGCACAACATGAACATCCAGGGCCGCAGCGCCATTGAGCTGCTGGGCCTGATTCCGGGCGCGGGCAACACGGGCAACTTCAACGGCGCGTATAACAGCGCTTCGGCGGGATTCACGCAGAACGCCAGCTCCTACACGGTGAACGGCAACCGCTTCGATCAGGTGAGTCTGGTCAGCGACGGCGCTCCGGTCTCCGATCTGAACACCGCCGGCTCGGCCGCGGTGACGCCCAACGTGGACATGATTGCGGAGCTCAAGGTGGAGTCGGCGGCCTACTCGGTCTCCGACCCCAACGGCCCCATCGTGGTGTCTACCGAGACCAAGTCGGGCGGACGCGACTTCCATGGATTGGTGCAGTTGACGGCCCGCAACCACGCGCTCAACGCGGCCGATTGGCAGCAAAAGGCCAACGGACTTCCCGCGCCGCAGACCTCGCTCTGGTATCCGGCCTTCCAGTTGGGCGGCGCGGTGCCCACGGGACAGATCAAAGCGCTCAAGGACAGGCTGTTCTTCTTTGCCGCCACCGAAATTTCGCAACAGCAAGTGGACCTTTCGCCGCGCAAGTCGACGGTTCCCACGGCTGCCATGCGCACGGGCGACTTTACCAACACCGGCTATCTGGGCTCGCTCTCGAACGCAAGTAATGGCTACCTGATGTGGCCCGTTGCTGCTCAGCCCTGCAGCGGCAGTTACTGGAGCTCGGCCTGCGTTGCCGCCACTTATGGCTCCGGGAGCTGGGGACAGATTGCCAGCGGCAACATCGATCCGGCGGGCAAGATTCTGCTCAACGCGCTGCCCCTGCCCAACGTCGATCCCTCCAAGCATGGCGGCTACAACCTGATCACCGACTTCACCGTGTCCATGCCGCGCAACCAGGACTTGCTCAAGCTCGATTACGCCATCAACGACAACCACCACGCTTCGATTCGCTTCAATCATGAGAACGAGAGCGATCCCTCGCCCTACGGCCCCTGGAACACCTGGAACATGGTTCCGTATCCGGCCGCGCAGACGCAGAAGAACGCTTCCAATTCGGTGAACATCAACCTGACCAGCACCATGGGTGCGCGGCTCACCAACCAGGCTTCGTTGGCTTATACGCGCTTCACGCTGCGCACCGCGCTGGGGAATCTGGCCGCAGTCACCAAGTCGACGCTCAACTACCCCTACGCCAATATCTTCTCCACCAAGAACACGCTGCTGCCCAACGTGAGCTTTGAGAAGAACGTGGGCGGGCTCTACATCGGCGGCGGCGAAGCTCCACCTTACCTGGGCGCGCAGAACAACTACACCTTCAGCGACGGGCTTACGTACCTGCTGGGCAAGCATCTGATCAAGGCCGGCTTCTACGCCCAGTATGCCCGCTACAATCTGCTCACCACGGGTACCGACAACGGTTCGGTGGACACCGAGAACTACGACTCACTGACCGGCAACGACTGGGCCGACCTGCTGCTGGGCAACGTCTCCAACTTTACCCAGACCAGCGGCAACATCGAGGCCGATATGGCGCTGCAGCGCTACGACTTTTACGCGCAGGACATCTGGAAGATGGGCTCGCGCCTGACGCTGAACTACGGCCTGCGCGTGAACCACATTGGCTGGTGGTACGATCGCGGCGGCCGCATCGCCATCTTCAACCCGGCCGACTACGTGAGCACCGCCGCCAACGCCTACCCGGCTTACTCGGGCCTAGAGTCGCACGCCACCAAGTCCAGTGTGCCCATGTCCGGCTCCAAGCCGCTCGGCTTCCAGTTGGCTCCGGGCGTGGGCTTTGCCTATGACCTGGCGGGCAACGGCAAGACCGTGGTGCGCGGCGGCTTTGGCGCCAACTACTACAACGATCCCGGCGTGAACGCCTTCTCGGCCATCATGGCGCCGCCGAACTTCCTGGCCACCAACCAGTGGGCCGGCTCCACGCAATATGCGCTGAAGACGGTCTCCACGCTGAGCGTGGCGGCCACGCTGCCCACTGTCTGGGGCACGGCGAATCCTTCCGACCACCTGAGCCCGGTTACTTACTCCTGGAACATGGCTGTCTCGCATCAGTTCTGGGGCGCCAACAAGGTGGAGGCCAACTACGTGGGCAACTCCAGCCACAACCTGGTGGGCTATGGCGTTCGCAATGCGGTTCCGGCGGGCTCAGAGACGCCTGCGGCCGATGGCGGCCCGTGGTACGGCACTTACTACGATCAGTTGCACCGTCCCTACAGCCTCTATGGCGACATCAGCACCCACTTCCACAACCTGAACTCGAACTACAACGCGCTGCAGTTTACCGTCACCCGGCAAAAGGGCTGGCTGAACTATTGGGGCAGCTACACCTTCGGCAAGACGCTGGCTTACAACGCCGAAGACGCCTTCAACATGAAGCGCTGGTACGGCCCCACTCCGTTCGACCGCTCCCAGATTCTCAGCCTGAGTTACTTCATCAAGCTGCCTGCGCTTGGCAGCAAGCTGGCGCCCTCCAGTCGCATGGCGAAGAAGAGCCTGGACGGCTGGCAGGTTTCAGGCATCTTCCAGGCCATGCCCGGCGGACCCATTGGCAACAACTTTGGCTCGGAGTACGCGGTCAACCAGAACACCATTGGCATCTGGGCCGACACCACGGCTTCTTACAGCCTGAGCGGATCCACCTACACGAATTACAAGCCGAGCAGCTACAGTTCGTTTGCCACCGGCACTCCGAATGAGGTTGCGGTGCCGCGGATGACCTGCGATCCGCGCACGGGCCTGAAGAAGAACCAGTACTTCAACCCCAGCTGCTTTGCCGGACCTACCGTGATGTCCAACGGCGCTTACCGGCTGCCGTACATTCATGGGCCGGCTTACATCAACGACTCGCTGGGGCTGTTCAAGGCATTCAAGTTTAGCGGCAAACGCAGCCTGGAAGTTCGCGGCGAGTCCTTCAACCTGTTCAACCACGCGTGGAACGAGTTTCTTCCCAACGATCCGAATATGTACATGGGCTTTGATGCCAACGGCAATCCCGGCCCCAGCACTAACAACAATACTGCCGCAGGCACGGCGGGCAACAAGACCGGTCATCGCGAAGTTTCGTTGGCGGCCAAGTTCTACTTCTGAGGTACTTCTTTCCTCGGCGTAGTTTCACCAGGGCAGGCAACGGAGCGGTTTCCGTTGCCTGTCGTCTCTTACCCCATTCTCAAGGCTTCATCATGATGCGAATTTTCAAAAATCTTGCTCTGCTCGGTCTGCTGTGCGCGCTTGTCCGCACTGCACCGGCGCAATTCTATGCCATTGGCGCCGATGTTTCCTTTCTTCCCAAATGCGAGCAGGATGGGGTTGTGTTCAAAGAGGGCGGCCAGCCGAAGGATGTGTTGGCGATGCTGCGCGAGCATCATTACAACTGGGTTCGCTTGCGGCTGTTTGTGGATCCGGCCGCGAGCAAGGACAGGCTTCCCAACGATCTTCCGTACACGCTGTCGCTGGCCAAACGGGCGCGCGGGATGGGCTTTCACGTGTTGCTCGATCTGCACTACTCTGACAGCTGGGCCGATCCGGCCAAGCAGACCACTCCTGTTGCGTGGAGCAAGCTGAAGCACAAGGAGCTGGTCGAACAGGTTCGCACTTATACCCGCGACGTGATTGCCGCGTTGGCCCGCGAAGGTGCAATGCCGGAGATGGTGCAGGTGGGCAACGAGATCACGCAGGGCATGCTGTGGCCCGATGGCAAACTGCCCGATAACTGGGACAATCTGGCCGATCTGCTCAGGGCTGGCATTGCCGGCATCGATGCCGGTCGCGGAACCCATGCCAGGCCGCGCATCATGATTCACATTGAGCGCAGCGGCGATTTGGATGCGGCCGAGTGGTATGTGGATGCGCTCATCGCCCACCATGTTCCTTTTGACATTCTCGGACTCTCCTACTATCCGTTCTGGCACGGCAGCGTGGCCCGGATGCGGGAGAATCTGCACGATCTGGCCTTGCGCTACCGGCATCCGATCATCGTGGTGGAGACGGCGACCAACTGGAAGCCGGCCGCCGAATCGGCCAACAAGAAGATCGACTTTCCGGAGACTCCGGAGGGACAGCGCGATCATCTGATGGCCGTGGATGCGGCTGTCCGCGCCATTCCAAACGGCTTGGGTTGGGGCGTCTTCTGGTGGGAGCCGGCCGCCGAACACGAGCTGCGAGCGCGCAGCTTCTTTGATGAGGAGGGCAATGTTCTGCCCATCATCACGGCCTTCGATCACAATGAAACGGGCGCGCGCCCCGCGCTGGGACGATAGAATGATGCCGTACGCAACCCTGGGGAGCGCGATGGACAAGCAGGAAGCGCAAAAAGCAGAGGGCAAGATCAAGGTCCTGATTGTGGATGACCATCCGATCATGCGCTTTGGCATTGCGACCATTGTGAACGCCACTCCGGACATGACGGCCATTGCGCAGGCCGGCAGCGGCGAAGAGGCCATCGAACTGTTCGAGCAGCATCTGCCCGACATTACGCTGATGGATCTGCGTCTGCCAGGCATGAGCGGGGTGGATGCCATTCGCGCGATCATGGCGCGCCATCCCAACTCCAAGTTCGTGGTGCTGACCACCTACGAGGGCGACGAGGATATTCATCAGGCTCTGGAGGCCGGCGCGCGCAGTTACATCATCAAAGGCATGCCCCATGAGGCTTTGGTGGGTGCGCTGCGCCGCGTCAATCAGGGGGGAAGGTTTCTGCCGTCCCCGGTTTCGCGGGCGCTCTCCACAAGGACGCCGAATTCTGATCTGAGCCAGCGCGAGCGCGAAGTGCTGAACCTGATCGTGAAGGGCAGAAGCAACAAGGAGATTGCCCGCGACCTGGGCATTACCGAGGCTACGGTCAAGTGCCACGTGGGCGTCATTCTGTCGCGGCTCAACGTGACGGATCGCACCCAGGCTGCGATCGCGGCGCTGCAGCGTGGCTTGATTCATCTCTGACCAGGGATCGCAAGCGGAAGGCAGACCCGGTGTGCCCGGCAATCTCCAGCAGGACGAAGGCCGGGTGCGAGGTAAAGGATTGCGTGACGCCTCGGAAGGGCATGATTGAGTGGAGTCTGTCGTCCTCCTGGGCGCAAACAAACAAAGTTGATTCGCGCTAGAATCTCTCTGACAAAAGAGTTGCTCTTCAGGCTGAGGTGAAGCCTGGAAGACGCTCTCTGCCTGGGAGAGGATGTACGCATGAAGTCTTGTTTGCGATTGGTTGCCGTGGGACTCTTGACGAAGAGAACAGTTTGGCTGAGGGCCGGGGCTCTGGTGTGCGCGCTGGCATTGCTGGCACAGGTTGCATGCGCCCAGGAGCAGGCCGCCCGGCTGGTGGTGGAGCGCGAAGGCCGGACGCTGCTGGTGGAGCCCTACGGCGCGGGGATTGTGCGCATCACCCTGAGTCGGGACAAGGCATCAGCACTGGCCGGCGCAGGCTACGGAATTACGGCCGCGTCGCTGCCCGCGGGCTGGAGCCAGGAGCGCGATGCGGACGGCACCCAGACGCTGCGTTCGGGGCAGATGATGGTTCGGATTCCCGCCGAGAGCGCAACCGGCGCCAAAGGGCTGCCGCTGGATGAGCTGAACCTGAAGCTGCGCCGGACCTATTTCTACGACACGGGCAATCGCAACCATCCTTTTCATGATTTGATCGCTGTGCAGACGGCGGAGGGCAAGCCGCTGCTGACCATGCGCGGTTGGCAGATGGCGCCGAACCAGGGTGGCGAGGCGTCGCGCGTTTCAGCCACCTTTGATGCGCCGGCCGAGGAGCACTACTACGGGCTAGGCCAGCAGCAGCAGGGCGTGCTGGATTTGCGCGATCACCAGATCAAGTGCTGGCACGATTACGACGCAGTGGGTGGCGAGAATGTGTGCGTGCCCTTCATGGTGTCCAGCCGGAACTACGGCGTGGTGTGGGACAACCCGTCGCGCACCACGGTGAATGTGGGATTCAATCTGCAGACCGTGTGGTCGTCGGAGATCGGCGACCGGGTTTCTTTCTTTGTGATTGCCGGAGCCAACAGCGATCAGATCTACAGCGGCTATCGGCAGCTGACCGGGGTGACGCATCTGCTGCCCAAGGGCGCGTACGGCTACATCCAGAGCAAGGCGATCTATCCAACCCAGGAGCAGGCGCTGGCGGTGGCCAAGGGATATCGCGACCGCAAGCTGCCGCTGGACATGCTGGTGGTGGACTTTTTGAATATGACGCGGCAGGGGGAGATGGATCTGGACCCCGCGCGCTGGCCAGACCCCGCGGCGATGAATCAGCAACTGCACGCCATGGGCGTAAAGACCATGCTGAGCGTGTGGCCGCACTACTCCGAGGGCACGCAGTTTTATGAGACGTTGCTGGCCAAGCACTGGCTGATTACGCGCAAGGATGGCACGCCGGACCGCGGCCATTACACAAAAGAGGTGGGCCCGAACATCGACACCACCAATCCAGAGGCAGCGTGGTGGTGGTGGGAAAAGATTCGCGACCGCTATGTGAAGCCGTACGGGTTTGACTCCATCTGGCTGGATGAGACGGAGCCGGATGTGGACCCCGCAAATGATGTGTTCTCGATTGGCTCCGGGTTGCGCTACTACAACGTCTACCCGCTGTTTCACACGGCGTCGGTGTATGAGGGCTTCCGGCGTGACTTTGGCGACAGCAAGCGGGTACTGATCCTGGCGCGGGCCTCGTATCTGGGTGCGCAGCGCAATGGCACGGTCTTTTGGTCGAGCGACATTGTGGCCAACTGGGACATGCTGCGGCGGTCCGTTCCGGCAGGGTTGAACTTTGCGGCCAGTGGGCAGACCTACTGGGATACGGACATTGCAGGCTTCTTTTCGCCGCAGCTTCCGGCCGGATATCATGCGGGGCACAAGCCGCTGATCGATGCCAGCGATGCGCTGGAGAACATTGGCACCTACGAGGACTATCCCGAACTGTTCGTGCGCTGGTTTGAGTGGGGCGCGTTTTTGCCGGTGATGCGTACGCACGGCGAGCGCATGCACAACGAGGTGTGGAGCTATGGCAAACAGGCTGGAACGATTCTGGAAAAGTATCTGCGCCTGCGCTACGAGCTGATGCCGTACACTTACTCGGCGGCCTACGGAACGTACCAAACAGGGGCGCCGTTTTTGCGTGCGCTCTTCATGGACTTTGGCAACGACCCGCAAGTGGCCGACATCCGCGATGAGTACATGTATGGGCCAGCGTTTCTGGTTGCGCCGGTGACAGAACAGGGAGCAGTGAGCCGCAGGGTGTATCTGCCGGCAGGCACGGCGTGGTACGACTTCTGGACCAATCAAAAATATGAGGGCGGGCAGACCATCGTGGCCGCTGCGCCGATTGATCGCATGCCCCTGTTTGTGCGAGCCGGAGCGATTGTGCCCATGGGTAGCACGGTTTTGAGCGCCGACCAGTCGCAGCGGATTGCGCGGGTGCGCGTGTATCCGGGAGCGGATGGAGCGTTCATGCTCTTCAACGACGATGGCACTACCTATGCGTACGAAAAGGGCGCCGGTTCCGTTACAAAATTGCGCTGGAGCGATGGGAAGCAGCAGTTCACGCACGAAGGTGCGGCGGCGTGGAACGGACCGGACGCGCAGGTGGTGGAAGTGGTGCGGCCGTAAGAGAGACGCGGGCTGGCGATAAGTCGGCCCGCATGGAGCGCGGATTGGAAGCATTGGTCCTGGCCGCGGACGGGTTCCGCGCATGACAGCATCTGGACAATTTTTTGAGGTCTTTTGCCTGCTCAGGAGTTGCAACGGCTCGATCGTCCTCGGACCGGAATAACTTCTGAGTTATCGACAAGTTCGTCAATGCCCGATCCGGGGTGGGTTGCGGAGCGCGGGATGCTCAACCGGGAATGGGTCGTTAACTTCCCCAAGGCAAGCGCATCTAAATCCCACCTACCGATTTCCACGAGGGTTTTTTAACAGGGCATGACTTTAGTCATGCCCTGTTACAAAGCTCATGAACCCAATATCCTGTGTTCTATCTTCGTTGCCTGTTCCGAAGCAATTGTAAATATTCCCAGGCAGAGCCGGGGGCTTTACGGTCAGAGGCACCTCAAAGGGGGCCTGGCCGGAAACCTCGCTCAGCAAGCTTAACTGCTCACGCCGCCATGAACCCCGCGCCGTAGGAGCAGTACATGTTAGCCCCACCTTTCAAGGTGGGGAAAGCTTCCACAAAAATACCCCCGGAGTCCCGTAGGGACGGCACAAAGGCTGCTGCATGCAATGCCGCGAAGCGCTTTGGCCCCACCGCAGGTGTCCCCGCAATCCACCAAGATCAAGATCATGAAGGTCTCCCGTAAATGTCGAACGACTACTGCCACCCCGGCGGAGCCGGGGGATCGCCTCACTCTTTAGATGCGTTTGCCCTGTTAACTCCCCTTGAGTGAAATATTTCTGCGATAGGCCTGTGCTAGAATCCTTGCGTATTCCCAAGAGCACTCTTATTCGGACGATAAGCCCCGGGCATTGCGCCTTGGCGTGACCCATTGTATGTCGCATCCCCCATGATTTACTTAGGTGCGCGTAGAGTGGATCGCCGAGGTTGGCCTCCGAATGGCATAAACCAGCAACCGTGCCCGCAGACTCAGTGTCAACAGAATCTTCGGCGTGGCGGCTGCCTGTCCGTCCTCCATGGACGGGAAGGCGTCTTCTGAACGGAATTGAAGAGGGTGACTATGTTTGATCGCGATTTGCTCCATCTGTCCGCGCAGTTCCGCGCTACCTGCAGTGTCTTCAACCGTGAATTCAGCCTGCACCGCAGCCGCAAGCCAGCCTGGCGTGTGTCGGCGGTGCGCTGGATTGCCGCCAAAGCGATGGCGGCGGCGGTGCTGCTGCTTGTCGGTGGGGGCGCGCGGGCCAGTGCGCAGTCGGTAACTCAGGTGCCGAGTTGGACGCAGTTGAGTCCGGCTACCAGCCCCGTGGCGAGAGCAGGCGGGGCAATGGCCTACGACGCTGCGTCAGGCCAACTGCTGCTCTTTGGCGGCGGGAACGGTTCCGGTCTTCTTGGTGATACGTGGACCTGGAATGGGGTCACCTGGACACAGCTCACTCCGGCTACAAGCCCTTCGGCGAGAGCTGGCGCGACAATGGCCTACGATAGCGCGATGGGTCAGGTGGTGCTGTTTGGCGGCGGGACCGGTTCCAGCAATTTCAATGATACCTGGGCCTGGAATGGGGCGACCTGGACACAGCTCAGTCCTGCCACAAGCCCTTCGGGGAGAGTTGGCGCGTCGATGGCGTACGACGTGGTGCACAGTCAGGTCGTGTTGTTTGGCGGCGATAATGGTTCCAATATTTTGAACGATACCTGGACCTGGGATGGGACTTCCTGGACACGGCAGAATTCGGCGATAAGCCCTTCAGAGAGATTCGTTCCTTCAATGACCTACGACACAGCGAGGAACCAACTGGTGCTCTTTGGTGGTGGCGAGGGCTCTGGTGGCTATGCGAGCGATACCTGGACCTGGGATGGGAGCAACTGGATACAACTGAGCCCGGCCGCAAGCCCCTCGGCGAGAGCGGCAGCGGCAATGGCGTACGACGGTTCCAGGAGCAAAGTGGTGCTGTTTGGCGGCGCTGACGCTACTGATAGTTTGAGCGACACCTGGACCTGGGATGGCAGCACCTGGACACAGCTCAGTCTGGCCACTAGCCCTGCGGCGCGAGAAACCGCGGTGATGGCGTACGACACGGCCACCGGCCAGGTGGTGCTTTTCGCAGGGAGTAATTCCGGCTATTTGAACGACACCTGGACGTTGCAAGGTGGCGCGATGAACCTGGGTACGGCAAACGTTTGCCCGACTGGCGCAACCTCTCCCTCGCCTTGCAGCCAGACGGCTACGGTATGGTTCAGCGTGGGCGCGGGCACTACCATTGGCTCCATCAATGTCCTGACGCAGGGTGCGCCGGGCTTGGACTTTGCGGCTAACACGCCGGACAGCAGCACCACCCTTTGCAAGGCCCAGACCTATACTTCCGCTACCACCTGCTCGGTGGATCTGACCTTTGCCCCCAAGTACCCCGGCCAGCGCATGGGCGCGGTGGTGATTGAAGACGGCTCGAACGCCGTGCTGGCCAGCGTCCAGCTTTATGGCGCGGGTACCGGGCCGCAGATAGCTTATTCGCCAGGCACCGTAGGCACGCTGGCGAGTGGTTTTGCGGCGTCCTATGGTGTGGCTGTGGACGGGGCCGGGAACCTCTACGTTGGGGATAACGGGTACAACCCTACGTTGCCGGTCAGTGAGATTCCGGTGGGTTGCACAAGTGTGAGTTGTGGGGTGGCGCTGGGCGGAGGCTACAGCTTCCCGGGCGCCGTGGCCGTAGATGGAAGCGGAAACGTCTATGTTGCCGACACCAATCACGATGAAGTGAAGAAGATGCCTCCGGGTTGCGGTAGTGCGAGTTGCACGACGACGCTGGGCGGCACGGGCAGCGGTCTTCCCGGCGGGATTGCCGTGGATCAGATCGGGAATGTCTTCGTTGCCTATTCCAACCTCAATTTGGTGGAGGAGATTCCGTTGGGCTGCACAAGTACCAGTTGTGTGACGGCGCTGGGTGGCAGCTTTGGCTTCCTGAACCCCACAGGCGTGGCGGTGGACGGGAGCGGAAAGATCTACGTCGCCGATTCTCTGAACAGTGCCGTGGAGGTGATGACGCCGGGCTGTGCGAGCGCGAGTTGCGTGACCAAGCTGGGCGGCACATTTGCTGAACCAGTAGCTGTTGCCGTGGATGCAAGCGGAAGCGTCTACGTTGCCGAATACGCCAGCGGTGCGGTGAAGGTGATGCCGGCAGGCTGCGCGAACGCGAGTTGCGTGACCACGCTGAGCACCGCCTTCAATGAGCCCGCTGGCTTGGCGCTGGATAGGTACGGGAACATTTATGTTGCCAACAAGGGCAATGGCGTCATTAGTGTAATTGCGCGCTCCACCCCGCCTTTGTTGACCTTCACCCAGGCAGTTGACTCTGGTTCGACCAGCGCGCAGCTGTCAGCTACGGTTTCCAACATCGGCAATGCGACGCTGACAGCGGTCGCGCCGGGCTTGAGCGTGGCGCAGTACTTTACGCAGGAGCCGGGCAGCGGAACCCCGTCGGATTGCACAACCGGCTTTTCACTGACCGCGGGAACAAGCTGCAACCTGAGCGTGGAGTTTGCTCCCACCGGCAGCGTGAATGGAACGGTCGTTGGCAGCGTGACGCTGACCGACAACAATCTGAATGCCGCCCCCAAGGCAACCCAGACCATCTTCCTGGTGGGGACGGCCGTGAGCACGGCTCCCACGATCACCAGCGCCAGTGGTGCGAGCTTTACGTTGAACACGCCCAGCTCGTTCACAGTGACCACTACAGGCACGCCTGCGCCGTCGCTGGCGCTTACCTTCGGCAACCTTCCTTTGGGCCTCCTATTTCAGGACAACGGCAACGGGACAGCAAGCTTGTCAGGTGTGCCGATAGCGGGAACGGCGGCAATCTACCCGCTCACTATCACCGCGAGCAATAGCGTAAGCCCCAAAGCCACGCAAAACTTCACGCTGACCGTCAACCCGGCGGTGACGGCTACGCAGGCTGTTCCCAGTACGCAGTTGCCCTTGAACCAGCCGGTGACCCCGTTCACGCCGGTAACCGGCGGTGGCGGAACGGTTCCATTCAACTATGGCATATCGCCGTCGTTGCCCGCAGGGCTCAACTTCTCCACCGCCACCGGTGCGATTACAGGCACGCCCACGGCGATCAGCCCCACGGCGCCTTATACCGTCACCGTGGTGGACGCCAATGGCGCGCAGGCCGGCAATACCTTCAGCCTCTCCACCGTGCTTCCGACCATTGTGGTGACCACGCTGACCGATGACGCCAGCGGCGTGGTGACCAACTGCACCGATTCAACCGTGAACCCAACCTCCTGCACCCTGCGCGACGCCATGGCCACGGCGGCTGCGGAAAGCGGCTTCATGGCGACCCCGCCGCAGATCACCTTTGCCAGCGCGCTGGACGCCACCGTCGGGGTTCACTCCGCGGCCGGCATTACGCCGATGAAGCCCGGCTCCAGCACTCCTGGCGTCTACTCCTTGGCCGCCACCGGGGCGCTCAATATCAACACGAGCGTGAACATTGTTGGACCCGGAGCGAATCTGCTCAGCATCGACGGCGGGAATCTGGTGAGCGTCTTCTCGATCACCGGAGGAACGGTTTCCATCTCCGGGCTGACCATCAGCAACGGCAACTGCCAGAACGCGGGCAACCCATGCAACGGCGGTGGCATTTATAACTCGAATACCACCGGCTCGCTGACGCTGACCAACGTCGCCATCGTCCATAACATCGCCAATGGGTATCCTGGGGCTCCATCGATGGGCGGCGGCGTCTACAACGACCTCGGCTCCACGCTGACCGTTGTGGGCAGCACCATCAGCGGCAACACCTCGATGAACGGCGGCGGCATTGGCAGCTACTCCGCTGTAACGGTCACCGACAGCACCTTCAGCGGCAATCACGCCAACTGGGGCGGCGGCATTTATATTGCCGGAACCTCGCCCAGTTTCGGCGTGCCCGCAAGCGCTGGCACTCTGACGGTCACCGACAGCACCTTTGGCGGCGATGTGATGCAGGCCGGTTGCTCCACCTGCGGCGGTGCCATCTCAAACGACAATTTCAACACCACCGTTACCTTGGCCAACAACCTGTTTGGCGAAGACATCAATGGCTCCATCACCAACGACGACGGCGGCAATGTGTACGCGAGCGCCCATCTATCCTCGTTGGGCTATTACGGCGGCTCAACCCAGACCATGCTGCCCCTGCCGGGCAGCGCCGGCATCTGCGCCGGCACGCAGACACCCGCTGGCGGCCTGGCCGTCCCCACGCTCGATCAACGCGGCAATCCGCGTACGACGGGTGTCTATACGAACGGCGACGGGGATTGCTTGGATGCCGGCGCGGTGCAGACGGCTTACTCGCTGAGCTTTCTCGCGGCGCCCACCAGCCAGCAGAATGCGGCGGTAACGCTGACCACGGCTCCGGTGGTGCAGTTGTACGACCTGAATCCCGCTACCGGCCAAGCCGCTGCCCTGAACGTCAGCGGAGCGCCCATCGCGCTGAGTGCCAACGTCGGAACGCTGTCGGGCACAACTAGCCAGAATACGGTCTCGACAGGCGCGGCAACCTACAACGGCATTGCCGTGAACACAGCAGTCACTCTGACCAATGAATACCTGATCGGCACGGCTGCGGCCGGTCCCTACACCATTACGGCCAACAGCAACCAGTTCGGAGTGCTCGCCATGGTGCTGCCGACCACCACGCTGGCTGCCGGACAGGTGGGAGTCAGTTACACGCCCAGCACGATCAACCCGGCCACGGGCGGGATCGGAAACATCACGTACTCGGCCAGCGGATTGCCCACCGGACTTACCCTGAGCTCGGCCGGCGTTCTGAGTGGAACGCCTACCGTCGGCCGTTCCACGGCATTCAGCTTCACCATTACCGCGACCGACAGCAACGGCGATACGGCTACCCAGGGCTACTCGCTGCTGATCAACGTGGCCGTAGTTGGTGTGACGCCTGCAACGCTGACGGATGGCAGTTATGGCGCCAACTATAGCCAGAGTGTTGCGGCCAGTGGCGGAATCGGGCCGTATGCCTTTGCTCTGGCAGGCGGATCGCAGTTGCCTGCCGGGTTGAGCCTGAGTTCCTCGGGCGTCCTGACCGGAACGCCGACGGCGGCTGGCAGCTACAGCTTTACGGTGGTTGCCACTGACACCAACAGCAGCTACAACGGCTCGCCCAGCACCGGCAGTACGCTGGTGTCCCTGGCGATTGACAAGGTGAGGCTGACGGTGACGGCGGCCTCGCCTACGATCACCTATGGGCAGGCGCTTCCAACCTACTCGGCCAGCTATAGTGGATTGGTCAACGGCGACCCAAGCAGCGTGGTGAGCGGAGCCGCTTCGCTCACCAGCACGGCAACCGCCAACAGCGGCGTGGGCCAATATCCTATTACCACGGCAATTGGTACGCTGAGCGCGGCCAATTACACGTTCTGGATGGTCAACGGCACGTTGAGCATCCAGAAGGCAACGCCCTCGGTGGTGTTGTCGTCGAACAACAATCCGGCCTTTACCAGCAACGCGGTCACGCTGACCGCGACGGTGGGCTTTGTGGCGGCTCCAGCCGTTGGCACGCTGGCTGGCCCCACGGGCCATGTGGCTTTCTACGATGGCGGCGTGGCGATTACCGGTTGCACCAGCCAGGCGCTGGGCGCAAACTCCAGCAACGGCAGTGCGACGGCAAGCTGCGCGCTCAGTAGCATGGCCTCCGGGTCGCACAGCATCACCGCCGTCTACACCGGCGATGGCAACTTTGCCGGACCGGCGAGCGCAACCCCAAATCCGCTGACCGAAGTGGTGGCCGACTTTACCATCAACGCCCAGACGGCCACGATCACGGCGCTTCCCAACTCCGCGGTCGCCTTCACCTTTACGGTGAGCCCGGTGAGCCCGGCCACCACCTTCCCGGCGGCAATCAACTTTGCCCTCAACGGATTGCCCACCGGATACACCTATACCCTCACCCCGTCCTCCCTTGCCGCCAACACGGGGACGGCCACCCTGACGCTGACGATTCAAGTACCGCAAGCCACGGCCATGCAACGGGCTCCCAGTAACCCGTGGCAAAAAGGCGCGCCCTTCGCGATGGCTCTGTTGCTGCTGCCCTTTGCGGGGCGTTTGCGCCGGGCCGGCAAGCGCTTCAACCGCATGCTGTCCATCCTGCTGCTTATGGCGGCCAGCGTCTCGGTTGCGGCTGGATTAAGCGGCTGCGGCTCCACCATCGGCTTCTTTGGTCAGCCCATGCAGAGCTACACGGTCAACGTGTCTGGTAACTCGGGCACCCTGTCGCGCTCCACCACAGTCACTCTGACGGTTGAGTAACAAGGAGAACTTGAGATGCGGATTTCGAAGTACGAAAAGATGCTCCTGGTGGGCGCAATGATGGTGGCAACGGCGGCGGGCATGGCCCAGCAAAGCCAGAAATCGGTTGCACCTGAGACCTTCTCCGTGGATCTGGCCGCGACCTTTGCGGCCGAGTCCTCCCAGGTGGTTCCTGGCCAGCCCCGTTTTTGGTTCAAGGGCGGCGGCGCGGATGCCGCGGTGAATTTCTATCGCGGATTGGGTATTGCCGCCGCGGTAACCGGCGATCATGTTTCCAACGTCACGTCCGGCATCGATGTGAACAAGATCGCCATCATGGCTGGCCCACGCTATGCGTGGACGGCCTGGAAGGCGCCGAACAGCGCTAGCAACGGCCGCCGCGTGCAGCTCTACGGGCAGGGGCTGTTCGGCTGGTCGCATGGCTTCAACAGCTTCTATCCGGCGCTGCCCGCGCCTACTTCGAGCGCCGGTTCGCTGGCCATTCAGGCGGGTGGGGGATTGAACTACTACCTGACCAAGAACGTAGGCCTGCGCCTGGTGGAGGCCGACTATGTGCGCACCGCCTTCCCCAACGACGCGGCCAATCTGCAGAACGATCTGCGCCTCTCGGCAGGCGTGGTCTGGCACCTGGCGGCGGCCGCGCCCAAAGCGGTGAGCGTGGCTTGCACGGCAAGTCCGGCCGCTGTCTTTGCCGGCGATCCGGTCACCCTGACCGCGACCGCGGAGGGGCTGAATCCCAAGCTGCATCAGGTGTACACCTGGAGCGGTGACGGCGTAACCGGCAACGGGACAACGGCCGCGGTGGCAACCCTGGCTCTGGCTCCTGGCGCTTACACGGTCCACTGCGGGGTGAAGGAGGGCAAGACGGGGCAGGAGGGTCTGAAGCCTTGGCAGGCCGCGGCCTCCTCGGCTACTTTCACGGTCAGGGCCTTTGAGCCACCCACGGTGAGTTGTTCGGCCACGCCCAGCAACCTCAAGCCGGGTGAGTCAGCTCAGGTTGCGGCCCGCGGCGTGAGCCCGCAGAACCGCCCGCTGACCTATCGCTATGCGGCCACCGCCGGCGCGGTAAGCGGTGATGGCGCGAGCGCCACCTTCAACTCCTCTGGCGCGCCAACGGGCAGTACGAGCATCACCTGCACGGTATCCGACGACAAGGGACAAACGGCTACGGCGAACACCAGCGTCACTATCCTGGCGCCCTACGTGGCTCCCACGCCGCATGCCCAGGCGCTTTGCTCCATCGACTTCAGCAGGGATGCCAAGCGGCCAACCCGCGTCGACAACGAAGCCAAGGCCTGTCTGGACGGTGTTGCCCTGGATCTGGCACGCCAGCCGGAGGCCAAAGTGGTTGTGGTGGGCAACGCCAGCACGGCAGAGAAGACTCCCCGGAAGACGAAGAAGCACGGCCGCGCTGTTCAGGTGGAAGATGTTGCCGCCCAGCGCGCGGTGAATACTAAGGACTACCTGGTGGCGGAGAAGGGCATCGAGGCCTCGCGCATCGGAGTTGCCACCGGCCCAGCCGACAGCATGAAGGTGGAAAACTACCTGGTGCCGACCGGCGCGAGCTTCACGGCCGATGTGGCGGGAACTGCCGTCGTAAATGAGTCCGAAGTGAAGCCCGCTGTGCGCAAGCCCCTGCCGCCAAAGCACGCACCCAAGAAGCACGCGGCCGGTGCCGCGCAGTAAGTCAAACCGGAAGGGCACCCAGCACGTCCCAAAGGAGAGATAGAAACAGCAGGCCTTCAACGCACGTGACCGGTCGCCACAATGGCCGGTCGCGTGTTTTTCTGTGCGGGAGAGGGAACTGGCCGGTCGTTGATAGATCCAGCCCATGAATGCTGACGACAGGGTGTCCCATCCATTCCGCGTTTTGTGCGGGATGGGTGGGATAGAGTGACACAATTTAATTGTCGGATCTATAGGCGTGCGTGGGCAACCGTCCATTTTTCATGTCCCAGATACTGGTCCACGGTGGTAGCATGCTTTCTGTGTTGGATGGGGTCTTTCTAATCAAACCAACCGCGGAGTAGAGGCGCTGCGATGGATGATGCAATTCTCCTGGATGGAGCGGAACTGGCCGATGCGGTGCGCATCTGGTCCGGTTGGGGAACCAGCCGTGTGCCCAGCCGCGACGATGCCCGTATTTTGGCGCAGTTTGAGACCTCCGAGGCGGAATCCCTGTTGGCGATTATCGGCAGGCTGGAAGAGGATTTTTACGCCTCCGATGCCTACCGCACCGCTCCGGACCTGACCAGCATGGTGGAGCGCGCTACGGCGGATTTCCGCCGCCTGCACCCGGACGTGTCCGATGAGATCGTGCGCATTCTTGCTTGGTGCTACTCCTCCGACTCCCACTGAGCCCATGTGTGCAGGTTCCCGAAACCGCTCACATGGTGTAGTTCTGGCTTCACCTCTGCCCCACATCTAGACCCCGGATCATGGCCCCGATCACGATATGATAGGTTCATTGCGGCCTCTTCGGGCCATGCTGTCTTTCGCGTAGCTCCCGTGCAACCCCAAGTCCCGGATGGAACCGATGGAACCCAGAAGAGTTGAACTGTTCGACACCAGTCTGCGTGACGGACTGCAGCAGCCGAACCTCGAAATCTCAGTCCCCAACGCGGTGATGCTGCTGGAACGCATGGCCGGTTTTGGCTTTCGCTACGCGGAGATTGGTTTTGCCGGCTCCAACCAGTTTGTGGGCGACCTCAGCCGGGCTCTGGAGGGCGTTGACGTTGGCCCCATGCGGCTGGCTCTGTTTGGCCGCACCCGCGGCCGCGGCGCGCGCGTGGAGGATTGGCCCGATGTTCGCTTCATGCTGGAGCGGCGCAACCGGATTCCGGTTGCGGTGGTGGTGGTCAAGTCACGTCTGCTGGACGTGGAGCGCTCACTCGAAACCACGCCCGAAGAAAATCTGCGCATGACCAGCGAGACCATCGCCTGCCTGCAAGACAACGGCCTGGAAGTGATCGTCGATCTGGAGCACGCCATGGACGCCGCCTGCCGTCGCCGCGAGTGCGGCCAGCTCTGCGACCAGGAGTTTGGCCAGCGCAGTTACGACTACTTCCATCAGGTTGTGGCCCAGTGCGCGGAGCAAAAGGTGAGCCGCATTGTTGTCTGCGACACCACCGGCGGCGCCAGCCCGGAAGAGGTTTTTTTTACTTTTGAAACTCTGGTGCATCATCATCCTGACGCAGCTTTCGGCTTTCACGGGCACACGGATCGCGGCCTGGGAGTGGCCAACAGTCGCGCCGCCATTCTGGCCGGAGCGGCCCAGGTGCAGGGCACGTTGCTGGGCACCGGCGAGCGCTGCGGCAACGTGAATTTGACCACCATGATCGGCGGCATGCAGTTGCGGGGCGAAGCGCAGTTTGTTCCCGACAGCCAGCTCAGCGGGCTTACCAGCTTGGCCAACACGGCTTATGCGGCCTTTGGTCTGGAGCCGCCCCATGGCGTGCCCATTGCAGGCGCGGGAGCCTTTGGCACCTGGGCCGGCATGCACGGGTCCAGCGAGAAGAAGAATCCGGGTGCGTACCTATGGTGCGATCCGACCCGCGTGGGCGCCAACCCGGTGATCGGGGTCAACGCGCAATCGGGCCGGGCCAACGTGGTGCTGCTCAGCGAGCAACTGGGCGTGCCGCTCAGCTCCGCGCAGGCTCAGGCGCTGATGGACGCCAACCCAGCGATGATCGAGGGCGGAGCGTTTACGGTGAGCGAGGTCAGCTTCCGCCTGGCCGCCATGCGCGTGCTCGGCACCTTGCCGGACCGCTTTCAGGCCAAGAGCTGGCGGGTGCTGGACGAATCGGACGAGACCGGTGACCGCTACGTGCAGGCTTCGGTCGTGCTTTCTGTCGATGGCGCGCCCGTAGCCACCTCCCGTGCGCAGGGCACCGGCCCGGTAGACGCGCTGACTCGCGCGCTACGTCAGGAACTGGTCAAGTGGTATCCGGAGACGCAGCGGATGCGGCTGGGCACCTTCACGGTGACAGCCATCGACGTGAGCGCCCAGGATACGGCAGCGCATGTGCGCGTCACGGTCAGCTTCCATGCCGACGGCCACGAACCGTGGATCACCGCCGGCGTCTCCAGCGATCTGAACCAGGCCGCCATGGTGGCGATTGTGGATGGATTTCATTACTGGTTGCTGCGGAGCGAAAAGATGGCGGCGAAGCAGGTTGCGCGGGGATAGCGTCGAGCCTGCGGTTGTGTAGGTAAGGCCGTTTCGATCCCAGATTCTCAAAATCGAGACCTGGGGCTCACGATGATTTTCGGATGGTCAGATGTTGGGAAGCCGCCACTAGAACTTATAATTCACGGGCGCAGTATTTCAGTCAAAGAGGAGATTGCAATTTATGATTTCCACTGCTAAGACACTTCTTGCCTCCGCCTTAGTCCTGTCGTTTGCAATGTTGAGCTTGGGCTATGTCGGATGCAAGCGCACGAGCAAAAACCAGCCAGAAATCGCGTACTCTGATCTTTTCGAAAAGATAAAGAACGGAGATGTTCAAGATGCGGTGATTGATGGCAATGAGCTTCACGGTCACCTGAAAATCTCGCCCCAGATGCAATTCGAGACGATCTTGCCACCCAACCATGAAGAATTGGAGAAAGCGCTGCTCGCCGCTCGGGTGAACGTTACGATCAAGGTGACGCCAGTTAATTCTCCCTCGCCTCTGCTCATCAACCTCATTCCGCTTTTTGTCCTGAGTACGGTTTGGCTTCTCACTGTCCCGCCGTTCTGGGTTATCTTCAAAAAAGCAGGTTTTCAACCGGTACTCTCGATTGTGATGCTCGTGCCGTTGGCTAACCTGATAGTGCTCTATATAGTGGCGTTCTCTAAGTGGAAGGGCGATCCCCCACGGGTCGCCTAAGTCCACCGATTTCAATTGCGAAATCAAGCGAAGGGATTATGAACGCGGATGTAATGGCCATTTCTGAGCTCTACTTGTCGGACGGTACTTGACGGGTGCCCCAGGTCTCGATTTTGAGACCTGGGATAGATAAATCGATGGTTTCAGAAACCACGGCACGGCTTGTCGCGCCCCGTCCGGGGCGTGGTGCGAGTAGCCCAGGGCCAGCCGCAGGCGCAGCCCTGGGTTTGCGATCCCCAAAATCCCCGTGCGCCCTGAAAGGGCGCTGTGCAGCGCAGGAAGACGTCCGGGGTTGAAACCCCGGATTTTTGCGCGAGTCTTCAGGGACCTGAAGGTCCTTGCTCCTTCCTATCCCGGGTCCCCAATTGCGAGGGACCCGGGGCACCCTAATTTTCAGATGGAGAGAGATGGGCGCACGGCATTCCGAGGGAGATTCCTGCGATCCCACCCTTGCCCGCAAAAGACGCGGTCAAGGATGGGGCACGGCGGATTCAAGCTCCAAGTGCAACAGGTGTGATTTTAGCCGACCAG